>NZ_JBQCMO010000002.1:0-569241 GCF_051965015.1 Sphingomonas sp. SAFR-052 | reverse complement strand
GAAGCCGCATGGGACAAGTTCGTCATGGGTGCGCCACGACCACGCACGCCGTCCGAGCAGCAATACAGCATGTCGCAAGCTTCGCTCGCGACGCTGAGCCGGGAACTCGGGATTAACCCGAAGACGGTCGCGAAGTGGCGAAAGCGGGCGACGGTCGAGGATCTGAAGACCGGGCCGAAGGCCCCTCATTCAACGACCTTGTCCGAGGCGGAGGAGGCAATGATTGTGGCATTCCGGCGTCACACCCTGCTGCCGCTCGACGACTGCCTCTACGCGCTGCAGCCGTCGGTCCCGCACCTGACGCGGTCAGCGCTGCACCGCTGCCTGCAGCGGCATGGTATCTCCCGCCTACCAGACGTCGAGGGCGACAAGCCGAAGCGGCTGCGCTTCAAGCGTTATCCGATTGGTTTCTTCCACATTGATATCGCTGAGGTGCAGACCGCCGAAGGCAAGCTTTACCTGTTCGTCGGCATCGACCGTACCAGCAAGTTCGCCGTCACGCAGCTGGTTGACAAGGCTGATCGCCGGACAGCATGGGAGTTTCTCGAACACCTGCTGACAGCCGTGCCGTATCGCATCCACACGATCCTGACCGATAACGGCATCCAGTTCGCCGAGCAGCCCCGCAACCGCAACACCGCCTGGTCGCGCCAGATGCGCTTCGACATGATCTGCGAGGCCAATGACATCGAGCACCGGCTCACCAAGCCGAACCATCCGTGGACCAATGGGCAGGTCGAACGGATGAACCGCACTATCAAGGAGGCGACCGTCAAGCGCTTCCACTACGAAACCCACGAACAGCTTCGGACGCACCTCGCCGACTTCATGGCCGCATACAACTTCGCCCGTCGGCTGAAGACGCTCAACGGGCTCACACCCTACGAATACATCGCCAAGATCTGGACGTCAGAGCCAGACCGGTTCATCGTAAATCCGATCCACCAAATGCCGGGACTGAACACCTAATCCGGGGGTCAGGTATCGGTGCGAAATGTCTTGCCGATCGTCCATCTGGACCGCACTGGGTCACCATTCGCTTCAGCCGATGCGCAGCGGAGTCTGTACGGCCCGAGGTGCGCCCTGCCTTGTCGATTATCGAATTATCATCTTGAACCACACATGCTTCGGACCGTCCGGCATCCGGTCATTGGGGCAAGAGTTTCGGAAACTCTTGCGGGAGATCCCGCGCCAAAAATCCTAGAGGACCATCGATATTCGCGACACGCCGGCCGCTTTGTCCATGGAGCCATACACCCCAACCGGTAGCTACCAGCGGCGCGGTGCCGCGTGACAACAGGCCGCCGATCGCGCCAGCAAGTACGTCACCGGATCCTGCGGTTGCCAACCCGGTCCCGCCGCCGGCATAGTCCAGCAGGTGTCCGTCAGGAGCGGCAACGACCGTGCTCGTTCCCTTTAGCGCAACGACTGCATTTGTATCAGCCGCCACTTGCCTCGCGATACTTTCGGGCTGGTCGGCGATGTGCTTCTCATCCGTTCCGGTCAGCACCGCTATTTCCGCGTGGTTCGGTGTCAGAACCAGATCGCCCGCAAATTCCTGCATCTGACGCTGGAAGTGTTTCAGGCAGCCGATAGCGATTGCGTCGATGACGATGGCCAGGTCTGTCCGTCGCATCTGTAGCACCTGTTCCAGCAGATTCGACGCCGCATCGGGATCGCTGATGCCCGGACCCAGCACGACGACGTCGCAATGCTCCAACGCCGACTGCAAGGAAGACCCTGTATCGGCGATCTCCCCGTCGCCGTTTTCCGGCAGCGCGATCGATCCGGCTTCGGGGACCAACAGTCCCAGCGTCATCGCCGCCGATGCGACGGTCGCCAATTGCAGCTTGCCCGCACCGACGCGCAACGCGGCCTCGCCGGTCAGACGCAGCGCGCCCGGCACGGTGCGCGATCCACCGATCGCCAGAACCCGGCCGCGACTGTTCTTGGTCGTGCCCATGCCATGCACTGGCAGCGGATGGTTGCCGAGCCACAGGCTGTCGAGCCGTGTCGCATCGCTCATCCGCGCACGCCCCCGGTGCGATCGGGTTCGGCGGTGAACGCCTGCGGGGCGGCGGCGTCGAGATGGGGGACGGCATTATAGCGGCTCAGCACCAGCCCCTCGTTGCCATCGTCCCCGGTTTCCAGACGATACTCGGTGATCGATGCATTGGCGACGTCGCCCGCGCGATCGATCGCCAGTATCTGTTCCTCGGTCATATTCTCGATCACATAGCGCAGGCACAGTACGACCACCTGATGTGCGACGATCATCACCCGCTGGCCCGCATGATGTAGCGCGACCGTGTCGAGCAGCGACCGCAGCCGGAAGATGACGTCGCACCAGCTCTCTCCGCCGGGTGGCCGATGGTAGAATTTGCCAAGCAGCCGGCGAAATTCCGCCTGATCGGGATAGACCGCGGCGACGCCGGTCACGGTCAACCCGTCGAGAATGCCGAACTCCTTCTCACGCAGCCGTTCGTCGACGCAGATCGCGGTATCGGCCGTCGCGGCGCCGCCGGCGTCACGAAACAGCGCGGCGGTGGTGCAGGCCCGGGCGTAGGGTGAGGCGAGGATGATATCGGGGCGATCGACCGCTTCGCAGCGGGCGAACCAGTTGCCCAGCGCCCGCGCCTGTTCCTGACCGCGATCCGAGAGCACGATGTCGACGTCGCGCGTGGCGAGTTCGATCCGTTCGGCCCCCCGCGCATCGGCCGCATCGCGCGCTACGTTACCTGCGCTTTCGCCATGGCGCACGATCCACAGCCGCTCCGGCCAACGCCCCATCGTCAAAGGCCTTTCCCGTTGAATATCGGTCGCATTGTTGCGCGCAGGGGTCGCAGCTTCAAATGATGTAGATCATATGGGATGCGGTGTTTTCGCGCGCCGCGCGTTCGATCCGGTCGCGCAGCCGGAACAGGTTGCGTTCGAGGGTCAGCGCCGCCGGTTCGTCCTGCGCGACCGATAGCAGGTCGGCGATGAC
This sequence comes from Sphingomonas sp. SAFR-052, assembly GCF_051965015.1. Taxonomy (NCBI): domain Bacteria; kingdom Pseudomonadati; phylum Pseudomonadota; class Alphaproteobacteria; order Sphingomonadales; family Sphingomonadaceae; genus Sphingomonas; species Sphingomonas sp. SAFR-052. The sequence continues at coordinate 566,255 of NZ_JBQCMO010000002.1, read as the reverse complement.
CGCAACGCTGCGTTCGATGCCGTCGACGGCGGCGTCGAAGACGAGATAGCGGCTCATCCAGGTGGGGGTCTGCCAATTGACCCGGCTCAACATGCGCGTTGCAAGTCGGCACGGGCGGCAGCGGGCTCTTCGGCGAGCCCGGTGAGAAACCCGGTGATCGCTACGTCCAGCGGCAACAGGCCTGAAACGCGCGTGCTCGCCAGCGCGACTTGGGCCGGCCGTTCGGCCTTTAGGTCGAGCGCGCTTCCCGGCACCGCGTCGATCATCGACGGATCATGCCCGGCAGCCGCGGCCAGACGGCGGGCGAAGGTTGCCCAGCTTACCGCATCGCTGCCCGCCAGATGGACGATCCCTTCCATGCCGTCGATCAGCAGGTCGAGCGCGGTATCGACCAGCGCCGGGACATAGGTCGGGCTGACCACCTGATCGGCTGCCGCCCGAAACGGCCTGCCCGCCGCCAGCGCATCGGTCACCGCGACTGCGAAGTTATAGTGGTCGTCGGGCGAAAAGAACGCGGCGGTCCGCGCGATCAGCACGCCGGGCAAGCCCGCACAGCCACCCTCCATCGCCGCCTTGCTCCGGCCATAGGCGTTGCCGGGACCAGGCGGATCGCTCTCGACATAGGCTCGCTGCGCCAGCCCGTCGAACACCAGGTCGCTGGAGAAATGCAGGCTGGGCATCCCACGCTCGGCACAGGCCTGCGCCAGTGCGATCGCGCCCGTGGCGTTGACGGCGAAACAGGCGGCTTCGTTATCCTCGGCATCGTCGACCCGGACCCAACCGGTGGCGTTGATGACGGCCCATGGCCGCACGTGATCGAGCGTTGCGGCGATCTTCGCCGGGCGTTCGAGGTCGATCGTATCGCGTCCGGTGCTGACCCACGATATGCCCCGCCGATCACACGCCCGCGCAAAGGCCTGGCCCAGCGTCCCGCTGGCGCCGCATATCAACAGCGGCGGGGCTGATGGTCGACGCTGCGGGGCCGGGCGCGGGGCGGGGTGCGACAGCGGCGGGTACAACAGCCGGTCAGACCGAAGCCACCAACCCGGTGCCTTTGCCACCGCGTGACGGTCGCGCCCGGCGGGGAGGTCCCGCCACACCCGGGCCAGTGCCGTGCGCCGAGGCGTTCCGCTCGAAACGTCGAAGATACCGGGTTCATAGTTGCCCGGTGCGGTCAGCAACGTGTTCCAATCATGGCTGCCGAGCAGCGACCACGCGGTCACCGCGCGGATATCGACACCTTCCTGCCGCAGGGTGACGCAATCGTCCCACGCGTCGGCGGCCCAACGCAACTGTTCCTCTCGCGTGCAGCCATTGTGCACCTCGGTCACCGCCAGCGGCGTGCCGTAGCGTTGCCATGCCTCCCGCAACGCGCCCGTCAGCCCGGCAGGCGCTGGATCGAGGACCCGGATCGCCGCCACATCGGCGAAGGCGATGCGGCCGTTGCCGCCATGGGTGTCGGGCGGATAGCGTTCGGTGCGGTGGTCGAGAAACCGGTCGCTGGTCAGATAATGATTTACACCGACGATGTCTGGCGGGCAGGGATCGTCGGCGATCCGGGCGATCCGCTCCTCCAGCCCGAACTTCCCGATACGCTGCCACAACGGATGGTGCCGCGTCACGCGCCCGAACAGCAAATCCCATCCCGCCCAACGCCGAAGATTGTCGAACGCGGCCTGTTCGGCCAACGGCACGGTGGCATAGGTCCGCCCGAGATCGTCGGTCTGTATCAGCCGCGCCGCAGGATTGATCCGACGGACAGCGCGCATGGCCAGGCGCGTACCGTCGATCTGGTTGAGCAGCGCCCGCCAGAATGCCCCTTCGTCGCGGGCATGCGGATACCAATGGCCGTACAGCGCGGAAAAGCGTGCGGTCGTCAGCGGTTCGTTGACCGGGGTCCAGTCGTCGATCCAGGGATAGCGTTCGGCGACTTGTCCAGCATAGTCGCCCAGACCGGCCGCGAACCCGTCATCGAGCAGGTCTACATGCGGCGGGCCGCTGCCATGATGGACGAGCCCCGCGATCGGCCGGATACCAAGGGACCGCAACCGGTCGAGACGCGCATCGGTCCATGACCAGTCGAGTGCCCCCGATCCGGTCACCACCCGTTCCCATAGGACGGGATAACGGATCGCACTGAAACCGAGTTCGGCGAACAGGTCGAGGTCGTCGATCCGATCGTGGTGGCCACTCAATCGCGTCTGGTCGCGATAGCCGGCGTGGGTCCGGTTGACGGTGCATTCCACACCGCACCAGCTTTGCAACGTGTCCATCCGATCCTCCCGTGCCGGGGTAACGGGCGCTCCAAAGCATCGTTCCGGAAATGTTACTAATACATGTTTGTTTTCAGATATTTAGTAGGAACGACGTAGCCGCCTGCTTTGTTTCCGGTTTGTGAACAAGGTTCAGAGGAGCGTCTGTGGCAGTGCAATCGTCGAACGTCGTCCATTCCGCCAATATTCAGGCGGAGGGGCATCGCCGAGCCACTATCCTCTGCTTCAGTCACCTGCGATGGGCCTTCGTATTTCAGCGGCCACAGCATTTGATGACCCGTTTCGTCAAAACGCACGATGTCCTGTATTGGGAGGAGCCGGAATATCGATCGGGGCCGGTCGAACTGCACCGCCGGGTGTGTGGCGACAGCGGCGTCGTCATCCTGACGCCACAGCTCGATCCGGCGTTGCGCGGGCAGGAGGACGCAATACTGCGCGCGCTGCTCGACGCCGAACTGGCAACCGTCGGGGGGCCGGTGATCCGCTGGTATTATACGCCGATGATGCTGCCCTTTTCGGACCATGTGTCGGCGGCGTGCATCGTCTATGACTGCATGGACGAATTATCAGCATTCAAGGGTGCGCCCCCCGAATTGCTAGTGCGCGAGCAGGCGTTGCTCGACTGTGCCGATCTGGTCTTCACGGGCGGTACCAGCCTGTATGAGGCGAAGCGCGACCGGCATCCTAGCGTCCATGCCTTTCCCTCCAGCATCGATGCCGCGCATTTCGGGCGTGCCCGGATGGCGACGCACGAACCGGAGGATCAGGCTGTCATGCCGGCACCGCGACTGGGCTTTGCCGGGGTGATCGACGAACGCATGGACCTGTCGCTGGTCGCCGCGCTGGCCGATGCCCATCCCGACTGGTCGTTGGTGATGATTGGCCCGGTCGTGAAGATCGACGAGGCCGAACTGCCGCGCCGGGCGAACATCCATTACCTAGGCGGACGATCTTATGCGGCGCTGCCCGACTATATGGCAGGATGGGATGTCGCGCTGATGCCGTTCGCGCTGAACGAGGCGACGCGGTTCATCAGTCCGACCAAGACACCCGAATATTTGGCGGCGGCCCTTCCGGTCGTGTCCACGCCGATCGTCGATGTGGTACGCCATTACGGTCATCTCGACGGCGTGCTGATAGCGGAGACGCCCGACGCGTTCGTCGCCGCCTGTGAAGCGGCAATGGTGCTTCGTACGGACGGCACGGGTTGGCGGGACGCGGCCGACGAACAATTGTCGAGCGGATCCTGGGACCGCACCACCGCGGCAATGCAGGCGCTCATCGACACGCGGATCACGACGCGCACCCGGCACGAACCGGTGGTATCGCCGACCATTTGGCCGCCGATGAACGATCGTTATGATGTGATGGTGGTGGGTGCCGGCTTTGCCGGAGCGGTCATGGCCGAGCGCCTTGCCGTCGATGGCGGCAAGCGGGTACTGGTCGTCGATCGACGCCCGCATATCGCCGGCAACGCTTTCGACCGGCATGACGCTGCGGGCATCCTGATCCACCAATATGGCCCGCATATCTTCCACACCAACTCGCGCGACATCTTCGACTATCTGTCGCGCTTCACCCAGTGGCGCCCGTATCAACACCGCGTGCTGGCCGATGTCGACGGCCAACTCGTGCCCATGCCGATCAACCGGACGACGCTCAACGCGCTCTACGGTTTGAACCTCTCGAGCGATGTGGAGGTCGAGGCGTTCCTGGCGACGCGCGCCGAGCCGGTCGATCCAATTCGGACCTCGGCCGATGTCGTCGTGTCGAAGGTCGGGCGGGAACTCTACGAAACCTTCTTCCGTGGCTATACGCGCAAACAATGGGGCATGGACCCATCGGAACTCGACAAGTCGGTGACGGCGCGCGTGCCGACCCGCACCGACACGGACGATCGCTATTTCGGCGACAACTATCAGGCGATGCCTGCCGATGGCTATACGCGGATGTTCGAAGCGATGCTCGATCATCCGAACATCGATGTGCTGCTGGGCGTCGATTATGCGGATGTCCGGAACGCCTATGCGCACGATCATTTGGTGTTCACTGGCCCGATCGATGAATATTACGGCTATCGCTATGGGCGGCTCCCCTATCGTTCGCTGCGGTTTGAACACCGTACGCTCGATACCGTGCAGCATCAGCCGGTGGCGGTGGTTAACTATCCGAACGAGGACGTGCCCTACACGCGGGTCACCGAATACAAGCATCTGACGGGGCAGGTTGCGCCGCAAACCAGCGTTACTTACGAATATCCCAGCGCGACGGGCGATCCCTACTACCCAATCCCTCGCGACGAGAACCAGCTGCTCTTCAAACGCTATGAAGCATTGGCGCTCGACGAGCCGAACGTCACCTTTGTCGGGCGACTGGCGACCTATCGCTACTATAATATGGATCAGGTCGTCGGACAGGCGCTGGCGACCTATCGCCGGCTCAAACCGATGCTGGAAGCAGAACAAGCGACGCTGGACCCGGCGCTTGGACGGGGGCGCAACGCGGCGTGAGCGACCGGCAGATGACGGGATCGCTCGGTCACGTCGTCCTCATCGGCGACGACGCATCGTTCGTCGGCGGTTACGTCGCGGCAGTCCTGCGGGAGCGTGCCCTGTCGGTGGTCGGCCCGATCGGTGACCTGGCGCACGCTATCGAACGGGTGCGGGCGCCGGAGACGCGCGTCGTCATCTTCATCGGATACGTCGCGGCGAACGGAGCGCCCGACCTTGTTTCGGCATTGGCCGATCGAGGATTGCCGTGCCTGACATTGACGGCGGCGGACACGCCGATCGCAACCGAACAATATGGGCCGGTCCTGCCTCAACCCTTCGCCGCGTTCCAGGTCGCCCGGTGGGTGCTTGAACAGTTGCTGCGCTAACGTCCGTTAGCACCATTCCCAGCGGAAGATGCAACCACCGGACTAGGCGGAGCGGATAACCCCAGCAAGCGAGGTGATCCGCAAGCGACAGGTGCGGCATCGTGCCGATACGATCCACCGGGATGGTCGGGACTGACAATGAGAAGGCGCGGATCGTATCGGGAGCGACGATGCCGGGCGCGAGCATGCTGGACATAGCGCAGCACACCGCGTGCGCACTTCGGTCCGTGTCGGACGCGGCGTGCACTGTACATCCGATAGTTGGAGATCAAGCAGGCCGCTGCATTCGCTGCCGGTTCATAACAGCCTATCGGTGGAATGGGCTCCGACTGCATCATATCACAAGTTATTGCGTGCTTCCGGGTTGTTTTGCCGTCCACGGAATACGCGCGATACAGCAAGGTCTTCTCCCTTTGAGGAAGCTGACAGGCCGTAAACTATGGTTAACCGTTGGATAGGTAGTAATGGCCGCAAGCTCAGCACCCACAGAAAACATGCTTGTCCGGCTACTTCCACGGCGAAAGTTCGGCGTGATATTGCGATACGGAGCGACGTGCGCGATAATTGGCATAACTTCCGCGCTGCGATATTCGCTTGATGGTCCGCTTCATAATTTTCCTATACTGCTCTTTATTCCTTCAGTTTTTTATGTGCTTTATTATTCGATCGAGGTTCGGGGTTTTTTGCCACATTACTGAGCGCGGCAGTCGCGGCGTATTTCTTTATTGATCCGATTTTCTCTTTCGCGATCGGTCTGAAAGATACGTTCGCGTTGACCATCTTTGTGGCCATCGGCTTCACCATGTCTTGGATCACAGAAGCGTTACGCGAAGCCGTTCGGCGTTTGGATGAAAGTGAAGCAGCTAAGGCGCTCCTTTTGGAGGAGCTTGCCCACCGGACGAAGAATGATCTGGCGATTATCAGCTCAGCGATCACCCTTCAGAGGAATAACAGCAAAGATCCCGCTGTCCGCGACGCGCTAAGCGCTGCGAACGCTCGGGTGCTCGTGGTAGCGCAAGCGCAGGAGCGGCTGAGAGGTGACGGTAAGGGCGGGCTCGTGGGCCTATCGGATTATGTCACAGCTCTTGGTCACGGGCTAGGTGACCTTCTGCGAGACGTTCGGCCGATAGCGGTCAGGGTTACCTGCACTGATATCTTCGCGCCAAGTTCGGTGGCGGTCCATGTCGGGCTGATAGTGAATGAGTTGGTGACGAACAGCTTGAAATACGCTTACCCGACAGAGCGCGGGGGAGTTATCAAGGTCGATATCACAACCAACGGCACGAACATGATCGTAACCGTCATAGATGACGGAGTTGGCTGTTCGCCCGAAACCGTGCCGGGGCTTGGCTCAAAATTGGTCCGTTTGCTCGCTAAACAGCTCGGTGGCACCGTTGAGCGCGAAGATGCCAACCCAGGATGCTGTGTTCGGGTGACGTTGGACGAACGTATCCTGCTTTTGCCGTGAGGCGGCACGTCAATCTACATTAAACTATTGCCCGTATTTGGACTTAAATACCTATCAGGCACACTACTCAACGAGTCATAGAGAGCTCGACTACGATGTAACATACAGCGCGAAAACTTCGCTTACGTATGTAAAGGAGGAATAGAAAACAGCATTCCGCATACCCCTTCGATAAGTCGAGGGCCGACAAGCTTTTAAATTTAGGTTAGTGCGAATTGTCTTTGAATGAGATTGTATCCGATTTGCGTGGTAGAAACTTGTCGAAAAGTAGTGTGTTCTAGTATCATGAATACGTCCACTGTACCGTACGCGCTCGTCGTTGATGACGACCCGATAATTTTAATGGATACTACGGCTATCCTCGAAGACGCTGGTTTCCGCGTCCACGAAGCCATGAATGGTGATGAAGCCAAATCTGTATTAGAAAAGCATGGACCAAATATCGTTTTGCTGTTCTCAGATGTCGATATGCCCGGGTCCACTAACGGCTTCGACCTAGCGCGTCATGCTGACGGAAATTGGCCCCATATCGAGATTGTCATCGCCTCGGGTCACGTACTCCCTAAGAAGGGCGATATGCCGGAGAGGGCAACTTTCGTTTCAAAGCCGTTCAGTAAGCACGCCGTGCATCAACACTTGGCTAAGATACTGCCCGATGACAAGAAGCCAGAACCACTCGCAAAATCGGTTTAGGCCCAGCGACTACACTAGTGCGGCAGTACTGCCTGCATTCCGGGGGCGCAAATCGTTCAACGAGCCGTCAGCTACGACAAGCGTCGCTATCGTCGCCGCAGCCACAGCCACAGCCGCATAGAGATTATGTTCGGCCGCCTCAAAGACCGGCAGCGCATCGCGAACCGCTACAATCGCTGTCCGAGACTCAATCGGCAATGGTTGTCGGTGCGATCGGCTCAGTCGCCACCGCCACCGTCGCAACCGCCGCCATCGCTGCCGCAGTGACTCGACGTATGGCCGCCGTCGAACCAGCCAAAGCCGGTGTCGCCGCTATCGGCGTGGCGGGATTTGCGGGGGTTCGATGCGATCGCGACGGCGACGATCAGCACGAAAGCGATGGCCAGAACGACCAGCAGGATCGGATCCATATGCCGATCCTGCCGCAATCCCTATCGATCCGCAAGGGATTAGACGAAGACGCCGAAATCCTTGCCCGCCGCCGCATCGAGCATCCGTCGCTCGAGGGATTTCAGCCGCAACTGTCCGGTGATGCGGTCGCCGGTCAGGTCGGTAACATAGAAGGTATCGACCGCCCGCTCACCATAGGTGGCGACATGCGCCGAATGCAGCGTCACCTTCGACTGGAACAGCGCCTGTGCCAAATGATGCAGTAGCGCCGGCCGGTCGCGGGCGTTGACCTCGATCACGGTGAAGCGGTTCGACGCGGCATTGTCGATCAGCACATTGGGCTCGATCGGAAAGGCTTCGGCGCGAACCCGCGACAGCGGCTTGGCGGCCAGCCGGTCGTTCAGCTTCATGCGGTTGGCGAGCGCGTCGGCGATCGCGGTCTTCAGCCGCTGCAACTGCCCGGCTTCGTCGAACGGACCGCCCAGCGGGTTCTGCACGAGGAAATTGTCTAGCGCCATGCCGGTGCGCGTCGTGTGGATGCGCGCGTCGATGATGTTGCCGCCTGCCGCATGGATCGCGCCGGCGATGCGATAGAACAGCCCAGGATGGTCGGCGGCATGCACCGTCACCAGCGTCGCGCCGCGATCCTCGTCGACGCTGGTCTCGATCGTCAGCCGCGCATCACCCGACTGGTCGACCATCCGCGCATTGGCGGCGATGACGTCATCCGGCTCGGCGATCCAGTAAGCGGGCGGCAGGTGCCGGACATAGGCGGCCAGCGTATCCTTGTCCCAGCCCAGCGTCTGCCGCAGCCGTTCCTGCTTCTCGGCGATGCGTTCGTCGCGACCGCGCTGTTTGTGACCGAGGCGCAGCACTTCCTCGGCGGTTTCGAAGAGCGTGGTCAGCAACTGCCGCTTCCACCCGTTCCACGTGCCGGGACCGACCGCGCGGATATCGACGACGGTCAGCACCAGCAGCATGCGCAGCCGCTGCGGCGATTGCACGATGCTGGTGAAGTCGAGGATCGTCTTGAAGTCGCTGAGGTCCCGCTTGAATGCCGTTGCCGACATCAGCAGGTGATAGCGGACCAGCCAGGCCACCGTCTCGGTCTCGGCCGGGGTCAGGCCGAGGCGGGGGCAGAGGCGTTCGGCGACTTCGGCACCCAGGATCGAATGGTCGCCGCCGCGCCCCTTGGCAATATCGTGGCACAGCACCGCGACATAGAGCGCGCGACGCTGGACGATGCCGCCGAACAGCGCGGTGGCGAGTGGATGTTCCTCGCGACAAATGCCGCGCTCGACCTGCGAGAGCAGCCCGATCATGCGGATCGTGTGTTCGTCGACCGTGTAATGGTGATACATGTCGAACTGCATCTGCGCGACGATGCGGCCGAAATCGGGAATGAAGCGGCCGAACACGCCGCATTCGTTCATCCAGCGCAGCACCAGCTCGGGATCGCGCGGAGAGGTCAATACGTCGAGGAACAGCTGGTTGGCGCGCGGGTGCGATCGGACATGCGCCGCCAGCCGCGCGTCGCGCGACGCGGCGCGCATCGCCAATGGGTGGATTTCCAGCCCGTGCAGGTCGGCGAGCGCGAAGATCTCGATCAGCCGTACCGGGTCCTGGGCGAAAAAATCGTCCTTCGGCAGCGCCAGCCGTCCGCGATCGAGCACGAATCCGTTCAAGCGCCCCGGCCGCCGCCGCAACCGCGGAAAGCCGAAGCGGCTACCACGCGCGGCATAGGTTTCGTCGAGATGGCTGAGGAACATGCCGGTCAGGTCGCCGACCCGCTTCGCCTGCAGGAAATAATATTGCATGAAGCGTTCGACGCGCGACTTGCCGACCCGGTCGCTATAGCGCATCCGCGTTGCGATCTCGGTCTGCACGTCAAAGGTCAGCCGCTCCTCGGCCCGGCCGGTAATGAGGTGGAGGTGACAGCGCACCGCCCACAGGAAATCCTCGGCGCGGTTGAACTTGCGCAATTCAGGCGCGCTGAGCAGCCCGACCCGGACCAGATCGGCGGCACGGCGGACATTATAGGCGTATTTGCCGATCCAGAAGAGGGCGTGCAGGTCGCGCAGGCCCCCCTTCCCTTCCTTCACATTCGGCTCGACGACATAGCGGGTGTCGCCGAGCTTCTTGTGCCGCGCGTCGCGTTCGGCGAGCTTTTCGGCGATGAAGGTGCGCGCGGTCCCTTCCTGCACCTCCTGTTTGAAGCGCTGCGCCGCCTCGCCATAGAGCGCGGTGTCGCCCCAGACATAGCGCGCCTCGACCAGCGCGGTGCGGATGGTGACGTCGCCCTTGGCCTGCCGGACCATTTCATCGAGCGAGCGCGACGAATGGCCGACCTTCAGCCCCAGGTCCCACAGCGCATAGAGGATCGATTCGATGACCTGTTCGGACCAGGCAGTCTGCTTCCACGGGGTCAGCACGCCGATATCGACGTCCGAATGCGGTGCCATCTCGCCCCGACCATAGCCGCCGACCGCGATCAGCGTCATCCGCTCGGCAGCGGTCGGATTAGGGTTCGGATGGACGTAGCGGACGATGAAGCCCGCCAGCGCGACAAGGATCGCATCGGTCAGATAGGCATAGGCCGCCGCCGTCTCCAACCCATGGCTGGGACGGGCGCGCAGCCGCTGTTCGATCTCCGACCGGCCACGCGCCATCGCATCGCGCAGCACCGCGGTCGCCGCGCGACGCAGCGCCGTGCCGTCCTGATCGCCGGTGGTAAGTGCCGCGAGCGAAGCCGCCAACGCCGCCGGTTCGACGATCGCCTCCGGGTGGACGATCCGTTCGAACCGGGGCGGGGTGGCTAGGTCGGGCCGAACCGTCTCGTTCAGGCGACGCCCTCCGGCGCCTTGGCCACGCCGACCAGCGCCGGACGCAGCAGCCGGTCGCGAATCATGTAGCCGGTCTGGATTTCCTGCACGACGGTGCCGGGCGCCGCGTCGTTCGACGGCACTTCGAACATCGCCTGATGCTTGTTCGGGTCGAGCGTTTCGCCGACCGACACCATCTTGGTGATGCCATGGCGGCCGAACACGCTCTCCAACTCGCGCCCGGTCGCTTCGAGGCCGGTGATCAGACCCTTCAGCCGGTCGTCGCCGCGCAGATCCTCGGGAATCGCCGACAGCGCGCGCGACAGATTGTCGGCCACCGACAGGATGTCGCGCGAAAACGCGGTCGCGGCATAGGCGCGGGCGTCGGCCACCTCCTTTTCGGCGCGGCGGCGCACATTCTGAAGGTCGGCGCGGGCGTACAGGGTCTCGGCCTGCGAATCGGCCAGCTTGGCTTCGAGGTCGGCGAGGCGATCCGCTTCGGCGACTTCGGGTGCGGCCTCGGCGGTGGCTTCGCGCAGGTCGTTCGTATCGTCGTTGGCGGGAGTGTCGTTCATTCCGGTCTCTTCTTGTCCTGTCAGCCGAGCAGCCGCGTCAGCGTCGCGGCAGTGAAATCCACCATGGGCACGACGCGCGCATAGTTCAACCGGACAGGCCCGATCACGCCGACCACGCCGACGACGCGCCCGTCCAGCGCGCGGACCGGCTTGGCGATGACCGACGATCCGGTCAATGCGAACAATTTGTTTTCCGACCCGATAAAGATGCGCGAGGCGTCACCATCCTGCGTCGATGCGAGCAGCCGGGCGATCTCCTCCTTTCCCTCCAGTTCGTCGAGCAATTGCCGCACGCGGTCGAGATCGTGGGCGGCGGCGGGGTCGATCAGCCGCGCCTGTCCGCGCACGATCAGCACCGGCCGCTGCCCGCCATCCTCGCTCCACATCGCCAGCCCCGCCTCGACCAGCGCGCGGGCGGTCGCGTCCAGTTCGGCGCGTTCCTGCCCGATTTCGCGCAGGATCCGAGCGCGGGCTTCGGACAGGGTCAGGCCGGACAGTCGCGCGGTCAGGTAATTGCCGGCCTCGACCAATGCCGCGGGACTGGCGCCGGGTGTCTCCAACACGCGGTTCTCGACCGATCCGTCGGTCCCGACCAGCACCGCCAGCGCGCGCGTGCCCGACAGCGGCACGAACGACACCTGCCGCAGCACCGGCTCGCGCTTGGGCACCAGTACCACGCCGGCACTGGCCGACAGGCCCGACAGTGCGGCGGCGGTCCCGGCCAGCGCTTCCTCGACCGGGCCGGCGGTGTCCGCCTGCGCCTCGATCGTCGCGCGCTCCTGCGCCGACGGCTCCATCGCGTGCATCATGCCGTCGACGAACAGCCTGAGGCCGGTCTCGGTCGGCATCCGCCCGGCGCTGACATGCGGCGCGGCGAGCAGCCCGGCCTCCTCCAGATCCTGCATCACGCCGCGGATCGAGGCGGGCGACAGGTTCAGCCCCGACAGCTGCGCGATGGTCCGCGAGCCGACCGGGGCGCCGGTGGCGAGATAGCTGTCCACCACGATCCGAAACACGTCGCGGGCGCGGTCGGTCAGTTCGTGGATCGGCGGTGTCATGAGGCGGAATGTAGGGCGGCGGATCGGTTTGCGGAACCCAAATCCTCCCCGCCCGCGGGGAGGGGGACCGCCGCGAAGCGGTGGTGGGGGGGGGGGTTCGCCACGCAACGCAACCGTTCCGTACGCAGAAGCCCCCCTCCACCATGCTGCGCATGGTCCCCCTCCCCGTGCCGGGGAGGATTTAAGGCGTCTCGATGAACTGGCGGATCGGCAGTTCGTTCGGGGCCGAGCGCAGCGCCTCGTTCATCCGCTGATCGCGCATCCGGCAACCGTAATAGAAAGACAGATGCTGCGACGCGCCCGACAATTCGTTCCAGCGTACATCCACCGACGGCATATCGGTCGGCGCATTGTCGCATCCCGGCTGGCCCGGCTGCACCAGCCGCTCGCCCTGCTGCGGGCGGTAAGGCTGAAGCTTGGCGGCAAAGGCGCGATACTGCCCCGGCGTCGCCTTGAAGTCGCGTGTGCCGACGACCTTGGTGAAGCGCCGCCCCTCGAACACGCCGGTCCCGTCGGGCTGGATCGTCACCCGGTACACCGGGCAGGTGCCGAAACACGGCGAGGTTTCGTAACTTATCGTCTCGCGCTCGATCGCGACCGGCGCGGTTTCGGTGGTCGTGTTGCCGACCGCCATCACGCAACCGCCCAGCATCGGCAGCAGGCCCAAGGCAATGATCTTCATGACGTCGCTCCCTGTTGCGGGTCCGTCGTTTCGGACCCGTCACCACGGGCGTACCGCGCGGCGACTGGCGCGGCGATGAACGGACGGCTAGGACTTCGCCAACTTTCAGGAGATTCCCATGCGCCCATCCGGCCGCACCCCCGACGAAATGCGCCCGATCACGATCGAGACCAACTTCACCCGCCATGCCGAGGGATCGTGCCTGATCGGCTTCGGCGATACGAAAGTGTTGGTGACCGCCTCTCTCGAGGAGCGCCTGCCGCCCTGGCTGCGCGGCAAGGGTGAGGGTTGGGTCACCGCCGAGTACGGCATGCTGCCCCGCGCCACCCATACCCGCGGCAGCCGGGAAGCGGCGAAGGGCAAGCAGTCGGGCCGGACCCAGGAAATCCAGCGGCTGATCGGGCGTTCGCTGCGCGCCGTGGTCGACCTGAAGGCGCTGGGCGAGCGGCAGATCACGCTCGATTGCGATGTGATCCAGGCCGATGGCGGCACCCGCACCGCGTCGATTTCGGGCGCGTGGGTGGCGCTGCGCCTAGCGGTCGACGGGCTGATGCGTGAGGGCAAGCTGGAGGTCGATCCGATCAGCCGACAGGTCGCGGCGGTCAGCTGCGGCATTCACAACGGCACGCCGGTGCTCGACCTCGACTATATCGAGGATTCGGCGGCCGATGCCGACGCCAATTTCGTGCTGACCAGCGACAACAATATCGCCGAGGTGCAGGCGACCGCCGAGGGTGCCTGTTATGACGAAGAGGCGCTGCTGCGCCTGCTGCGCCTCGCCCGCATCGGTTGCGGTCGCATCTTCGCCGAACAGCTTCGGGCGACCGGGCGATGAGCGGCGAGGGACAAGACCGCCAAGCGATCCGCAAGCTCACGCCCGGCAAGCTGGTCATCGCCAGCCACAATCCCGGGAAGATCCGCGAGATCGCGGCGCTGCTCGGGCCGTACGGCGTCACCCCGATCTCGGCAGGCGAACTCGACCTGCCCGAGCCGGAGGAGACCGGCACGACCTTCGTCGCCAATGCCGAACTGAAGGCGTTGCAGGCCGCCGACCTGTCGGGGCTGCCGGCGCTGGCCGATGACAGCGGGCTGTGCGTCGAGGCGCTGAACGGTGATCCGGGCATCTTCTCGGCGCGCTGGGCGGGGCCGTCCAAGGATTTCGACGCGGCGATGCGGCTGGTCGAGGAACGGATGCAGGCGACCGGCCCCGACCATAGCCGCGCGGCGCATTTCGTGTGCGCGCTGGCGCTGGCATGGCCCGACGGGCATGTCGAATGGTTCGAGGGGCGCGTCGACGGGCAACTGGTATGGCCGCCGCGTGGGGAGCATGGCTTCGGCTATGACCCGATGTTCGTCCAGGACGGCATGGACCAGAGCTATGGCGAGATCGATCCCGACCACAAGCACGCGATCAGCCACCGCGCCGATGCGTTCGCGCAACTGGTGAAGGCGGTGTTCTGAACCGGTAACGCCAGCCGGACCGTACCCCCGCAGGCGGGGGTCCAGGGTAACAGAGGATGGCCTCCGTGGCTCTGGCCCCCCCGCCTGCGCGGGGGTACGAACAGCTTTGACTACCGCGAGGCCGGAACGCCCGCCCAACCCCGCGCATTGGACGCCCCGAAAGGAATTCCTATGCCCGACGCGATCACCGAAACCCGCCACCGCGAGATCGCGGTCGAGCATCTCCTGTTCTGGACGATGCGCTATGTCGAGGAACAGCATCCGGGGCTGCTCGACTCGCTGGAAGCCAGCCTCGACAAGCTGGGTGACCCGAGCCAGGGCGGCGAGAAGGACGATAATGCCGTCCGCCATATCGCCGCCAAGATGATCGCCGGCGCGCGGGGGTAGGGTCGCTATCGACCCGACGCGATCCCCCTCACCCTTCGGCGTCTTCGGCGCCTTTCCCTCTCGCTGAGAGGAAGGAGCTCTCAGGCGCGGAATGGTGAGGCGATCAACACTGGTCGAATCCGGCTCCAAGCCCGCGTCCACCGAAGCCGTACCCCCGCGCAAGCGGGGGTCCAGGGCCAAGTAAGCAGAGGCTTGCGGGTGTGCCCTGGATCCCCGCCTTCGCGGGGATACGGTAAAGCGAACTCCCGCCGAGGTCGCGCAGGGGTCTGCTGCGTAGGTTCAGGCGCAGCGCGACTTTGCCGGCCCCGTTATCGGCCGCTCCGACCCAAGCGTCAAAACGCCTGCTGCCCGGCGACATTCCCCGCCGGGACATAGCGACAGACCACGAAATCGTCGCGAGCGTTGCTCGCCTCGGCACAGCCGAAGCGTTGCGTCGTGCGCCACATGATCTGGGTATAATGGGCGACGTCGCCGAACTTGCCGGTCCGCGACACCGCAGGCAGCACGCCTGGGACATAGTCGCGCTTCTCCGCGACCCAGTGGCCGACCATCTCGTCATAGCGATAGGCGCCACGCGTGCCGGTCCACAGATTCTCGCCCTGTTCGGGCACGCCGCGCGGTTGCGCCGAATGTTCGAACCGGCCGGTAGTCGCCAGCGTATCGGCGTAGACCTCGGCATCGCGTGCCAGTGCCGGGTCCCAGGCGAGCGGCGGCAATCCCGCCCCGCCCCGTGCCGCGCGGTGGCCGGCCTCCATCGCCTGCCGCAGCAACGCCACCCCGCGCGGCGCCGGCCCTTCGAACGTGCGCGGTTCGACGATGCGTTCGGGACCGGCCTCGACGCCGGGCGAACAGGCGGTCAGCAGCAAAAGCGGCGCCAATATTTGTATCGATCGCATCGCGCCCATATGGGGCGGCGATGGTGCCCGACCAACCTCCCCCCCTCGCGCTGTACGTCCACTGGCCGTTCTGCGTATCGAAATGCCCCTATTGCGACTTTAACAGTCATGTCCGCGACGCGGTCGATCAGGCGGCGTGGTTGCAGGCGCTGCTCGCCGATCTGGCGCATGAGGTGGCGGTGCTGCCGGGACGGCGGCTGGCGTCGATCTTCTTCGGCGGCGGTACCCCGTCGCTGATGCCGCCCGCGACCGTCGCCGCGATCATCGACGCCGCCTGCCGCGCATGGCCGCCGACCGACGATATCGAGATCACGCTGGAGGCGAACCCGTCCTCGGTCGAGGCGGCACGCTTCGCCAACATCGCCGCCGCCGGAGTCAACCGCGTCTCGCTGGGCGTACAGGCGTTGCATGACGACGCCCTCGCCTTCCTCGAACGCGCGCATGGCGTGGAGGAGGCACTGGCCGCGCTCGGCGTGGCGCAGCGGCATTTCGCGCGGGTCAGCTTCGACCTGATCTATGCCCGGCCCGCCCAGTCGCTCGCCGCATGGGAAGCCGAACTCGCCCGCGCGCTGTCGTTCGGAACCGAGCATCTCTCGCTCTATCAGCTGACCATCGAACCCGGCACCCGCTTCGCGACGCTAGCGGCGAGGGGTGCGCTGACCCTGCCCGATCCCGACCTCGCCGCCGACCTGTTCGAAACGACACAGGCGATGACGTCCGCCGCCGGCCTGCCGCTGTACGAGGTATCGAACCACGCCCGGCCGGGGGCGGAGAGCCGCCACAACCTGACCTATTGGCGCTATCGTGACTATGCCGGCATCGGTCCGGGTGCGCATGGCCGACGTCAGGGGCTGGCGACGGTGCGCCGTAAAAAGCCCGAAAACTGGATCGCGGCGGTGGAGCGCAACGGTCATGGCATCGAACGTGAGGACGCCCTTACCCCTGACGAGCGGGTGACCGAGGCATTGGTGATGGGCCTGCGGATGCGCGAAGGCATCGGCCTCGCCCGCGTCGCCGCGCTCGGCGAACGCCCGATCGAGGCGGTGGTGCACACCGATGCGGTAGCGCTGCTCGCGCGGCAGGGGCTCCTCGCGCGCGACGGCGACCGGCTGGCGCTGACCCCGGCCGGCTTTCCGGTGCTCGACGCCGTACTGCGCGAGATCGCGCTATAGGCTTGCTCCGCCCCCGGCGACTACGCACAACCGCGCATCACCAGTCAAACGGGGTATCCATGCCGACCATTACCCGCCGCACCGCTCTTGCCGGCCTTGCCGCCGCTGCCGGATCGGCCACCCTGCCTGCCCAGCCGCGCGCGGCCGGGACGTTGCGCGTCGCCTCGACCTGGGACTTCGGTGCCGCCGCCAACGACGCCGCCGTCGCCCGGTTCAAACGCGGTGGCAGCCTGATCGACGCGCTGGAGGCGGGGGCGATGGTGCCCGAGGCCGATCTGACCAACCATTCGGTCGGCAAGGGCGGCTATCCCGATCGCGACGGGCGGGTGACGCTCGACGCGGTCATCATGGACGACAAGGGGCATGTCGGCGCGGTCGCGGCGATGGAGGATATCGCCCACCCGATCTCGGTCGCGCGCGCGGTGATGGAGCGCACCCCGCACACCTTCCTCGTCGGCGACGGCGCGCGGCAGTTCGCGCTGGCCAATGGCTTCACTGCCGAGAAGCTGCTGACGCCGGAAGCCGAGGCCGAATGGCGCAAATGGCTGAAGACGTCGAAATATCAGCCGGTCGCCAACAGCGAAAATGCGCGCGCGCCGCTTGGCGGGCCGCTCGACCACGATACGATCGGCATGATCGCCCGTGCACCGGACGGGGCATTGGCGGGTGCGTGCACGACGTCGGGCATGGCGTTCAAGCTGCACGGCCGGGTCGGCGATTCGCCACAGGTCGGCAGCGGCCTGTTCGTCGAGGCGGGCGTCGGCGCCGCCACCGCCACCGGCCTTGGCGAGGAAGTAACCCGCATCGCCGGCACCGCCCGCGTCGTATCGTCGCTACGCGCCGGCCTGTCGCCGATGGCTGCCTGTCGCGAGGCGGTCGAGCATATCGCGAAGCTGCGCGGCGCGGCGCTCGACGGGGTACAGGTCGGCTTCCTCGCGATGGATGCCCGCGGGGAGGTCGGTGCCTTCGCGATCCTGCCGGGCTTTACCTATGCCGTGACCAGCGACAACGGGCGCAGCACGGTGCTGAAATCGGCGAGTTTGCGCGCCGCCTGAACCGGAAAGGCCCCGTCACCACGACGGCGACGGGGCCTTCTGGCCTGCGATCAGAAGCGGACGGTCGCGCCGGCCACGATCTGACGACCGAGCAGGTCGTACCGGAACACCGTGTTGTTGCGCAGCAGCCCCAGTTCCGAACGCGAGTTCGGGATCAGCGGCGGATCGCGGTCGAACAGGTTGTTCACGGCCAGACGCAGCGTGAAGCGCTTCGCCACGTTGAACGTCGTCGCCAGATCGAAATAGTCATAGGCTTCGATGCCGTTATAGGTCGAACGACGGTTGGTCGGCCCGTACGGAATGCCGGTATCCGCCGCCGCATTGAACGTGATCGTCATCGCCCCCTGATGCCGCCAGTTCAGCGACACGTTCACCACATTGTCCTGTGTCGACCACGTCGTCCGCAGGGTATGCACCCATTTCGGGAAGCCTTCGCCGCAGAAGGGACCATAATAGCCGACGCACTGGCGCGGATCGACGGTCGGCGATTCCTGCCCGCCGACCGAGGTCATCAGCGTCCCGTTGAAGCTGAGGTCAAGCCGCCCGGCGGTGTTCAGGCCCAACGCATACTGGCCCTGGAAATCCCAGCCATGCGAATCGCTCTTATACCCGTTGCTGGTACCCTGGATGATGAAGCCGGTCGCCGGGTTGCTCGCGGCCGGGCTGAACAGTGTGAAGCTGCCCGGGTTCCGCACGATGCCGCGACAGAAATAGGGGTTCTGCGTCTGGACGCAGCCGTTCACGAAATCGCCCGCGCTGAAATAGCTGATCGAATCGTCCAGATCGATCAGGAAACGATCGATCGAAACGGTCAGCCCCGGCAGGAACCGCGGCCGCAGCACCACGCCGAACGTCTTGGTATAGGCGGTTTCCGGCGTCAGTTCGAACCCGCCATTGCGGATCGTGCACAGCGCGTCCGGGCAGTTCAGCGTCTGGCTGCCGTACAGATTGTCGGGCAGGCCGGTCGCGCGGCACGCCTCGATGCTGGCAGTGGGAGCAAGGAAGCGGCCCGGATTCTGCGGATCGGGCGCGGTGGCGCAGGGATCGTTGCGCGAGCCGACCGTCACGAAGTTGATGTTGCTCGCCTGTACCGCCTGGATCAGCGACGGGGCGGCCTGTGCCTTGTTGATCGATCCGCGGAAGGTGACGTCGTCGATCGGCGCCCACATCCCCTCGACCTTCCACGTGTCGAACGCACCGTCGAGCCGGTTGTACTTCGACCGGCGATAACCGAGGTTCAGTTGCAGCAGCTGGGTCCAGCTTTGGTCCTCGACGATCGGCAATTGCGCTTCGACGTTACCTTCCCAGACATTCTGGGTGAAGCGCGCGTCGGTACCGCCATTGGTCTGGCGGAACAGCGCGTCGGCGGTCGAGATGAAGCGTTCGGCACGGAATTCGACGCCGGCGGCGATCGCGATGCCTTGATCGGCGAGCGGCGACCTGATGCCATATTCGCCGAGGTCGCCCGAGACCGTGCCGAGCACCTGCCACATGCTGGGCTTGGTGATCTCCGACCCGTCGACATTCTGGTACACGTAATCGGCGAACGCCGCGTTGTTGTTGTACGGCTGGAACGGATTGAACGGCACGCAGGTCGAACCGCCGGTACGGCAGGTCGGCGAGCCGCCCACATTGTCGACGATCAGCGACTGACGCAGACGCGTCTCATCGGGGAAGGCCGGATAGGTCAGCGACCCACGGTTCGCCGAATAGACGCCGGCAATGTCGTAATTCCACGCCTTCAGCACCTTGCCGCGAATGCCGCCGGTAACGCGGTAGCCTAGGTTTTCGAACCGGTTATAGGCCGGCGGTAGCCCGTCGAAGCGATAGAGCAGGTTGAACGGCACCAGCGTGTTGGTACCGGCCGCGCTACCGCACAGCGTCTGCCCCTGCGACGCCGACAGATACGGGTTGTTGCAATTCACCTGATAGGGCGTCGCGCCATAGATGCCCGAGGGATAGATGCGCAGCGGTATCGGGTTCTGCGACCGGTCGCGATAGGCGAGGAAGGTCGAATAGATCTCGGCCGCTTCGGACAGATCGATGTTCAGGAAGCCGCCCGCGTTGATGCGGTTGAATTCGCGCTGTGCCGCGAATTCATCGAACGGGTTGGCAGCGGCCCCGGCGACCGATCCCCATGGAATCAAGTTGCCCGAGCCGTTAGGATTGTTGACCAGCACCCGCCCGGCATTGGCGCCACTGCCCGGAATGATCGTGCCGACCTGCGTATACTGGCTGCGCGTGCAGGTCAGTGCCGCGTCCTTGGTCGGCTGGGTCACTTCGCACGCCGACCACGACCGTGCGCCCTGCGGCAACAGGTCGGACTGGCGATAGCTGAAGAAGCCGGTCAGGTTGACCCGCCCGTCGAGCATCGTCTTGCCCGCGCTAAGCGTCACGTCCATGCGCGCGCCGTCGTTGGTCAGCCCGGTCGGCGTCTGGAAGAACGACCGCCGCGCCGCTTCGGTAACCGCGTTTTCGCGGTTCTGGTGGTTGTAGAAGCTATAATTGCCATTCAACTCCACGCCGTCGAAATTCTTCTTCAGGATGAAGTTGACGACGCCGGACACCGCGTCCGAACCGTAGACCGACGAGGCACCGCCGCTCAGCACGTCGATCCGCTCAACCAGCGTCGCAGGGATAATGCCGACGTCGAGGCCGTTCTGGATGCCAAGGCGCAGGCCGTCGACCAGGGTCAGCGTACGTTCGAAGCCGAGGCTGCGCAGCTTGATCCGCTGGCGACCGCTCGATTCGGCATAATTCTGCTCGGCGTTCGGCGCGACCTGCGGCAGGCGATTCAGCACCTCCTCGATCGTCGTCGCACCCTGCGCCTGGATTTCGGCAGAGGTGACGGTGGCGATCGGCGCGGCCGACTTGTTGTTCGGGCGGACGATACGCGTGCCGGTGACGACGATCGCATCATCTTCCCGGTCGGTCGCTTCGGTGTTGGTATCGGGCAGTGCCTCGACCGGCACGACCTGCGCGTGGGCGGCGCCCGCGATAAGCGTTCCCAAACACGTTGTCGCCAGCAGCTTCGTGATCGATTGCATGAATCCCCCTGTCCGGTGCGTGCCGATCCGGCCTTGTTTCACCTATGCGACAGTTTTCCGCCTGCGAGCGGACGGGGTCAATCTCAGAAGATACTATCGTCCTTATACCGTACCGATTATCCAGCGGTGTGCTGATTAAGCAACACACCGTCAACGCTGTCAGACAGCGCGTGGTTCACACGAGCAGATGGATGACTGTCGGGGTGACCTGTGCGGCGGCGCGGATCCCAGGCAAGGCTGTGGAATCGATCGACGTCGCCTCGCGCAGCTCGACACGTACCCGCCCGGCGAGCGGTTCGGCGCGCAGGATGGCCCCGGCCCCACCAAGCGCTTCGATCAGGGCGGGCGAGAGCGCGGCCGGTGCAGCGGCGGTCGCCTCCTGCGCAGCAGGCGCAACGGTTGCGATCGGGCCGCCAATGCCGGCCTCGCGGATCTCTTCTGCGACTTGGTCGGCGATCGGGCCGACCACGACCTGTACCGCGCGGGCCGAAGGACGCAGTACGCCCATCGCGCCCAACGCCTTCAGCGCCGCTTCGTCGACTAGTGCCTGATCAACGACGACCAGCCGCAGCCGGGTGGTGCACGCGCCGATGCTGGCCAGGTTGCCGCTGCCGCCGAGCGCCGCGAGGAAGGCGCGCCCGCGATCCCCCCCGCCGCCGGCCGGCGCACCGGTCAGCGACGGTGCGCTGGCGTCGCGGCCCGGCGTCTTGAGGTCGAAGCGCAGGATGAAGAAGCGGAACACGCCGTAATAGAGCGCGAAATAGAGAGCGCCGACCGGGAGCAGCAGCAGCGGCTTCGTCGCCTTCCCATAGTTCAGCACATAGTCGAACAGCCCCGCCGAAAAACCGAAGCCGAGCTTCACCCCCAGCCAGTCCATCAGCGCCATCGACAGCCCGGTCAGCACCGCATGGATCGCGTAGAGAACCGGTGCCAGGAACATGAACGAGAATTCGATCGGCTCGGTCACACCAGTCAGGAAACTTGTGAGCGCCAGGCTGAGCAACATGCCGCCCACCGCCTTGCGCCGTTCCGGCAGCGCCGAATGGTACATGGCGAGGCAGGCGGCGGGCAGGCCGAACATCATCACCGGGAAATAGCCAGCCATGAACGCCCCCGCGGTCGGATCGCCGGCGAAGAAGCGGCGCAGGTCGCCGGTCGTACCCCCGAAATCGCCGAGCACGAACCAGGCGACGTTGTTGAGGATATGGTGCAGCCCGGTCACCAGCAGCAGCCGGTTGAGCAGGCCGAAGCCGAACAGGCCGAAGCTGCCCGACGCCACGAGGCCGCGGCTGAGCAGGTCGAGCGCGGTGGTGATGCCGCCGAAGCTGAGGCCAACCACGACCGCGATGGCGATGCCGGCCACGCCGCTGACGATCGGCACGAACCGCCGCCCGCCGAAGAAGGCGAGATATTCCGGCACCTTGATCGTCGCATAGCGATTATAGGCATGACCGCCGATCAGCCCGGCGACGATGCCGATCGGTACGTCGAGCTTGGCGAACGCCTTCGCCTTCCACGCCGCCGACAGGGTTGCCGCCACGTCCGGCGCGAAGCCCTGCGTCACTTCGGGCGGGACGGTGAGGAACACCGGCCCGCCATTCTTGACGACCAAATAACAGACGACGCCTGCCAGACACGCCGCGCCATTGCCGTCGCGGGCGATGCCGCAGGCGACGCCAATCGCGAACAACAGCCCGAGATTGTTGAACAACGCATCGCCCGCCGCCGCAAGCAGGCCGATATCGAGCAGGTCGGGCTGGCCCAGCCGCAGCAACAGCCCCGCCACCGGCAGGACCGCGATCGGCAGCATGAGCGCGCGGCCGATCGGCTGCAGCGTTTCGACGATCGACTTCATGCACCCTGCTCCTGAAGAAAGTCGCGCACCATCGTTCGCACCTCGGCCGGCGATGCCGCCGCCAGCGCGCGTTCCGCCAGCAGGCGGCAGCGATGGGTATCGAGCCGCCGGACCAGTGCCTTCAATTCGGGCACGAAGCGTGGCGACGCCGACAATTCAGTGATGCCCAGCCCAACCAGCAGCGGGATCGCCAGCCGGTCCGACGCAAGGCCGCCGCACACGCCGACCCAGCGGCGATGTCGCGCCGCCCCCTCGGTCGTGTGCGCGATCAGTTGCAGCACGGCCGGGTGGAGGCCGTCGATGCCGGGGGCGACCGCCGGGTTGCCGCGATCCATCGCCAGCGCATATTGGGTCAGGTCGTTGGTGCCGATCGACAGGAAATCGGCATGCGCCGCCAGCGTCGCGGCGGTGACCGCGGCGGCGGGGGTTTCGACCATGATGCCGATCTCGACGCGTTCGGTAATGCCGAGGTCGGCACGCAACCGGTCGACGACCGCGCGGACGGCGGCGATCTCGGCGACGCTTGCGACCATCGGGATCATGATCCGGCATTGCCCGACCGGCCGTACCGACAGGATGCCCCGCAGCTGGGTTTCGAGAATGTCGGGCATGGCCAGCGCGACGCGGATACCGCGCAGGCCCAGTGCCGGATTCTCCTCCGGCGCGATCGGCAGATAGGGGGCGGGCTTGTCGCCGCCGATATCGAGCAGCCGCACGATCAAGGGCCGCCCGTCGAGTTCGGCAGCGATCGCGCCATAGAGAGCAGCCTGTTCGGCGGCGTCGGGTGCATTGTCGCGGTCGAGGAACAGGAACTCCGTGCGCAGCAGCCCCGACCCCTCGGCGCCATTGGCCATCGCCGCCTTCGCATCCTCGATCGAGCCGAGATTGGCGAACGCCTCGATCCGCACGCCGTCGAGCGTCACGCAGGCCTCGCCGGCACGGGCAAGCGCGGCATCGCGGTCGGCGATGCGGCGATCGGCATGGGCGCGGGCCTCGGCAAGCGTCGCCGCATCGGGATCGACGTGCAGCACTCCACTATCGGCGTCGAGGATCAGCGTCGCGCCATCCGTCACGTCGTTCAGCGGCGCGCCGATCGCGACCAGTGCCGGCAAGCCCATCGTCGCCGCAAGGATCGCGACGTGCGAGGTCGGCCCGCCACGCTCGACCGCGAGACCGATGACACTGGCCGGATCGATCGCCATCACCTGCGACGGCAGCAGATCGTCGGCGAGCAGGATGGTCCCGGCAGGGAAGGTCATCGCCTCCGCGACCGTGCCGGTCAGTTCGCCCAGCACCTGCCGTTCGAGGTCGAGCAGATCGTCGGCGCGCTCGGCCAGCCGCGCGTCGCCAAGGCCCCGCAGCGTCGCCGCCTGCGTCCGGGTCGCCGCGCGCCATGCATGGCCGGCATCGCGGCCATCGGCGATGGCGACATTCGCGGCGTCGCGCAGATCGGGGTCGTCGAGGAACGCAATATGCGCGGCGCGGATCGCCGCCCCTTCGCCGGTCGTCGCCGCCAGCTTCTCACGCACCGCCGACAGTGCCGAATCGAGCCGGGCGGTCTCGATCGCGGCGCCCTGCCCGTCGACCGGCACCTCGATCTCGGCAACCCGCAGCCAGCGGGCGGTGCCGATCGTATAGCCCGGCGCCGCTAGCGTGCCCGCCAATTGTCCCTCGGGCAGCGCGACGGCGGGCGGCGGCGGCGGCGCGACCACCGGTTCGGCCGCCGCCCGTTCGGCACGCTCGCCCATCCCGCCCTCGATCAGCGTCGCCAGCGCGACGACCGCTTCGGCGGCGTCGGGGCCGCTGGCGATCACGTCGACCGTGTCACCGAACCGCACGCCCAGCCCGAGCAGACCGACCGCCCCGGTGGCACGCGCCTCGCTGCCGTCCTTGGCCAGCCAGCTCGTTGCGAGAAAGCCGCGCGCAACCTCGCCGATCTTCGCCGCCGGGCGTGCGTGCAGCCCATGCGCCATCGGCACCCGCACCTGCCGCACGATGCGCTCGCCCTCTTCCGTCGTCGTGGCCGGCGTGTTTGCGGCGACCGGCTCGACCGTCAGCAGCAGTTGTCCGATACCGACCACCCGGTCGGTCTCGCGCCGGACGATGCGGTACGCATCGGCATTGGTGACGATCAGCGGCGTCATCAGCGACGGCGCGCCCCGCACCAGAGCATCGAGGTCGAAATCGATCAGCGGCTGGCCGCGCTCGACCCGGTCGCCGACGGCAACGCGCGCGGAAAAATCCTTGCCGCCCAGTTGCACCGTGTCGATGCCGATATGCATCAACAGCTCGACTCCGCCCTCGCCGCGCAGGGTGATGGCATGGCCGCCCGCGTGCAGCGTCAGCACCTCGCCGTCACAGGGGGCGTGCAGCGTACCGCCGGTCGGGTCGATCGCGACACCGTCCCCCAGCATCCGCCCGGCGAACACCGCGTCGGGCACGTCGTCGAGCGCGCTTGCCCAGCCTTGCAACGGTGCGGTGAGCAGGATGGCGGTCATGGTCGGCCCCTTCGTGGCGCGGGTCCGCCCCCCGGCGACCCGCGCGGATGTTATTCGTCCCGGCGCACCGGGGTCAGACGACGCGGTTGCCCGCGATCCACGTGCCGCGCACCGTCAGGTCGCGGTCGAGCCACACGAAATCGGCGCTGTGCCCGACATCGATGCTGCCGATCCGGTGCGACAAGCGCAGGAACGCGGCCGGATTGGCCGATGCCATCGCCACCGCATCCTCGAACGCGACCCCCAGTTCGTGGGTGTTCGCCACCGCCGTCGCCATGTCGAGATCGCAACCGGCGAGCGTGCCGTGCGCGTCGACGCACACGCCGTTCTCGACATGGATCGGTTGCCCATTCAGCACGAACTCCTTCGATTCCGCGCCTACCGTCGGCATCGCGTCGGTCACCAGCATGAACCGGTCGATCGGGCGCGCCGCCAGCGCCACGCGGATCGCGGCGGGGTGCAGATGCGCGCCGTCGACGATCAGCCCGGCATAGACCGACTTGTCCTCCAGCACCGCGCCGACCACGCCCGGATCGCGGTGCTTGAGTGGCGACATGGCGTTGTACAGGTGCGTCACGCCGCGCGCGCCGGCATCGATCGCCGCACGCGCCTGTTCATAGGTCGCGTCGCTATGGCCGATGCTGACGATCACGCCCGCAGCCACCAGCCGTTCGATCGCGGCGGTATCGTTGCGCTCAGGCGCCAGCGTCACCATCACCACGCCCCTGCGCGGGGCGGTGAGCAGGTCGATCGCGGCATCGTCCAGCGCGCGGAAATGGTTCGCGTCGTGAATGCCCTTGCGCGCCGGGTTCAGGAACGGCCCCTCGACATGGATGCCGACCACGCCCGGCACGCCCGCTTCGATTGCGGTGTCGACCGCGTCGAGCCCGGCGGCGACCACGTCCAGCCGGTCGCTGATGAGCGTCGGCAGGAAGGCGGTGGTGCCATAGGTCGCGTGCGCCGCACCGATCGCGCGGATGCCCTCGACGGTCGGATGGTCGTTGAACAACACTCCGCCGCCGCCATTGACCTGCGTATCGACGAAGCCGGGGACCAGCCAGCCGCCGCCCAGGTCGATCGTCTCGGCATCGCCCTCGGCATGGAAACCGGCGATGACGCCGTCGACGACATGAAAGGCGCAGCTGTCCTGCTGGCACTGATCGGCGAGCACGCGCCCGCCGCGGAAGACGAAGCTGCTCATCGCGTTTCGGTGACCTTGCGCAGATGCGGCGGCTGGTCGGGGTTCAGCCCCCGGCGCAGCGACACCGTGTTGACCATGCGGTAGAAGCTCTGGATCATCAGGATCGGTTCGATCGCCGCATGGCTGCGGATCGTCGGCGGGTGGCTGTCGTCGTCGGACGCGTCGGCGAGGTGCACCGCCGCGCCGCGCGACGCGAACTCGGCCGCCGCCGCGCGGACGTCGTCGCCGGCATCGTCCGACGTCGCGAAGCCCAGTAGCGGGAAGCCGTCATTGATGATCGCCATCGGCCCGTGGCGGACTTCCGCGCTGCTGAACGCCTCGGCATGCAGTGCCGAGGTTTCCTTCATCTTGAGCGCCGCTTCCTGCGCGACGCCGAAGCTATAGCCGCGCCCGATCACGAACAGGTTGCGCGCCTGTACCAGCGTGTCGGCGACCGCGGTCCAGTCGAGATCGAACGCCTGCTCCAGCTGCGCGGGCAGATCGTCGAGCGCCGCCAGCAGCGCCGCATCCTCGCTCCAATGGGCGGCGATCGCGGCAAGGCCGGTCAACGAGGCGATGAACGACTTGGTCGCCGCGACCGAGGTTTCCGGACCGGCCGACAACGGCAGCACGGTGTCGGCCAGACCCGCGAGCGGCGAATCCTCGACATTGACCAGCGCGACGACGCGCGCGCCCGCCGCCTTGTAGCTCTCCACGGTGCGCAGCAGATCGGGACTGCGGCCCGACTGTGACACCGCGATCACCAACGCGTTCATCCGCTCCATCCGCGTCGCATAGACCGAGGCGACCGACGGCGCGGCGCTGGCGACGGGCACCCCGCACAGCGTCTCGACCAGATATTTGCCATAGGTCGCGGCATGGTCCGACGACCCGCGCGCGCAGGTGACGACCAGCGCCGGCGGATCGGCGCGCAGCGATGCGCCCAACTCGGCGAGCGCAACGGCATTGCGCGACAGGAACCGGGCGACCGACGCCCCGCCCTCCCCCGCTTCGCGGTGCATCGCGGTCTGCTCGGCAACGACCGGCTTCGGCCCGGCTTCGACGGTGGACGTCATGAACCCCCTCTTGGTGCCGGCCTGTGCCGGATCAGCTTGCGTTCAGTTCGGCGACGACGTCGTACGCGTCGCCACGATAATAGGACTGGGTGAATTCGACGGTGTCGCCATCGGCCAGGAAGCCGCGCCGTTCAATGAACAGCCCGGCATGGCCGGTCTCGACCCCCAGCCGCTTCGCCTGTTCGGCGGGAAACGCCATCGCGCGCAGCCGTTGCAACGCGCGCACCGGCCGCGATCCCGCCGCCTCCAGCGCGGCATAGAGCGAGTCGCCGACGGCATCGACGCCGGGCAGGCAATTGCCGGCGATGGTCGCATATTCGACCGCCATCGGCACGTCGTCGGCATAGCGCATCCGCTGGAACCGATAGACCGGTGCGCCCGGCGACAGCCCCAGCGACATCGATTCCTCCGGCGTCACCAGCCCGGCCGATTTCGACACCCACGCGCTGCTCGGCACCCGGCCGCGCGCGACCATGTCTTCGGAAAAGGACGACAGCTTCGAAAAACTCTTGTCGACCCGCGCCGCGACGAAGGTGCCCGCGCCCCGGCGGCGAACGACCAGCCCTTCCTTGGCCAGCCCCTCGATCGCCTTGCGCACGGTGATGCGCGACACGTCATATTCGACCGCCAGTTCACGTTCGGGCGGGATCGCATCGTCCTGTTGCAGCACCTTCCGCTCGATCGCGGTACGCACCAGCTGCTGCAACTGGACATAGAGCGGAGCATGCGCGTCGCCGCGCAACCGGCCCACCCGATCGGAAAAACCCATGACCACGCCCTTCGAACCTGTCGATTGCGCAACGTAGAGGGCGGTGGGAGCGATCACAATCGCGGTGATAGGTATGTTTTTGGTACTACGCAAGCGGCTTTGCATAGTCGAAAACGGGCGGTGCGATCGGTTGAAATTCCTTATCGCGACGGCATTGGCATTATTGCACACCCGGTCAGCGGAAGGATTACCAACCGATCGTCGTTAACCATCACCCCAGCTTTTTTATAATCATATTATACCAAACAGCGCTAAACCATCGGTTTCTGGCGCACGATCGATGTGAAACGTCATATTTTCTCACCTGTGCACTCCTTTTTCATTTTTATGTAGATTTTATGATGGGAATTGGTCACATTGCTCCCGACCAAAACGAGCTTGCATGGTGCCAATATAGTACCAACGCATGACGCACGTCGTCTTTGCCCGTCGCGGCCATTCGGGGAGGGTGCATTTCGCGCCCGGATAGAAGGGGTAGGGGACCATGGCTTTTTCGCGTTTCGCATATCTAGCCTCCACCGCGCTGGTCGCGCTGGCGACACCGGCGCTGGCACAGGACGCGCCCGCACCGGCCGGCACGACGGCTGAAGACGACACCATCACCGTCACCGGCATCCGCCGCTCGATCGCCGATGCGATCCAGACCAAGCGGAACGCGGACTCGATCGTCGACGTCATTTCGGCGGAAGACGTCGGCAAGCTGCCCGATAGCAACATCGCCGATTCGCTCGCCCGCCTGCCCGGCGTCACCGTCGACCGCCAGTTCGGCGAGGGCGAACAGCTCTCCATCGCCGGCACCGAGCCTGCGCTGAACCGCGTCACGATCGACGGCCATTCGGTTGCATCGGCCGACTGGGGCGGCAACCCGTCCGACCGTTCGAGCCGTTCGTTCAACTATTCGCTGCTGTCGCCGACGATCATCAGCCAGGCCGTGCTGTACAAGACGCCGGAAGCGCGCCTGCAGGAAGGCGCGATCGGCGGTACCGTCGACATCGTCACCCGCAAGCCGCTCGACCTGAAGTCGGGCACGATCGCCGCGACCGCCGGCGGCGAATATAACGACCGGGCAAAGCGCGGCAGCTTCCGCGGTTCGGCGCTGTACAGCTGGAAGAACGACGACGAGACGATCGGCTTCCTCGGTTCGGTCAGCTACGACAAGGAACAGCTGAGCCGCGCCGGCGTCGCCAGCTACTGGTACCGCACCGGTGCCGCGCTGCTCGAAAGCTTCAGCACCGTAAATGCCGACGGCACGCGCAATCCGATCCAATATGGTGCCGACGGCCGCGCGGTCATGGGTGCCACGATCAACGGTTCGCGTCCGACCGCCGCGACCATCGCCGCGTTCAGCGCGTCGCGCTACGCCTCGTTCCTCGCTCGCGAATTCTTCAAGCAGGAGCGTGAGCGGATCAGCTTCAGCGGCGCGGTATCGGCCAAGCCGACCGACAACATGACCGTGACCGGCACCGCGCTCATCATCCGCGGCAATTACGACAACGTGTCGAACTCCGAATATACCTATGGCTTCGAAGGATCGCGGATGACCGCCGCGACCTATATCCCGGGCCAGAACGGACAGCCCGGCATCGTCGATTCGGCGACCTTCAGCGGCATCCCGGCCGGCCAGACCGGTTCGACGGGTCAGCTCGACACCTATTACCGCCGCACCCGGCTGAAGAACGACTCGGTCTCGCTGCTGCTCGACTGGACGCCCGGCGAATGGACCGTCACCGGCAACCTCGGCGCCACCCGCGCGACCGGCGGCAAGGATCCTGAATATCTGCTCGACTTCCGGACGCAGCAGGGCTTCACCGCCGGTGCGAACGGCCGCAACACGCTGGTCAACTGGAACTCGCCGGCGAGCGATGCGACCAAGTGGCTGAGCAACTTCACCGCCAATGGCGGCGAGAACATTCGCGCGACCGATGGCCGCACCTTCTTCGGTCGTCAGATCGGCGGCATCCCGCTGCAGTCGGGCTTCACCACCGACAGCGAAGTGTTCGGCGAACTGAATGTGAAGCGCGACGTCGAATTCGGTCCGATCAAGACGATCCTGTTCGGCGGTCGCTATGCTTCGCACCTGAACGGCAACACGTCGTACAGCAATGCCGTCTTCACCAACCAGAACTACACGCTGGCCGATCTCGATTTCTACGTGCAGGACAGCAACCTGTACAACGGCCTCGGCACGTCGGGGAATGGCACGCCCTATGCCACGCTCGACAAGGACGGCATTCTCGCCGCGCTGACCAAGTACGGCAACTTCACCGACGATCGCGGTCTGTCGCGTGGCGATTACTGGCGCGTGCGCGAAAAGATCGCGGCGGGCTATATCCAGGCCAATTTCGAGCTGGGTAAGTTCCGCGGTAACGTCGGCGGTCGTGTCGTCAACACGTCGGACGCATCGACCTTCTATGTCCAGAGCAGCAACCAGTTCGCGCTGACCAAGGTCGATAGCGACGAGACGCGCTTCCTTCCCGCCGCCAACGTTATCTTCCAGGCGGGCGAGGACGTGGTACTGCGCGCCTCTGCGGCGAAGGTGATCGCGCGTCCGCGCTACGGCGACCTGGCCGGTTCGCTGTCGCTCGACGACACCACCCGCTCGGGCAGCGGCGGCAATCCGGACCTGAGGCCCTATGCCGCGACCAACTACGGGCTGTCGGCTGAATGGTATTTCGCACCGGCCAGCTTCCTGGCAGGCGAATTCTTCTATCGCGATATTTCGAACTATGTCGGCAATCAGGTGGAGGACGGGGTTGAGTTCACCAACAGCGTCACCGGCCGGACGCTGACCTACTCGATCTCGCGTCCGATCAACGGCGGCAAGGCATCGGTTACGGGCTTCTCGCTGTCGGGCAACACCAACCTGATCTGGGGCTTCGGTGTGCAGGGCAGCTACACCTTTGCCGATGCGGAAACGCCGTTCGCCAACGGCTTGCCGTTCCTGTCGCGTCACACTTTCACGGTCGTTCCCTATTACGAGAACGGTCCGTTCCAGGCGCGCGTCAGCTACAACCGCCGCTCGAAGTATTTCTATCGCTTCGGTCGTCAGGCGAGCTCGGACTATACCGATGCCTACCGCCAGCTCGACGCGCAGATCAGCTATGCCATCTCGGACGGCATCGGCATCACGGCGGCGGCCTCGAACCTGCTCGACGAAACCTATTACCAGTACAGCAGCACGCCGGACGCGCCGACCTCGATCTACAAGAACGGTCGCGTCTTCTCGCTCAGCGCCACCTTCCGCATGTAAGGGGGCCGGCGATATGGGGGGTGCGGCCCGTGCCCCCCGCTTCGTTCGAGGCCCCGGCTTTGCCGGGGCCTTTTTTCGTTCGGGCCGCTAGAGTTTCGGGCGGGCACGAATCGGCCTGCCACCCAAGGGGAGTATCCGCGTGAAGCATCTGATCCGGGCGGCACTGGCCGCGACCACGGCGACCATCGCGCCGGTCCATGCACAGACCGCACCGCTCCTTCCCCTGCCCGCACAGATGCGACCGGCTTCAGGTACGATTACCATCGCGAACGGTGCGGGCATCGTCGCGCCCGCCGGCGATACCGGTGCCGCCACCGCCGCGCGGCTGCTGACCGACCGGGTGAAGGTCGATCGCGGCCTGACCCTCTCCACCGCCGCGCAGGGGCCGATCCGCTTCGTCCGCGACGCCGCGATCGCCGGCGACGAAGCCTATCGCCTGACCGTCGCGCCGCGCGCGATCACCATCGCCGCCAGCGGCGACCGGGGCATGATCTGGGGCGCGATGACGCTCGCGCAATTGCTCAGCCCCGACACTGCCTTCGGCCGTCCGGTCCGCGTCGCCGCGACCACCATCGACGATAGCCCACGCTTCCGCTGGCGCGGGCTGATGGTCGACGTCACCCGCTCGTTCCAGCCGATCGAGACGCTCTACCCGATCGTCGACACGATGGCCGCGCAGAAGCTGAACACCTTGCACATGCATCTGTCGGACGATCAGGGATGGCGCGTCGAGATCAAGCGCTACCCGAAGCTGACCGAGATCGGTGCTTTCCGCGATCCGCCCGTCGCCGGTGGCCAGCCGGGACCGAAGGTCGGCGGCTTCTATACGCAGGACGAACTGCGCAAGCTGGTCGCTTATGCCGCCGAACGGGGCATCACCATCGTCCCCGAAATCGACATGCCCGGCCATGCGCAGGCGGCGGTCGCGGCCTATCCGGAGGAGGTCGGCGTGCTCGGCGACCGGCCGCCGGTCGGCCATGACTGGGGGGTCAATCCGTGGCTCTTCTCCCCCTCCCCGCGCAGCATGACCTTCATCAAGAACGTGCTCGACGAGCTGATTGACATCTTTCCCGGCCAGTTCATCCATGTCGGCGGCGACGAGGCGGTGAAGGACCAGTGGCAGCGCTCGCCGGAGGTACAGGCGCAGATGAAGGCGCTGGGCCTCAAGACTGAGAACCAGATGCAGGGCTGGATGATTTCCGAGCTCGGCAAATATCTGGCGTCGAAGAACCGCCGCCTGATCGGCTGGGACGAAATCCTCGAAGGCGACGTGCCGACCAGCGCGACCGTCATGTCGTGGCGCGGCGAGGCAGGCGCAGTCGAGGCGGCGAACAAGGGGCATGACG
This sequence comes from Sphingomonas sp. SAFR-052, assembly GCF_051965015.1. Taxonomy (NCBI): domain Bacteria; kingdom Pseudomonadati; phylum Pseudomonadota; class Alphaproteobacteria; order Sphingomonadales; family Sphingomonadaceae; genus Sphingomonas; species Sphingomonas sp. SAFR-052. The sequence goes on along the minus strand of NZ_JBQCMO010000002.1, from coordinate 533,424 downwards.
TGGTCATGTCGCCCGCCCCCAACCTCTATCTCGACAATATCCAGTCGACCGCGGGCGACGAACCGCCCGGCCGCATCGGGCTGCAAACGCTGGAGATGGTCTATGGCTATGAACCCGTCCGCCCCGGCGTGACGGCGGAGGCCGCCGCGCATGTGCTCGGCGCGCAGGGCAATGCGTGGTCCGAATATCTGGCGACGGCCAAGCAGAAGGAACACGCCACCTTCCCGCGCCTGTCCGCCATCGCCGAGTTCACGTGGAGCCCGCGCGACAAGCGCGACTGGAAAGGGTTCGTCGAACGCCTCCAGCCGCAGATGCTGCGATACGAGCGGCAGGGCATCGCCGCCGCCGATGCCGCCTTTGCGGTCGGCTATACGCTCGATGGCGCCAAGGGCGACGTACTGCGGCAGAAGCTTCCCAAGCTTACGATGGCCACCCAGACCGGTGCCGGCACGATCCGCTACACGACCGACGGCAGTCAGCCGACCGCCCGCTCGCGCTCCTACGCAGCGCCGATTGCGCTCAAGCCCGGACAGGTCGTCACCGCCACCGCCTTCGCGAAGGACGGCCACGCCCTTGCCGAACCGCGCCGCTTCGACGCGACCCGCCCCGCCTTGCTCCGCGCGACCGGCAACAGCGACATGGTCGCCTGTCCCAAGGGCGCGCTCGGCCTGCGCGTGCCGCTGGTATCGGGGCAGAGCGGCGACGCGCCCGCCTACAACGTCAACATCTTCGACACCTGTACCCAGGCGCCCAAGATGCCGCTCGACGTGGCGCAGGCGTTCAAGGTCACCGTTGCCCGCCTGCCGCGCAACTATGGCCTCGCGCATGACGAGGGCAAGCTGCGCCTCCACTATGCGGTCACCCGATATGGCGAGTTGGTGATGCGCGTCGGCGGGTGCGACGGCATCGTCGCCGCGACCTTCCCGTTGCCGAACCCCGACATCGCGCCCAACCGGTTCGAATTCACCGGCAGCTTCCCGAAACAGCCGGGCGATGCGGATATCTGCCTGCAATTCACCTCGCCGCTATCCGACCCCTTCTACACCGTCGACACGCTGCAACTGGAAGAGTCGAAGTGAAGCCTGCCCTGTTCCTGCTGCTTGCCGTCGCCCCCGCCGCCCTGTGGGCGGCGCCGCGCGAAACGGTGACGCTCGACAAGGGCTGGGAAGTCCGCCTCGCGCCGCGCGATCCGGCGGCGAAGGACCATCCCAGAGCCGCACGGTGGGTGCCGGCCAAAGTGCCGGGCTATGTCCAGACCGACCTGATCGCGGCGAAGATCACCCCCGATCCGTTCGTCCGGCTGAACGAAGCGACGATCCAATGGGTCGGACGCAGCGACTGGGACTATCGCGGGCGGCTGAACGCCACGCCCGCCCTGTTGGCGCGCGACCATGTCGACCTCGTATTCGACGGGCTCGACACCTTTGCCGAGGTGTTCGTGAACGGCACCAAGCTGCTCGCCGCCGACAATGCGCATCGCCGCTGGCGCGCCGACGCCAAACCGCTGTTGAAAGCGGGTGCGAACGAGATCCGCATCGCGTTCAAATCGCCGCTGGGCGTGCTGAAGCCGATGGTCGCGAAGATCGACAACCCCCTTCCCGGCGAATATGATTCGACCGCGGGCGACGAGCCGGAAGCGCGGCAGACCTCGCCCTATATCCGCAAGCCCAAATATCATTATGGCTGGGACTGGGGTCCTCGCATCCTGAATATCGGCCCCAATGGCGCGGTGAAGGTCGATGCGTGGGACGATGTCCGCATCGACACCCTGCGGGTGCAGCAGGAGGCGATAACCCCGGCCGAGGCGCGCCTGTCCGCCGACGTCACGCTGATCGCCGATCGCGATGCGACCGTGCAGGTCGACGCAATCGTCACCGCCCCCGATGGCACCACGGTCCGCGCGACTCGCACCGTCGCGGTGACGGCGGGCGAGAACCGGGTGAGCGTGCCGATCGCCATCGCCAATCCCAAACTCTGGTATCCCGCCGGCTATGGCGCGCAGCCGCTCTACACCGTCGCCACCGAAACCCGGCTCGACGGCGAACTGGTTGACAACCAGCAACGCTCGACCGGCATCCGCACCGTCGAACTGGTCCGCGAGAAAGACGCGATCGGCCGCGGCTTCCTGTTCAAGATCAACGGTATTCCGGTGTTCGCCAAGGGCGCGAACCTGATCCCGTTCGACAGCTTCGGCCCGCGCGTCACCGACGCCTATATGGGCAAAATCATGCGCGACGCGAAGGCGGCGAACATGAACATGCTGCGCATCTGGGGCGGTGGCATGTACCTGCCCGACAGTTTCTTCGACACCGCCGACCGGCTGGGGCTGATGATCTGGTCCGATTTCATGTTCGGCGGCGCGATCACGCCCTATGACCCCGACTATCGGGAATCGGTCAAGATCGAGGCCGAGGAACAGGTCGACCGGGTGCAGGCGCATCCCTCGATCGTGCTGTGGTCGGGCAATAACGAAGTGCTGTCGGGCTGGGAGGGCTGGAGCGACCGCACCGCCTTCAAGAAGCGCGTCGGTGCCGACGAACAGGAACGCGTCGGCGTCGGCATGGCGATCCTGTTCGACCGCGTGCTGCGCGACGCCGCCGAACGGCGCGATGCCGACGTCCCCTATTGGCCCGGAAGCCCCAGCGCCAATTACGAGGGCAAGCCCGATCAGGACGGCAATGGCGACCGCCATTATTGGGACGTATGGGGCGGCAAGAAACCTGCCACTGCGTACCTCGACAGCTGCCCGCGCTTCATGTCCGAGTATGGGCTGCAGGCGATGCCCGACATGGCGACCATCGCCAAGTTCGCGAAACCCGCCGATTACGCGATCGACTCGCCCGTCATGACCGCGCACCAGAAGTTCCTGAAGGGCGCCGGGCAGCAGCGGCTGCTCGACTATATCCGGATGCGCTACCGCGAGCCGCGCGACTTCGCCGACTTCGTCTATCTCAGCCAGGTCATGCAGGCCGACGGCATCCAGCTGGGCGCGCTGCACCACCGCGCATGCCGCCCGGTGACCAGCGGCTCGCTCTACTGGCAGCTGAACGACGTGTGGCCCGGCGCATCATGGTCGAGCATCGACTATTATGGCCGGTGGAAGGCGCTGCACTTCGCCGCCCGCCGCTTCTACGCCCCGCTCGCCATCTCGGCGGCGCGCAAGGCGGAGGGACCGACCGAGGTCGCGCTGATCTCCGACGCGACCCAGCCGGTCACCGCGCGGTGGCGGGTGCGGACGATCGACGTCGCGGGCAAGGTCGCGAACCAGTTCGAACGCGCGGTGCAACTGCCCGCCTTGTCGTCGACAAAGATCGCGACGCTGACCGATGCCGACCTGTTCAAGGGTGCCGACCCGAAACGCAGCTTCGCGGTGTTCGAACTGCTGGTCGACGGCAAGCTCGCGTCGCGCGCGCTGGTCGCGGCGCTTCCGGAAAAGGCGATGGCCTTGCCAGATCCGGGCTTCGTCACCCTCTGGTCGACGATCGACGGCAAGCCCGCGCTGACCGTCACCGCCACCCGTCTCGCCCGCGCACTGTGGATCGGTTTCGGGACGCTCGACGTGCAGGCGTCGGACAATTTCCTCGACCTGCTCCCGGGCGAAAGCGTGACGGTGACGATTGAGGGCAAGGCATCGACCGGGGCGCTTAAAAAGGCATTGCGCCTGCAAACGCTGGGAGCCGCCAAGTGAGCATCCTCCTCGCCCTGCTGGCCGGTGCCGCAGAACCCGATCCGCAGATCGCCGCGACCATCGCGGCGATGACCCCGGCGGAAAAGGCGGCGCAATTGCAAAGCACCGCCCCCGCGCAGGGCGATGTCCTGCCCGCATACGACTATTGGAACGAGGCGCTGCACGGCCTCGCCCGCAATGGCGTCGCCACCGTGTTCCCGCAGGCGATCGGCTTGGCCGCGACCTGGGACGCGCCGCTGATGGAGCGGATCGGCACCGTCGTGTCGACCGAGGCGCGCGCCAAATACAATGCGCTGCCGGGCAAGAACCGGCGGCGCTACGAGGGGCTGACCATCTGGTCGCCCAATATCAACATCTTCCGCGATCCACGCTGGGGCCGCGGCATGGAAACCTATGGCGAGGACCCGGTACTGACCGGCGCGCTGGCGGTCGGCTATGTGCGCGGGCTGCAAGGGCCGGACCCGCTGCAACCCCGCGTCATCGCCACGCCGAAACATCTGGTCGCGCATAGCGGGCCGGAGGCGGGCCGCGACGCGTTCAGTGTGCAGACCGCGCCCTATGACATGGAGGCGACCTACCTCCCCGCCTTCCGCCGCGCGCTGACCGAGGGGAAGGCGCAATCGGTGATGTGCGCCTATAACGGCGTCCATGGGGTGCCGGTGTGCGCCGCCGACTGGCTGCTCAACGATCGCATCCGCCGCGACTGGGGCTGGAACGGGCTGGTCGTCTCCGACTGCGACGCGATCGGCAATATCGCCCATTATCAGCGCTATGCCCTCGACAACGCCGCCGGCTCCGCCGCCGCGATCAATGCCGGCATGGACCTAAATTGCGGCTCGGCCTATGCCGCGTTGCCCAAAGCGCTCGAACGCGGCCTGACGACGCAAGGCACGATCGACCGCGCGCTGGAACGGACGTTCGAGGCCCGCAAGCGCCTCGGCGACGCGTTCGGCACCAAGAGCCGCTGGGACGCGATCCCCACCAGTGCGCTCCACACCCCCGTCAACCGCGCCCTCGCGCTGGAGGCGGCGCGCAAGTCGCTGGTCCTGCTCCAGAACAACGGCGTCCTGCCCCTGAAGCGTGGCGCGAAGATCGCGGTCGTCGGCCCCAATGCCGACAGCCTCGACGTGCTGGAGGCCAATTACAACGGCACCTCCGCCGATCCCGTCACGCCGCTGCACGGGCTAACCGACCGCTTCGCCGTCACCTATGCACAGGGGTCGACACTGGCCGAGGGCGTGCCGCTGCCCGTACCGCAGACCGCGTTCGGCGCGGGGCTGAAGGCCGAATTCTTCGCCGACCCGGCGATGACCGGCACCCCGGTCCTGACCCGCACCGACCGGACGATCGATTTCAACTGGGCGCGCACCAGCCCCGCCGCGAACCTGCCGGTGAACCGTTACGGTGTGCGCTGGACCGGCACGCTCACCCCGCCGGGGCCGGGCCGCTACACGCTGCGCATCGACATCAACCGCTGCTGGGACAAATGTTCGGGCCGCGACGCGGTCAAGCTGTGGGTCGATGGCAAGGACGTGCTGAGCGCCACCGGCACCGCCGCAGCGATCGAAGGTGCGGCGAACGACAGCAAGTCCGAACGGATGGAGGCGGTGCTGGACTTCGCCGACACGGCGGCGAAGCCCTTCCGCCTCGACCTCACCCATGCCAGCACCGACGACAGCATCCGCCTGACTTGGATCGCCCCTGCCGATCCGCAGCGCGCACAAGCCGTCGCCGCCGCGCAGAATGTCGATGCGGTCGTCGCCTTCGTCGGCCTGTCCCCCGCGGTCGAGGGTGAGGCGCTCCGCCTCGAAGTCGCCGGTTTCTCGGGCGGCGACCGCACCGACATCGCGCTCCCGCAAGCGCAGCAGCAACTGCTCGAGGCGGTGAAGGTATCGGGCAAGCCGCTGATCGTCGTCCTCCTGTCGGGCAGCGCCGTCGCGATGGAATGGGCGAAACAGAACGCCGATGCAATCGTCGCCGGCTGGTATCCGGGCGAGGTCGGCGGCACCGCCATCGCCGACCTGCTCGACGGCACGACCAACCCGTCGGGCCGCCTGCCGGTCACCTTCTACGCCCGGACCAGCGACCTGCCCGCCTTCGTCGATTACAATATGAAGGGCCGGACCTATCGCTATTTCGACGGCCAGCCACTCTGGGGGTTCGGCCATGGGCTGAGCTACACCAGCTACGCCTATGCCGATGCGAAGGCGCCCGCGACGCTGACCGCCGGCCAGCCGCTGACCGTCACCGCCCGCGTCACCAACACCGGCAAACGCGCCGGCGAGGAAGTCGCGCAGGCCTATCTGATCGCCCCGGCAGCGCTCAACAGGATCGGCGCATGGAACGATCCGGTCCTGCGCCACAGCCTGGTCGGTTTCCAGCGCATCGCGCTGAAACCCGGACAGGCGAAGACGGTGACCTTCAGCCTCGACCCGCGCCTGCTCAGCACCGTCTCGCTCGACGGCACGCGGGCGGTGCGACCGGGCAGCTACCGCCTGTTCGTCGGCGGCGGCCAGCCGGGGACAACGCCCGGACAAGAGATCGCCTTCACCATCACGGGCACGCAGGAGTTGCCGAAATGATCCGCCTTTCGCGCCGCACCCTGCTGGCCGGCACTGCTGCGCTGGCGGTGGTCGATGCGCTCCCAGTCGGAGCGGCCGGCACCGCCCCCGCCAAGCCCGACCTGTTCATCGGCACCGGCGGCGACGGCCATACCTTTCCCGGCGCGACGATGCCGTTCGGGATGGTGCAGCTGTCGCCCGACACCGACACCGCGCGCTGGGCGACCTGTTCGGGCTATCACAAGGGCGACGGCTCGATCCTTGGCTTCAGCCACACGCATTTGTCGGGCACCGGCATCGGCGACATGCTCGACGTGCTGGTCGTGCCGACGCGCGGCCCGGTCTTGCTCGACGGCGGCCCGCTCGACGATCCCGACAAGGGCTATCGCCAGCGCTATAAGGACGAAGTCGCCGAACCCGGCTATTACGCCGTCACCCTCGAAAGCGGGGTGCGCGCCGAACTGACCGTCACCGACCGCACCGGCGTCCAGCGCCATCGTTTCCCCGCCGGTCCCGGCCATATCCTGATCGACCTGTCGCATCTGGTGATGGAGGGGCCGAACCAGTCGCCCTATATCGACGAAGCCGCGCTCACCCTCGAAGCCGATGGCAGCATCACCGGCACCCGCCGCGTGTTCCGCTGGGCCAAGGGGCGCCGCATCTTCTTCGCGATGCAGCTGTCACGCAAACCCGACCGCATCGAATTCTTCGGCGATAACGACACCCCTGCCGGGAACACAGGTGTGAAGGGCAAACGCCTCAAGGCCGTGCTCCACTATGACGACGCCGGTGCCGCGCCGATCGTCATCCGCACCGGCATCTCGGCAGTCGATCTGAACGGCGCAAAGGCCAATCTCACCGCCGAGGCGAAGCACTGGGACTTCGACCGCTACGCCCGCGCCGCCCGCGCCGCATGGGCGAGCGAACTCGACCTGATCCGCTTCGAAGGCGGCACCCCGCAGCAACGCACCGTCGCCGCATCGGCGCTCTATCACGCCTCGATCGGCCCGACGCTCTTCTCCGACGTCGACGGCCGTTACATCGGTCTCGACCGCCAGACGCACACCGTGCCGAAGGGCGAGGCGGCCTACAGCGCCTATTCGCTGTGGGACACCTACCGCGCCTTCCACCCCTTGCAGACGCTGATCCGTCCGAAGCTGACCCAGGCCTTCACCCGCGACCTTATCCGCCAGACGCAGCAAAGCCCGTTCGGCCCGCCGGTCTGGCCATTGCAGGGGGTCGAGACCGGCACGATGATCGGCTGGCACGCGGTCCCGGTCCTCGCCGAAGCGCGTGCCAAGGGCGTCGCCGCCGACTATGCCGCCGCATGGGGTGGGGTGAAGAAGCGTTCGTTCGACTGGTCGACGCCCAATCTCGACAACAGCATCGGCGTGCGCGCCTATGACGAACTCGGCTATGCCCCCGCCGACCGCATCTTCGAAAGCGTATCGAAGACGCTGGAGTTTTCCTACGACGATTATGCCGGCGCATTCATCGCCGATGCGGCGGGCGACGCCGCCGGCGCGGCGCGGCTTCGCAAGCGGTCGGGCAATTGGCGCAACGTGTTCGACGCGAAGATCGGCTTCGCCCGCGGTCGGATGGCCGATGGCAGCTGGGCCGAACCCTATGCCCCCAATGCGCTCGGCCATTCGAAGAAATGGCGCGATTTCACCGAAAGCAATGGCTGGCAGGCGACGTTCCTGAACCAGCACGACATTCCCGGCCTGATCGCGGCGATGGGCGGCGATGCCGCGTTCGAGGCGAAGCTCGACGGACTGTTCACCGCCTCGTCCGAACTGCCTGCCGATGCCCCGCCCGACATTTCCGGGCTGGTCGGCCAGTACGCCCACGGCAACGAACCCAGCCACCATGTCGCGTATATGTATGCGTGGTGCGGCGCGCCGTACAAGACGCAGGCGATGGTCCGCCGCCTGCTGACCGACATGTATCACGACCGCCCCGACGGCATCATCGGCAACGACGATTGCGGTCAGATGAGCGCATGGTACCTGCTCTCGGCGCTCGGCTTCTATCCCGTAGATCCGGTCAGCGCGACCTATGTGCTGGGCAGCCCCCTGTTCGACCGCGCCATGGTGCAGGTCGGTAGCGGCAAGCGGCTGATCGTCGAGGCACGCGGCAACGCCCCCGACCGCCCCTATGTCCGCAGCGTCACGTGGAACGGGCGGCCATGGACCAAAAGCTGGATCGCGCATGCCGATCTGGTCAAGGGCGGGCGGCTGGTGTTCGACATGGCGGCCGAGCCGAACAAAGCGTTCGGCCGCGCACCGCAGGACCGCCCGGGCGCCAAGTGATCCTCGCCACGCTCCTCGCCACTGCCGCGCCGCTGACAGTACCGCTCGACGCCGCCTGCGTCGTCGGCACCGATCCGGCGGCGCAAGTGTTGCGCGAACGGCTCGCGGAGCGGGGAGCGGTGTGTCCTCGCCCGTCGCCAAAACCCCAGCCGCACCCCCGCGCAGGCGGGGGTCCAGAGCCAGGCAAGCCGAACGGTTGCGACCTTGACCCTGGATCCCCGCCTGCGCGGGGATACAACTGTGCGGGGCAGCCCGTGGCGATCAGATTCGTATCGGCAAGGCTCGCGCCCGAATCCTTCGCCATCACCACCAGCCGCCACACCATCACCATCCGCGCCGCGACCACCCGCGCCCGCCTGTTCGCCGCCGGCTGGCTGCTGCGCCATCTCGACCATCTCACCCTGACCGCCCCGCGCCACGTCGCCGAAGCCCCGGCGATGGCGGTCCGCGGCACCCAGATCGGCTACCGTGCAAAGAACAACAGCTATGATGCATGGTCCGTGCCCATGCTCACCCGCCGGATCGAGGATTTCGCGCTGCTCGGCGGCAACCGCATCCAGTTCGTCGCGCCGGTTTCCGACGATGCCGCCACCTCGCCGCTGTCGGCGCTGCCCGCCACCGAAACGCTGATCGCGGTCGCGGCGGCCACCCATCGGCTCGGCCTCGACGTCGCGCTCTTCTACCCGCTGCTGCGCGATTACGACAAAGCCGGAGCCACACAGGCCGAAGTCGCCGACTTCGTCACCCTGTCCGCCAAACTCCCCGCACTCGATGCGCTCTACATCCCCGGCGGCGATCCCGGCCATACCGCCCCCGACCGGCTGTTCCCCGTCGCGCAGCGCATCGCCACCGCGCTTCGCCAGCGCTTCGCCAACGCCAAAGTCCTGCTGTCCACGCAGGGCTTCGACGCCGCCGGCCTCGACGCCTTCCACGCACAACTCGCCAAACGCCCGCGCTGGCTGAGCGCGATCTTCGTCGGCCCGCAGACCCGCGACAGCATCGCCGAGCATCGCCGCCGCATCGCCGGCCGCTTCCCCATCGAAACCTACCCCGACACCGCGCATACCATGCACGCGCAATTCCCGATCCCCGACTGGCACCCCGCCTTCGCGCTGACCGAGGGTCGCGAACCGGTCAACCCACGCCCCGCCGCGACGACGCGCATCTTCGCCTATCTCGCACCAAAGACGCGCGGCTTCGTCACCTATAGCGAAGGCGTCAACGACGACTGGAACGTGACCCAGTGGTTCCGCCTTGGCTGGAACCCAACGACGCCCGCCACCGACGTCGCCGCCGACTATGCCCGGATGTTCGTCGGCGACATGACCTTCGCCGCCATACCGCACGCGTTGGAAACGAACTGGAACGGCGACCCGTCGGCCAATGCCGGCATCGACGCCACCGCCCGGCTGGTCGCCGACCTCCGCCCCGCCCCCTGGGCCGACTGGCGCGTCGACCTCTATCGCTACCGCGCCACCTATGACGCGCTGGTCCGCCACCGGCTGATCGCTGCCAAGGCCAATGAGGGCGAAGCCCGCTGGACGCTGCGACAGGCTCCGGCGATCGGCGCACAGGCCGCCGTCGCCGCCGCGCGCTTCGCCTATGCCCGCCCCGAACCGGCGATCGTCGCGCCGCTGCGCGCCGAGCTGACCGCCATCGCCGACCGGCTGTGGACAAGCGCCCGGATGCAGTTGTCGGTGCTGCGCCATGGTGCGTCGAACTGGGAACGCGGCGCCAATCTCGACCGCGCCGATATCCAGTTGAACGACCGCACCGTGGTCGAGGCGGAGATGGCCGAAGCGCTGACCCATCCCGACGCCGCCACCCGGCTCTATGCGATCGGTGATCCGTGGCGCACCCGCGACATGGCGCTCTATGACGATCTCGGCGATCCGACCGCCGAGCCGCATCTGGTACGCGGTCCCGGCTTCGACGCCGATCCGCAATCGATGATAAGCGCGATCGACGGCGTCGCCGACCACATTCCCGATCAGGGCTGGCGCATGGCCGATCTGAGCTATGCCGAGGGGCTGTACGAAACGCCCGTCCGCCTGTCCTATACCGGGCTGGAGCGGGGTCGCCGCTACCGCCTGATCGCGCGCTGGGCGGGCGAAGGCTATGCCCTGCCGATGCGCCTGACCGGCGACGGCGTCGAACTGCACGGTTTCCGCCCGCGCGACGGCGAGCGCGAAACCGTCGAAACCGCCATCCCGCAAACCCTGACTGCCGACGGCGCGCTGACCGTCGAATGGCACCGCCCGCCGGGGGTCGGCGGCGGTGGGCGCGGACATCAGATCGCGCAGGCGTGGCTGATCCCCGAACCCCTTTCCCCCGAACCCAAAGCACCCGGAGCAGAGCAATGACCATTTCCCGCCGCAGCCTGATCGGCAGCAGCCTGATCGCCGGTGCCGCCGCCTGCACCCCGCGCGGGGCGCCGGTCGCGAGCGTTGCGGCCGGGGGCGGCGGCAACCGCGTCCTGCCGCCGGCCTGGGGCGCGACGCCGTCGCTGCGCCAGCTCAAATGGCATGACCGCCGCCAGTACGGCTTCATCCATTTCTCGATCAACACCTTCACCGACAAGGAATGGGGCTATGGCGACGAGGACCCCAAGCTGTTCAACCCGACCGATTTCGACCCCGATCAGATCGTGGCGGCGGCAAAGGCGGGCGAACTCACCGGGCTGATCCTGACCGCCAAGCATCATGACGGCTTCTGCCTGTGGCCGACGATGCTGACCGAACATTGCATCCGCAATTCGCCCTATAAGCAGGGGAAAGGCGACATTGTCGGCGAACTGGCGGCGGCATGCCGGCGCGGCGGGATCAACTTCGGCGTGTACCTGTCGCCATGGGACCGCAACCGCGCCGATTACGGCACGCCCAGCTACATCACCTACTATCGCGCGCAGCTGACCGAATTGTGCACCCGCTATGGCGAGCTGTTCGAGGTGTGGTTCGACGGCGCGAACGGCGGCGACGGCTATTATGGCGGCGCGCGCGAGACGCGGAAGATCGACGCCCCGGCCTATTATAACTGGCCCTCGATCGTGAAGCTGGTCCACGAGCTACAACCCGATGCCTGCACCTTCGATCCGCTGGGTTCCGACATCCGCTGGGTCGGCAACGAGGACGGCCATGCCGGCGACCCGTGCTGGCCGACCATGCCCAACGAACCCTATGACCAGGCGAAGGGCAATACCGGCGTGCGCGGCGCCGAACTCTGGTGGCCGGCGGAAACCAACGTCTCGATCCGGCCGGGCTGGTTCTACCATGCCGATGAGGACGCGCAGGTGAAATCGCCGAAGAAGATCATGGAGATGTACGACGATTCGATCGGTCACGGCACGACCTTCCACCTGAACCTGCCGCCCGATCGCCGCGGCCGCATCCACGACCGCGACGTCGCCAGCCTGACCGCGTTCGGCGATGCGCTCCGTGCGACCTTTGCCAACGATCTCGCCGCCGGGGCGGTCGCGACCGCCAGCGCCGACCTGGAGGGGGCATCGGCCAAGTTCGTCAATGACGGCCGCCTCGACACCTTCTGGCTCGCACCCCCGGAGGCGAAGGACGCGACGATCACCCTCGACCTGCCGCCCGGCCGTAGCTTCGACACGGTGCGGCTGCAGGAATGGCTGCCGCTGGGCCTGCGCGTCACCCGCTTCGCCATCGACGTCTCGGACGGCGGCGACCGGTGGACGACGGTTGCGGAAAAGGACATGGTCGGGCCACAGCGCCTCGTCCGGCTGCCCGCCCCGATCAGCCCGCGCCGCGTCCGCTTCCGCACCGTGGCCGCCGAAGCCGGCCCGGCGATCCGTGAATTCGCGCTGTTCCGCTCGGTAGCACCCGTCGACCTGCCGCCGCTCAAGGTCTCCGACGCCAGCATCGTCGATCGCACCGGGTGGAAGGTCACCGCCGCCAGCGCGCCCGGCGGCGAAGCGATCCTGGACGCCAGCCCGCGCACGGCCTGGGTAAGCCCCGCCCCCGCATCGCTGACCATCGACATGGGCCGCAGCGAGATGCTGGCCGGCTTCACCCTGACGCCCACCCGCCATGTCGATCCGCAGGCCGCCCCGCCGATGAAGTACCGCGTCGAAACCAGCGTCGATGGCAGGACGTGGACGTCGGGCGGCGAGGGCGAGTTCCAGAACATCAACTACGCCCGCGCGACGCAGCGCCTGCCCTTCCCGAAGGCACGGCCGGCCCGCTATCTCCGCTTCGCCTTCCCGCAACCGGCGGTCCCGGCGCCGGCGATCGCGGTCGCGGAGATCGGCGCGTTCCGGTGAGGTAGCGCCCGTCCCCTGCTTCTAACCGCACATAGCCGTTCGGTTCGAGCAGCTTCGAGCTTGTCGAGAAGCGTCAGTCGAGAACACCCCGTTTGGGGCACCCCCTTCTCGACTTCGGTTCTCGGCAGGCTCGAACCTTCGCTCGAAGCGAACGGAGGAGGGGCAAGGGCGGCCGCCGCTACCCCTTCGGCGCGACCCGCACGGTGCCGTTCAACCCCGACCGCGTATTGGGCTGTGCCTCGACGATCACCGCGATGGCCTTCGCCCCCGGCGGGATCGGTGCAACCAGCGGCGCGGCGGCGAAGTCGGTCTTGGTCGCGACCTCCCGCCCATCGACAAAGACGCGCGCCCGCCCGTCGATCCGGGCGAAGGTCACGTCGCCGCCCTCCGCCATCACCCGCCGCCGCACCGGCAGCGCGGCGCGATACAGGCGGAACGACGCGCCTGCCTCCGGTCCCGTGGTGTTGCCGCTGCGGGTAAAGTCCCAGCTGTTATTGTCGTTGGTCGGCGGCATCAGCGCCGGATCGGGCGCGGTCGCGAACGATGGCGACCGCCGCCAGTTCAGGATGAACGCGCCCGGCGGCGTCACCGCCACCTGCGCGCGCGGGGTCGCCGCGACCCGGTCGATCACCAGCTGCGCCGGCCGCAGCCCTTCGGCACTGGCGGCGATCGCCACCTTGCCCCGCCCTTCGCCTGCCTGGACCAGCATCTGCGCCAGACCGTTGAACAGCGACCGCTGCGGCGCCTTCTCGCTCTCATGGCTGTTGGGATCGCCATTGCCGACGCCGATCAGCGTTGCGCCATCGACGGTGAAGCGCGTCATCCGGTTCTCGGTGGGCACATGCCGGCCTTTGGCATCGACCGCATCGATCGTGACCGGCACGACGTCCTCGCCATCGCCCAGCATCTGCCGCCGCGCCGGGGTCAGCCGCAGCGCGACCGCGGGTCCCGCGGTCTCGTGCACGGCGCGTGCGACCTCGCGTCCGTCACGCAGCGCGATCGCCTCCAGCTTGCCCGGAGCATAGGGCACGGTGAAGCTGTTGCCCATGATCCGGTCGACCGCCTGTTCGCCGATCATCCGCCCGTTCAGCACGACGCGCACCCGGTCGGCATTGCTGGTGACCAGCAGCGCGATCGGCTGGCCTTCCTTGCCCGGCCATGTCCAGTGCGGCGCGACGCCGACCACCGCCCGATCGTCGATCCAGTGCGCGCGGTGGATGTCGTAGGCGGTCTTGGGGAACCCGCACAGGTCGAGAATGCCGAAGAAGCTGGCGATGGTCGGCCAGGTGAACGGCGTCGGCTCGCCATGATAATCGAACCCGGTCCATACGAACCCGCCGGCGATGAAGCGGCGTTTGGCGATCTCCGCCCATGCCTTGCGATGCGTCGCCCCCCATGGCGCCGCTTCGTCGTCCATCGACGACATGACGTGCGCGGCCTTGTCGGTGGTATAGGCACCGCGCGTCATGAACGCGCTGGTATCTTCCGACGATGTGCTGGGCTTGGCCGGGTTCAGCGCATGGAACTTGTCGTAATCGCCCTGATAGTAATTGAACCCCATCACATCGACGACGCTCGACACGTTCTTGGGGTCGTAGAACGATCCGTTCATCGCCGCGGTCACCGGACGGCTGTCGTCCAGCGCGTGGACATGGGCGGCCATCCGCCGCACCATTTCGACGCCCGCTTCGGTGCCCTGCATCGGTTCTTCGTTGAAAACCGACCACAGGATGATGCTGGGATGGTTGCGATGCGCCCGCACAAGCCATTCCAGCTGCGCCATATTCTCCGGTGCGGGGTTAAAGATGCGATTTTCGTCCATCAGGACAAATCCCATCCGGTCACACAACTGATAGAATTCGGGTGCCTGCGCATTGTGCGAACAGCGGATGGCGTTGACGCCGGTGTCCTTCATCCGCTGCAATCGCCATTCTAGCAGCGCATCGGGCACCGCCACGCCGACCCCGGCATGGTCCTGATGCAGGCACACGCCCTTCAGCTTCACCGCCTGGTCGTTCAAGAAAAATCCCTGCTCGGCATCGAAGCGAATCGTGCGGAAGCCGATCGGGATGCGGCGTTCGTCACCGCCCCCCGGCGCATCGGTGGTGACGCGCACGGTGTAGAGCGTCGGCGTCTCAATCGACCAGCGCTGCGGGTTTTCGACCGGCAGCGACAACGCAACCACCGCCTCGCCCAGCGACTGCACCTGCGCCTGTCCGCGCGCGCTGGCCACGACCTTGCCCGAAGGGTCGAGCAGGTCGACCAGCACGTTCGCCGCAGCAACCTCGCGCGCAATGCTTTCGAGCGTGACGGTGACGGGCACGCTCCAGCGGCCGTCGGCGACAACGCGCGGATCGCAATGCACACCATAGGTGGCGATCGATACCGGCGACCGCTTCGACAGCCAGACATGGCGGTAGATGCCGGCGCCCTCATACCACCAGCCCTCCATGGCATTGGCGTCGACCCGGATTGCGATCACGTTCAGTTCGTCGCCGAAGCGCGCGAACGGCGTCAGGTCGATATCGATCGCGTTATAGCCCGAGAAGTTGCGCGCAACGATGCTGCCGTTGATCCAGATCGTTGCCGCGGTCGCGATCGCGCCGAAATGCAGTTCCAGTCGCTTGCCGCGGTCGGCTGGGTCGAGCCGCAGCGTCCGACGATACCAGCCGATCCCGCGCGGACGATAGCCCTGCGCGACGTTCGCCGTCTCGACAAACCCCTGCGCCGAGGCCCAGTCGTGCGGCAGCGTCACCTGCGTCCAGTCGCTGTCGTCATAGTCCATCGCCGCCGCGCCGCGCGCATTGCCGGCCTTGGCATTGCTATACGTATCGTCATGGGTGACCGGTACCGGCGGCGTGATGTCGCCTTCATGAAACAGCCAGCCGCGCGCCAGCAGCGTACGCGACGGATCCTCGGCGGGTAGACGCTCGAACAGGCCGTCGCGCGGGGCAAGACCGTGGAGCAACCCGCTCGGCGCGTCCGCACGCGGCGCCGCCAGCGCCCGAGCAGGTAGGGTCGCGGCGGCCAGCGACCCGGCGGTTCCGGTCAGCAAGGCGCGACGGCCCAACGGCATGAAGTTCATCCGATTTCTCCCCCCTTATGCGTCGATCGCGGCGCGCAGCGCGCGCACGACCATCGTATCCGTCCGCGCCAGTCCCGGCCCGGCAAAGCCAAGCGCCTGCACCAGCGCATCGTCCTGCGGCACGGCGACCCCTGCCGATGCATGGACCTCCGCCGCACCGGTCGTCGCCAGCAGGGCCGCGACATTGTCCGGCCGCACGCCCGATCCGGGCATCACCACGATCCGCCCCGCCGCCGCGCGCGTCATCGCCGCGATCACGCCGCCTCCATCGACCGCACGCACGGCACCACCCGAGGTCAGGATGCGGGCAAAGCCGTGCTCGACCGCCGGTTCGATCGCTGCGACCGGATCAGGCAGCAGGTCGACGGCACGGTGCAGCGTCAGGTCGATGTCGCCGCGCACCGCACGCACCGCCGCGACCCATTCCCGGGTGACCGCTTCGTCGATCGCACCGCCGCGCACCGCACCGAACACCAACCCGTCGACACCGGCGGCGACCAGCGCCAGCGCATCGGCGACAGCCGTCACGACCTCGCCGGGCGAATAGCTGAAGTCGCCCGCACGCGGCCGGACCATCGCATGAACCCGGACGCCGGCCGCCCGTGCCCGCGCGACGACGAGCGCGGTCAAGCCCGGCGACGGCGTCAGCCCGCCCACCGACAGCGCGCCGCACAGTTCGATCCGGTCCGCCCCCCCGGCAACGGCGGCATCGAACCCCGCCACATTGTCGATACAGATTTCCAGCGTCGTACGCGCCATGCGACCCCCGTCGGTTTGTAAGACCAATGAACCGTCGCCGGCGAAGGTCAAGCGGCTTCCCATGCTTGACTCGCGCGTGCGTCCGTCATAAGCGCGCCGCCAAGCGTCGTGGCCGGATTCGTCCTGTCCGACGTCCGTCCGAGACAGCAGGTGCGGGTTCCCCGCTTAATGTCCTGCCGAGGCGGGGAATGTGTTCTATCGCCAGGCGCAGCTTTCGCGACGCCGGGCCAGCCATGGGAATTCCGCGCGTCTGCCCGGTCCCTTCGCATGGCGACCATGCCCCTTCACGGACTGTCGCCCCGTTCGTCGCAACCGCGGCGGGCGGATTGTACGCGGGCGTTTTCCGGCATCGGAAACTCGCCCCAGTTAAGGAGAACGGCATGGATCGCACTCAGAAGAGTGAAGCCGTCGCCGAGCTGAACCGCACCTTCAACGAGGTCGGCGTGGTGGTCGTCACCCGCAACCTCGGCATGACCGTCGCGCAATCGACGGGCCTGCGCAACAAGATGCGTGACGCCGGCGCGAGCTACAAGGTCTCGAAGAACCGTCTTGCCCGGATCGCAGCCGAAGGCACACCGTATGCGGTGATCGCCGACCTGCTGACCGGCCCGACGGCGCTGGCGACGTCGACCGATCCCGTTGCCGCGGCACGGGTCATCAACGACTTCGCCAAGACGAACGACAAGATCGAGATCGTCGGTGGCGCGATGGGCGGTCAGCTCCTCGATGCGGAAGGTATCAAGGCGCTCGCCTCGCTGCCGTCGCTCGACGAACTGCGCGCCAAGATCGTCGGCCTCATCGTTGCTCCGGCAACGAAGCTGGCGACCATCACCCAGGCTCCCGCGGCACAGATCGCCCGGGTCCTGTCGGCATATGCGGAGAAGGACGCGGCCTGATCGGCGGCTTCCGAACACTATACCCCTATCTGATTTACGGAGAATATCATGGCTGACCTGAACGCGCTCGTCGACCAGCTGAGCGAACTGACCGTCCTCGAAGCGGCTGAACTGTCGAAGCTGCTCGAAGAGAAGTGGGGCGTTTCGGCCGCTGCTGCCGTTGCTGCCGCTCCGGCCGCTGGCGGTGGCGCCGCTGCCCCGGCTGCTGAAGAGCAGACCGAATTCGACGTCATCCTGACCGGCGACGGCGGCAAGAAGATCAACGTCATCAAGGAAGTCCGCGCCATCACCGGTCTCGGCCTGACCGAAGCCAAGGCGCTGGTCGAAGGCGCTCCGAAGGCCGTCAAGGAAGGCGTGTCGAAGGACGACGCCGCCAAGATCAAGGCGCAGCTCGAAGGCGCCGGCGCAACCGTCGAAGTCAAGTAAGCCGCAGGCGGGGATCGACAGGCTGCGCCTGTCGCCCTCCGCCAAGGCCGGCCGGCGGGCCGAACGGTCCGACCGACGGGATGGAATTCACTTCCATCCCGGCTTGCACGGTAAGAGAAAGGGGCGGCCCCGAACGGGGACCGCCCCTTTTTCACATCACCAAACCCAATCGCGACCGTGACTTGCGCGCGTCATGAAACCGCGACACCATCGCCGCATGACCGCGCTCGCCCTGCTGCTCGCCACCGTCGCCACCCCGCTCGCGCCGGTCGTCCCCAACCCACAGCAGCAACAACAGCTGCTGCGGTGGCAGGTAGCGAGCGTGCGATGCGGCGACCGCGCCGTCACGCCCATCGCCGCCCCGCGTCCGCTGTCGGGCCTCGCCTGGGGCACGATCGATCCGACGCCGGTCACTTTCCGCTTCCGCATCGACGCCACCGGCCGCGCGCTGTCGATCGCCCAGGCGCCGACCCGCTACGTCCCGGCTGGCGACGACCTCGCCCCCGCGCTCGCTGCCGCCCGCTTCGCGCCGGGCGAGGCGCTCGGCGACTGCACCATCGCCTTCCGTGCCGAGGCGGTAGCGTTCGCCGAGGCCGATCCGGTCGAGCTGATGGCCTATACGCTCGACCCGATCAGCGGCCGCCTGCCGCGCCCCGGCTGGGACCGGATCATGCCGGCGGGCAGCAACTGCCTGCGCCCGCCCTATCCCAAGCCGCTGCTGCGCGCCTATCCCGATTTTGACAGGATCGCCGGCGTGCCGGGGGAGCGTAGCTGGTCCATGACCGGCTATGATGTGAACGCGAAGGGCCGGCCGGTGGGCGTCCGGACGGTGGCCGGCACCGGCAATGCGCCGCTCGACGCCGCCGCTCGCAAGGCGATTGCCGCCTCGCGCTTCACCGCCGGCGCGCGGACCGGCTGCCTGATGCCCGAATCGCGCGCCGCCGCCCCGCTTGCCGCACCGGTCGCGCCTGAGGAAGCGAGCTTCGGTGCCAAGCCCAATTGTCCGGCCGCGCCATGGGTCCAGCCGCCCAGCCTGACCTACCCCCGCCCGTGGAACCGCCGCTCGATCGAGGGGTGGGCGATCGTCACCTACGACGTCGCGCCATGGGGCGATGTCGGCAATGTCCGCGTCCTCGCCAGCGAACCCGCCGTCGCCTTCGGCGAACAGGCGATGCAGGTCGTCCGCTCCGCCCGGCGTGGTCCCTCGCCGACCGGGGCGAGCGGCTGCATCGACCGGGTGGTGTTCAAGATCCGCCCGGACGACGCCCCGCCCGAAGCCGAGCCGACGGCGCTCGACTGAACCATGGCCGGCCGGCCCCGTACCGGGCCGGCCGGACCGGAGGGTCAGGGCACCGTCACCGTCTGCACTGGCACACCCTTCAGCTCGGGCAGCGCTTCGAGTTGCGGCTTCACCTTCGCCAGATCGCCGACCACGACCAGCGTGAACTTGTCAAGCGGCAGGCTGTCCTTGATCGTGCTGCTGAACTGCGCGTCGCTGACCGCCATGGTCGCCGGTACATAGCGGTCGAGCCAGTCGACCGGCAGGCCGAGCGCGTCGCGCGTCGCCAGCTGCCCGATCAGCGAAGCGCTGTCCGAGCTGCGCAGCACGAACAGCCCGGCATTGTAGCTGCGCATGCCCGCCGCCTCGTCGGCCGCCGGCGGGGTCGATTGCAGCGTGCGGATTTCGTGGAACACTTCCTTCAGCGACGCGCCGGTCACCGCGGTGGTCACGTCTGCGTCGAACGTCCAGGCGGCGATCCCGGGACGCTGGTCGATGCCGGAGCCCGGCGAATATGTATAGCCCTTGTCCTCGCGGATGTTGCGGGTGATCCGCGACGAGAAACTGCCGCCGAGCAGCGCGTTGGCGACGCGCATCGGGATGTCGCCGTCACTGCCGGCCAGCGGTGCGGGCCAGGCGAGGCGGATCGTCGATTGCGGCGCACCCGGCCGATCGACCAGCAGCACCCGCGGCCCCGGCGCGGCGGTCGGCACCAGCGACAGGCGCGGTGGCCCCTTCTGCCAGTCGCCGAACGCCTGCTCGACCGCGGCCTTGACCGCCGCCGGATCGAACCGGCCCGCGACGTACAGCCGCGCACGCTGCGCCCCGAAATTGCCGGCGTAGAAGCGCTTCACCTGATCGAGGGTATAGCCGTCGAGCTGCGCCGGGCGAGGCACCGTCCGGCCATAGGGATGATCGCCATAGGTGGCGCGGGCCAGCGCATAGTCGGCAAGCGTGCCCGGCTGCGCCAGCGCCTGCGCCAGCGACCGCGCGCTGTTGGCCTTCACCCGCGCGAACTCGCTTGCCGGGAAGGTCGGCCGGCGCGCGACGTCGCCGACCAGCGCGACCGCCTGCGGTGCGAATTCGCTCAGACCGCTCATGTTGATCGACGTGCCGGTATAGCTGGTGCGGACCGACAGGTTGCCGCCCATGGCTGCCGCGGCGGTGGCGAGTGCAGTCGAATCACGAGCCCCCGCCCCTTCCTTCAGCATGTCGCCGGTCAGGTCGGACAGCCACGTATCGCGCCCCTCATCCAGATTGCCGGCATAGACACGCAGCATGATCGTGACCTTGGGCGCATTGCCATAGGGGATCAGCGTCACGCCCATGCCGTTGGGCAAGGTATAGGTTTCCGACGCGGGCACGGTGAACGGCTTGGGCGCGCCGATCTCGGGCGCGGGCAGGGCCGGCGGCTGGGTCTGGGCGGCAAGCGGCGCGGCGATCAGCGCGAGGCCGGCGAGCAGGATCGAACGGCGCATCTCACTTGGCTCCCTGGGCTGCGGCAGTGCCGGGCACGATGGTATAGATCGAGCGGTTGGTCGGGCGGAGATATTCCTGCGCGGTCTTCTGGATCAGCGCGGGCGTCACCTTGGCGAAACCGGCCTCGATCCGGTTCACCGCCTGCGGATCATTGTCGAACAGCGCATAGACGGCGAGCAGGTCGATGAGCCCGATCCGCATCCCGCCATCGACCGACGAATACAGGTCGGAGCGCAGCTTCGTCCGCGCCCGGTCGAGCTCGGCCACGGTCACCGGCGTCGTACGGAGCTGTTCGACGACCCCGTCGACCGCCTGCCGGATCTGCGCGTCGGTGAATTTGGGGTCGTGGGTGAAGTTGAACGCCCACAGCATCGGGCCGTTGTAATTGTACATGTTGCCGAGATAGGCGTTAATCCCGCCCGACAGGTCGCCGGTAATGCCGGTTTCCGCCTCCAGCTTGCGCGACAGGCGGCTGTCGTCGCCCTGCACCAGCATCTGGTCGATCAGCCCCATCGCATACCATTCGGGCGTGCCCCGGGGCGGCATGTGATAGCCGGCCGCCCAGCCGGGCTTGGGGGCCAGCGCATCGACGCGGCTGCGCGTCTTTTCCGCCGTCTGGCGCGGTTCGGCTAGATCGGGCAGCACGACCGGCGGCCCCTTTTGCAGCGGGCCGAAATATTTGCGGACCATCGCCTCGGCCCCGGCATAGTCGATGTCGCCTGCGACCACGAGCACCGCGTTGTTCGGTCGGTAGAATTCCGACTGGAACTGCGTCGCATCGGCGACGGTCGCCGCCTCGATCTCCTTCAGGTCGCCGTAGAAATTGTGGCTGTTATACCAGTTGGTATTGGCCAGCATCGGCAGGTCGATCCACGGCCAGGTGCCATAGGGCTGGTTGAGGACGTTGACCTTCACCTCGTTGCCGACGACGCCCTGCTGGTTCTTGAGCACCGTGTCGTTGATGACCGGGCGCGCCATTCGATCGGCCTCCAGCCACAGGATGCGCTCCAGCGCGTTCGACGGCACGATCTCGAAATAATTGGTGAAATCGAACCGGGTGGACCCGTTCAGCACGCCGCCGGCGTTGCTGATCGTGTTGATGAATACGCCCTTGGCTGCGTTCTGCGATCCCTGGAACATCAGATGTTCGAACAGATGGGCGAAGCCAGTGCGCTCCCGCGGTTCGACCCGGAAACCGATGCCGTAATAGACGCCGACGGTGACGGTCGGGGCCAGCGTATCGCGCGACAGTACGACCTTCAGCCCGTTGGGCAGCGTGAAATAACGCATGTCGATGGCGAGCTTCGCCGGTGCGGCGGCCGGGCGCGGTTGCGCCGCCACATTGGTCGCCATCGCCGGCAGCACGGCCAGTGCCGCCCCCAGCAACAGCCGTTTCATGATAGGCATCATCGGTCCCCCCTTTGCTAATCAGTCGTCGGTTTCCCCTGCCGTATCGGCATGGACCAGAATGTCGCCGGGCTGGCATTCGAGCACGCGGCAGATCGCATCGAGCGTGGTGAAACGGATCGCCCGCGCCTTGCCCGTCTTCAGGATGGACAGGTTGGCGAGGGTGATGTCGACCGCCTGCGCGAGTTCGGTCAGCGTCATCCGCCGCGCGAGCAACACTTCGTCGAGGCGGACCAGCACCGCCATCAGACCGTCCCCTCCAGATCCTCACGCAACGCAGCGCCCTCGGCGAACACCCGCGCCAGCACGAACGCGACCAGCACCGACAGCCATCCGCCGATCGAAAAGGACGAACCGTCCAGCCCGACACCGGTGCCGGCGAAGCGCGGCAGGATCAGGAACAGCGGAATGTCGAGCAGCTGGATGGCGAGCAGCGCCCAGCCGATCGCCCGCACCCGCCGCGCATTGGGCGACGCGAAGGTCTCCCCCGCCAGCACGGTGCGGATGATCGCGGTCAGGCGCGAGAAAATCACGTGCGCCGGCACCGACGCCGCGACACCCAGCAGCAGCAGCGCGCGGACGCCGCCTATCATGCGTTCGACGTCGATCCCCGGATATTTGGACGCGATGCGCGCGGCGAGCATGTCGTGCAGCGGCAGGCTGGCGAGCGCCGCCAGCAGGAAGGCGACCGCAAACAGGATGTTGAGCGCGAGCAGCAGCCGCAGCACGCCAAGCGTCAATCGCAATATCCGGTCCCGCCGCCCCATGCCGCCCCCATTCGATCCGGTGCGGACGCTAATGACTATATCGATTATCGCCAAGTGGAATGGCGCGGCGCGTTACGTTCGTTGCACCTCGCCATAGAGCCGGACTTCCAGTCGGTCGGTCATGCGGTCGCCGCGATCGGTGAAGATCGGGGCGAGCTTGCCCTGCGGCGCGGTCGGGCCGACCATGAAGGCGGCGGTGGTGCGCGACTCCCGGCCGTCCTCCCAGCGATAGCGCGCGTCGATCGCGATCATCGGCACGAAGAACGGGCGATCGCGGGCGGTGACGATCTTCACCGCGACGCGCGGCAGGGTCATCGTCGCCTCGAGATGCCGGCGCTCGCCCGCCCCCAGCGCGAACGGGTCGAGCCCGCGCTTGGCATCGTTGGCGAAGAAGGTCGCCAGCGCCTCGTCCTGTTCGGCATGGGCGGTCAGCAGCATCGTCGCGATGCGGACCTCGGCGACCGGCATCGCCGCGGGATTGCCGACGGTCAGGTCGAAATCGAGCAGGACGCGGTCGCCCTCCGTGCCGACGCGCAGCGGGGCGAGCTGGAATTCGAGGAACGGGCCGGGGGTCGGTGCGACCGGAGCGGGCGGCGGGGTGACGGGGCGCGGCGGCGGCGGGGTGACCGGTTCGGGGGGCAGGACCGGGACCGGGGCGACCGGGGCGATATCCTCGACCACCCCGGCCTGTCCGCGGCGGAGGCGGGTGAAGAGCAGCGCGACACCGGTGGCGACGACGATCCCGCCGAGGAACCAGAGCCACCATGGCAGCGCGTCGCCGGTCTGGGCCGGGGCGGCTTCTGGGGTCGGTGCGGGCGCGACGGCGGGTTCGGAGGTCGCGGTCGGTTCGGGGGTCGGCAGGACCTGCGGGCCGACATAGGTCGCCGCAGGAGCCGGGGCCGAAGCCGGAGTCGGGCGGACGACGGGCGCGGGCGAAGGCGTGGAAGTTGGCGAAGGTGTCACGCGCGGACGTGGTGCGGGCGGGGTCGGGGTGGCCGTGGGGCGTGGCGCCGGCGTGGCGCGCGGGGTTGGCGTCGGTGTGGGCGTTGCGGTCGGCGTCGAAGTTGGCGTCGGGGTCGGCGCGACCTGCGGCGTGATGTCGTAGATCGGGATCGATCCGCCGGGATTGGCCTGCTGCGCGGCGACGGGCATGGCGAGACTCGCGACGACGGCCGCGCACGAAAGCTGGAACTGCATGCCCGCCCTCAACCGGGCTTTGCCCGCACCTGTCAGCCCGCCGAACCCGCCATTGCGACGAAGCGAGTTGGTTCCACGCCCAGTCGAAACAATCTTTGGCCCGCGTTGACACACTCCGCCACCGCTTCTATATGGCTGGCTTGCTTCAGGACCGGGAAAGAATGCGTCGTCGCGCAACGCATTGCATGTATAGGCCTGTCGCCATTCCAGGACGCTCGATCAGCTGCGGCCCATATTGGGTGACGCGGCTTTCGTCGTCCCGATCGCACGCCAGCCCGGTGGCAACCGGGCACGAGATTTGACTGCAAGCGAGGCCCACGACCCCATGGCGACCAAGGCAACCGCAACCGGCACGCACAAGCGCCGCATCCGCAAGGTGTTCGGCGACATCCACGAAGTGGTGCAGATGCCGAACCTGATCGAGGTCCAGCGCGAGAGCTATGAACAGTTCCTGCGCAGCGACCCGTCGATCGGCTATGTCTCCGGCCTCGAAAAGACGCTGCGTTCGGTATTCCCGATCCGCGACTTCGCCGGCACCGCCGAGCTCGACTTCGTCACCTACGAACTGGAAGACCCCAAGTTCGACGTGGAAGAATGCCGTCAGCGCGGCATCACCTATGCGGCGCCGATGCGCGTCACCCTGCGCCTGATCGTGTTCGAGGTCGACGCCGATACCGAGGCCCGCTCGGTCCTCGATATCAAGGAGCAGGACGTGTACATGGGCGACATGCCGCTCATGACCGAGAATGGCACCTTCTTCATCAACGGCACCGAGCGCGTGATCGTGTCGCAGATGCACCGGTCGCCGGGCGTGCTGTTCGACCATGACCGTGGCAAGACCCATGCCAGCGGCAAGTATCTCTTCGCCGCCCGCGTCATCCCGTATCGCGGGTCGTGGCTCGATTTCGAATTCGACGCCAAGGACATCGTCAACGTCCGCATCGACCGCAAGCGCAAGCTGCCCGTCACGTCGCTGCTCTATGCGCTGGGCATGACCGGCGAGGACATCCTCAACCACTTCTACAACCGCGTGACCTTCGTCCGTGGCGAAGGCGGCTGGCGCATTCCCTATGCGCCGGAAAACTGGCGCGGCCAGAAGCCGTCGTTCGACATCGTCGATGCGAACACCGGCGAAGTCGTGTTCCCGGCCGGCACCAAGATTTCCCCGCGCCTCGCCAACAAGGCGGGCAAGGACGGCCTGACCGACCTGCTGATCCCTACGGAAGAAATCTTCGGCCGCTACAGCGCCTATGACCTGATCAACGAGACGACCGGCCAGATCTATATCGAAGCCGGCGACGAGGTCTCGCCCGAGAATCTCGAACTGCTCGACCAGGCAGGGATCGAGCGGATCGAACTGCTCGACATCGATCACGTGTCGACCGGTCCGTGGATCCGCAACACGCTGAACGTCGACAAGGCCGAGGAGCGCGAACAGGCGCTGTCGGACATCTATCGCGTGATGCGCCCCGGCGAACCGCCGACGCTGGAAACCGCCGAGGCGCTGTTCGCCGGGCTGTTCTTCGATCCCGAGCGCTACGACCTGTCGGCCGTCGGCCGCGTGAAGCTCAACATGCGTCTCGACCTCGACACGCCGGACACGGTGACCACGCTGCGCAGCGAGGACATTCTGGCGGTCGTCAAGACGCTGGTCGATCTGAAGGACGGCAAGGGCGAAGTCGACGATATCGACAATCTCGGCAACCGTCGTGTCCGTTCGGTCGGTGAGCTGCTGGAGAACCAGTATCGCGTCGGGCTGCTGCGCATGGAGCGTGCGGTCAAGGAGCGCATGTCGTCGGTCGACGTATCGACGGTCATGCCGAACGACCTGATCAACGCGAAGCCGGCGGTTGCCGCGGTGCGCGAGTTCTTCGGTTCGTCGCAGCTGTCGCAGTTCATGGACCAGACCAACCCGCTGTCGGAAGTGACGCACAAGCGTCGCGTCTCGGCGCTTGGGCCGGGCGGTCTGACGCGTGAGCGCGCCGGCTTCGAAGTCCGCGACGTCCACCCGACGCATTATGGCCGTATCTGCCCGATCGAAACGCCGGAAGGCCCGAACATCGGTCTGATCAACTCGCTGGCCACCTTCAGCCGCGTCAACAAGTACGGCTTCATCGAGACCCCGTACCGTCGCATCATCGACGGCAAGGTGTCGGACGAGGTCGTGTACCTGTCGGCGATGGAAGAGCAGAAGCACACCGTCGCGCAGGCGTCGGCCGCGCTGAACGAGGACGGCAGCTTCGCCGAGGAACTGGTGTCGGCGCGTCAGGCCGGCGAATTCCTGATGGCGCTGCCCGAAAACGTCACGCTGATGGACGTTTCCCCGAAGCAGCTGGTGTCGGTCGCCGCGTCGCTCATTCCGTTCCTGGAAAACGACGACGCCAACCGCGCGCTGATGGGTTCGAACATGCAGCGCCAGGCGGTGCCGCTGGTGAAGGCGGAAGCGCCGTTCGTCGGCACCGGCATGGAAGAGACCGTGGCGCGCGATTCGGGCGCGGCGATCTCGGCCAAGCGCGCCGGCGTGGTCGATCAGGTCGACGCGGCGCGTATCGTGATCCGCGCGACCGGCGAGGTCGATGCGACCGAGAGCGGCGTCGACATCTACACGCTGATGAAGTTCCAGCGCTCGAACCAGTCGACCTGCATCAACCAGCGTCCGCTGGTGAAGGTGGGTGACGTGGTGAAGGCCGGCGAGGTCATCGCCGATGGCCCGTCGACCGAGTTCGGCGAGTTGGCGCTGGGCCGCAACGCGCTGGTCGCGTTCATGCCGTGGAATGGCTACAACTATGAGGACTCGATCCTCATCAGCGAGCGGATCGTGAAGGACGACGTGTTCACGTCGATCCATATCGACGAGTTCGAGGTGATGGCCCGCGACACCAAGCTCGGGCCGGAAGACATCACCCGCGACATTCCGAACGTGGGTGAAGAGGCGCTGCGCAACCTCGACGAGGCGGGCATCGTCTATATCGGTGCCGAGGTCGAACCGGGCGACATCCTCGCCGGCAAGATCACGCCCAAGGGCGAATCGCCGATGACGCCGGAGGAAAAGCTCCTGCGCGCGATCTTCGGTGAAAAGGCCAGCGACGTGCGCGACACCTCGCTCCGCCTGCCGCCGGGCGTGTCGGGTACGGTCGTCGACGTCCGCGTCTTCAACCGCCACGGCATCGACAAGGACGAGCGCGCGATGGCGATCGAGCGCGAGGAGATCGAGCGCCTGAAGAAGGACTCGGACGACGAGCGCGGCATCCTCAACCGTGCGACCTGGTCGCGCCTGCGCGAAATGCTCGAAGGGCAGACCGCGACGGCCGCGCCCAAGGGCGTGAAGAAGGGCGTGGTCATCGACCGCGACCTGCTCGACAGCGTGGAAAAGCATGAGTGGTGGCGCTTCGCCGTCGCCGACGACACGGCGCAGTCGAACCTCGAAGCGATCAAGGCGCAGTATGACGAGGCGGTGAAGCGTATCACCGACAAGTTCCACGACCGCCGCGAGAAGCTGGAGCGTGGCGACGAGCTGCCGCCGGGCGTGCTCAAGATGGTCAAGGTCTTCGTCGCGGTGAAGCGCAAGCTGCAGCCGGGCGACAAGATGGCCGGCCGTCACGGCAACAAGGGCGTCATCTCGCGCATCCTGCCGCAGGAAGACATGCCGTTCCTCGAAGACGGGACGCCGGTCGACCTGGTGCTCAACCCGCTGGGCGTGCCGTCGCGCATGAACGTCGGGCAGATCTTCGAAACGCACCTTGGCTGGGCGGCGCGCAACCTGGGCATGCAGGTCGCACGGTCGCTGCGCGATTGGCGCGAGGCGAACCCGGATGCGGTCGGCGGCGAGATGCCGGCGGCGGTCAAGGATCGGCTGAAGGAGATCTACGGCGATCACTATGCCGAGGATATCGACAGCCGTTCGAACGAGCAGCTGGCCGAACTGGTCCAGAACATCAGCACGGGCGTGCCGATGGGCACCCCGGTGTTCGACGGTGCGCGTGAAAGCGACGTGTCGGACATGCTGCAACTGGCCGGGCTGCACAGCTCGGGTCAGTCGGTGCTGTTCGACGGGCGGACCGGCGATCAGTTCGACCGGATGGTCACCGTCGGCATCATCTACATGCTGAAGCTGCACCACCTGGTCGACGACAAGATCCACGCGCGTTCGATCGGACCGTACTCGCTCGTCACCCAGCAGCCGCTGGGCGGCAAAGCGCAGTTCGGTGGCCAGCGCTTCGGGGAAATGGAAGTGTGGGCGCTCCAGGCCTATGGCGCCGCCTATACGCTCCAGGAAATGCTGACGGTGAAGTCCGACGACGTGGTCGGCCGCACCAAGGTCTATGAAGCGATCGTCAAGGGCGACGACACCTTCGAGGCCGGCATCCCCGAAAGCTTCAACGTGCTGGTCAAGGAAATGCGCTCGCTGGGCCTCAACATCGAGTTGAGCAGCCTGGAGGAGAATGACGGACTGGCCGAGGCGGCGGAGTAAGCGAACTTCTCCCTCTCCCCACATGGGGTTCCCATCAAAGTAGTACTTTGATGGGGTCCCTAGTGGGGAGAGGGTCGGGGAGAGGGGCAGTCCAGCCCACTACCCTCTCCGCACTTCCCCTCTCCCAACCCTCTCCCCTGAAGGGGCGAGGGCTATGAGGTAAGATCATGAACGAACTGACCAATTTCGCGAACCCGGTGGCCAAGCCGGAGACTTTCGACCAGATCCAGATCGGCATCGCCTCGCCGGAGCGCATCCGCTCATGGTCGTTTGGCGAGATCAAGAAGCCCGAGACGATCAACTATCGCACGTTCAAGCCGGAACGTGACGGCCTGTTCTGCGCGCGCATCTTCGGTCCGATCAAGGATTACGAATGCCTGTGCGGCAAGTACAAGCGCATGAAGTACAAGGGCATCGTCTGCGAAAAATGCGGTGTCGAAGTCACGGTGTCGAAGGTCCGCCGTGAGCGGATGGGCCATATCGAACTGGCCGCCCCGGTCGCGCACATCTGGTTCCTGAAGTCGCTGCCGTCGCGCATCGGCCTGCTGCTCGACATGCAGCTCAAGCAGCTCGAGCGCGTGCTGTACTTCGAGAGCTACATCGTCATCGAGCCGGGCCTGACCGCGCTCGAAAAATATCAGCTCCTCACCGAGGACGAACTGCTCGACGCGCAGGACCAGTATGGCGAGGACGCGTTCTCGGCCGGGATCGGCGCCGAAGCGGTCAAGCAGATGCTGATCGACCTCGACCTCGAGGGCGAGAAGCGCGACCTCTTGGAAGAGCTGGCGGTCACCAAGTCGGAACTGAAGCCCAAGAAGATCATCAAGCGGCTGAAGGTCGTCGAGAGCTTTCTCGAATCGGGCAATCGTCCCGAATGGATGATCCTCGACGTCGTGCCGGTCATTCCGCCCGAACTGCGTCCGCTTGTTCCCCTGGACGGCGGTCGTTTCGCGACGTCGGATCTGAACGACCTGTACCGCCGCGTCATCAACCGCAACAACCGCCTGAAGCGGCTGATGGAACTGCGCGCGCCGGACATCATCGTCCGCAACGAAAAGCGCATGTTGCAGGAAGCGGTCGACGCGCTGTTCGATAACGGCCGTCGCGGCCGTACGATCACCGGTGCCAACAAGCGTCCGCTCAAGTCGCTGTCCGACATGCTCAAGGGCAAGCAGGGCCGCTTCCGCCAGAACCTGCTCGGCAAGCGCGTCGACTATTCGGGTCGTTCGGTCATCGTGACCGGGCCGGAGCTGAAGCTGCACCAGTGCGGCCTGCCGAAGAAGATGGCGCTCGAGCTGTTCAAGCCGTTCATCTATGCACGCCTCGACGCCAAGGGTCTGAGCATGACGCTCAAGCAGGCGAAGAAGTGGGTCGAGAAGGAACGCAAGGAAGTCTGGGACATCCTCGACGAAGTCATTCGCGAGCACCCGGTCATGCTGAACCGCGCGCCGACGCTCCACCGTCTGGGCATCCAGGCGTTCGAGCCGGTGCTGATCGAGGGCAAGGCGATCCAGCTGCACCCGCTGGTCTGCTCCGCGTTCAACGCCGACTTCGACGGCGACCAGATGGCCGTGCACGTTCCGCTGTCGCTCGAAGCGCAGCTGGAAGCGCGCGTGCTGATGATGTCGACCAACAACATCCTGTCGCCCGCCAACGGCAAGCCGATCATCGTGCCGTCGCAGGACATGGTGCTGGGTCTCTATTATCTGTCGATGGAAAAGACCGGCGAGCCGGGCGAAGGCATGCTGCTGGGCGACATGGCGGAGGTGCATCAGGCACTGCACGCCGGGGCCGTTACGCTGCACACCAAGATCGTCAGCCGCGTTCCGCAGACCGACGAGGACGGCAAGCAGTATCTCAAGCGCTATGAGACCACCCCGGGTCGCATGCTGCTGGGCGAGACGCTGCCCAAGAGCCACAAGGTGCCGTTCGAAACGGTCAACCGCCTGCTGACCAAGAAGGACGTCGGCGACGTCATCGACGAGGTGTATCGCCACACCGGTCAGAAGGAGACGGTGCTGTTCGCCGACGCGATCATGGCGCTGGGCTTCCGCCACGCGTTCCGTGCCGGTATCTCGTTCGGCAAGGACGACATGCTGATCGCGCCGGACAAGGACAAGCTGGTCGACGAGACCCGCGATCAGGTGAAGGACTTCGAGCAGCAATATCAGGACGGCCTGATCACGCAGCAGGAGAAGTACAACAAGGTGATCGACGCCTGGAGCCGTTGCGGCGACCAGGTCGCGACCAGCATGATGGACGAGATCAAGGCGGTCCGCCGCTACGAGGAAGGTCCGATGCAGGGCCGCGAGAAGCCGATCAACTCGATCTACATGATGGCTCATTCGGGTGCCCGCGGTTCGCAGGCGCAGATCAAGCAGCTGGCCGGCATGCGCGGGCTGATGGCCAAGCCGTCGGGCGAGATCATCGAAACGCCGATCATCTCGAACTTCAAGGAAGGTCTGACCGTCCTTGAGTACTTCAACTCTACCCACGGCGCCCGCAAGGGTCTGGCCGACACCGCGCTCAAGACGGCGAACTCGGGTTACCTGACCCGCCGTCTGGTCGACGTCAGCCAAGACTGCGTCATCATCGAAGACGATTGCGGCACCCAGCGCGCGCTGGAAATGCGGTCGATCATCGAAGGTGGTGCGACGATCGCGTCGCTCGGCGAGCGCATCCTCGGCCGCACCACGGCGGAGGACGTGACCGATCCGAAGACCGGCGAAGTCGTGTTCCCGGTCGGCACGCTGCTCGACGAAGCCATGGTCGCGCGGATCGAGAAGCTGGGCCTGCAGGCGATGAAGATCCGCAGCCCGCTGGTCTGCGAAGCCAAGATCGGCGTCTGCGGCAAATGCTATGGCCGTGACCTCGCCCGCGGCACGCCGGTGAATATCGGCGAAGCGGTCGGCGTCATCGCGGCACAGTCGATCGGGGAGCCGGGTACGCAGCTGACCATGCGTACCTTCCACATCGGCGGCGCGGCGCAGCTGAACGAACAGTCGAACCTCGAAGCGCCGGTCGACGGCACGGTCGAATTCCGCGACCTGCGCCTGATCGAGGATCAGCGTGGCCGGCGCGTGGTGCTCAGCCGTTCGGGCGAGATCGCGATCGTCGACATGGACGGCCGCGACCTGTCGGTGCATCGCATCCCGTACGGTGCGTATGTCCTGTTCGACGATGGCCACATCGTTTCGCAGGGCGACCGCATGGCGGAGTGGGACCCGTTCACCGCGCCGGTCATCACCGAAACCGCCGGTACCGTGAAGTTCATCGACCTGATCGAGAACAAGACGGTCACCGAGCGCGTCGACGAAGCGACCGGCATCGCGCAGCGCGAGATCATCGAATATCGCGCGACGTCGAAGTCGAAGGAGGATCTGCGTCCGCGCATGACCCTGCTCGACGCGAATTCGGGCGAGGCCGCACGCTACATGCTGGCACCGGGCGCGGTGCTGTCGGTCGAGGATGGTGCACAGGTACAGGCGGGTGACGTGCTCGCCCGTGTCGCCCGTGAATCGGCCAAGACCCGCGACATCACCGGCGGTCTGCCGCGCGTCGCCGAGCTGTTCGAGGCGCGCATCCCGAAGGAGGCGGCGATCATCGCCAAGGTCTCGGGCCGCGTCGTGTTCGGCAAGGATTACAAGGCGAAGCGCAAGATCGGCATCCAGCCCGAGGATGGCGGCGAGGTCGTCGAGTATCTGATCCCGAAGTCGAAGGTGATCGACGTTCAGGAAGGCGACTATGTCAAGCGCGGCGACAACCTGATCGGTGGTTCGCCTAACCCGCACGACATTCTGGAAACGCTCGGCATCGAGCCGCTGGCCGAATATCTGGTCAGCGAAATCCAGGGCGTCTATCGACTGCAGGGCGTTAAGATCAACGACAAGCACATCGAGACGATCGTTCGTCAGATGCTGCAAAAGGTCGAGATCACCGACGGTGGCGACACCACCCTGCTGGCCGGCGAACAGCTCGACCGTGACGAGATGGACGAAGCCAATGCGAAGCTCGCGCCGGGTCTGGCCCCGGCACAGGGCAAGCCGGTGCTGCTCGGCATCACCAAGGCGTCGCTGCAGACGCGGTCGTTCATCTCGGCCGCATCGTTCCAGGAAACGACCCGCGTCCTCACCGAAGCATCGGTGCAGGGCAAGATCGACAGCCTGAACGGTCTGAAGGAAAACGTCATCGTCGGCCGCCTGATCCCGGCGGGCACCGGGGCAGGCATGAACCGCCTGCGCGTGGCGGCATCGTCGCGCGATGCGGCGCTGCGGGCTCAGCAAAAGGCGCTGGCCGGCTTCGTCGCGCCGAACTCGGCCGAGGAAGAACATGCCGCCGAACTGGCCCGCAGCCCGCGGGACGGCCAGGGCGTCAGCGATCCGCTGGCCGATGTCGTGCCCTCGGGCACCGGCACCGACGCCGATGCGGGCGAGTATCTGAACGACTGATCATTCGGGTCTTCGTGAGAGCAACGAGCCGCCGTCCAGGCAACCGGGCGGCGGTTTCGTTTTGGGGGCACTCCTGCCCTCTCCCCGGACCGGGGAGAAGGATAGCGGAGCTTGCCAGCCTGCTGGCTAGCGCAGCTTGGGAGAGGGGCGAAGCGAGCCACCGGCTCGCGCGCGCTCCGCGCGCTCCCCTCTCCCAGCTTCGACTAGGCCTTTGCTTGCGCAAAGACCAAGTCTGCGCATCCCTCTCCCCTAGCGGGGCGAGGGAAGGCGGCCACATCAAGCTACTTCCCTTCTTCGCCTGCCGCCCTAGGTTGCCGCGCAAAGGGGGAAGTTCATGAAACATATTCTGTCGTCCTTGCTGCTGCTCGCGGCACCGGCCACCGCGCAAAACTACCAGCCGGACTTCGATCCGGCCGCGCACAAGGGTCCGCGCTCCGGGCCTATCAACGAGGTCGCGGTGCTGGGGTCGGCGCATTTGTCGCAACTGCCCGACCGGTTCCGGCCCGAAGCGCTGGCGCCGCTGCTCGACCGGCTGGCGGCGTGGAAGCCGCAGGCGATCGCGATCGAGGCGCTGTCGGGCGCGCAATGCGACCAGATGCGCCGCTATCCCTATCGCTATGCCGATACCGTGCCCGATTATTGCTGGGATCCGGCACCCGCCAAGGCCGCGACCGGACTCGACGTGCCGGCCGCCACCGCCGCCTATGAAGCGATGCTGCTGGCGATGCCCGCCAAGCCGACCGCGGCCCAAAGGCGCAAGCTGGCCGCGCTGTTCCTTGCCGGGGGCGAGCAGGCATCGGCACTGGTCCAGTGGCTGCGGCTGCCGGCGGCCGAGCGCAAGGCCGGCGACGGGCTGGACGACACGCTGGCCGCGCGGCTGACCAAACTGGAGACGCGGCGCGACGAAAGCCTGATGATCGCGGCACGCCTTGCCGCCCGATTGGGCCTGCAGCGCGTCTATGCGATGGACGATCACACCGCCGACCGATCGGTGCCGAAAGCCGACGAGGCCGCCTATGGCAAGACGATGCAGGCGGTCTGGGACAGTCCGGCGATGAAGCGGCGCATGGCGGCGATCGATGCGTCGCAGGTCGATCTGGCGACCGGCGCGGGCGTGCTGACAATGTACCGCGGCTATAACGCACCCAGTCAGGGGAAGGTCGTGTTCGATACCGACTTCGGCGCGGCGCTCGAAGAGCCGTCGCCGCAGCGGTTCGGGCGGCAATATGTCGCCTATTGGGAGGTACGCAACCTGCGCATGGCGGCGAACATCCGCGACATGCTGGCCGAGGCGCCGGGGCCGGGCATGCGCGCGCTGGTCGTGGTCGGCGCGTCGCACAAGCCGTATCTGGAGGCGTATCTGAACCAGATGCACGACGTCCGCATCGTCGACATCCGCCCGATGCTGCGCTGACGGAGCCGCGCGCGGTTCCGGTCGTTTCGTTCCTGCACCATCCGGAAGGGAACGCCATGGCCAAGGACGACGCGACCGCCGACACTCTGGCCGACAACGTCGACGACGCGATGCTGGCCAAGACGCGCCCGCCGATCGGCGCGATGGTCCTGCTCGGCATCGCCGCGGGCGCGCAGATCGGCTTCGGCGCGATCGGCTATCTGGTGGCGCAGGCCGGCGCGGAACCGGGGGGCGCGACGCAGCTGATGTCGGGCCTCGCCTTCTCGGTCGGGCTGATGCTGGTGATGGTGACCGGCACGCAATTGTTCACCGGCAACACGATGCTGGTCCTGCCCGCCGCGCAGGACCGGTTGCGCGTGGGCGAGACGCTGCGCGACTGGAGCGTGGTGTGGGCCGCGAACCTGATCGGCAGCGTCGCCATCGCCGCGCTGTTCGTCGCATCGGGCGCGACGGGGGCGATCGACGGTGCGGTCGGGCAGGCGGCGCTCAAGACCGCCGACAGCAAGCTCGCCAAGGACTGGGTCGAGCTGCTCGCCTCGGGCGTGCTCGCCAACATGCTGGTCTGTCTGGCGGTATGGATGGCGACGGGCGCGCAGTCGGTGGCGGGCAAGATCGTCGGCGTCATCGGGCCGGTGACGCTGTTCGTCGCGGCGGGGTTCGAACATTCGGTCGCGAACATGACGCTGCTGCCGATCGCATGGGGGATCGATCCGGCGGCGGTACCGATCAGCGCGCTGCTCGGCAATCTGCTGCTAGCGACGGCGGGCAATATCGTCGGCGGGTCGCTGGTGGCGATCGTGTTGGCCGCCGGGCATCGCACGTTGAAAAGCGGATAGCGCGGATATGAAAGAGGCCGCCGGGGTCTCTCGACGCCCGGCGACCTCAAGCATGGTCAGCGGCCGGAAGCTCCAGCCCGGGAGACCATGCGAGCCGCATGAAGGATGCCACGGCGTTGACTGGGGGAGGATACCCCCCGCACGCGGCGCCCCGGATTAGCGGCGCGTCTCCCGAACGAACTGAACCGACCCCATTGCTGAACCATGAGACATCGGATCACCTCCTTTCGCTAGTTAAAGCCGTTACGCACCGATTGATACGCATCCCGAATCTGGGGCATCGTGCGACCGCGTACAAGACTTGTATTGCACAATGTTTCCGCCATACTTCGCAGCCCTCGCCCCGAGTCAGCGAAGGCCCGGCCGGCATCCCCGCACCACCGTTCCGATCGCCTTGTCACCGGGCAGCCGCGCGACCGCGCCGTCGTCGATGGCGAGGCCGATCGTGTCGGCACGGGCCAGCGCGTCGAGGAAGGTCTGGCCGGTCGTGACCGCCGCTTCGGCCGCGCCGTCGACGGTCTGCGTCGGGAAGGTCGCGGCGGCGTCGGCGACATAGAGGCGGATGCTGCGCCCCCGCCCCGGATGGGCGAAGACGATGCGCCGGGCCTGCGGATCGCAGCGGATGGTGAAGACCCCCGCGCCGTTCGCTTCGTAGCGCGCGGCGCTGCCGCTTGCCGATGCTTGGTAGCGCCAGCTGCCGGCGAGCGGCGTCGCGCCGTCGAGTTCGGGAGTCGGCAGTTCGCCGGGCTTGAGCGCGGGCGGCGGTTCGCTCGAACAGGCGGCGAGCGCCAACGCCGCGAACGCCGCCGCCCGCCTCACGCGCGGCAATCCTCGGTCACGCGCAGGATTTCGGCCCAGCTCGGTAGGACCAGCCGGCCGACCGCGGCACCTTCCACGACGAAGCGGCCGCGGCTGAACCCGATCGCGTCGAGCAGCTTGTCGCTGGCGGGCAGCGACGCGCCGACCCCGCCGGCCATCGGTTGGACGGTCAGGCTGCGCTGGGTGCTGGTGGTGCGGATCGTCACCGTGCCGGCGGCGGGGCGCACCGTGGCGAAGACCATCGTCACCTGGCGGGCCGCGCGGTTGCAGGTAAGTGTCGCGACGGGTGCTGCCCCGCGCACGCCATAGCTCGCCGCCGATCCGGTGCCGAGACCGCGATATTGCCAGTCGCCGGGGCTGCGCGGCAGATCACGCCAGTCGCCGACCGGCGTCGGGGGGGCGACCGGCGCAGGTCGGGGCGTCGGCGTCGGCACGCTCTGGGGTGCGGGCGGCGCGCCGGGCGGCACGCACCCGGCGAGCAGCAGAGCGGGGGCTAGGAACTTGATACGCATCGCCACCTTATGGGCGATGCGGCCGGCAGCCTCAACCGGGGATGGACAGCGCCGCTACCGCCGCCGTCCCCCGCCCCCGGCCATGCGCATCGCCTTCTGCTTGCCATAGCGGGTCTTGCGCGTGCCGGGCTTGCCTTCGTTCGATCGGCCCATGATCGGCGCCTTGTGCTCGCTCGCGGGCAGGCCGAGTTCCTCGTTCTCGAGGCTGCGGATCTCGTCGCGCAACCGGCCGGCGGTCTCGAATTCGAGGTTCGCCGCCGCCTCGCGCATCTGCTTTTCGAGCGATTCGATGTACGACCGCAGATTATGGCCGACCATGTGCGGCCGGTCCTCGTCGATCTCCACCGTCACCTGATCGCGCGAGGCGACGTCGGCGATGATGTCGCCGATCTGGCGCTTGATCGTGGTCGGCGTGATGCCGTGTTCCTCGTTATACGCCCGCTGTTTTTCGCGGCGGCGGTCGGTTTCGGCGATGGCGCGCTCCATGCTGCCGGTGATGCGGTCGGCATAGAGGATCACCCGCCCCTCGACGTTGCGCGCGGCGCGGCCGATCGTCTGGATCAGCGAGGTTTCGGAGCGCAGGAACCCTTCCTTGTCGGCATCAAGGATCGCGACCAGCCCGCATTCGGGAATGTCCAGCCCCTCGCGCAGCAGGTTGATGCCGACCAGCACGTCGTAGACGCCCATGCGCAGGTCGCGGATCAGCTCGATACGCTCGAGCGTCTCGACGTCCGAGTGCATGTAGCGGACCTTCAGCCCCGCCTCGTGCATGAACTCGGTCAGATCCTCGGCCATGCGCTTGGTCAGGGTCGTGACGAGCGTGCGATAGCCGAGCTTGGCGGTCTCCTTCGCCTCATGGATCAGGTCGTCGACCTGTTCCTCGACGGGGCGGATGGTGATCGGCGGATCGATCAGCCCGGTCGGGCGGATGACCTGTTCGCTGAACACGCCGCCGGTTTGCTCCATCTCCCAATCACCCGGCGTCGCCGAGACGCAAACGGTCTGCGGACGCATGGCGTCCCATTCGTTGAAACGGAGCGGCCGGTTGTCGATCGCCGAGGGCAGGCGGAAGCCGTACTCGGCCAGCGTGATCTTGCGGCGATGGTCGCCGCGCGACATGCCGTTGATCTGGCCGATCGTCTGATGGCTTTCGTCGACGAACAGCAAAGCGTTTTCAGGCAGATATTCGAACAGCGTGGGCGGCGGTTCGCCGGGCAGGCGCCCGGTCAGGAAGCGGCTGTAATTCTCGATCCCCGCGCAGCTGCCGGTGGCGGCGATCATCTCGAGGTCAAAATTGGTGCGCTGTTCCAGCCGCTGCGCCTCCAGCAGCTTGCCCTCCATCACCAGTTCCTTCAGCCGCTCGGCCAGCTCATGCTTGATCGCCTCCGCCGCCTGTTTCAGCGTCGGGCCGGGCGTCACATAGTGCGAATTGGCATAGACGCGGATCGAGTTGAGATTGGCGATCTTCTTGCCGGTCAGCGGGTCGAATTCGGTGATCTCCTCGATATCGTCGCCGAAGAAGGTGATCCGCCACGCGCTGTCCTCATAGTGCGACGGAAAGAGTTCGAGGCTGTCGCCGCGCACGCGGAAATTGCCGCGCTGGAACGCCGCATCGTTGCGCTTGTATTGCAGCGCGACCAGCTTGCGCACGATCTCGCGTTGGTCGACGACGTCGCCCTTTTTCAGGTCGAAGATCATCGCCGAATAGGTTTCGACCGACCCGATACCATAAAGGCACGACACCGATGCGACGATGATGACGTCATCGCGCTCGAGCAGCGAACGGGTCGCCGAGTGCCGCATCCGGTCGATCGCCTCGTTGGTCGAGCTTTCCTTTTCGATATAGGTGTCCGAGCGGGGGACGTACGCTTCGGGCTGGTAATAGTCGTAATAGCTGACGAAATATTCGACGGCATTGTCGGGGAAGAACGACTTCATCTCGCCGTACAGCTGCGCCGCGAGGATCTTGTTGGGCGCGAGGATCAGCGCCGGGCGCTGCAATTCCTCGATGGTCTTCGCCATGGTGAAGGTCTTGCCGGAACCCGTGACGCCCAAAAGCACCTGATCCTTTTCGCCAGCCTTCGCCGCCGCGACCAGTTCGGCAATCGCGGTCGGCTGGTCGCCGGCGGGCTGGTAATCGGACTTGATGACGAAACGTTTGCCCGCATCCACCTTGTCCGGGCGGGCCGGGCGGTGGGGGATGAAGGTCTGTCCGGTTTCCGGCTCGGACAGGTCGGTGCGGATCATGATCGCCATGCGCCGGAATATGGGTTGCGTGGAACGGGACGGCAACATTCGGGGCGGGCGGTTTTGCGATTCACGCGAAGGGCGCGAAGCAGAAGGAATTGGTTCGCGCAGAGACGTGGAGGAGATTTGGTGACCGGTCAGCGATCGTCCCGCCCCGCACGTCACCCCAGCGCAGGCTGGGGTCTGCCGGTTGTAAAGCGCGCGCCTCACCGCGAGAGATGCCAGCCTTCGCTGGCATGACGAGTTCCGGCGTTCGTCCGGCAGCTAATTCCCTCCGCGCCTTCGCGCCTTCGCGTGAACCAAATCCCCCTCGACACCCGCTCCGAACCCGATAGCTTGGCGCACAAAGGGGAACCCAAATGCGCCAACTGATCGCCACCGCCGCCTGCCTGTTCGCCGCGACGCCGGCCATGGCCGAACCCGACTGGGCGCCCGCCGTGCGCGCTGATTACAAGGCGTCGCTGGGCCAAATGTGGGACTGGTTCCACCGCAACCCCGAATTGTCGTTCAAGGAGGTGAAGACCGCCGAGCGCATGGCGACCGAACTGCGCGCCGTGCCCGGCATGCAGGTCACCACCGGCGTCGGCGGCACCGGCGTCGTCGGGATGCTCAGGAACGGTGCCGGACCGACCGTGCTGGTCCGCGCCGACATGGACGGGCTGCCGGTCGAGGAGAAATCGGGCCTGCCCAATGCCAGCAAGGCGCGCCAGGTCGGCGTCGACGGGGTCGAGGCGCCGGTGATGCACGCCTGCGGCCACGACACCCACATCACCGCGATGGTCGGTACCGCCCGCCGGCTGGCGGCGCTGAAGGATCGGTGGAAGGGCACGATCGTCTTCATCGTCCAACCCGCCGAGGAACGCGTCGGCGGGGCGAAGGCGATGCTGGCCGATGGTCTGTACAGCCGCTTCCCCAAGCCCGATTACGCGCTCGCCTTCCACGTCGCCGCCGGGCTGCCCGCCGGCATGGTAT
The DNA here is from genome assembly GCF_051965015.1 of Sphingomonas sp. SAFR-052. Classification (NCBI taxonomy): domain Bacteria; kingdom Pseudomonadati; phylum Pseudomonadota; class Alphaproteobacteria; order Sphingomonadales; family Sphingomonadaceae; genus Sphingomonas; species Sphingomonas sp. SAFR-052. The sequence continues at coordinate 493,567 of NZ_JBQCMO010000002.1, read as the reverse complement.
CGGCGTCGGAGGGCATTCAATATTCGTCGTCGGACTCGGTCGATATCGACGTGCCCGGCATCGGCGCGCACGGCGCCAGCCCGCATGCCGGCAAGGACCCGGTCTATATGGCGTCGCAGCTGGTGATCGCGCTTCAAGGCCTTATCAGCCGCGAACGCCAGCCGCTCGATCCCGGCGTCATCACCGTCGGGTCGTTCCATGCCGGCCTCAAGCACAATATCATCAGCGACATGGCCAAGCTGCAGGTGACGGTGCGCGCCAATGACGAGAGTACGCGCAAGCAGCTGCTCGACGGTATCCAGCGCGTGACCACCGGCATCGGTACGCTGAACGGTATGCCTGCCGATAAAATGCCGACCGCAAAGGTGATCGAGGGGACGCCGACCACGATCAACGACGCCCCCCTCGCCCGCCGCCTGAACGCAGTGATGGCGACGACACTGGGCGCGAAGAATGTCGTGCCGTTCGAACAGACCGGCATGGGCGCAGAGGATTTCGCCTATCTGGTCCAGCCGGATTCGAAGGTGAAGGGCTATTATTTCGCGGTCGGCGGGACGCCGATGGCGGACATCACCGCGGCAAAGAATGGCGGGCCGCCGGTGCCGTCGCACCACTCCCCGCTGTTCAAGGTCGCGCCGGAGCCGTCGATCGTGACCGGCACGATCGCGATGACCGCGGCGGTGCTGGATCTGCTGGGGCCGCAGTCGGGGAACTGACCTACCCACCCCGTTCGGTTCGAGCAGCTTCGAGCCTGTCGAGAAGCGTCCGTCGAGAACGCCCTGCTTGGGGCAACCCCTTCTCGACTTCGGTTCTCGACAGGCTCGAACCTCCGCTCGAAGCAAACGGGTGGGGTGGATAAGGCGGCAAGCCCCCCCCTACCCGAACACCGACCAGTCCGCCTTGTCCGCCAGCAACTCCAGCGCGCGGACCCCCAGGATCGAATTGCCCTGCCGGTCGAGATTGTTCGACCATACCGCGATCGACGCGACCTGCGGCACGATGGCGAGGATACCGCCCCCTACCCCGCTCTTGGCCGGCAGTCCGACGCGATAGGCGAAGTCGCCCGATCCGTCATACTGCCCGCTGGTCGTCATCAACGACAGCAACCGCCGCGTCCGCTTGGCGCGCTTGTCGCCTTCGGCATCGCCGGTCCGCGCGGTGCGGGTCAGGAACAGCCCGGCCTTGGCCAGCGACTTCGCATCAATCTCGATCGCGCATTGGTGGACATAGGCCTCCATCACGTCGTCGATTTCGCAATGCAGATTGCCGTGATGCTTGGCGAAACTCATCATCGCGCGGTTGAGGTCGCCGCCGGTACGGCCGGTTTCCAGCACGTCCTGGTTCAGGATCACCTCGGCCAGCCCCGCCTCACGGCCCACGAAGTCGACCACGGCGCGGGCGCAATCGTCGCCCTTGTGCTCGACCAAGATGTCGCACACCACCAGCGCCCCGGCGTTGATGAACGGGTTGCGCGGCACGCCCTTGTTGCGTTCGAGGTCGACGATCGAGTTGAACGGATCGCCGGACGGTTCGCGTCCGACGCGCTTAAACAGCTGGTCGCCGCATGCCTCCAGCGCCAGTTCGAGCGCGAAGACCTTGGCGATGCTTTGGAGCGGAAAGCGGATATGCGAATAGCCGCCATGGTACAGCGCGCCATCGGGCGTCGCCACCGCCATGCCGAACCAGTCGGGCGGATAGTCGTGGCCCGCTTCGGCGGCCGCCTCGATCTCGGCGGCGTTAGCGGTGATCTCCTCCGTCACCTCGGCGACGATGCGGGCGAGGTCGGTCATGGCAATTCCTTGTCTAGCAAAGCGTCGCCCCAGCGTAGGCTGGGGCATCCCTCCGCATGAGCGCGCGCTCCCGTGGAAGGATATCCCAGCCTGCGCTGGGATGACGTTCCCCTACAACCCTATATCTGCACCAGATTGTTCAGGTTGATGATCGGCAGCAGGATCGCCAGCACCATCATCAGCACCAGCCCGCCCATCAGCAGCAGCACCATCGGTTCGACAAGCGCGACCAGCGTCGCGACCAGCGCGTCGAGTTCACGCTCCAGTTCGCCCGACGCGCGGTCGAGCGCGGGCGCGAGCCGCCCCGACGTCTCGCCCGAGGCGACGATCGCGACCAGCATCGACGGAAAGATTTCCGCCTCCGCCATCGCCGCGCGCAGCGACAGCCCTTCACGCACGCGGGCGGCGACGGTCAGCGCTTTGTCGCGGACGAAGCGGTTGGGGGTGACGGCGGCAGCGGCGTGGAGCGCCTCGACCAGAGGCACCGCGCTGCCGACCAATGTCGCGAGGCTGCCGGCGAAGCGTGCGGCATTGTGCTGCCGACTAAAGCGGCGGAACGGCGCGCGCGTCGCCAGCCGCTTGTCCACGGTCAGCCGGTTGCGCGGTACCCGCAACCACCGCGCGCCGACGAGGAACAGCACCAGCCCCGCCACCGCGACATATAGCCCGTAATTCTGGATGAAGGCCGACAGGGCGATCAGCGCGCGGGTCAGGAACGGCAACTCCGCCCCGCGCGACACGAACACGCGGACGATATCGGGCACGACATAGACCATCAGCAGCACCATCATGCCGAAGCTGACCGTCGCCAGCAGCGCCGGATAGAGCAGCGCCAGCTGCATCTTCTGGCCATTGGCCTGCCGTGTCTCGACGAAATTGGCGAGGTGGTTGAGCACGTCGGGCAGCCGCCCCGACTGTTCGCCCGCCGCAACCGAGGCGCGGTAGAATTCTGGGAATGCCTTTGGGTGCCGCCCTAGCCCCTGCGCGAAGCTGCGCCCGTCGAGGATCGCGGCGCGCACGTCGAGCAGCAGCGCGTTGACCGCCGCATTGTCGGCCTGTCCCGCGACGATGCGCAGCGATTCCTCGATCGAGATGTCGGAGCCGACCAGCGTCGCAATCTGTCGGGTGAGCGTCGCCAGCGCCTTGGCCGACACGCCGCGCCGGAACAGACGGGGCAGCTGGATGCTGCCGAGCTTGGGCCCGCGTTCGGCGGCTTCCTCGACCGACAGCGGTAGTTCGCCGCGCTCGCGCAGCAACGCGCGGGCGGCGGCGGGGCTGGAGGCTTCGATCACGCCCTTGATGGTCGCGCCGCTGCGCGATGCCGCACGGTAGGTGTAGGCGGTCATTCTCTACTGCCCACCATCAACGAACCCGTTCGGTTCGAGTAGCGATCGAGCTTGTCGAGAGCGCGTATCGAGAACGGGGTTCCGCTGGGCGAGAGTTCTCGACAGACGCTTCTTGACAAGCTCGAAGCTGCTCGAACCGAACGGAGTAATTCAGGAATGGGGTTGCTCACCCCTCCTCCCGCACGACCCGCGCGACCTCCTCGACCGTCGTAACCCCGACCTTCACCTTCGCGACACCATCATCCAGGAGTGCCGGATTATCGACCCGCGCCGCGCGTTCCAGCTCCGCCTCCGCCACCCCGTTGTGGATCATCGCCTGCAACCGGTCGTCAACCGCGACGACCTCGTACAGCCCGGCGCGCCCGCGATAGCCCTCGTGGTGGCACGCCTCGCACCCACCCTTGCGCCAAACTTTCTTGCCCGGTTTGATCGCCCCACCCAGCAGCGCGCTGTCGGCGTCGGTGGCGCGGTCCTGCCAGCGGCAATGGATACACAACCGCCGCACCAGCCGCTGCGCGACCAGCCCGACCAGCATCGGCGCCAGCAGATACCGCTCGACCCCCATGTCGATCAGCCGCGTGACCGATCCGATCGCGGTGTTGGTGTGCAGCGTCGACAGGACGAAATGCCCGGTCATCGACGATCGTACCGCGGTCTGCGCCGTTTCCTGATCGCGGATTTCGCCGACCATGATGACGTCGGGATCCTGCCGCAGGATCGCGCGCAGTCCCCGCGCGAAGGTCATGTCGGTGCGCGGATTGACCTGCGTCTGCGCGATGCCGGCCAGTTCATACTCGATCGGGTCTTCGACCGTCATCACGTTGCGGCGGCGATCGTTCAGCCGGGTCAGCGCGGTATAGAGCGTCGTCGTCTTGCCCGATCCGGTAGGCCCGGTGACCAGCAACAACCCGTGCGGCCGCTCCAGCAGCCGCGCGAACACCGCCTCGTCGCGCTCAGACATGCCCAGGCCCGCCAGGTCGAGCATCATGCCGCCGCGCTCGAGCAGGCGCAGCACCACCCGCTCGCCATGCTGGGTCGGCATCGTCGATACACGCGCATCGACGTCATGCCCGCCGATGCGCAACGTCACGCGACCGTCCTGCGGCGTACGGCGCTCGGCGATGTCGAGCTTCGCCATGACCTTGATCCGGCTGACGAGCAACGGAGCGAGCGCGCGCGGCGGCTCGACGATGTCGCGCAGCACGCCATCGATGCGGAAGCGGACGACGAGGCGCTTTTCCTGCGTCTCGACATGGACGTCGGACGCGCCTTCCTTGATCGCTTCCAGCAACAGCGCGTTGATGAGGCGGATGACCGGCGAATCGTCGCGCGCGTCGAGCAGGTCGTCGACCGCCGCCGCGCTGTCGGCCAGCGCCGCCAGATCGGTCTCGGCCAGTTCGATATCGGCCGCGGTCGAGGCGCTGCCGCCATAGCTTGCCTGCAACGCCGCATCGAACGCGGCGTCGTCCAGCGCGACGAAGGGAATGCCGGGCGCGACCCGCTGTACCTCGAGCATCGCATCCAGCGTCGCATCGCCGCGATGGACGCATTCCATGCCGCTCGCGCCCAGCCGGATCAGCACGCCGCCCTTGCGCGCATAGCCATAGGGCAGGCGGACCGGTTCGGCATGGAGCAGCGTGTCGGTCATGGCTGGAACTCCACGGTCGCGTTGACCCGGCCCGACGTCGACCCGCGCTGCATCGTCACCCGCCGCACGTTGATCGTGCTGGTCGATGCGACCGAACTGAGCCACGTCACCACCGCCGGATAGGGCGCGTCGGTCAGCGTCGCGGTGACGCCGCCATTCGTGTCCGCCAGCACCGGCTGCAACCCGGCGGTCGTCGCGGCCGACGCGATGACCGTTTGCGGCGGTCCGGCCGCGGCCGTGGGGGCTACGCTCTCCAGCCGCCCGGCGGCGCGGACGCGCGCCATCAGCGTCTCGGCCTGACGGATATCAGCACGCGCCTGCGCCCGTGCCGCCTGTACCGGCTTGACCACGCCATAGACCAGCACGACCCCAGCGAGCAGCACCGTCAGCGTTCCGACCAGCACCCGCTCGCGCGTGGTCAGCCCCTGCCACCAGCCATCGAACCGGGCCAGTGCCGCTTCGATGCGGGCGCTCCTGCGTACGACGATCATGCCCCGCGCGCCACGATGCGCAGTGCCCCGCCCGGCTGGGCGCTCACCTGTGCCGCGATTCCCGCTGCCGACAATGCAGCGCGCAGCCGGTCGGCCATGCCGGTTTCGGGCGACTGGCAATCGAGGGTCAGTGCGTTTCCTTCGAAATCCATGCGGTTGACCACCAATGCCGGTCCGATCGGCGACAGCGCCCCGGCAACGCGCGACAGCAGCGGCACGAACCGGTTGCTGCCGGTCGGGCGCGGCAGCAGGTCGGCGACGCGGACCATGAAATCATCGCCGCCGGTCGGCACCGACGGCGCGGTCGTCGCGACCAGCTGTTGCAACGCCGCCTGCCGCCGCGCAGCGATCCGTTCGAGCATCAGCGTGTCGGCGATGGCGATCACGCCATGCGCCAGCGCCGCCGCGCCGAGAATCATCGCCACCTTGCGCGTCGTGCTCGGCCACGCCGTCCGACGGCGGGCATAGGCGCCCTGTCGCAGATCGATCGGCGCCGCGGCGATGCGTTCGGCAAGCGGCGCGGGCGGGAAAGCGGCGCCATCGCCCGCCATCGCCTCCGGCAGCGGCTCGCCGAGCGCCTGCACCACCGGTCGCCCTGCCGCCTCCCATGCCGCGGCCAGCATCGGCAGCGGAATGGCGAAACCGGTGGCGTCGGCGGCACGGACCAGCGCCCGCCCGCCGGTCACTTCGACGCTCCACCCCTCGACCGGTGCCGGCAGCGTCAACGCATCTGGCACGAACGCCGCGGCCTCGATCCCGACGGCTTCGGCGATGGCCACCCATTCGGCCATGACGCTGTGCCGCACCACTGCGGCCAGATAGCGCCGCTCGCCGATCGCATCGCCCAACGCCAGATGGACCGCGTCGATCGGATCGGCGATCCGGTCTTCGACCGCGAAGGGCAATGCCGCCAGCCGCTTGGCCCGGTTGGGCAGCGGCAGGTCGACGGCGAGCAGAAGGACCGATTCGGACGGCACGAGCAAGGTTGTTGCGGGGACCGTGCCATCGACTAAGATGGCGGCGCCGCCCGCGACAGCCCACACGCCGGCGGCCGGACCGGCGGGGGCGGGTTCGATTGTCACAATGGCTTCATCGTGTGGACGCATTGGGGCGTGGATGCGCATCTTATTCCGAAAGTTTCGTGACACCTTGGCCGCGAACCCCGCCGCCCGCAAGGCTTCTGTCCCCGACCGCGAGGCCGGGCTGACGCTGGTCGAAATGATCGTCGTGCTGGCGATCATCGCGCTGGTCGCGGCGCTGATCGTGCCGAACGTCATCAACCGCCCCGATCAGGCGCGGGTGACGACCGCCGGCACCGACATCAAGTCGATCTCCGCCGCGCTCAAAATGTACCGGCTGGACAATGGCGACTACCCGACGACGACGCAGGGGTTGCAGGCGCTGGTCGAGAAACCGACCCAGCCGCCGGTGCCCGGCGCCTATCCGCCCGACGGCTATCTGTCGCAGATGCCGCAGGACCCGTGGGGCAATCCGTACGTGTACGAATCGACCGGCGGTCGCTTCACGATTCGGTCGCTCGGGAAGGACGGCAAGCCCGGTGGCGAGGGGCTCGACGCCGATATCGACGGGACGGCGCGCTGACCCTGCCCCGCCGCCCGGTTCGCGATGCCGAACGGGGCATGACCCTGATCGAGATGCTGATCGTCCTCGCCATCATCGGCGTGGCGGCAGGGGCGGTCAGCCTAGGCATCGGTGCCGCGACCCGCGCGCCCAATGTCGAAGCAGAGGCGCGGCGCTTCGCCGTGCGGCTGCAGGCGGCGGCGGACGACGCGATGCTCGGCGACCAGCTGATCGCACTGACCACCGAAACGCACGGCTATGGCTTTGCGCGGGTAAGTGCGAAGGGACTGGTCCCGCAGACCGAGGGGCCGCTGGCATTCCACACCTTGCCCGGCGGGATGGTGATGACGCTCGACACCGCACCGCCGGTGATCCTCGGCGTCGACGGCACCGGACAAGCGCTGGGCGCGACGATCAGCGGCGGGGATCAGACGTGGCGGGTGCGCTATGACGGCATCACCGCCCGCGCCACGAAGGTGACGCAGTGATCCTCCTCATTACATGGGGAGGGGGACCAGCCATAGGCTGGTGGAGGGGCGTCGCCGCAAGCGCTGCCGTTGCATTGCGCCGCTCCCCCCCTCCACCATCCGCTACGCGGACGGTCCCCCTCCCCGCAGGCGGGGAGGATTTGGGACAAGCCGGCTTTTCTTTGATCGAGGCGATGGTGGCGCTGGCGGTATTGGCGATCGCCACGGTAGGGCTGATCGGCGCGGTCGAGCAGCATGTCGATTCGACCCGCGGCGTCGAACGCCGTGCGATCGCGATGTGGGTGGCCGAAAACCGGCTCGCCGATTTGGAAGTGGGGACGCCGGAGGCGAATGCGGAGTCGGTCGACATGCTGGGACGGCAATGGAGCGTGGCGGTGAGCCGGACCGCGACCAGCGATCCCGCGCTCGACCGGGTGACGATCAGCGTCGCCCCGGCGGGGGAGGCCGCGCCCATGGCCCGGCTCGACGGCTTTCTGCGCAAGGACGCGGCATGATCGTCGTCGAACGGCTCCGCTGGCGCGAACGCTGGGTCGACTGGCTCGCCGCCGCCGCGATCGTCTCGGTCGCCTTCGCGCTTGCCGGCCTCGTCTGGCGGATCGCCGGCCATGCCGGCACCGGCGCGATCACCGTGCCGAGCGAGGCGCGCACCCGCGCGGTCACCATCGACACCGGGCCGGCGGTTGCGTGGCAAGCCTTTGGCAGCCCGACCGCCGCCGATGCGACCAACCCGACTGGCATACAGGCGGTATTGAAGGGCGTAGTCTTTGCCCGGCCCGCCGAACTGTCGGTCGCGTTCGTGTCGGTCGGCAACGAACCGGCCAAGCCGGTCAAGCCGGGCGATGCGCTGGCCGGCGCACAGGTGACCGAGATCCGCCGCGACCGCATCATCCTGAACAATGGCGGCCGGCTCGAATATCTTGCCTTCCCCGATCCGTTCGGACAGGCGACACCGACCCCCGGTCAGTCTGCCCCCGCGCCCGTCATCGGCCAGACCGCGCCTGCCCCCGCCGCCCCCAGCGTCGCTCCCCCGCCCAGCGCGCAGGCGGTGCTGTCCCGCCTGAACGCCACGCCGGTCGCGGGCGGCTATGCGATCGGGGCCAACCCGCCGCCCGGCATGCGTGCGGGCGACGTCGTCCAGTCGGTCAACGGTGCCGCCATGACCGACCAGTCGGCGGTCAACGCCGCCATCGCCGGTGCCGCCGCATCGGGACAGGCACAGGTCACCATCCTTCGCGACGGCAAGCCGATCACCGTCTCCATTCCCATCCGTTAGGGTTTCCTCCCGTGCGCCACCCCTTCGTTTCCGCGTTCCTGTCCCTTACGCTCGCCGCGACCAGCCTGTCGCCGGTCGCCGCGCAGACGCAGCCGGCCGACATCGTCGTCAACATGCGCGGCGTCGAGATCGCCGATGTCGCCGATCAGATCAGCCGCATCACCGGCCGCACGCTGATCCTCGACCCGACGGTCAAGGGGCAGGTGACCGTCACCTCCGCCGAACCGCTGTCGCCGGCGGGGGTGTGGGAACTGTTCCAGTCTGTGCTGCGTGCCAACGGCTTCGCCGCGGTCCGTTCCGGATCGGCATGGCGGATCATTCCGCAGGCCAATGCGGTGCGCGACGGCGGGGTGCGCGGGCGCGGCGTCGGCGGGCAGGAACTGACCACGCGGATGGTGCGGCTGTCGAACGTGCCCTCCGCCGATGCCGCGCGGATCGTCCGGCCGCTGGTTGCCAGTTTCGGCAGTGTCGAACCGCTGACGCAGCCCAATGCGATCGTCGTCACTGACTATGCCGACAATGTTCGCCGGATCGAGGCGCTGGCCCGCTCCCTGGACGGCGGCGGCGGGTCGACCTTTGCCACGATCACGCTCCAGAACGGCAACGCCGCCGATATCGCGACGGCGATGCAGGCGGTGCTCGGCGAAGGCGGCGCGCGGGTTGCGGGCGATCCGCGCAGCAATACCATCCTCGTGCGCGGCACGCCGGCGGGCGTCGCCGAGGCGCGGCGCATCGCCCAGTCGCTCGACGCGCGCGGCAGCGGCGCAGCACCCTCGACCCGCGTATTCCGCCTGAACTATGCCGATGCCGAAAGCGTGACCGAGGTCCTGCGCGGCATTCTCGGCCAGCAGCGATCGGCGTCGAACCCGGTCGCGCGCAGCCTCTCGACCACCAGCCAGCGCAACAATGCCGGTGCGGCGCTGTCGGGCCTGATTGCCAATGGCGGGGCGAGCGCGGCGGGGATCGCCGCGGCCAGCGGCATCGGCGCGAACGCCGGCGGCAGCATCAGCACCGTCGGCCAGAACCAGCCGACGACTCCGGCACAGGGCTTCACCACCCCCGACATCACCGTCCAGCCCGCCCCCGACATCAACGCCGTCGTCGTGCGCGGCACCCCCACTGCGATCGCGCAGATCGAACGGCTGATCCCCGACCTCGACGTCCGCCGTCCGCAGGTGCTGATCGAGGCGGCGATCGCGGAGATCACCGGTCAGGACGCCGAACAGCTGGCCGTACAGATCGGCACGTCGGGTGCGGCGCTGACCCGGGTCGAAGGGGTCGCGACGTCGTTCGACAATGGTGGCGCGTCGCTCGGCGGAATCCTGCGCGCGCTGGGCGTGCCGGCGGGCAATCTGCTCGGCAGCGGCATCACCGGCAATATTGGCATCGGCAACGATTTCTCGATCCTCGTGCAGGCACTCAGCCAGTCGACCAAGGCCAACCTGCTTTCGACGCCGCAGATCACGGTGCTCGACAACAAGCTCGGCGAGTTCGTCGTGGCGCAGGAGGTTCCGTTCGTCACCGGATCGATCCTGACCGGCAACGGCACCGCCAACCCCTATACCACCATCGAACGCAAGGATGTCGGCATTACCTTGCGCGTCCTGCCGCGAATCAATGCCGGCGACACGATCCGGCTGGAGGTCAGCCAAGAAGCGTCATCGATCGCCCCGACGCAGGTCAGCGGCGCGGCGGACATTATCACCAACAAGCGCTCGGCCAACACCACGGTCCTCGCCGACAATGGGCAGACGATCGTGCTCGGCGGCCTGACCAGCGACGACTATCAGCGCGTCCGCAGTCAGGTGCCGATCCTCGGCGACATTCCGATCGTCGGCGAATTGTTCAAGGGCCGCAACGAAAGCCGTCAGAAGCGCACGCTGTTCGTGTTCCTGAAACCCACGATCCTGCGCGACGGTGCCGACGCGGCGGCAGCGGCAAAGAACCGTTACGACCGCTTGCGGCAGGAAGAGGTACTGCAGGGCGAGAAGCGCAGCCTGTTGCTCAATCCCCCCGCCCCGCGCCTGACGATGGAAATCGACGGGATCTATTGAGCGGCATCGCCCGGCTGGCGGCCGCCGCCGGGCAATCGATACGGAAACGGGCGGCGGCCTTTCGACCACCGCCCGTCCGTCTGCGCCGAACGATCGCTTACAGCGCGACCACGCCGCCATCGTCCTTGGTGATGACGACCGTCGCCGACCGCGGGCGGACGCCCTTGGTCACTGCGCCGTTCGCCGGAGTAGTGCCGGCCGCGACCGGCGGCCAGTTGCTGGTCGGCGCGTCGAAGCGGCCGCCTTCGCCCGGATGCTGGATGTTCACGAACAGCGAGCGGCCGTCCGGGGTCGATTCGATGCCAGTGATCTCGCAATCGACCGGCCCGACCAGGAAACGGCGCATGGTCGTGCCCGGTGCCTTGCCGATGCGGGTCGTCGCGGTGCTGGTCGCCGACACGCCGGTATTTGTGATGGTGCGCGTGCCGCCGTCACCGACCGTCCCCGGCATCGCCGCCAGCATCATGCAGTTGGTGACGTCGGTATAGGCGCCGTCGTCGGTCTGGATCCACAGCACCGGGGTGACCTGACCCGCCGCATTGGTCGGCGCGCTGAACCACAGGCCGTCCGGGCTGGAAAAGTCGTTGGTCGCATCCAGTCCCGACAGGTTGATGTTGGTGGGATCGAGATCGGCCCCCGATCCGAACGCATAGACGTCCCAGGTGAAGCGCGTCGCCTCGGTCGTGTCGCCGGCTTCGCGCAGCCGGACGATATGGCCGTTGGCATTGCCGGTCGAGCGGAAGCCGTTGGTCTGCGGATCGATGTACGACCGCGGGTTGGCGGCATCGACATTGGCCGGAGTGCGCGACGAATTGTTGGTCAGCGTGCAATACATCTCGCCGGTCGCCGGATTGACCGCGGTCCATTCGGGACGGTCCATCCGCGTCGCACCCACCGCATCGCCCGCCAGACGGCAATGGGTCAGCACATCGGCCTGATCGGCAAACGAATAGAGCGTGTTGGCCGGCGTCAGGCCGTTCTGCCCGAACACCAGCGCAATCCATTCGCCCGACCCGTCGGCGTTGAACTTGGCGACGTACAGCGTACCGTTGTCGAGATACTTGTCGCCGATCGCCAGCCGGTTCGACTGGGTCGCATCCGCCGCAGCCCATGCGGTGTTCGACACGAATTTGAAGATATATTCGTTCTGCGCGTCGTCGCCCATGTAGAAGGCAGGCTTCACGCCGGCGATGACGCGGCCGGGGCAGCAGCCTTCATGGTTCATCCGGCCCAGCGCGGTGCGCTTGCGCGGGGTCGAGGTCGGATCATAGGGATCGATCTCGACGCACCAGCCATATTGATTGGGTTCGTTGCGGAAATCGCCGGTGCCGTTCGCCGTCTGGGTCGGATCGACCGTCGCGTTGAACTTGCGAATCAGCGTCTGGCCAGCGGTGACTTCGGCCGCGGTCGTCCAGCTATGGTTGCCGGCGCGCAGCGTGTCGCCGCTCGACGTGTTCAGACCATAGCGGGCGAACGCCTGCACCGACTTCGCGCCCAGCGCCGCGCTGCGCCGCGCATTGTCACCGGCATCGCGCCGGTAATAACCCGCCCAATTCTCTTCGCAGGTCATATAGGTGCCCCACGGCATATGGCCGTTGGCGCAGTTGTTGATCGTGCCGCGCCCGCTGGTCCCATCGGGCGAATAGGCGGTGAACAGTAGCGCGTTACCGCGCACCGGACCGCTGATCGTGGTCGGGGTTAACGGGGTGATGCGCCGGTTCAGTGCCGACGACTGGACATAGCTCCACCCGCCGGTCGATGCGCGGGTCACCTCGACCACCGACACGCCGTGGCACTCGATCTCCTTCACGACTTCGGCGGTCGGGCGGACGCCGTTGACCGTGGTCGGGCCGTTCGGGTGCAGATAGGTGCGGGTGATGTTCTCGTGGTTCATCACCAGCAAACCGCGCGTCGAATTGTTCGCGTCGCGGGTATTGCCGCTGGCGGCGAGGCCAAAATAGCTCATGCCGTCATGATGGTCGCCGGCCCGGTTCGAATAGCCGGTGTCGGTGCCGTCGTTGGCAAAGGCCGGGGTCGCCGCGGTCAGCGGATCGCCAAGCTTGTAGATGACGCTGGCGGTATAGCCGGTCGGCACGACGACGGTGTCGGCGAGGCTGCGGCCGACTGCCGTAAAGCCCAGCGTCGGCGGCGCGACGGCGACGGTGATGTCGGTGGTGCTGGTCGCGCCCTTCACATCGGTCGCAGCATAGCGGAAGACGAGGTTGGTGCTGGTGCTGACGGCGGGTGCGATGAAGGTCGCGGTGCCGGTATTGGCGTTCGACAGCGCGACGGCCGGCCCCGACACCTGCGTGAACGCCTGGGTGACGATCGCATTGTCGTCGGTCGCGGTGCCGGTCAGCGTGACGACGCGGCCACCCGTGGTCGCGCCGCTCGACGTGCCGCCGACGACCGGCGGGGTGTTGTCGATGCCCTGCACCTTGTCGTCGCAGGCGGCGAGCAGCGAGCCGCCGAACACGGCGACCGCCGCGGTCGACGCACCGCCGCTCAGCGCCTGCCGCCGCGAATAACGCTGGTCGACCAGATCGTGGAGGCTCGGGCCCGTGCTCGGGTTCGTTTCGATATCGCCGTCGTCGTAATCGATGATGAGGTCGTTGTTCGCCATGAAATCCCCGCAAAATTCCGGAAGCCGGCCCGGCCGGCGTCCCTCCCCGACCCGCGTTGGCGCAAAGCTGCGACACGGCGATTGCGGATCGAAGACGATCGCGTGGCGGATTGAAGACGGTTCGATGACGAACGGACCGAACCCCGATGCCGCTTGTGCCGTCCCCGCTGCCGGGCGTAGGGAACGGGGCATGGCCGACCCCCGTCCCGCCAATGACAGCGCGCCCGTCCGGCCGAGCCTGTTCGACCGTGCACTGGGGGCGGCACGGCCGGCACCGCGCACGACGGATCCGGCCCCCACGCCGGTCGCGCGGCCGCGTCCCGACCGGGCGGCGATCCTGCTTGCGGTCGCGATCCTCGCCACACCGCTGCTGACGCTGGCTGGTGCGACACTGACGACCGCGCAGGTTCGTCGCGAGACGCAGGCGCTGACCGATCGTGCCGCCCCGGCCGTCGCCGCGCGCGCGACACGCGACCGTGCCCGCGCCGTGCTGGCCGGCGCGTGGAACGGCCCGACGCTCGGCGCGACGCTGGAGGCGATCGCCCGCGCCCTGCCCGACGACGCCGCGCTGCTCCGCGTCGAGCGGGACACCGGTCCGTTGAACATCGACATCCTCGCCCCCGATCCCGATCGCACCCTCTCTGCGCTGCGCCGCGATCCGGCGCTCGGCGGGTTGCGCGCCGTCGCACAGAGCCGCGCGGACGGCGACGGGCGGATGCGGATTACGCTGGAACAGCCGCGATGAGGGCGCACTTCCCGTTGATCGCGCTGGGGATCGCCGCGTTGCTCGCCGTGCCGACCGCCAATGCGCTCGCCGATCTGGCCACCGCCCGCGCCGATCGCGCCGCCGCCCGCGCCGAGGCTACCGCGCCCCCCGCGCCGGTCACCGTCATCGCCGCGACCTCTCCCGCCGACGATGCCGAGGATGCCGCACGCCGGCTTGCCACGCGCATCCGCGCTGATGCCGCGCGCGGCGGGGTGCTGATCGAAAGCCTTGCCGCCGATCCCGCCGCGCCTGTCCCGCTCGCCATCCTGACGCTGCGCGCGTCGGGCAGCGAGAAGGCGGTGGTAGCGTTCGCCGACAACCTAGAGCGCGACGGGCCGCCGGTGCGGATGGCGGCATGGCGGCTGACTGCGGCACCCGGCGGCGTGCGGCTCGATGCGCGGCTGGTGGCGCCATGGCGGGGCTGAGCCTGCGCGAGCACGGCCTGATCGCCGCGGCGGTGCTGGTGGTGCTTACGCTGCCGCCGTGGCTGCTGCGCGACACCGATACTGGCGGGGCATCGCCACCGAACGTGGCTCCACTCGCTGCGCCTGCCACCCCGCCCCCCTTACGCGCAGCCTTTGCCCGGACGCTGTTCGCGCCGCCCGCCGCCGATGCGCTGCCCGACGACGCGCCGGTCCTGCTGGGCGTGGTCGGCCGGCTCGACCGCGATGCCGTCGCGCTGGTGCGCGGCGCGGAGGGCACGCGTAGCCTGTCGCCGGGCGACAGCATCGACGGCTGGCAGCTGCGCAGCCTCGCGATCGACGCCGCCTATTTCACCCGCGGCGGACAGACGACGCGCGTGCCGATGCCGGGCAACGACGATCAGCGATAGGCCAGCCGCACCCGCGCTTCGTTGGTCAGCGTGCGGTCGGACAAAGGCGCTTCGTACGATGTCAGCTTCGCCGACAGTCGCAATGCCCGCGTAACACCCGAACCCGACGCCGTCGCGCTGGCCAGCGGATGTTCGACCATGTGATAGAAGCCGAACCGTTTGCTGGCACATCCGCCGATCGCGTCGAACATCCCGATCAACGGCATCGCCAGCAACGACGCATCCGCCCTGGCCATCGACACCATGACTCGGCATTGCGCGCGCAGATCGCCCAGCCGCCGGTCCTCGATGCTGGTACCGATCGACAGGATGATCGGGCGCAAGCGCATGCCCTGCGACTGGGCCGGCGCGGTCAAGAACCAGCGTCCGGCGGGCAAGGTTGCAAACGCCACCCGGCCATCGTCGTCGATCGTCACCGGCAACTGCCGCCCCGCTCCGTCGGTCAGTGCCAATCCGACGCTGGTCGCCGATACCCGGTTGGGGCCGCGCCACAACTCGAACCGCAGCGTCCCCTGCGGCGCATAGCTCGCGCGATCCTCGGCAAAGCGCCGCTGGGCCGCGCGCAGCAGTTTCGCGTCGACGCGCAGCGGCTTACCGGCGACGACGACGATATCCGGGCCATCGGGTTCGCTGTCCTGCGCCATGGCCGGTGCCGCCATAGCCATCGCCGACACTACAGTAACCAACCGCATGTCCGAACTCCCGATCGTTTCGGACGCGACATCACCTGCCAATTACGGCAGTATGATGGTCACATCGCGACGATACGCGTCGCCAGCCGCTCCGCCTCCGCCGCGTCATGCGTCACGTACAGGATCGGCAGCCGCAACGTGTCGCGCAGCCGCTCGATCGCGGTCATCACCTCCTCGCGCCGGGCACGGTCGAGCGAGGCGAGCGGTTCGTCCATCAACAGGAACCGCGCGCCCGACAGCAGCGCCCGCCCGATCGCGACCCGCTTCGCCTCGCCGCCCGACAGCGTCGCCGGCCAGCGGTCGAGCAGATGTTCCAGCCCCAGCAGCGCGATCATGTCGTCATAGCCGATCGGCGGCGTGCCGCGCCGCATGCCATAGCGCAGATTGGCCGCGACCCGACGATGCGGGAACAGCCGCGGCTCCTGAAACACATAGCCGCAGCAGCGATCCTTCACCGCGATATCGATCCCGGCGGTACTGTCGAACAGCGTCGCACCCCCGACCCGGACATGTCCCGCGGCGGGGCGCAACAGCCCGGCGACCATGTTGAGCACGCTCGATTTGCCGACGCCCGACGGGCCGAACAGCACGGTCAGCCCGCTGTCCCGCCCGTCATCGGGCACCACCGCACCGACCACCGCCTCGCCCAGCCGCACGGTCACGTCGATGTTAAAGGACATGGCCACCCCGACCATTGCGCCGCGCCAGCCATTCGGACAGGACCAGCGCGATCAGCGACAGCGCCACCGACATGCCGGCAAGCCGGACCACGCCGGACTCGCCGCCCGGCACCTGCAGCGCGCTATAGATCGCGATCGGCAGCGTCGCGGTCTCGCCCGGCACATTCGATACGAAGGTGATCGTCGCCCCGAACTCGCCCAGTGCCCGCGCGAAGCCCAGCACCATGCCGGCCAGCACGCCCGGCAGGCTAAGCGGCGCGGTCACCGTCCAGAATACCCGCGCACGCCCGGCACCCAGCGTCCGCGCGACGCTTTCCAGCCGCCGGTCGACGCCCTCGATCGACAGCCGGATCGCACGCACCATCAGCGGCAACGCCATCACCGCCGCCGCGATCGCCGCGCCGGTCCAGCGGAACAACACGCTGACCCCGAACCACGCCTCCAGCCATGCCCCGATCGGTCCGGCTGGCGCGAAAGCCAGGAGCAACAGCCATCCGGTCACCACCGGCGGCAATACGAGCGGCAAATGGATAACCCCGTCGAGCAGCACCTTGCCCGAAAACCGCCCCCGCGCCAGCACCCATGCCAGCGCATAGGCGACCGGCAGTGCCGCCAGCATCGCCACGCCGCCGATCTTCAGCGACAGCAGGACGATCGCCCATTCGCTGGTTTCGAACGTCAACGCGTCGAGAAACCGTAGCGCACGAAGATCGCCTTGCCTACCGGGCTGACGAGGAAGCGGCGGAACCGCTCGCCCTCGACATTTTGCGACGCCTTCAGCCGTGCGATCGGATAGACGATCGGCGGGTGGCTCGCCGCCGGAAACACGCCGACGACCCGAACCTTGGCCGATGCCTTGGCATCGGTGGCATAAACGATACCGAGCGGCGCCGCGCCGCGTTCGACCAGCGCCAGCGCGGCGCGGACATTCTCGGCGCGCACCACCGACGGCGCGACGCGGTCCCACGCGCCCAGCCGGGTCAGCGCCGCCTTGCCATAGCGCCCGGCCGGCACCGCATCGGGATCGGCCATCGCCAGCCGCCCGCCGTTCAGCGCACGCGTCAAATCGACGCCCGGCCGCAACGCGACGCGGACCTTGCTCCCGGTCGGTGCCACCAGCACCAGCCGGTTGCCGAGCAGGTTCGCCCGGCTGTTCGGCGCGAGCAGTCCGCGCCGGTCGAGATCGTCCATCCACTCGACGTCGGCGGAAACGAACAGGTCGGCAGGCGCACCCGCTGCCGCCTGTCGTGCCAGCGCCGAGCTCGCGGCGAACGACAGGGTCGGGCGGACATGGCCGCGCTTGGCCCAAGCATCCGCCGCGGCGTTCATCGATTCCTGCAGGCTGGCCGCGGCCAGCACCACCGGCGGCTTCGATTGGGCATTTGCGGTTCCCGCCAGCGTCAGCACGGCGAACAGCCACAGGAACCAGTTCTTCATCCTACCCCCAATGCACGACCCATTCGTCGCAGCATCGACCGCGACCAACGATCCGGCATAGCGCGATCAGTTGCGCCCGGTCATCTGTCCCAGGGCGTTGCGACCGAACTGGGCGATCATTTCACCGACCTCGCGTGCCTGCGACATCGATCGCGATCCCTGTTCGCGCATATAGTCCGACTGGATTTTCATGACTTCGTTCAGGTCGCGGGCCTGGGCGGCGGCGCGCATCGCCTTGAACGCTTCCTGCGTGTTGGATTCGGCCTGCGACAGGATGGTCAGGCCGAGTTGCGATCCCTGTTCGGTCATCTGCGTGCCGGCCGCCTGCATCCGTTCGCCCGCAGCCTTCATCTGGTCGGTCGCCTGCTTCGCCGCATCGAACGAACGGTCGCTATCGGTCATCTACACTCTCCCTGTCGTGCCGAAACCGGCGTTCCGCCGACGTTCGAATCGAGGAAAGGTTCCACAGCAAAATGCGATCCGAATCACCGGGTACGGGTCGGACGCGAAACGTTTGCAGCCTTCAAGCCTGCTAATTTCCCTGCGGCAAACAGCATTGAAAAAAAATTTTCCGGCTGCCGCACTGCCGGAAGGCCATATCGCAGCTGCGAAATGCCGCTCAAAAAGTCGTTCCATTTTGGCACGTGCGGATGAAACCATGTTTTTGCGGCGCGGAAATTTCATTGTGCGCTGCAAGAAAAGCTCGGTTGGATCGGTAGTTTAGCGCGTTTGGTACGGTCGAGAAATTTGCAATCGTCCCGGTTTTGGAACAACCTGTCCCAGACAAGAACAAGGAGGGCGAGGATGCACACCAAATATTCCGGGCGGGCCACCATCGCCACGATGGTCGGGATGGCAGCGATCGGCTGGGCCGGGGTCGCACTGACCGTTCAGATGGTTCTGCGCGTTCTGGCATAAGCCGCCGGACGACCAACGAAAAGCGGCCGGTGCCTTTGAGGCGCCGGCCGCTTTCGTTTGTGCGCTATGGGCCTGATCCGGCGAAACCGGATCAAGCTCCAACGATCAGTTTTCGTCGCCCATGCGCAGCGCGGCGATGAACGCTTCCTGCGGGATGCTGACCGAGCCGTATTCGCGCATCTTCGCCTTGCCCTTCTTCTGCTTGTCGAGCAGCTTGCGCTTGCGGCTGGCGTCGCCGCCATAGCATTTGGCGGTCACGTCCTTGCGCATCGCGCTGATCGTCTCGCGCGCGATCACCTTGCCACCGATCGCCGCCTGGATCGGAATTTTGAACAGGTGGCGCGGGATCAGTTCCTTCAGCCGCTCGACCATGCCGCGCCCGCGGACCTCGGCGGTGCCGCGATGGACGATCATGGAGAGCGCATCGACCGGCTCCTCGTTGACGAGGATGCTCATCTTGACCAGATCGCCCTCGCGATAGCCGATCTGTTCGTAATCGAAGCTGGCATAGCCCTTCGACAGCGACTTCAACCGATCATAGAAATCGAACACAACCTCGTTGAGCGGCAGTTCGTACGTCGCCTGCGCCCGCCCGCTGACATAGGTCAGGTTCAGCTGGATGCCGCGCCGGTCCTGACACAGCTTCAGGATGCCGCCCAGATATTCGTCGGGGACATAGATCGTCGCCTTGATCCACGGCTCGCTGATCGTCTTGATCTTGTTGACGTCGGGCATGTCGGCCGGGTTGTGCAGGTCGATCTGCGTGATGCCGGCCGGATCGGGATGGGTCAGTTCGATCTGATACACCACCGATGGCGCGGTGGTGATGAGGTCGAGATCATATTCGCGCGTCAGCCGCTCCTGGATGATCTCCAGATGTAGCAGCCCCAGGAACCCGCAGCGGAAGCCGAAGCCCAGCGCCGCCGACGTCTCCATCTCGAAGGTGAAGCTCGCATCGTTCAGCCGCAGCTTGCTGATCGATTCGCGCAGCTTCTCGAAATCGGCGGCATCGACCGGGAACAGGCCGCAGAACACCACCGACTGCACTTCCTTGAACCCGGGCAGTGCTTCGGCGGTCGGGCGCTTGGCATCGGTGATCGTGTCGCCGACCATCGTCTGCGCCACTTCCTTGATCTGCGCGGTGATGAAGCCGATCTCGCCCGGACCAAGGTCGGGCAGCGACTCAATTTTGGGCCGGAATGCGCCGACCCGGTCGACCAGATGGGTCGTGTCCGCGTTCATGAACTTGATCTGCTGACCCTTGCGGATCGTGCCGTCGATCACCCGGATCAGGATGACGACGCCCAGATACGGGTCGTACCAGCTGTCGACCAGCATCGCTTTGAGCGGCGCATTCGCATCCCCCTTGGGCGCCGGGATCTGCGCGACGATCGCGTCGAGGATGTCGTCGATGCCGATCCCCGCCTTAGCCGATGCGAGGACCGCCCGCGACGTGTCCAGCCCGATCAGGTCCTCGATCTCGGCCTTCACCTTTTCCGGTTCGGCGGCGGGCAGGTCGATCTTGTTGATGACCGGAATGATCTCGTGATCATGCTCGATCGACTGATAGACGTTGGCTAGCGTCTGCGCCTCGACGCCCTGCGCCGCATCGACCACCAACAACGCGCCCTCGCATGCCGCCAGCGACCGCGACACTTCGTACGCGAAGTCGACATGGCCCGGCGTGTCCATCAGGTTCAGGACATGGCCTTTCCACTCCAGGCGCACCGTCTGCGCCTTGATGGTGATGCCGCGTTCCTTCTCGATCTCCATATTGTCGAGCACCTGCGCCGACATCTCGCGCTCGGCGAGGCCGCCGGTCCGCTGGATCAGCCGGTCGGCGAGCGTCGACTTGCCATGGTCGATATGGGCGATGATCGAGAAATTGCGTAAGTTTTCGAGCGGAGTGGCCACGGTCGCACAATCGATAGAGAGTAGGATGACTGCGCCCCTAGCAGTTTCCCGCCCAAAGCCAAACAGCGGCCATGCGAATCTCGCTTGCAGACCCCGATACCGCCCGCTATAGGCGCGCCTCCAAGCAACGGCAGGCGCGCTTTCGACGCCCCGCCGATACTCCGTCGGGGAGTAGCTCAGCCTGGTAGAGCACTGCCTTCGGGAGGCAGGGGCCGGAGGTTCGAATCCTCTCTCCCCGACCATTGGACAACTTCGGTATCATCCATCGGCCCTTGGGGTGATGGCACCCGGCAGTAGCAGAGGCCCTGGCCCGCACTGGCGCGACGTTCCGCAGTACCTGCCGTCGCGCAGCAACCGTGCGACGGGCAGCGCCGCCGGCACGGTTGCCGCGATCGGGCGATCATGCCTCAGACCCGGATCGTGTCGAGCGGCACCTTCAGCAGCTGCGGGCGGGTGGCGGCGATGTGCAGGATCAGTTCGCCGAACAGCCCGTTGGCCCAGGCGAACCAGTCGCGGCTGAACTTGGCGGCATCGTCCTTCTCGAACGCCTCGTGCATGAAGCCGGTGCCGGCATGGGTCCGCTTGAGCGTGGCGAGGCACCGAAGGATCGTCGCATCGTCGGTCGCGCTGAGCGCGCGGACGATCAGCGACATCGGCCAGATATAGTTCATGCCCTGATGCGGCCCGCCAATCCCTTCGCCGGCCGTGCCCTTGAAGAACCACGGATTGGCCTCACTCCACGCCGCCTTCGCGGTGCGCTGCCACCGGGCGTCGCCGGCCGGAACGCAGCCGAGCCACGCGAGGCTCGACAGCGAGGGCACATTGGCGTCGTCCATGAAGATCGCATTGCCATAGCCATCGACCTCATAGGCCCACACATCGCTGCCATCGGGCAGCCGCATCGTGCCGTGCTGCGCGACCGCCGCCGCGACCTCGTCGGCGAGCGCGGTCGCGTCCCGCGCCAGCGCATGGTCGTTGCGAGCTTCGCTGGCGACTTGCGCCATTTCGCGCAGCGTCGTCACCGCAAACAGGTTGGCGGGCACGAACAGCAGATACTGGCAGGCATCGTCGGACGGGCGGAAGCCCGAATGGATCATGCCGTTCTTGCGCGTCGGCGCGCCATAGCCGGCGAGCATCGTCTCGGTCGGCTGGCGGCTGGCGCGCTGGAACTTGTAAGGCCCCGGCCCGTCCTTGCGCTGCTGTTCGCGGAAGGTGCGCACGATCGCGCGCATCGCATCGGCCCACTTAGCGTCGAACGGCGTCGTATCGCGGGTCTGGGTCCAGTAGCCGTGCGACAGCCGCATCGAATAGCACAGCGAATCGATCTCCCATTTGCGCTCGGCGACGCCCGGCTTCATCTCGGTCTCGTCGGCCTTCGCCCATGCAAGCGACGTCGTGGCGGTCGGGTCCTCCATGAAGGCGTTGGCGTACGGATCGATCAGCACGCTGCGCGCGTGGCGGGCGATCAGCCCGCGGAACAACTCGCGCAGCTTTGCATCCCGCCCGGCCAGATGCAGATAGGATTTCACCTGCGCCGCCGAATCGCGCAGCCACAGGCAGGGGATGTCGCCGGTGATGACAAAACTGTCGGGCTTGCCGTCGACGACGCCCATCCGCACCGTCGTGTCGAGCGTGTTGGGATAGCAGTTGGCGAACAGCCACGCGACCTCCGGATCGGCGATCATCCGACTGACACGGGCAATCTCCTGCTCGACCGCCTTGCTGACGAAGCGGCGGTCGGCGGGGGCGGGACGCTTGCTGACATAGCCGCCCTTCGCCCCGGTCTGCGCGGCGGCGATCGGGGCGAGCGTGCCCGAGGCCAGCCCGGCTCCCAGCAGAGCGCCCTGCGTCATCAACGTGCGGCGGTCGGTAAGCATCGGACAGTCTCCGTAATCCAGAAGGTCGGCGGGTCGGGCGACCGCTGCCTGGCAATGACGGTCGATCCAGTGCCGATCCATCGGCGTCGTTGCAACCACGCTCGCGCTTCCGCGTCCTGTTCCCGCTGCGAAGGATCACTGTGCGTGGGCCTGCACCTTCGGCTCGACCTTTTCGCCTTGGGATACGGTCCGCGCCGAACAACCGCTGCTGACGCTGGTCCAGCCGCCGTCTACCACCGACGAGACGATCCGCTCGCTGATCGCCAGCGCGCGCGCCCTGCGGGCGATCGGCCAGTCGTCATAAGCGTGTCAGACGGACTTTGACGCGGCTTCTGGTTCGACGCCGATCGGCGCATAGCGGCGCCGGATATAGGTGCCGAGGCCGCCATAAGGGGGCATTGGCGGCGCTGGCCACCATCGCCGCGGGCGCTGCGTCGGCGTCGTAGCCGCGAATACCTTTTAGATCGGCATCGGTGATGACCATCGTCGCGGTGCTCGACCGGGGGCATCGCTATATCAGGCGGGTGACGCTGAACGGCATACCCGTTTCCTACTATGCCCTGACGAGATAGATGGCCTATGGCGAACTGCGCTTCATCATGCAGCCGACCCCGAACCGCAACCGGGCGGCCGCCCGGCCGATCGCCCCTATTCAAGCAGCCAGCAGCACTAACGAAGCGCGTCGGCAAACCTCTTCTGATCGGTCCGACACCGTCCCTTGCCGCTTTGCCATTGTGCATTGCAGCATGAAGGCCATATCCTGTGCGGGCGGCCAGCGGGGTGCCGCGACGGCAAGGCTTTCGACCATGGTTTCGCTCTCCAACACCATCGCCCGTCTGTCGCGGATGCAACAGGCCGGTGCACGGCCGGGCGTACCCGACCGGCTGCACGACCTCGACTTCGCGCCCGATCCCGGCAATCTTCGCGCGCGGATGTACGTGCCCGCCGACCTGAAACCCGGCGCGGCGCTGGTCGTGGCACTGCATGGCTGTACGCAGGACGCAGCGGTCTATGACCACGGCACCGGCTGGTCGACGCTCGCCGACGCGCAGGGATTCGCCGTGCTGTTCCCCGAACAGCGCCGCGCCAACAACGCCAATATGTGCTTCAACTGGTTCGAGGCCGCCGACATCGCCCGCATCGGCGGCGAGGCCGAATCGATCGCCGCCATGATCGACGCGGCGGTCGCGGCACACGGCGTCGATCCGGCGCGGATATTCATAACCGGACTGTCGGCGGGCGGGGCGATGACGGCGGTAATGCTGGCGACCTGGCCCGAACGCTTCGCGGCCGGCGCGATCATCGGCGGCCTGCCCTATGGCACCGCGATCGGCGTCCGCGCTGCGCTGGAGCGGATGCGTGGACAGGGCCTGCCGAGCGCCAACGGCGCCGCCGCGACCGTGCGCGCGGTGGCAGGGCCGGCGCGGATGCCGCGCGTCGCCATCTGGCACGGCACCGCCGACACGACGGTCGTCGTCGCCAACATGGATGCGCTGCTCGACCAGTGGCGCGGCGTCCACGGCCTGTCCGCCGCTACGCCGCGCCAGACCGTCCGGCCCGGCTGGCAGCACCGCGTGTGGAGCGATCCGGCCGGTACCCCGCTGGTCGAGGAATGGCGCGTGCTCGCGATGGGGCATGGCGTGCCGATCGACGGCGCCAGCAGCATCGGCGCCGCCGGCCCGTTCATGCTCGATGTCGGCCTGTCGAGCACGATTGAGATCGCGCGGAGCTGGGGCCTGGCCGATGCCGTCGAACAGCTTGCCCCCGCCGAATCCGCCACTACGCCCGCACCGCGCGGCGCGAAGCTCGAACGCCTCACGCCCGAACCCGGCGCTACCGACCAGGCCGCCGGTACGGTGCAGGCGACGATCGAAAAGGCATTGCGCGCCGCCGGCCTGATGCGCTGACTTGCCGCGCCGGGTCGGTCGCGGCACAACTGGCCACGTGCTCGCCCGCCCGCCCCGCCCCCGTTCGCGCGCCTCGCGCGTCGCCGCCGACGATGCCGGACGGCGCGGCGAGCGCATCGCCGGCTGGTGGCTGCGCCTGAAGGGCTGGCGCATCCTCGCCCGCCGCGTCCGGACCAGGGTGGGCGAAGTCGACCTGATCGCCCGACGCGGATCGATCGTCGCCTTCGTCGAGGTCAAGACGCGCGCGACGACCGCCGATCTCGACCACGCCATCGACGAACGCCGCCTCGCGCGGGTGGCGGCGGCGGCGGAGCTACTGGCACCGAGCTATGCCGAGGGCTGCGACATCCGCATCGACGTCATCCTCCTCGCCCCCCGCACGGCCCCGCGCCATATCGAGAATGCATGGATCGGGTATTGAGTGATGTTGCGGCGGCTATCGCCTAATAACAGAAGTCAGCCTAACTCTTTTCTGAAATGGCTCCACGATATCGGCAAGGCAGTCGGAAACCGGTTCGCCATCTTCGGGAACCGGCTCGACGGTGAAGAAATTTGAACCAGCGATCTGCTCAACGCAGACGAGTTGGATTCCGCTAGCAGACCGTACCGTTCCGAGGGCCAGAGCACGGCGGTGTTCTCCAGCGGACGCTTCACTGTATCGGGTAGTAACTTCGATTGCATTTATCCAAGGAGCGAACTCACGTACGCCGTCAAGCAAGCGGAAATTCGGCTGCCGCATGATTGTCCGCAACTCAGACGGTATGGCGGCAGAAGAACATTCGCGGCGATAGGCCAAACCGGCCATAATCGTGGCTGGCATACTGGGGCTGAAGTCAACAGTGGGCAAACCAGACGTGCAGCCACGAAAGGCCGCTGCCATCCCTGCACGCTCCTTTGCAGTAGGCGATATCATGGTGATGGTCAGCATCGTTGACCCCCGTCCTTTACAGGCTACCACGGCTTGCATTGCACTTAATTGATCTCGTTTCTTCAGACTCCAGTCAGTTGCCGGCGACACGCTGCAATCAGCGGGAAGCGGAATGGAACCGACATAGGCCGGACTGTTGCACCCGATCAGCGGAATGCAGAAAGCTAAGGCTGGCAAGAGACGAGCGACAGCTATCAATGATCGGATCTCCCAGTTCAGGACTGAACGGTGCCTGACACAAATCTACTATTCAATGTCCGCTACCAGTGGATCCAGATCACTCCCACTTTCCTACAGCCGCCAACCCTGCGACCATCATCGCGGGCCGCCATCCGCGCTCGCTCTTTGACACCGCCATATCGCCCAACGCCAATCGCGCGCAAAAACTGTGGCAAGTGTGAACTTTGTGAACTTTGGCCGATTTACCCGCCAAATTCAGGCACTTCGGGCGGAATGGCCGCGTTGCGCCAGCGCTCCACCGGCACTGTGATCGACACCGATTGCGCACCTTCCTGCCGCTTGATCCGCTGAATCAGGGTCGCGCCCTGCTGCACCGTCTCGCCGATCGTCGCGCGGGTGCGGACCCAATAATGGTCGGACTGAAAGCGGGTACCGCCCGGCGCCGTCACGTCCTCGCGCGCCAGATCGTCCTTCGACAGATAACCCTGCCGGTTGCGTAAGCCGACCAGCCGCTGCGCCTTGGCCGGCTCGAACAGCACCGCCATCAATTCGGGCGTCGCCGCATTCAGGTTGATCGCGGTATCGCCGGGCAGCGCGGTTACCATCCGCGCCAGCAGTTGCGCCTGTTCGGGCGGCAGGAACACAGAGAGCGGCCGCAGGTCCTGCACCGGCCCTTTCTCACGGATCAGCGCGATGGCCGCGACCGCCTTCTCCTCCTCGATCCCCGCCGCCTTGGCGATGCGCAGGAACAGCAGCTGCGGGATCGGGTCCAGTTCGCGCCGTACCGAATTGACGTTGAAGCGCCCCTCGGCGTCGGCGATCGCAAGGTCGAAGCGCCCCCCCTCGATCGCGATGCCGTTCTCGCTGATCGCGCCCCAGGGTTCGCCCGGATAGTCCGCCTCGGGCGCGACCCGTGCGTCGCGTTGCAGCGCTGACAGCGCCGACAGCTCGCCGCCGCGCACCACTGCCAGCGCCCGCGCCGCCTCGCGTGAGCGGATCGATCGGTCGAGCGCCACTTCCTCGCGGTTGATCATCAGCAGGACGAGGCCGCTGGCAATCGCCACGAACATCAGCACGTTGACGAGGATCATGCCCGCCTCGCGCTCGGGCACCGGGCGGGTCATGCGGTCTTGGCCGGGATCGGCAGCGTCACGATCCGCCGCAAATTGCCGCCGCCGGGGCCGCCCACCTGCAGCTCGACCACCACCGCCCGCGGCCAGTCGAGCGAGCGGTCGGGGGCGGGCGGCCAGCGGTCCAGCCAGCCGCCGTCGAAATAGCGCCAGCGTGCCGCCGTCACCTGATCGAGCACCAGTTGCGCCCGGCCATCGACCACCCGCAGCAACTGCCCATCGGCGACGCGATAGCCGACCCCGATCGGCGGCCCGCCCAGCCCCGGCGCGCTCCGCCGGAACCGCAGCCCCGCCGCATCGCCGCCCAGCGGCCCCGGCGCGATCTGGTCGAGGTCGCTCGAGATCACCACCATCGCGCGCTGCAGATCGGCGACCCGGTCGAGCCGCGCCTCGGTCCGCCCGTCGACGCCGATTACGCTGTCGACCAGCGCGAGGCCGGCAACCGCGATCAGCGCGAACAGCCCCAGCGAGATCATCAGTTCGAGCAGGGTGAAGCCTGCCTCCCCCGACCGGCGAGGGGTCATGCGCCGCGGCTCTCCGCCACCTTCTGATACACGCCGTTGGTGGGGACGAGGATCGCGAAGTCGCGCGCACAGCTGCCGTCCGAGCGGAAGCGGACCCGCCCGGTCACGCCGTCGAACCCGGCGTCGCGCAGCACGCCTTCGCGGGTCATCGCATCGGCCTCGCGCAAAGTCCTGGCGATCATCGCCGCATCGTTGCCCAGCGCGGCGATCGCGCCAGGCCGCCCGCCGTTGCGCGCGGCATATGCGGTGGCAAAGGTCGCGAAGCGCTCGGGATCGGGGCTGGCGATCCACGCCCCCTCCAGCGCACCCGCCGCATCGGGCCGGTAATCGAGCCCCTGCATCGTCGCCAGCAACTGCATCCCCCGCGCCTTCAACGCCGGGGCCAGCGTCACCGCTGCGCCGGGTACGAACGCGGCATCGGCCTCCAGCCCCGCCGGTAAGGCATCGGCGACCGGCTGCACGACGGTGATGCTCAGCCCCAGATCGACCTCCGCCGCCTTGGCCGCCGCCACTGATGCCCGCGCCCATGGTGTCCCGTCATCGACCGCCAGCACCCGGCCCACGCCCCGCGACCTGGCATAGCCGAGGATCGCCGACGCCGCCTGTGCGGGCGTGATGCCGAACACGAACGCCCCGCCGCCGCGCGCCGCCGCGTCGTTGGTCAGCGCCACGACCGGCACCGATACCGCCGCCGCCACCGCCCGCGTCTCCCCGGCGCTTAGCGGCCCCAGCAGCATCGTCGCCCCGCCCTTCACCGCCGCCCGCGCCGCGCGCACCGCACCCGCCGCGCTACCGCCGGTATCGACCACCGACAGCGCGGTCGCATCGGTTTCGGCGAGCCTCGCCGCATTGGCTATGCTAAGCCCCAGGCCGCTTCGGTCTCCGGTCAGCGGAACCAGCAACGCGGCGGAGCGCTTGGCCCGGCGCGCAGCCAATAGGGGGGAGGCGGCCCATGCCGCAGACGACAGCAGCACCGCATCCCGGAACAGCCGTAGCGTCGAGCGTCGCGATCGCATCACCGAGTCTTTCGAGGTTGCAGGCACGCAGGCATAGTATCCGCTTCGCCGCGCTCGGCATAGCCTCGTTCGTGGTCGCGATCGTCGCGACACTGCCCGCGAGCCTGATGATCGGCAACAACGACTGGCGCAGCGGCGTCGGCGGCACCGTGTGGAACGGCGAAGTCGGCATCGCCGGGGGCAGTCGCCTCGCATGGCATTTCGCTCCGCTGCGCAGCCTGACCAGCCTCGGCTTCGCGGTCGACTGGACCGCGACCGGCCCTGATACCGATCTGGGCGGGCAGGCGCTGCTCCGCCCGGGCGGGGTACGGCTCGACCGGGTGGCGGGGTCGGCTGACGCTTCGCTGCTGGCCGCACTCCAGCCCAATCTGCCCTTCGCCTGCGACATGCCGTGGCAGGTCGATTTGCCCGTGGTGTCGACGATCGCCGGCTCGGCGATGGCCGAAGGGCGGGTCGCGATCGATCCGGGCAGTTGCGTGACGCGGCCGGGCAATGTCGCCACGCCGACCCCCGCGATGCTGCTGACCGCCGAGCATATCGGCCAGCAATCGCGCATCCGCCTCGTCCCCGACGGTCAGCGCCGCCGCACGCTGATGGACGCGACGATCAACGAGGACGGAACGCTCGCCTTCGCGATGACCGGCGACGGTGCGGCGATGCTGCCCTTCACCGGCCTGCCCGCGGGCGCCAGCGTGCAGGGCAGCTTCTGACCGGTCAGCGCGGCGGCAGCGCGAAGGGGTCGTCGCCGCGTTCCTTCGACTCGGTCAGCAATTCATCGCTGCGCGACGGGCGTTGCTGCGTCGTCGGGGTCAGCAGATCGGCCGAGCTCGGCGTCGCGGTCGCGCCGTACGGGGCGGGCGGCAGCGACGCATTTTCGCGCGGGCGCAGGTCGCGCCGCTGCCCGCACCCGGCGAGCACCAACGCCAGTCCAAGTACCGCGATCGCGCGCATCATTGCCCTCGCGCGGCGGCGATGGCTTCGCGGACCCGTTCGGGTGCGGTGCCGCCGAAGCTCTTGCGACTCGTGACCGAGGCATCGACGCTTAGCACGTCGAAGATGCCGGCATGGATGCGCGTGTCGATGCCGGTCAGGTCGTCGATGGTCAGGCCGTCGAGGCGACAACCCTTCTCCTCGGCGAGCTTGACCGCGCGGCCGGTGATGTGATGCGCCTCGCGGAACGGCACGCCGGCTTCGCGGACCAGCCAGTCGGCAAGGTCGGTCGCGGTCGAGAAGCCGGTTTCGGCGGCCGCGCGCATCCGGTCGGGGCGGAAGGTCGCGCTTTCGACCATGCCGGTCATCGCCGCGATCGACAGCGCGAGCAGGTCGGTCGCTTCGAACACCGGCGGCTTGTCGTCCTGCATGTCCTTCGAATAGGCGAGCGGCAGGCCCTTCATCGTGACCATCAGCGACGTCATGCAGCCCATGATCCGCCCGCTATGCCCGCGCACCAGTTCGGCGGCGTCGGGATTGCGCTTTTGCGGCATGATCGAGCTGCCGGTCGACCATTGGTCGGAGAGCGACACGAAGCCGAACATCTGCGACGCCCAGATCACGAACTCTTCCGCCAGGCGCGACAGGTGCAGCGAGCATTGCACCGCGGCGGTCAGATATTCGATCGCGAAGTCGCGGTCGCTGACCGAATCGAGCGAATTGACCGTCGGCCCGGCAAAGCCCAGCGCCTGCGCCGTCGCATGGCGATCGAGGGGAAAGCCGGTCCCGGCCAGCGCCGCCGACCCCAGCGGGTTGTAGTTCAATCGCGCCCGCGCATCGGCGAAGCGCCCGCGATCGCGCGCGATCATGCTGTGATACGCCATCAGGTGATGGCCAAGCGTCACCGGCTGCGCCACCTGAAGATGGGTGAAGCCCGGCATCACCGTCGCGGCATGTTCCTCCGCCCGGTCGAGCAGCGCCGCCTGCAACTGCCCCAGCGCCGCGTCGACCGCATCGATCGCGTCGCGGGTCCACAGTCGGAAATCGGTCGCGACCTGGTCGTTGCGCGAGCGCGCGGTATGCAGCCGCCCGGCGACCGGCCCGATCTTCTCGGCCAACCGCGCCTCGGTCAGCATGTGGATGTCTTCCAGCGTCAGGTCGTCTGGCACGCCGTGTTCGGCATAGTCGGCCGCCACGGCTTCCAGCCCTTCGAGGATCTTGGCGACGTCCGCCGCATCGACGATCCCCTGCGCGCCCAACATCGTTGCGTGCGCCTTGGACCCGGCGATATCCTGTCGCCACATCCGCTTGTCGAAGGGGATCGAGGCGTTTATCTCACGCATCACCGCCGACGGGCCTTCGGCGAAGCGCCCGCCCCACATGCTGTTGGAGCCTTCCATGCGCCCGGTAATCGCGCTTCTCCTTGGACTGAGCCTGTTCGTCGGCGCTTGCGATAAGCGAGCCGCCGCGCCGGAGCAAGCGGCTGCGGAAGGCGACGGCACCGTGCCCGACGTCACCGCGCCTGCCAACAACGCCGCCCCCGAAGCCGCTGCAAAGGTCGATCGCAGCCACAAGGGCGAAGCGATGCCGACCTACCAGTTCCAGGATGGTGCTGGGAAGACAGTGACGCTCGCCGATTTCCGCGGCAAGCCGGTGCTGGTCAATCTGTGGGCGACTTGGTGCGCGCCGTGCGTGCGCGAGATGCCGACGCTGGACACGCTGGCCGCGCGCGACAAGGCGTCGCTCCACGTCCTGACCGTGTCGCAAGACATGGAACCGGCCAAGGTCCAGCCGTTCCTGACCGAACGCAAGCTCGCCAATCTCGTCGCCTATCGCGACGCGGACCTGAAATTCTCGACCGGCATGAACGCCAGCCTGCCGACGACGATCCTGTACGATGCGTCGGGCAAGGAACTATGGCGGGTGACCGGCGGCATGGACTGGGCCGGTGCCGAGGCGGCGAAGCTGATCGGCGAGGCGAAGGGGTAACGCGCCTGCGCTGGGGTGACGTGCGGGGCTTACCGATCCGGCGCGCGTTCCGCGGGCGGCACCCCCGCCCCCTCACCCGGCGCATCGTCGTCGAAATTCTCGCCCTGCGCACCGCCACCGGCATTGGCGCCGCTGCCATGGACCTCGCCATCGGCGGCGACGAAGGCGCGGCGGCCCGCTTCGGGCGGAATCTCGCGGCCATCGTCGGACGGCGTCGGGCTGGCCGGCCGTGCCCCGGCAGCGGCCTGTTCCGCCTGCCGCTCGCGATCATATTCCTGCCCCGAATAGCCGCTTGGCCGGTCAAAGGCGTTCATCGGTTCGGTGCGATCCGGATCGACCTTGGGATGGGCGGGGGTGTCGGCCATGGCAATTCTCCTTGCCCGACATAACCGCTTGCGATCAGGCGACGTTCCCTGATGCCGGCGGTTTGGCGCGTGGTTCGAACCGGTCGCGCAGGCGCAGGCCGATGAACAGCATCGTCGGCCAGAACATCGTGTTGAGGATGTCGAGCGACGTATCCTCCCACCGCCACGATCCCCAATAGATGCGGTCGAGCACCTCATTGGCCAGTTCGGCCAGCGCCACCACGGCGAGCGGCACCGGCGTCGACAGGCGATAGCCGGTGACGATGCGGGTGATCAGCAGCACCGCCATGCCGGCATGCACATGGAGCAGGCTGTCGGCCATGCCGGTACCGTCGCCGATCGCCTGTATTAGTCGGGCGTAGAGTGCGGGTATATCCATGCGCGCCCGATGGACCGCACGGCCGCGAGTCACAAGCGGTTTGCGCTAATCCCGGTTAAGTCGAGCGGTGACCTGTGGGTCGAGGACCGACATGATGAAATAAGCCCCGGCCTGCTTTACGCGCGCCCACCAGCCCGATCGTTCGCGGTGCAGTTCGCGGGTGATCCGCTGCGAATGGGCGACTTCGCCGTCCATATAAGCGCGCAGATGCGCGGTGAACGCCTCGTCCTCGACCCGCAGCATCAGCTCCATGTTCAGGAACATCGATCGCACGTCGAAATTGGCCGACCCGATATGCACCGCATCGTCCGCGACGAAGAGTTTGGTGTGCAGCTTGGTCGGCTGATATTCGTATAGTTCGATCCGGTGGCGCAGCAGGTTGCGATAGGTGAAGCGCGCCGCGAGAAGGGCGATGGCGTGGTCGGTCTTCGCCGGCACGATGATCCGCAGACGGGTCCGCTTCGCCGCCTTGTCCAGCCGGCGCATCATCAGCGGCCCCGGCGCGAAATAGGCGGCGATCATGTCGATGCGCTCGCTGGTGCGGATCTCGTGCTTCACCGTTCTGGCCCAGGGCGAAAGCCGCCGCGACGGACCGCCCAGCAGCCAGCGGATCGGGCCGCTTTCCTCACTCCATTGCCGCAACATGCGCGACAATTTCCGCAAGGGCGCGCCGGGCAGCGCGGTCCACGCCTTCAGCGCATCGAAATAGCCCGCCAGCCGCCCCGCCGCCGGCCCGTCGACCAGCAGCCCCAGATCGCGCCACGCCTGCTGCTCGACGGTGCCGAAATAGGCGTCCTCGATGTTGAAGCCGCCGACGATCACCCGCGCATCGTCGGCCAGCGCCAGTTTCTGGTGATTGCGCAGCAGATAGCGCCGCCCGATGCGCGGCACGAACACGCAGACATCGCCGCCCGCCTCGCGCAGCGGTCCGAAAAAGCCGCGACTGGCCGCCGCCTCCGCGCCCAGCCCGTCGACGATCAGCGCGACGCGCACCCCACGCCGAGCCGCGTCGACCAGTGCATCGCGGACGCGCGTGCCGACCGCATCCTCTTCCCAGATATAGAACAGGATGCGCAGCGACCGGCGCGCACCGGCGATCAGCGCCAGCAGCGCGTCGAGCCGTGCCCGTCCCTCGGTCAGCAGCGTCAGGCGGTTGCCGGCCACGGTGAAAGTCGGTTCGCCCGCGCCGCCCATGCTCTCTCCGATCCGTTGTCATGGCGTAACGGCCAGCGCGCGGGCGAGTTTCATTGACTTTGTACGGGCCGACGGTTACACAGCCTGCTTTCCGATACCCTCCGTTCTTTGCAAGGAAGGCGTTTCATGGCGCGCGTCACCGTCGAGGATTGCGTCGACAAGATCCCCAACCGTTTCGACCTGGTGTTGATGGCTGCCCAGCGCGCCCGCCAGATTTCGGGCGGTGCCGAACTGACCCTCGATCGCGACCGCGACAAGAACCCGGTCGTGGCGCTGCGCGAGATCGCCGAGGAAAATATCACCCCGGACCATCTGCGTGAATCGGTCATCACCTCGATGCAGAAGGTGCAGATCGACGACGAAGAGGCACCGGACGAACTGGGTTCGCTGGCCGCGTCGGCAGAGGCGCTGCGCCTCACCGCCGCCGCGCCGCCGCGCAACCAGAATGTCGGCGGCGATTACGACGGCTGAGGCCGACGGATCGACGAGACACAAGAGGGCGGTCCTGCGGGGCCGCCCTTTTTGTTTTGGCTCCGTTCCGGGGAATAACCGTTCGTACTGAGTAGGGGCTGAGCGACGTCGAGGAGGATCAGGTGAACCATGCCCCGCATGGTTCAGGATCGTCCGGGGGACGATCCGACCTGATCCTTATCGAAGCACCCGCGACCAACGGTCCTTCGATACGCCATTTCGACTTTGCTCAATGGCTACTCAGGACGAACGGACCGAGCGGGATCGAAGCCTTATTCCCGCCGCGCGCCCGCGCGGCTGCCCAGTGCGTCGAGCGCATCGGCATTGCGCCGCCCCCAATCGTAGAGCAGCGTCACCGGCTCGACGAAGCGTCGGCCCAGCACCGTCAGCCGATATTCGACAGCGGGCGGCATCACCGCTTGTACCTCGCGCTCGATCAGGCCGATCGCCTCCATCTCGCGCAGCGTCTGCGTCAGCATCTTCTTGGAGATGCCAGGCAGGCTCCGCAGCAACACGCCGGTCCGCGCGGCGCCGCCGTGCCGGGCATGCAGCGTGTGCAGTACCATGCTGGTCCATTTGGTCGCGAACAGCGACAGGACGCGGCGCGGGGCGCAATCCTCTCGCCATTCGGTTTCGTCCAATCCTGGCTGCATGACTGGGTACCTTCTGGTGCCTGGGGGCGGAGCCGGTGCCGTCTTCAACCCCGGTGCGACCGTGCCTAGCTGGCTGACTTCGTTCGACAAGGGAAGTTTGAATATGACGAAGACGGCTTTGGTGGTGGGCGCAAGCGGCATCGTCGGCAGCGCGACCGCGACGCTGCTGAACGCGCAGGGGTGGACGGTGCATGGTCTCGCCCGCCGCCCGGTCGCGCAGGACGGCGTGCAGCCGGTCGTCGCCGACCTGTCCGATGCGGAAGGAACGCGCACGGCACTCGCCGACCTGCGTCCCGACGCGGTGTTCGTCACCACCTGGGCGCGGCAGGACAGCGAGGCGGAGAATATCCGCGTCAACGGCGCGATGGTCCGCAACCTGCTCGACGCCCTGCCCGCACCCGATCGTCCGCGTCATGTCGCGCTGGTTACCGGCCTCAAACATTATCTCGGGCCGTTCGAAGCCTATGGAAAGGGCACGCTGCCGCAGACGCCGTTCCGGGAGAATCAGCCACGGCTGGACATCGCCAATTTCTATTATGCGCAGGAGGACGAATTGTTCGCCGCCGCCCAGCGCGATGGTTTTACGTGGAGCGTCCATCGCCCGCATACCGTGATCGGCAAGGCAGTCGGCAATGCGATGAACATGGGCACCACGCTGGCGGTCTATGCGACGCTGTGCCGCGACGCGGGCCGGGCGTTCGTCTTCCCCGGATCGGCGGCGCAGTGGCAGGGGCTGACCGACATGACCGATGCCGGGCTGCTCGCCGAACATCTGCTATGGACTGCGCAGACCGATGCCGCGCACGATCAGGCGTTCAACGTCGTCAATGGCGACGTCTTCCGCTGGCAATGGATGTGGGAACGCCTCGCCGACTGGTTCGGCGTCGAGGCAGCACCGTTCGACGGCACGGTCCGTCCGCTGGAAGAGCAGATGGCCGGCGACGCACGACGCTGGGCAGCGATCGCCGAACGCCATGGTCTGGCCGAAGCCGATCTGAGCCGCCTCGCTTCGCCATGGCATACCGACGCCGACCTCGGCCGCCCGATCGAGGTCGTCGCCGACATGTCGAAAAGCCGGCGGCTGGGCTTCACCGGCTATCGTGCGACCGACGACGCGTTCTTCGCCTTGTTCGAACGGCTGCGCGCCGACCGGATCATTCCGTGAGCGTATCCGGGGACGGTTCGTCCGTCCCCGCTCCGGTCCCGGCGTCGCGCCGGCCCTTGAAGTTCGTCGCGATGACATACCATTCGGACGAATCCTTGCGGCTCGCTGGCGGCTTGGCGTGCTTCACCGCCTGGAAATTGCGCTTCAGTTCGGCGACCAGAGCGTTGTCGGCCCCGCCCGCCAGCACCTTGGCGACGAAATCGCCGCCGGGGCGCAGCACTTCGCAGGCGAACATCACCGCCGCCTCGACCAGCGCCATGGTGCGCAGGTGATCGGTCTGCGGATGGCCGACGGTGTTCGCCGCCATGTCGGACAGGACGAGGTCGGCCTCCCCGCCCAGTTCCTCGCGCAGCCGGTCGGGGGCGTGATCGGCGAGAAAGTCCATCTGCAGGATCGTCACGCCGTCGATCGGGTCGACCGGCAACAGGTCGATGCCGACCACGGTGCATTCCGGCCGAACCTTGCGCACGACCTGCGTCCAGCCGCCCGGCGCAATGCCGAGATCGACGACGCGCTTCACCCCGCGCAACAGCTTGAAGCGTTCGTCCAGCTCGATCAGCTTGTACGCGGCGCGGCTGCGATAGCCCTCCGCCCGCGCCTTCTTCACATAGGGGTCGTTCAACTGGCGTTCGAGCCAGCGTGTCGACTGGGCCGAGCGCGAGCGTGCGGTGCGCACGCGCTGCCGGCCGGGGGGGCTTCCGCGGGTCATCGGGTTCCTGCCATTAAACGGCGCAGGATTCCTTCGCGAATCCCACGGTCGGCGATCCCTAGCCGCTCGGCGGGCCAGAGCGCCAGAATCGATTCGAGGATCGCACAGCCCGCGACCACTAGATCGGCGCGCTCGCTGCCGATGCACGGCACCGTGCCGCGCTGCGCCAAGTCCATGCCCGCCAGCCGCTGGCTGACCGCCAGCATCGCATCGGCCGGCACGATCAGCCCGTCGATCTGCGATCGGTCATAGGCGGGCAGGCCGAGATGGACGCTGGCGAGCGTCGTCACCGTGCCGCTGGTGCCGAGCAGGCGGCGCGGCTGATCGGTCACCGGCAGCCGCCTGGCGAAAGGCGCAAAACTCTCCTCGACGCACGCCCGCATCCGCGCATAGGCCCCCGACGCCATCGGCGCGGCACGCCCGCCGCCCAGGCTTTCGGTCAGCGACACCACCCCCCAAGGCGCCGAATGCCAGTCGAGCACGCGCGGCACCGGCCCCGCAGCGTCGAGCAGCACCAGTTCGGTCGATCCGCCGCCGATGTCGAACACCAGTGCCGGGCCGGTGCCGGGTTCGAGCAGGGCATGGCAGCCGAGAACCGCCAGCCGCGCCTCCTCCTCGGCAGTGATGATGTCGAGATGGATGCCGGTCTCGGCGAGCACCCGCTCGACGAACGCCGGGCCGTTGCTGGCACGGCGGCACGCCTCGGTCGCGACCGATCGGGCCAGCGTCACGTCGCGGCGCTTCAGCTTTTCGGCGCAGATCTTCAGCGCGGCGACGGTGCGGTCCATCGCCAGGTCGGACAGGCGACCGGTCGCCGCCAGCCCCTCGCCCAGTCGCACGATCCGCGAGAACGCGTCGACGACGGCAAAGCCGTCCCCCTGCGGCCGGGCGATCAGCAGCCGGCAGTTATTGGTGCCAAGGTCGAGCGCGGCATAATGACGCGCGCCCGGCCAGCGCGGGCGCGCTGGCGTATGGGATGCCGGGCGGGAAGCGCTGCGCGCCCCCCGGTGCGGCAACCGGGCGGACATATCCCCCATGCCGTCACTCGCTTATATTCTATCCGTCACGGCCGAACGCCGCTCGGTGTCTGGCGATCAACCTAGCGAAGCCGGTCGCGATCGACAAGGCGTTGCGACGAATCGCATGATTCGGCGTTGACACGCTTGCCGGTCCAGCCTATCGGACCGCCCTCGCTGCGACGCTGCCCTGTCGTCTAAAGGTAAGACCACGGACTCTGACTCCGTTAATTGAGGTTCGAATCCTCACGGGGCATCCAGCGGCTTCTCGAACATCGATAGCGATCCCGCCGGTTTCCCGGACGCGGCAACGCCACCCCGGAACGGGTCCGGAGTGGCGCAAGGCGTCCGTTCCTTCGGCGTCAGCGCAGCTTCAGCGCCCTGCGCACCGCATCCCACGCGACGAATTTGAAATTCTGCGTCTCGGGCGCATTGTCGCCGTCCTGTGCGACGAACAGGCCGTGACGCAGACCCGGTCCGAAATCTCCGAGCATCAGGTCGACGCCGTCGGTCTCGCTGGTCCCGTCGATCATGCCGCCGCCGATGCGGAAGCGGCCGGCATAGGTCACGCCCGGCAGGCGGTAGAGGGTATAGGCATTGTCGCCCTGGCTGCTGACCACCAGATAGCCGCCGGAGCGCCCGCTAGGGGCCAATGCCAGCCCTTCGGCATCGGCAACCAGCGTCGTGCCGTCGACCCGCGCGATCGCGGTGCCGGTGACGGGCGCGGCGGGATCGGCGGCGAAGCGCCACAGGCCGACATCCTCCTCCGCGACGTAGAGCGTGCCGGTCCGGTCGTCGACGACGCAGCCCTCGGCCTGGGTCCCGACCTTCATCGAACGGACGGTGCGGACCGTCGGCGTCGCCCCACGCGTGTCGATCGCCACCTGATCGATGCGCCCGTCCTTCATCACGACGAAGCCGAACAGTGCCTTGTCGCGGGCGCGGGTCCACAGGCACATGCCGTATGCTTCGCCCGGACCTACGGGAAAGCGCCCCATCGGCACCAGCTTCTTCGCCACCGTGTCGAGGGTGAACAGCGCGACATGCGCCTGAGCTTCGTCGGCACGGTCGCTGGCGGCGGCGATCACCCGGCCGCCGATCTCGCGCAGGTCGACATTATTGAGCCGCGCGGCCGGCGTAAAGCTCAGCCGCTTGCCCGACAGCGCATAGACATGGATGCCGGCCTGCTTGTCGGTGCCGATCACTAGACTGTCGGCCGGATTGCGCCGGTTGCGCCAGATGGCGGGATCGTCGGCGGCGTCGGCGGCGGTGTCGACCGGGTCGGTCTCCGCCACCGCCGCCACCATCGGCACCGCGCCCGGTGTCGCCGCCGGCGGGGGCGTCACCGCACACCCGCCGAGCAGCAGCGCCGCGATCGCCGCCCGCCGCATCAGAAGTTCACCCGCACGCCGGCCTGATAGCGGCGACCGAAGGTCTCCCGCTCGATCGTGTACTGGCTCTGGCGGACGTAACGGCGGCCGGGTCCGTCCAGCAGGTTGCTGAAATTGCCGAAGAACTCGACGTTCGAATTGATCGCATAGCGCAGCGACGCGTCGAGCTCGTTATCCTTCCCCCAATAGAAGTCGCCGCCATCGGCGACGCTGCCGATATCGTCGAGCCAGGGCGAGCGGTTCTGATACTGGACGCGCGCCGAGAAGCCGTATTTCTCGTAATAGACGCCGACATTGTAGACCGCATCCGACGCACCGGGCAGCTGCACCCGCCGGCCATCGGGGGTCTCGGCGCGGCTGCGGTTGAGGGTCGCGTTCAGCTGCACCCCGAAGCCGCCGACCCATTCGGGCAGGCCGAGATCGGCGACGAACGGGTCGAGCTGCTGCTGGATCGCGCCTTCGACGCCGATGATCGAACCGGTCCCGCCATTGTCGATCGTCGAATAGAGATATTGCGACCGGTCGACCCCGCCGAGGTTCAGGATGTCGCTGTTGAAGGTGCGCGTCGTCCCGAACAGCACGTCGCGCAGCCGCTTGTAATAGGCACCGAACGACAGGAAGCCGCCGGTCGACCCGTAATATTCGACATAGGCATCGACGCCCATCGCCTTTTCGGGCTTCGCATCGGGGTTGCCGCCCGAAATGGTCAGGTTGGCGTCGTTGAAGGTCAGGTTCGGGCGCAGATCGTCATAATCGGGCCGGGCCGCGCCGGTGCTGAACGACAGCCGCGCCTTCATCTGATCGGTCACGTCATAATTCACGTGCAGGCTGGGATAGACCAACGTCAGGTCGCTCTCGGCGGTCAGCGGGGTGAAGGTCGTGCCGTTCGGGGTCGCGAAGGCCGACGCGGTATTGCGGATATGCTCGATCCGCGCGCCGCCGACGACATTGCCCCAATCGGTGACGACCGTCGCCATCGCATAGGCCGAATAGATGCGCTCGGTCACGTCGTACAGGTTGGCGGTCTGGTCGACATAGCGGCCGACCGTCTTCGCCCGGTCGACCAGGTCGAGGATCTGGTCCTTGCCGAAATACTGAAAGGTGTAGCCGAGCGGGATTTCGCCCTGGAACCCGCCGGGGATCGCGATCTGGCCATAGCCGGTCGGGATGTTGGCGGCGGTGAACTGTGCCGCGCTGTTCAGCTCTAGCAGGCGTTCGTCGACCGACTTGGTGCGGTCGTCGAAGCGCAGCCCGACCGCGAAGGTCGTCTTTTCGCCCAGCAGCTCGAACACGTCATGCTGCAGGTCGACCCGCGCGGTGTACGCCTCGGTCGTGTCGGCGGCGAGCAGCGAGCGCAGGCGGCTGAGCGAGCGCGGGAAATCCTCGATCGCGGTCACCCGGTCACCGCGGGCGAAGGTGCCGTTGGCGTTGCGGATGGTGCGGAACAACTCGACCCGCGCCAGCTGCGGATCGGTCAGGTCATAGCCGACCGTCAGGCGGTTGGCGGCATTCGCGCCGTTGGTGCCGAAGGACGGGCTGTCATAGTTCAGCTGCGCCGGCTGGGTCCGGTCGTCGATCGACCGGGTATAGTTGGCGCGCCACGACACCCGCCACGTGTCGAGATCGTGGTCGCCACCCAGCGTGTTGGTGAACACCGACTGCTTGTAGGCGCGCACCGTGAAGTTCGAATTCAGGTCGATGCCATAGACGGTGCCGCGCAGCGGGGTGTTGCCGGTGCAGACATCGGCATAGCCGGTCGTGCCGGCGGCCGGGGTCGCGTTGACCGCACAGGCGGCGGTGGCGTTCGACAGGCGCGACTGCTGATCGTCGAGATCGAAGATATAGTTGTTGCGCTGTTCGTCGTCCTGGAACGCCGAATAGATGGTTTCGGCGAAGATGCGGTGGTCGCTCGACGGCTTCCAGTCGATGCGGGTCGACAGCGCGTAATTCTTGCGGACCAGGCGGTAGAGCTTGTTCTCGGTCTCGCGTGCCCAGATGCGGTCGGCGAAGCCGGGGCGGCGGTCCTGATCGACGGTTTCCCAATCGGTTTCGAAATTGTCGGTCACCATGCCGCGGCGATACAGGCTGGCCGACGACGCGACGGCGAATTCGCCGATGCCGGTGTCGAACCGGTCGGAGACGACCAGCGATCCTTCGAATTCGCGGCGGTCGCCCAGTTCGACGATGCCGTATCCGGCCTTGCCCGCGACATGGAAACCGCTCTGGTCGAAACCCGACCGGGTGATGATGTCGACGTTACCCGAAATCGTCTCGCCGACCATGTCGGGCGTCACCGCCTTGCGCACGATGATCTGCTTGGCGATCGCCGAGGGGATCGAATCGAAGCGCGCGGCGCGGCCTTCGGGGCTGACGACGTTCACGCCGTCGAACGACAACGTGGCCCAGCGCTTGGGCGCGCCGCGCAGGTTGACGTAGCGGGCCTGGCCCTGGTCGCGCTCGACACCGACGCCGGGCAGGCGGCTGATCGCCTGGGCGATGTTCTGGTCGGGCAGGCGGCCGACCGCGTCCGAGGCGATAACCGAGACGAGCGCGGTGCTGTTGCGCTGGATTTCGAGCGCCGCGGCTTCGGATTCGGCGATCGGGCGGCTGCCACGGACCACGATTTCCTGCTCGCCATCCTCGGGCGCGGCGGGATCGCCGACGACCGGCGCGTCCTCGACCGGATCGGCCAGCGCGGCGACGGGCAGGAATGCCGCGCCCGTCAGCAGCGCACGCACGACGACGGCCCGCGAGGACCGGGCGAAGATACCAACCATGTGAGAAAGCCCCTTGTTAGGGGAGCGTTAACCGCTCCCGCCTTGGGGCTGCCCCTGACCACGGGGCATGAAACGACGATTACGGGGACGTGACGTAATCATTACACGCCCAGCTGTTGCCGATCGGCAACAGCTGGCGCGGTGGCCTATCCCTCAACCTGATCGAGATAGGCGCCATAACCCTCCGCTTCCATCGCTTCGCGCGGCACGAAGCGCAAAGCGGCGGAATTGATGCAGTAGCGCAGGCCGCCGCGGTCGCGCGGCCCGTCGGGAAAGACATGCCCGAGATGGCTGTCGCCACCCGTCGACCGGACCTCGGTGCGGACCATGCCGTGCGTCGTGTCGCGCAGTTCGGCAACGTTGGCGGGTTCGATCGGCTTGGTGAAGCTCGGCCAGCCGCAATGCGAATCGAACTTGTCGGCCGATGCGAACAGCGGCTCGCCCGACACGATGTCGACATAGATGCCGGCGCGCTTCTCGTGAAGATATTCGCCGGTGCCGGGGCGTTCGGTGCCGCTCTGCTGCGTCACATAATATTGTTCGGGGGTGAGGCGGGCGATCGCCTCCTCGGTCTTGCGATAGTCGGTCATCACGGGTTCCTTGGTTACCGTCTAGATGGGGCGATCGCGCGTCCGCGCAACCGGATCAGAACAGCTCGCCGAGGAACGCGACGACCGACGCCCAGGACCGGCGATCGGCATCGGCGTCATAGGCCATGCCCTTGTCCGGCGCGGCGGCATGGGGGTTGGTGAAGGCGTGCATCGCCCGGCCATGCGCATGGAGCTGCCAGTCGGCACCGCGCCCGCCCATTTCCTCGGCAAAGGCCAGCACCTTGTCCGGCGCGGCCAGCGGGTCCAGCCAGCCATGTTCGACCAGAACCTTCGCCGCGATCGGGCCGTCGGTCGACAGGTCGTTGCCGTCGAGCATCCCGTGCAGGCTGACCACGCCCACCACGCCATCCGCCCCGCCGCGCGCGAGGTCGAGGACGCACAGCCCGCCGAAGCAATAGCCGATCGCCGCGATCTTCGATGCCTCAACCCGGTCGAGCGATGCCGCGAACGCGACGGCTGCGCGCATCCGCTGGAGCAATTTGGCGCGGTCGGACAGGAACGGGCCGATCAGATGGCTGTTGTCGCCCGACGGATCGCCCTTCACGTCCTTGCCGAACATGTCGATGGCGATGCCGACATAGCCGAGCTCGGCCAAGCGTTCGGCAGTCTTGTGCTCGCCCTCGCCGCGCCCGGCCCATTGGTGCGCGATCAGCACCGCCGGGGCCGGGCCATCACCCGCCGGAAAGACCACGCCCGCCTGCAACACCGTGTCGCCATCGCGATAGTCGAACTGCTCAACCGTCATTCGCCAGATTCCCTTGCAAGATCGCCGCCTGAACGGTCGACAGCCTCGGGGGGTTGCGCGCGCCCTGGTCCTGTTCGTACGGTGGCGGTGAAGCACCGAATTACGGGTGCGATCACAGGAGTTTGCGCAATGCGGATGATGTTGGCGACCTTGCTGGCGGGTATCGCCACCACCGCTATGGCACAGAATACGCCGACGCTGGGCGCCAGCAACCATGCGGTCGACGTCGCGCTTGCCCCGCCCGCGGCCAAGCCGACCTTTGCCGACGAATTTTCGGGCAGGACGATCGACCCGAAGCATTGGCGCTTCGACACCAGCCGCAATCGCGACGGCTGGTACAATAACGAACGGCAATATTATGCACCGGCCGGCACCCCCGCCAATGCCCGGATCGCCGATGGCGCGCTGGTGATCGAGGCGCGGCGCGAAAAGCCCAAGGGCAGCGATTCCGGTGGACAGGACTATACCTCCGCCCGGATCGTTTCCACGAAGCCGATGGGCTATGGCTTCTACGACATCCGCGCGAAGCTGCCGTGCGGGCGCGGCATCTGGCCGGCGCTGTGGATGCTGCC
The DNA here is from genome assembly GCF_051965015.1 of Sphingomonas sp. SAFR-052. Taxonomy (NCBI): domain Bacteria; kingdom Pseudomonadati; phylum Pseudomonadota; class Alphaproteobacteria; order Sphingomonadales; family Sphingomonadaceae; genus Sphingomonas; species Sphingomonas sp. SAFR-052. Next base: position 450,505 of record NZ_JBQCMO010000002.1, on the reverse strand, counting down.
GCCCGACGGCAAATGGCCCGACGAGGGCGAGATCGATATCCTCGAACTGGTCGGCTACGAACCCGATCTGGTCCATGCGACGCTGCACACGGCGGCGTTCAACCATGCCAAGGGTACGCAGCGCGGGGGTTCGCGGCGCATGACCGACGTCTGCGGCCAATGGCACAATTACCAGCTCGACTGGACGCCACAGGCGATCACCATCGGCATCGACGGGCGCGGCTATATGCGCGTCGCCAACGACCAGCCGGGCGGGCGCGCGGCTTGGCCGTTCGACCGGCCGTTCAACCTGATCCTGAACGTCGCGGTCGGCGGCGACTGGGGCGGCAAGATGGGCATCGACGACAGCAAGTTCCCGCAATCGATGCAGGTCGATTACGTCCGCTACTGGCAACGCTGAAGCGCGACCAGCTCGCCACAGGCGGGGATAAAGTCGACCGCGCGCGTCACGGGCTGCCCGGCCAGCAGCGCGCGCAGCGTCGCGATCGGCCCGCCATGCGCGACGACCAGCACGCAGGGACGCTCGGACAGGGCATGCCATGCCGCCAGCACCCGGTCGGCGATGTCGTTTGCGCTCTCCCCGCCGCCGGGGCGATAGTCCGGCTCGGTCATCATCCGGTCCATCTCCGCGCCCGTCTCGCGCCAGATCGCGTTCCACGACCGGCCCTCCCACGCGCCGAAATCGCGTTCGAGCCAGCGGGGATCGTTGGCGACCGGCACGTCCCGTCCGCGCGCGATCCGCTGCGCCAGCCGCCGGGTCCGGAGCGCACCCGAATGGACGATGGCGGCGATCGGCGTGGCGGCGAGGTCGGCGGCGATCCGGTCCGCCAGCGCCTGCCCCTCCCGGCTCAACCCCATGTCGGACCGGCCATAGCAGCGCCCCTTCCACGCCGTCGCGACCGGCGGATGGCGCAGCAGCAGCAGCTTCACCGCGCGGCGACCGCCAGCAACAGCGCCAGCTGCCCCATCGCCGCCGCGAAGCCGAGGCAGTCGCCGGTACTCCCGCCGATCCGCGCGAGCAGGAACCGCCGCAACCAGAGCAGCAACAGGAGCATCGCGGCAATCGCCGCACCGGTCGCGCCGGGTTGCAGCCACAGGATCGGCGCGAGGCCCGGCAGCGCCAGCACCCCCGCCAGCGCCAGCCGCCCCGGCGGCATCCGTCCGGCGCGCACCGCCATCCCCGCCCCGCTCCCCACCGGCGCGACGATCGCCGCCAGCGTCACCGCGCACAGTCGCCCCGCCGTCGCCGCACCGACGATCGCCGCCACCGCGACCGGCGCGGTCAGTGCGACGATCGCGGCGATGCGCAGCACGACGCTCAGCCCCAGCCCCAACGCGCCATAGCTGCCGATCCGACTGTCCTTCATGATCGTCAGCGCGCGTTCGCCGCTGGCCGTGCCACCGAACGCGTCGCAGAAATCGGCGACCGCATCCTCGTGAAACGCGCCGGTCAGCACCGCCTCGACGATCAGCGCCAGAATCGCGGCGACCAGCGGCGGCCAGAACCAGCCGGCGACGACGAACACGCCCGCCGTCACCGCGCCGATCAATGTGCCGACCGGTGGCAGCCACGCCATCGCCCGGGCCAGCCCCGCCGCCGCCTGTTCGGACGTCAGCCGGTTCAGGATCGGCACCGGCAGGCGTGTCAGGAACTGGACCGCCAGCAACGGCGCGGCCCAGCGCGGCACCTCAATCGGCACGATCCGCCCCGATCTGGTCGAGCCGCACCACGTCGTTGAGCAACGCCGCCGCCGCATCGAGCAACGGCAGCGCGGTCAGCGCGCCGCTGCCCTCGCCCAACCGCATCTCCCATTCCAGCACCGGCGCCAGCCCGAGCGCGGCGAGCGCCGCACCATGCCCCGGTTCGGCCGAACGATGCCCGGCGATCATCGCCCGTACGCTGCCGGGAGCAAGCCGTTCGGCGATCAGCGCGGCGGCGGTGCTGACATAGCCGTCGAGCAGCAACGTCACCCCCCGCGCCGCGCCGGTCGCATAGAAGCCGGCCATCGCTGCAATCTCATAGCCGGCGACCGACGCGATCGCTTCGCGCGGATCGGCCCGGTCCCGCGCACGCGCGGTGGCAGTAGCGACGACGCGCCGTTTGGCGGCAAGCACCGCATCGTCCGCCCCCGCCCCTCGCCCGACCGCTGCTTGCGGGTCGATTTCGGTGAGCAGCGCGGTCAGGCAGGCCGCCGGGGTAGTGTTGCCGATCCCCATTTCACCCGCGATCAGCAGTACCGCGCCCGCATCGACTGCACGCGCGGCCTCTTCGGCGCCGACCGTCCATGCCGCATCGAACTGCGCGACGCTCATCGCCGACCCCGCCCCCAGCGGTTCGGTGCCGTCGGCCACCCGCGCGTCACGGAAAAAGCCCGGTTCCGCGACCCGTGCGCCGACCATGCCGACATCGACCAGCCGCAGCGGACAATTGGCGGCATGGGCAAGCGCGTTGCTGGTCGCTTTGCCACTCAGAATCGTCGCGACCATCATCGCCGTCACCGCCGACGGCCATGCCGACACGCCTTCCGCAACACAGCCATGATCCCCGGCGAACAGGACCGCCTGTCGCGGCGTGGTCCGCGCATCGATCCGGCCCTGCGTCAGCGCCAGCTCGGTCGCCAGCGCCTCCAGCCGCCCCATCGCCCCGCGCGGCTTGGCCAGCGCATCCAGATGGGCGCGAATCTCGTCGATCATGGTGCCTCCCCGGCAATGTCCAGCAATGCGTCGATATCGAGCGCCGCTTCCAGCGCAGCCGCCACGCCGTCAAGTGCGGCATCGATCGCCTCACGCCGGTCGAGCGGATCGCCCGCCGCGCCGATCCGCGCCAGCAGGCTTGCGCGTGCCGTGGCTGCGTCGAACAGTCCATGGACGTAGCAGCCGGCAACCTGCCCGTCGCGCGCGACCGCCCCGTCGGGCGAGCCATCGGCGAAGTGCAGAAAGGGCGGCGTACCCGGCGCGACGGTCGTGACGCCGGCATGGATCTCATAGCCCGCGAACGCCGCCCCGTCGGCCAGTGTGCCGGTCGCCGGGCGCGTCGTCTTGACCCCGGCAATCACCGTCTCGACCGGCAGGAACCCGAGGCCGGCGACCTGCCCCGCCACTCCCTCGATCCCGTCCGGGTCAGCGATGCCGGTCCCGAGCATCTGATAGCCGCCGCAAATGCCGATCACCTGTCCCCCGCGCCGGACATGCGCGGCAAGGTCGATATCCCAACCCTGTTCGCGCAGGAAAGCGAGGTCGGCGATCGTCGCCTTGGTGCCCGGCAGGATCACCAGCGCGGCATCGCCCGGCAGCGGCTCACCCGGCGGGATCATTCGCAGCCGCACCGCGGGATCGTGCGCCAGCGCGTCGAAATCGTCGAAATTGGCGATACGCGACAGCATCGGCACCGCGATCAGCGGCCCCTCGCCGCGCTCGCCGCCCCGCCCCAGCGCCACCGCATCCTCGGCGGGCAGGCGCGCGGCGTTGGGCAGCCACGGCACCAGCCCGATATCGCGCCAGCCGGTCCGCGCGACGATCTCGGCGCGACCGTCGTCGAACAGCGCCGGGTCGCCCCGGAATTTGTTGACCAGAAAGCCGCGAATCATCGCCGCATCGGCCGGGTCGATCACCACCTGCGTGCCGACCAGCGCCGCGATCACCCCGCCGCGATCGATATCGCCGGCCAGCACCACCGGCACGCCTGCCGCCCGCGCAAATCCCATATTGGCGATGTCGCCCGCGCGCAGGTTGATTTCGGCGGGCGATCCCGCGCCCTCGACCACGACGATATCGGCCTCCGCCGACAACCGGCGATAGGCGGCGACGACTTGGCCGAGCAATTCCTCGCGCCGCCGCCGATAATCGCCTGCCGCCATCGTGCCCGCCACCCGTCCGGCGACGACCAATTGGGACGTGCGGTCGCTCTGCGGTTTCAGCAGCACCGGGTTCATGGTCGTGGTCGGCGGCACGCGACACGCCATCGCCTGCAGCGCCTGCGCCCGGCCGATCTCACCGCCATCGGCACAGACGGCGGCATTGTTCGACATATTCTGCGCCTTGAACGGACGCACGCGCAGGCCCCGATTGGTCAGCAGGCGGCACAGCCCGGCGACCAGCACCGACTTGCCGACGTCCGATCCGGTGCCCTGAATCATCACCCCAGCCATGGGACGATCCCGACCAGCATCCATAGCAACAGGCAGGCCGTCCGGTAGATGCGAAGCGCGCGCAGCAGATCGCCGGCATCGGGCAGCGGCCCGTCGCCGAGGACCGCGCGGTGCGCCGGCTCGCCATCATAGCTCACCGCGCCGCCCAGCCGCCGCTCCAGCGCCCCCGCCATCGCCGCCTCCGGCCAGCCGCCATTGGGCGAGGCATGGGCGGGCGCATCGCGACGCATCGTTTGCCAGCCGCCCTGTCCGGCCAGTGCGATCAGCGTACCCGCGATCCGCGCCGGTACGAAATTGACGAGGTCATCGGCCCGCGCCGCCGCCCAGCCGAACGCCGACAGGTCCGGCGTACGATGCCCGACCATCGAGTCCGCAGTGTTGATGGCCTTCACCGCGAACAGCCCCGGCAGCCCGAACAGCAGCAGCCCCAGCGCGGGCGCGACCACCCCGTCGCAGAAACTCTCCGCCAGACTCTCGATCGCCGCCGTCGCCACGCCCGCTTCGTCGAGCGCCTCGGTATCGCGCCCGACGATCATCGCCACCGCGCTGCGTGCCGCGTCCAGATCGCCCGCCGCCAACGGCCGTGCGACCGCCGCGACATGGTCGTGCAAGCTGCGTTGCGCGAGGCCCGTCGTCGCGACTGCCACGGTGACGATCGTCCCCAGCCGCTCGATCGCCAGCCCCAACACGACCGACAGGCCGGTCAGTAGCACGACCAGCGCCACCCCCTCCAGCCGACGCCGCCGGTTCCAGCGTCGCTCTACTGCATCGATCAGCGCGCCGACACCCATCACCGGATGCCACCAGCGGCGAGGGTAACCGACCGCCGCCTCGACGATCAGCGCGGCGAGTGCGATCACCGCGCGACCGGCAGGATATAGCGATGGCCCTGCGGCGTCCGGCCGATCTCGACCTCGATGCCATAGGCCTCGGCGATGGCCGGCGCGGTCAGTACCGCATCCGCCTCGCCGCTCGCCACGATCCGCCCGTCCTTCAGCAGCACCGCATCGTCCGCCACCCGCGCCGCCAGATGCAGGTCGTGCAGCACCAGCACCACGCCCCGCCCTCCGCTCGCGACGCCACGCAACCGCGCCAGCACGTCAAGCTGATGCGCCGGGTCGAGACTGGCGAGCGGTTCGTCGGCCAGCAGCCAGTCCGGCTCGCCGGCCAGCACCCGCGCCAGCAGCGCCCGGCCCCGCTCACCCCCCGACAGCCGCTCGACGCCCCGGTCGGCCAGCGCGGTCATGTCGGTCGCGGCCAGCGCCGCCTTGACCGCCGCGCGATCGGCCGCCGTCTCGCCCCACCGCCCCCGATGCGCGAACCGGCCGAGACCCACTAGCGTCGCGACATCGATGTCCCAGTGCACATCAGCCGATTGGGGCAGCAGCCCGATCGCGCGTGCGCGTGCGCGTCGGTCGATCGCCTGCACATCCTCGCCGCCCAGTCGCGCCGCGCCGCTATCGGGTCGGCGCAATGCGGCGAGGCAGGCGAGCAGGCTCGACTTCCCCGCACCATTCGCCCCCAACAGCGCGGTCACCCGCCCCCGCCGGAACGCGAACGACACGTCGTCGAGCACGCGCCGCCCGCATAGCGTCAGCGCGATCGCATCGGCCACTAGATCGGTCATGCCAGCCTCCGCCGCATCGCGATCAGCAGATAGAGGAAGAACGGTCCGCCCAGCATCGACATGGCGATGCCCAGCCGCAATTCGCTGACGGTCGGGGCGAGGCGCACGAGGCTGTCGGCAAGGGTCAGCAGCACCGCGCCGGCCAGCGCCGAGGGCAGCAGGATCGCCGAGGGCCGGTTGCCGGCAAAGGGCCGGACCATGTGCGGCACGATCAGCCCGACGAACCCGATCATCCCCGCCGACGCCACCGACGCCCCGACCGTCAGCGCGATGCCGGCGATGACCAGGCGCTGCAGCCGCGCCGGATCGACCCCCATCGACCGCGCCGCCGCCTCACCCAGCGTCAGCGCGTCGAGCGATCGCGCGGTCATCGCCAGCACGCCCATACCGGCGACGATCAGCGGTGCGGCGACCGTCACATCGTCCCAGCTGCGATCGGTCAGCGCACCCATCAGCCACGTCACGATCTGCGACGACACGAACGGCGTCGGGGCAAGGCTGATGGCGAGCGCGGTCAGCGATCCGGTGATGCTGGTCAGGATCATGCCGGCAAGCGTGAACAGGATCAGGCTGCCTGAACGCCCGGCGATCAGCGCCAGCAACGCCATCGTCACCCCCGCCCCGACCAATGCGAAGCCCGGCAGCAGCCACATCTGCGCGGCATAGCCAAAATACAGTGCCACGACCGCACCGAACGCCGCGCCCGACGACACGCCGAACAGCCCCGGATCGGCCAGCGGATTGCGCAGATAGCCTTGCATCACCGCCCCCGACAGGCCGAGCGCGGCGCCCACGAGCAGCGCCAGTACGGTGCGCGGCAGCCGCAGTTCGATGAGGATGATCGATCGCGGATCGTCGGCGGTCCATGCGTCGAGCGGCACCCACACCTTGCCCGCCGCGACCGACAGCGCGGCGGCGATCAGCAGCAGGACGATCAGGCCGATGGTCAACCGCTTCATGACGCCACCTGCGCGCGCACCTGCCGCAAGCGGGCCATCGCCGCGATGATCGTCGGCCCGCCGCAATTCATCAACCGCGTCGGATAAGGGGCGACAGTGATATGCTTCGCCAGCCGCCGCACCGCCGGATGCCCGGTCATGCGGTCGTCCTGCACCCCCTCCGGCGCGGTCGACAACAGCACGCGCGGCGGATCGGCGACCAGATATTCGAGCGGCAGGACGTCCCATTGCTTGAGGCCATATGTCGCGCTCATGTTACGAAAACCCGCGCGCTTGAGCAGGTCGTCGGTCAGCGTACCCGATCCCGGCACCAGCCCGCCCCCCTGCCACACCAGCGCCCCGACCGGCGCCACCCGCGCCGGGGTCGCCGCCGCCGCGATCCGTGCCGCCAGCGCTTCGCCCCGTGCGGCATGGCCGGTCGCAGTGGCGATCGCGCGGACCTGATCGATGCTTTCGGGCACCGATTCCGCCACCGGATACTGCACCAGCGCGATCTTCAGCCGCTTCAGCGCGGCGATCGTCGCCGGTTCGACATGAGGCCCGGCCAGCACGATATCGGGGCGCAGCGCCACTACCTCCTCGGCGGTGCCCGAGGTCGCCTTGAACCGGTTCGACCAACTCAGCGGCACCGACGTCGCGCGGATGTCCTGCGAATAATGGCTGATGCCGACGATCTGCGCCGGATCGGCGACGCGGGCCAGCACCGCATCGACGCATGGGTTGATCGATACCACCCGTGGCAGCCGCGGCGCGGCCGACACCAACGCCGGCGCGGCCAGCAACAGACTGAGGGGACGGATCAATATTCGACGCCCTTCTGCGCCTTGAACCCGGCATGATAGGGGTGTTTCACCTCGCCGAATTCGGTGACCAGATCGGCCAGCATCAACAGTTCTTCCTTCGCGTTGCGCCCGGTGATGCAGATATGCTTGGTCAGCGGCCTGCCTTTAAGGAAATCGACGATCTCGGCGATGGGGAGGGTGTCGTTGCGGAGGACGATATTCAATTCGTCGAGGATCACGAAGTCGATCGCGGGGTCGAGGATCATCTCCTTCGATCGTTCCCATGCGGCGCGGGCGGCGGCGATGTCCTTCGCCCGGTCCTGCGTGTCCCAGGTGAAGCCTTCGCCCATCACCTCGAAGCTGGCGAGGTCGGGATGCGCGTCGAAGAAGTTGCGTTCGCCCGTCTCCCACTTGCCCTTCACATATTGCAGAATCGCAACCTTCATCCCCCAGCCGATGCTGCGGATCGCCATGCCGAACGCGCTCGACGACTTGCCCTTGCCATTGCCGGTATGGACGATCAGCAGCCCGCGTTCGAGCGTGCGGCGCGCCTGCATCTTTTCGCGCGCCACCGCCATGCGCTGCATCCGCGCATTGTGCTTGGCATAATCGTCGGGCGTCTCGGTCATCGATGATACTCCGCAAGGGCGGTGGTCAGGCGGGACAGCGCGGTCCCGTCGAGGGGCAAGCCGATCCGCAACCGTTCGCGCCGGTCCGCGAACGGCCGGGTCAGGATGGCATGGCGGCACAGATGACGGAACAGCGCATGCGCGTCACCGGCCTCGATCAGCCGGAACAGCGGGGCATGACCGATCATCTGCCACCCCGCCAGCGCGCGGTCGAGCAGCGCTCCGATCGTGTCGATCCGCCCCGCCTGGTCCGCAGCGAAGGCGCGATCGGCATAGGCCGCCGCCCCGATCCGTATCGCAGCACTCGACACCGGCCAGTCGCCGAGCAACTGGCGCAGCGCCGCCGTCACCCCGCCGCCCGCGATCACGAAACCCAGCCGCAATCCGGGCAGGCCATGGAATTTCCCGAAGGACCGGAGCACGATCAGCCGGTCCGACGCCCGAGCGCACAGCCCGGGTGCGGGGTCGGCATAGGCTTCGTCGACCACCACCGTCCGGTGTTGCGTCAGCGCGATCAGCCGTTCGCTCGGCGTGACGACGCCGTCGGGATTGGCGGGACTGGACAGCACCAGCAGATCGGCATCGCCCGGATCGGCGAGCGCCGCGACGGCGCGTGCCTCGGGCCATGCCGCGACGTGGCCGGTATAGCCCGGCCACACCACCGCCGGCCGTTCGGCGTTCAGGATTACCGCCAGCAACCGCAGCGCCAGGTCGGTGCCCGGCACCGCGATCACCCGCGCCGGATCGGCGACGCCGAACGCTCGCGCCGCCGCCGCTTCCAGCGCGGCCAGCTCGCCCGGTTCGGGCAGACGGTCATAACCGGGATCGATCGCGCCATGCGGATAGGGCCATGGCGCGATGCCGGTCGACAGGTCGATCCAGTCGTCCCCGCCGAACGCACGCGCCGCGGCAGCCACCCGGCCGCCATGCGCATAGAATTCGGCGAGATCGAGCATCAGTAGCTGAGCCGTACGCCGCCATAGGCAGCGCGCCCCGGCGTCCCGTACTGGAAGATCGTCTGATAGCGTTCGTCGAACAGATTCTCGACGCGGCCATAGACTTCGACCCGCTCGGTAACCGGGAACGACGCGCGCAGATCGGTCAGGACATAGCCGTCCAGCCGCCGCGTATTCGACGCATTGTCGAAACTGTCGCCGATCATGGTGACCGTCGCGCCGACGCCAAGACCGAAGGCCCAGCGATAGTCGGCATTGACCGTCAGGCTGTCGGCCGGCCGCCGCGCCAGCTTGCGGCCAAAATTGGCGGTGCCTGCCGACCGGTTCTCGGCATCCAGCCACGTATAGGCGGCAGCGACAGTGAACGCCTCCACCGGACGCAGCTTCAGCGCGAATTCCAGCCCCTTCGCCTCGGCACGGGCGATATTGTCATAGGTGCCGTTCGGCTTGCCGACACAGACGCCGGTGGTCACGCCGAAGCACGACACGAACGCGATCAGGTCCTTCGACGTACGATCGAACCACGTCGCGCTCGCCTCGACCGCGCCGTTCAGCCCGCGCTGGGTGATGCCCGCGTCCCAGCCCTGCGAACGTTCGGGGGTCAGCAGCGCATTCCCATATTCGCTCTGCAACTGGTACAGGGTCGGTGCCTTGAACCCTTCCGAATAGCTGGCGCGCAGCAGCGTGTTGCCGCGGTTCGGCGACCACACGCCGCTGCCGGCAAACACCGTCGCCCCGCCGAACACATTATGGTCGTCGTGACGCACGCCGCCGGTCAGCGTCAGATTCTCGATCGGCGTCACCGCCAGCTGGCCATAGACGCCGAACAGGCGGGCGCGACCGGTGGTCGGCGCACCGCCATAGCTGGAGGTGGTGAAGCGCGACACTTCCCGCTCGACGCCGAACGTCGCGAACACCGCGTCGGTCACGTCGAACGATCCCTGATAGTCGAACCGGTCGTTGCGCCCTTTGCCGCGGAAGGTCTCGGTCGGAATGCTATCGGGATCGGTGTTGGTGCGGTTGCTCGACGTATGGGCATAGCCGATGCGGTTGCGGAACCGCCCGTCGAACAGCGCGGCGTTCAGCCCGGTATAGCCGGTCCATTGCTCGGCATCGCCATATTCCCGGGTATCGCCGAAGCTGAAGGTCGGGGCGGGAAAGCCGTCGATCTCGGTCCGCCCGTTCGAATAGAAACCGCGCACATCGACCGACACGCCGTCTGCCAACGCCACCGACACGCTGCCGTTCGCGCCATAGTTGCGATAGCCATCGGCCTCACGCCCCGGCGCATAAGCCGAAATGCCGTCGGTGGTCAGGAACCCGCCGCCGATGCTGGCCGATACCGGCCCGGCCTTGCCCGAGATGTTGGCGAACCCCTGTCCGGTGCCGAACGAACCGCCTTCGCCGCGCACATTGATCGACAGGTCGTCGGTCGGCTGGCGGGTGATGAGGTTGACGACGCCGCCGATCGCCTGGCTGCCCCACAGCACCGACTGTGCGCCACGCAGCACTTCGATGCGGGCGATGTTGCCGACCAGCAGATTGCCGAAATTGAACCCGCCGCCCGGCGACGACGGATCGTTCAGCTTGACGCCGTCGATCAGCGCCACGGTCTGGTCGCTGTCGGCGCCGCGGATGTTGACGCTGGTTGACGTGCCGATGCCGCCGTTGCGGGTGACGGTGACGCCCGGCGTCTGGCGCAGCAGGTCGGACACGACCACCGCCTGCCGCTGTTCGATGGTGGCGAGGTCGATGACGGTCACCGCCTGCCCGACGGTATCGACCGGCCGTGCCTCGCGATTCGCGGTGACGACGATCTCGTCGTCACCCTGCACCACGGCTTCGAGTCCGGCGGACGACTGCGCGCTCTGCGCAAAGCTTGGGGTTGCCGCCAACAGGCAGGGCAGCAACAGGAAACGGGTCTTCATTCGGGTAATCCCCCTTGGCATCAAACAAGGGGACGCGCGGCGCGGGCGCCGGAACAGGCTGTTCCCTGCACGCGCACGACCCCCAAACGACGTCGTCACGCGAGGAAACCCTCGATCACCCGGCACACCCCGTCCGCGCGAAGGACAACCGCGACGGGCAGGTCTCCTGGCTCCCGGGTCGTCGCCTTGCCCGGCCTTCCCGGACGGATGTCCAGTGGCGCGCGGGGGAGCAAGGCTCGCCGGTCACAGTTGCGGGGGCAGCCCCGGATGACGCGTTCACGACGCGCTTCCGGGTTCCCTTTTCATCCCATTTCTGGGAACCTGTCGCATCCGCGCCCTTAGAGCGCATCGGGGCACAGGACAAGATGGCGACGACAACCCTGTTCGTGGGCGGGGCACGCTCGGGCAAGAGCCGGCTGGCGCAGCAGGCGTGCGAGGCGCTGGCCGGACCCTGGACCTATCTCGCGACGGCGGAAGCGTGGGACACGGAGATGACCGACCGCATCGCCCGCCACCGCGCCGATCGCGGACCCGGCTGGCACACGGTCGAATGTCCGGTCGATCTGGCGGCGGCGATCGGCGCCGCGACGGGACCGATGCTGGTCGATTGCCTGACGCTGTGGCTGTCGAACCTGATGCTAGGCGACCATGACATCGACCGCCACACCGCCGACCTGCTCGCCGTGATCGGCGGGGCGCGACATCCGGTGCTGCTGGTTAGCAACGAGGTCGGCATGGGCATCGTCCCCGACCACCCGCTCGGCCGCCGGTTTCGCGACGCGGCGGGTCGGCTCAATCAGGCGGTGGCGGCGCGGGTCGATCGCTGCTGGTTCGTGGTGGCGGGCATGGTGCTGCCACTCGAGCGGTTCGAGCCAGTTCCACCGCTCCAACCGTTCGTGCTGAGTAGAGACTGAGCTTGTCGAAGGCTCGTATCGAAGCACTTGGCGCGGTCCTTCGACACGCTGTTTGGACAGGCTCAACAGCTACTCAGGACGAACGGCATCCTTCGTAGAACCCGCCGCCACCACCTCGCGCAACGGGGTCCAGTCCACGCCATACCGCGCGTTATCCACCGGTGCACTCGGCGCGCGACCATCGAACATGTTGTGCAGATACTGCATGCCCTGCCACGCCGGAAACACCTGATCCCGCGCGGGGAACAGCCGGCGCGTGACCCCGATCATCCGCGCCAGCGACCCCTGCGACCCGGCGCGCAGCAGGCCGTAGGGCTTGCCGGTCACCTCCCCCATCAACGCCGCCAGATCGCGCGCGCTAACCTGTGCCCCCGCGATATGCAGGTCGCGCGGCGCGGCGGGATCGAGCGCGGCGGCGGCGGTATAGGCGGCGACATCGTCCTTGGTCGTCAGCGCGAACGTCACGTCCGCATCACCCCAATAGAGCACGCGCCGCACCCGCCGCTGGATCAGCGGCATCTGTCCGTTCAGCATGTCGGCAAAGGCGCCGTTGAAGATCGAGGTCGCCATGATCGGCGCGGTGTCGATCCGGGTGCGGAACGCGCGGCGCAGGTCGAAATTGCGGTTGGTGCCGGTCGGCAGCGCGCGATAGTCGATCGAGAAATCCGACGGAATGAACCGCGCCGCCCCGCCGCCCAGCGCCGCGTCGAGCAGCCGCGTCTGCGCGTCGAGGATCGTATCGCCCAGCCCGTTGAGCGCCGATACCACGCACCCCACCCCGCGACAGGCATGGGCCAGCGCCTGTGCATCACCGAAATCGACCGGATGCGGATCGGCCCCGATCATCTCCAGCGCCGCGATCCGATCGGGCGCGGTGCCCGGCCGGACCAGCGCCCGCACCTTCGCCCCGCGCGCCACCGCCGCCTTCGCGATCCGGCCGCCCAGATCGCCGGTCGCCCCTGCGACGATGATCGTCTCGTTGGTCGTTTCCCGCATCAATCCTCCGAACCGTCGGGGGTGTCGTGCGTTCCCCGTCGCGGCAACGCAAGGGGGGGCAGGATGAAACAGGGACCACGCTGTCCGATCTGCGGCAACGCCAATTGGCACGACCGCGCGTTGCCCGAATGCACCCATTGCGGGCTGGCGGTCGTCGATCTCGCCTTCGACCCCGATCGGCTGCGCGCCGCGATCGGCGATCATTTGCAGGGACGGTCGCCCGAACGCGGCTTCGCGCTCGCCCCTCATGCCCGGCGCAACGCGGCATGGGCGCTGGGGCTGGTCGACGGCGAGCCCGCTAGGCCCCGCCCGCACGGCGTCACCCTCGGCATGATCGCCCGCGCCAGCGAGGCCGACTCGATCGCAGCGATGCTCACCGACCTGCGTCCCGCCTTCCCCCACGCCATCATCCTGCTCGACGGGACGCCCGCCGAAGCTGCGGCACTGGCCGATCGCACGTCATGGGCGCAGATCGTCGCCCATCCGCTGAACGGCGACTTCGCCGCGCAGCGCAACCGGGTGCAGGCGCTGGCGAACGGCTGGGTGCTGCAACTCGACACCGACGAGACGCCCGATGCCGCACTGCTCGGCGCGCTCGGCTGGCTGACGCACGCGGCGGATGACGAGGAACTGCGATCGCTGGGGCTACCGCGTCGCAACTGGGTCGATGGCGTGCAGTCGGCGCTCTGGCCCGATATCCAGTATCGGCTGAACCATGCCGAAGTCCGCTTCGCCGGCACCGTGCACGAGCGGCCGGTCGTGCCGTTCGAGCGCACCTCGCTGGCGCTCGCCGGCGCGATCGACCATCATCTTAGCCGGTCGCGCGTCGTCGAACGCTCGGTCGTCTACGAAGCCATGTCGACCGGCGCCGGCCGCCCCAGCGACGAAGCCGCGCTGCTCCGCCCCTTCGCCGCCGCGACATAGGCCGCCGCCGTCTCCGCCGCGAGTCCCGCGCGGGTGAAGCGCCCTGCCGCGACCCGCGCCGCCGCCGACAGCGCCTGCCGCAACTCGCCATCGCGCAGCATCCGCCGCAATATCGCGCCCAGCGCCGCCGCCGTGCAGTCGTCCGCCAACAACCCCGCCCCGCTGCCACTGACGAACAGTTGCGCGCTCGGATCCTCGCCGCACGCCGCGATCGGCCGGCCGAACGTCATCGCCTCCTGATAGACCAACCCGAAACTTTCATAGCGCGACGGCGCGACGACGATATCCGCCGCCGCCAGCGCGGCATGCAGCATATCGTCATCGACCCGGTGATAGCTGTCGATCCGCTTGAGCGCGGCGGGCGGCAACCGGTCGAGTTCGCTCCGATGCAGCCCGATCATGGTCAGCCGGAAATCGGGCAGCGTGCCGGCATCGGCCTCCGCTGCCATCGCCGGCAGCGCGCCGATCAGCGCGTCGGTCCCCTTGCGTGGTTCGTTCCGCCCGACGAACAGCATCCGCAGCACGTCGTTGCCCGGCGGATAGGGTGCCGCGCGTCCCGCATCGACGATCGCGGGGGGTAGGCTGAGGCCGATCACCGCATGGCCCGGCCCCGGCGGCTGCGTGCCGTAGAGCGCCGCGACCTTCGCGCCATGCGCCTCGGTATTCGAAATCAGCCCGGCAGACTTCCGCGCCGACAATGCCTCCAGCGACACCGCCGCCCAGCGATCGATCCTGTCGCGCAAGGACCGTGGCTTGGCCGCGCTGGTCGCGACCGGCGTCGAATTGCGCGTGACGAGCGGCACCGGCCCGGTCAGCGCGACCCACAGCCCCGGCGCATACCAGTTGGTCGCCTCGACCACGTCGAACGGCCGTTCGGCATGCAGCCGCCGCACGACCCGCGCGACCATCGCCGGACCGCACAGATGCCCGATCGCCGGCCAGCGGCGCAGCCGCGCCAGCCAGCCGCCCGCCTGTGCCCCGACAACCTCGACCGCGCCGTCCATGCTGCGATCCGCGCGGTCCATCGTCACGACGCGAACGTCATGCCCCGCCTCGGCCAGCGCCTGCGCGATCTCGCGCGCCGCACGCGACAGCCCGCTCTTTTCGGGCGGATAGGCCCAGGTGATGATCCCCACTCTCATGCCACCGCCCCTTGCGCCAGCGCGATCCGTTCGCGGTACAGCGTCACATATTCCTCCGCCATGCGCGTCGCCGTGAAGCGCGCTTCGAACCGTTCGCGCACCTTCGCCCGGTCGAGCGTGTCGATCCGCGCCAGCGCCTCGACCGCCTCCTCCTCGTTCTTCACCACGAAGCCGGTGACGCCGTTGTCGACCACCTCGCGCACGCTGCCGCGATCCCATGCGATCACCGGCGTGCCGCACGCCATCGCCTCGATCATCACCAGGCCAAAGGGTTCGGGCCAGTCGATCGGGAACAGCAACGCCGCAGCCTCGCTCAGCAGCGCCTGTTTGCCGCGATCGTCGACTTCGCCGATATGCTTCGCATCCGCGCCCAGCAGGGGGGCGACCCGTTCGTCGAAATAGCGCGGATTGCCGACATCGATGCCCCCGGCCAGCCGGATCGGCCGCCCCGCCGCCCGCGCGACGCGGATCGCGACGTCGGGCCGCTTCTGGTCGGTCATCCGCCCGATAAAGGCCACCGCTTCGCCGCCCGGCCCCGGCGAAAACCGGTCGGCCGGAATGCCGTGATGCACCACCCCCGCGCGGTTGGCGCGCGGCAGGTCGCGCGCCTGCGCCGCCGAGATCGCCGCGACCGGCAGTTCGGGAAAGCTGTGGAAGAACAGCTTGCGGTCGAGCTCGTCCAATCGCCAGTGCACCGTCGTCACGCTCTGTCCGATCCGATCGCCCAGCACGGCGGCATGGGCGAATTCGCCATGGCAATGGACGATGTCGAATTCGTGCAGATGCTTCGCCAGCAGTCCCAGTTGCGCCGCCTCCAGCGCGGCGGGCACGCCGGGCGCGACCGGCCCGTGATAGGCCTGCAGCGCGCGCAGGCTCGGATGCGCCGACAAATGGCGCGCGGTGGTCACGCTGTCGCTCGGTGCGATCAGCGTCACGTCATGCCCCATCGCCATCAGTGCCTCGGTCAGGTCGGAAACCACCCGCTCGGTCCCGCCGGTCTTGCCGGGGGGCGTGGGGTAGATGACGGGGGCGATCTGCGCGATTCGGAGCGGGGATACCATCGCCGACCGGAACCAAGCGGGAGCCGAACGGTTCCTGTCAGGGCGGGGATAACTCCGCTATTTCGAACGGGAAAGTTCCGTAATGTTCATATTGCACCTCGCGCTACAGGGCTGTCTTCGTGCGCGCGAGGTCGAATATGGCGTTACCGCAGATACCGGCGGCCACATCCGCTATCTCCTTGATCTGGTGGCCGCTTCCGGCCGGCATCCGGCGGTCGAACGCACCGATATCGTCACCCGCGCCTTTCGCGGCGGCCCCTTGGGCGAAGGGTATTGGCGCGAGGTCGAGACGATCGACGACACCACCCGCATCGTCCGCCTCTACTCGGCGAGCGATGCCTATCTGCCCAAGGAAGCGCTGTGGCAGGAGCATGACAGCCTGATCGACGCGCTGGTCGCGCATATCGAGGGGCTCGACCGCCGCCCCGACCTGATCCACGCCCATTATGCCGATGCCGGTGCCGTCGCGGCGGCGGTCAAGGCGCGGCTCGGCATCCCCTATCTCTTCACCGCCCATTCGCTGGGCCTGGTCAAGCGCGTCGCCTTCGGCACCGACTGCGCCGAAACGCAGGGGCTGGAACGCCGCATCGCCATCGAGGATCGCGCCATCGCCGATGCCGATGCGATCATCGCCTCGTCGCGCGACGAGGCGGAGGTGCAATATGCCGGCTATCCCAGCTACGATCCCGGCCGCATCCGGATCATCCCGCCGGGCAGCGATCTCGGGATGTTCGCCGGCACCTGTACCGATGCGATGGTCGATGCGCGGATCGACCGGTTCCTGGCCGATCCATCGAAGCCGGTGATCCTCGCCCTCGCCCGGCCGGTCAGCAAGAAGAACCTTGCGGCATTGGTCCATGCCTATGGCCGCTGCCCCGTGCTCCAGACCGCCGCTAATCTGGTCATCGTCGCTGGCACCCGCGACGATCCGCGCAGCCTCGAACCCGAACTTGCCGGCAACATGGCCGAACTGTTCGCGCTGATCGACCGCTACGACCTCTATGGTTCGGTCGCGATCCCCAAGACCCACGCGCCGCACGAAGTCCCCGCGCTGTACGCGCATGCACGGGCGCGGCGCGGCATCTTCGTCAATCCCGCGCTCAACGAACCCTTCGGCCTGACCCTGCTCGAGGCGGCGGCATCGGGCCTGCCGCTGGTCGCGACCGACAGCGGCGGGCCGAACGACATTATCGAGGGCTGCGGCAACGGCATCCTCGTCGATCCGCGCGATCCGCAGGCGATCGGTCGGGCAATGCTGACCATCCTGTCCGACGACGCGCTGTGGGACCGCTATTCGCAGGCCGGCGCGACCGCCGCCGACCTCTATGACTGGGACGGGCATGTCGCGCGCTATGCCGAACTGGCGCAGGCGGTGATTGCCCCACCGGCCCCGGCGGCCGAGGCACCGCGCCTTCTGTTGATTTCCGACATCGACAACACGCTGCTGGGGGAAAGCGAAGCCGCGCAGGCGTTCAACCTGTGGCACGGCGACCAGCACGACATGATGTTCGGCATCGCCACCGGGCGGAGCCTGCATAGCGCGCTGGCGATCCTTACCCAGAACCAAGTCGCGCCGCCCGCGGTAATGATTACCTCGGTGGGCTCCGAAATCTATCACCGCGTCCATGGGGGGGTATATGTTCGCGACGACGCCTGGACCGCGACGATCAATGCCGGCTGGGACCGCGAGGCGATCGCCGCGCTGCTCGCGACGCAGAGCGACCTGCGCCCGCAAAGCCCGCTCGAACAGCGCAGCCACAAATTGAGCTACTTTACCGCCGGCGAGACCGATATCGCCGAACGCATCCGCGACCTGCTGGCCGATGCCGGCTTCGCGGCGTCGGTGATCCACAGTCACGGTCGCTATCTCGACATCCTGCCGCTCGCCGCCTCGAAGGGGACGGCGGTCGATTACGTCCGCCGCCGCGTAGGCATGCGCCGCGATCAGGTGATCGTCGCCGGCGACAGCGGCAACGATGTCGAAATGCTGCGCGCCTGCGCCCATGCGATCATCGTTGGTAACTATTCGGACGGTCTGGCGCAGCGCCCCGACCTCGCCCACAGCTATGTCGCGCGGCGCGGGTTCGCGTTCGGCATCATGGAGGGGGTCGCGCATTTCCGGGCGCAGCCGCAGCCGGTGCAGCAGCGCCTGTCGGCGTGATCTCGGTCTGCACGCTGGTGCGCGGACGGACCGCGCACCTCGCCAATTTGTTGTCGGGGCTGGCGGGACAGACGCGCGCGCCCGACGAACTGGTCATCGCCTATATGCAGGACGCCGCCCCCGCCGGCCTGCCCGATCCCGGGGTGCCGGTGCGCGAGGTGTTCGTGCCCGGCGACCCGATGCCGCTGGCGCGGGCGCGCAACGAAGCGGCGGCGGCGGCACGGGGCGACCGGCTGATCTTCCTCGACGTCGACTGCATCCCTTCGCCTACGCTGGTCGCACGCTATGCCGCGGTGCTCGACGAACGCCCCGCCTGCTATCTGGGCGAGGTCCGTTATCTGCCGCCCGGTCCGGTCGATCTGGCCAGGGCTGTCCGCCACCCCGCCAAACCCGCGCTGACCGACGACGAAGTCCGCCCGGTGCCGAGCCATGGCGAGTTGTGGGGCCTGTCCTTTGCGCTCCCGCACAGCGCATGGGATGCGGCTGGCGGCATGGACACCGGCTATGTCGGCTATGGCGGCGAGGAGACCGACTTCGCCTGGGCGTTGGCGGCGGCTGGCGTGCCGATGGCGTGGGTCGGCGGTGCGGTCGCGTGGCATCAGCATCACGCCGTCCACGTCCCGCCGCTGCACCAGTTCGACGCGATCCTGCGCAACGCCACCCGCTTTCGCGCGCGCTGGGGGCGGTGGTGCATGGACTATTGGCTCGGGCAATTCGCCGACATGGGACTGATAGGCTGGTCGCCTGATGCCGATGCGATCACGCTGCTGCGCCATCCGACCCCCGCCGAAGTTGCCACCAGCCACCGTGCCGACGCGCTGTTCAGCTAGGCCTAAGCTTTCCTACAACGAACCGTTCTGGTTACGTTCCGCCTCCAACAGGAGGGCAAGATGGACGCAACCAACCTGATCGACGACGTCATCGACCGCGAGGGCGGCTATGTCGACCACCCAGCCGATCGTGGCGGTCCGACCCGCTTCGGCATTACCCAGGCCGTCGCCCGCGCCGAGGGGTATGACGGCCCGATCCGCGAACTGCCGCGCAGCTTCGCCGCGACCCTCTACCGCCGCCGCTACTGGCTGGCGCCGGCCTTCGACCGCGTCGCGCTGCGTGCACCCGCGCTTGCCGCCGAACTGTTCGATACCGGCGTCAACATGGGGCCGGCGGTCGCCATAACCTTCGTCCAACGCGTGCTCAACGCCCTTAACCGCGAGCAACGCGACTGGGCCGATATCCTGGTCGATGGCAATATCGGCGCAAAGACGTTGCACGCGCTCGCCACGCGCGGCCCGACGGCGGAGACGGTTTTGATCCGCGCGATCAATGCCTTGCAAGGCGAACGCTATCTCCGCCTCGCCGAGTTGCGCCCCGCCAGCGAAGCCTTTCTCTACGGCTGGCTGGCCCACCGCGCAGGCTGATCCGTGTAACCTTTGGCAACTTCCGACGACAGGAAACTCAATGCTCAACACCCTGATCGCGCCGATCGCGGCGCTGCTCGACAAGCTGATCCCCGACCCCAAGGCGCGCGATGCCGCCAAGCTGGAACTACTCAAACTTGAATCGACCGCCGATCTCGATCGGGTCAGGGCGCAACTCTCGGCGATCGTGGCGGAGGCGCAGTCGACCGACCCCTGGACCTCGCGCGCACGGCCGGGTTTCCTCTACGTGATGTATGCGCTGCTGCTGTGGGCGATCCCGATGGGGCTGATCTCGGCGGTCCAGCCCGACATGGCCGCCGGCATCGCCCGTGGCATGACCGCCTATCTGCGCGGCATCCCCGAGGAACTCTACGCGCTTTTCGGCACCGGCTATCTCGGCTACACGGCCGCCCGGGCATGGGGGAAGGTGAAAGGCGTAGAAAAGTAATTCCTCCCCGCTCCGCGGGGAGGGGGACCATGCGAAGCATGGTGGAGGGGGCGGGCCGCGCAACGCAACGGTTTCGTATGTGGACACCCCCCTCCACCAGCTTCGCTGGTCCCCCTCCCCGTACCGGGGAGGAACTTGCGTCCGCTCCCAGCTTCCCCATATCCGCGCCCATGAGCAAAGAGACGGTGTGGCACGGCACCACGATTGTATCCGTGCGTCGCGGCGGTCGCGTGGTGATCGCGGGGGATGGGCAGGTTTCGGCCGGACAGACGGTGATGAAACCCAATGCGCGCAAGGTCCGCCCGCTGGGCGATGGCAAGGTGATTGCGGGCTTCGCCGGCGCCACCGCCGACGCCTTCACCCTGTTCGAACGGCTTGAAGCCAAGCTGGAGCGCCATCAGGGTCAATTGCTGCGCGCCGCGGTCGAACTGGCCAAGGACTGGCGCACCGACAAATTCCTCCGCAATCTTGAGGCGATGCTAATCGTCGCCGACAAGGACGTGACGTTGGTCGTCACCGGCAATGGCGACGTGCTCGAACCCGAGGCCGGCATCGCCGCGATCGGATCGGGCGGCAATTTCGCCCTCGCCGCCGCCCGCGCGCTGTCCGATTACGAAGGCGATGCGGAGAAGGTCGCGCGCAAGGCATTGGCCATCGCCGCCGAACTGTGCGTCTACACCAACGATCGCGTCACCCTCGAAGCGCTCGACAGCGCGAACTGACGGACATTCCATGCAAGACAATCTGACTCCCAAGGCGATCGTCGCCGCCCTCGACGCGCACATCATCGGCCAGCAGGACGCGAAGCGCGCCGTCGCGGTCGCCTTGCGCAACCGCTGGCGCCGGCAGCAGCTCTCGCCCGACCTGCGCGATGAGGTGAGCCCGAAGAACATCCTCATGATCGGGCCGACCGGTTGCGGCAAGACCGAGATCAGCCGCCGCCTCGCCAAGCTCGCCGACGCGCCGTTCGTGAAGGTCGAGGCGACCAAGTTCACCGAGGTCGGCTATGTCGGCCGCGACGTCGAACAGATCGCCCGCGACCTGGTCGAGGAAGCGATCCGGCTCGAACGCGAACGCCGCCGGGTGGCGGTCAAGGACAAGGCGGAGGAGGCGGCGATGGCGCGCCTGCTCGACGCGCTGACCGGCAAGGGCGCCAGCGAAGCAACCCGCGAGGCGTTCCGCCAGCGCTTCCACGACGGCCATCTCGACGAAAAGGAGGTCGAGATCGAACTCGACGCCGCGCCGCAGATGCCGTTCGAAATCCCCGGCGCCGCGCCGCAGATGATCAACCTGTCCGAGATGATGGGCAAGGCGTTCGGCGGCGGCCAGCAGAAGCGCCGCAAGCTGACCGTGCGCGCCGCATGGGACAAGCTGGTCGAGGAAGAGGCCGACAAGCGCCTCGACCAGGACGAGGTCAGCCGTGCCGCGCTGGCCGACGCCGAGGCGAACGGCATCGTCTTCCTCGACGAGATCGACAAGATCGCGGTCAGCGACGTGCGTGGTGGCTCGGTCAGCCGCGAAGGCGTACAGCGCGACCTCCTGCCGCTGATCGAGGGCACGACCGTCGCCACCAAATACGGGCCGATGAAGACGGACCATGTCCTGTTCATCGCATCGGGCGCGTTCCACGTCGCCAAGCCCAGCGACCTGCTGCCCGAACTACAGGGCCGCCTGCCGATCCGGGTCGAGTTAAAGGGGCTGACCGAAGCCGATTTCATCGCGATCCTGTCGGATACCAAGGCGTCGCTCCCCGCCCAGTATCGCGCGCTGCTCGGCACCGAATCGGTAGAGGTGACCTTCACCGACGAGGGGCTGGCCGCCATCGCCCGCATCGCGGCGGAGGTGAATGCGGAGGTCGAGAATATCGGCGCCCGCCGCCTGCAGACGGTCATGGAAAAGCTGCTCGAAGAGGTCAGCTTCGATGCCGAGGACCGCGCGGGACAGGCGGTGACGATCGATGCCGCCTATGTCGACAAGCAGTTGGCGAGCATCGCGCGGAACACGGACCTGAGCCGTTACGTGCTGTAAGAGGTTCTCGACAAGCTCGAACTGAACGGGGGTGGTTTGGGTACCCCTAGACTCCCCGTTCGGTTCGAGCAGCTTCGAGCGAAGTCGAGAAGCGTCCGTCGAGAACCGGTTCGCTTGGGCCACCCAGGTTCTCGACAAGCTCGAACCAAACGGAATGGACTGGTCTCATCCAACCTTGTCATACGGCACGAAGTCCCCGAACGTGCAGTCACCCGAGGCGATCGGCACGCCGCGGTCGACCAGCCGGAAGCGATCGTTGCGGCAGACATTCGTCCCGTACAGGATCGACACCACGATCTGGTCGTCGCGCAGGAACGGGCAGCGATCGCGCACCTGCGTCCGCCACAGTCGCTTGCCGCTCTGGCGATAGATCAGCGAATCGCCGACGATCTGCGGCCCGTCGATGAACCCGGTCGGCAGGCAGTTTTCGGGCTTGCCCGCGACCCGCCCTTCCAGCGTTTTGGCAAGCAACTGATCTCGCTTCGCCTGCGTCTCCGCCTGTTGCTGCGGCGTTGCGCACGCGCCCAGCAACAGCGCCGCCGTCCATGCCCATCGTTTCATGCCGACTCTCCTCTACCGATCAGAACGCATCCTTCGCCGCGCGGTGCCGTGCCAGTTCCTCAGCCGAAGCGCTGCGCAGAAACGGATTGGTCGCCAGTTCGGCACCGACCGTCGTGGGCACCGTCGCATCGCCCTTCGCGCGCATCGCCTCGACCGCCGCCATCCGCTCGACGATCGCCGCATTGTCCGGCTCGGCGACCAGCGCATAGCGCCCGTTCGACAGCGTATATTCGTGGCCGCAATAGACCCGCGTATCGGCCGGCAGCGTCGCATAGCGCCGCATATTCGCGAACATCTGTTCCGCCGTCCCTTCGAACAGCCGCCCACAGCCCATCGCGAACAGCGTGTCGCCGGTGAACAGCAGCGCATCGTCGGCAAAGTGGAACGCGATATGCCCAGCGGTATGGCCGGGCACCGACCACACGGTCGCGTGGTGCTCACCGATCGACAGCATCGCGCCTTCGCCGACGCCGCGGTCGAGATCGGCGATCTTTGCCCGCTCCGCCTCCGGCCCGGTCACCTCGGCACCGGTCGCCGCCTTGATCTCCGCATTGCCGCCGACATGGTCGGGGTGCCAGTGCGTGTTCCAGATCGCCGTGATCGTCCAGCCCCGTTCCGCCGCCGCGTCGAGCAACGGCTGCCCCTCGCCCGGATCGATTGCCACCGTCTCCCCGCTTGGCTTATCGTGCAGCAGCCACGCATAATTGTCGGAAAGGACGGGGACGCGGACGACCTCCATCACCACGTCCCCACATTGGGCATCGATGCCCAGGGTTCGGCGGCGGGTAGCGATCCGTCCTGCAACAGCTCGATCGAGATGCCGTCAGGCGTCTTTACGAACGCCATGTGCCCGTCGCGCGGTGGACGGTTGATCGTCACCCCGGCATCCATCAGCCGCCGGCACGTCGCATAGATATCGTCGACCCGGAACGCCAGATGCCCGAAATTGCGCCCGCCGCTATAGGCTTCGGGGTCCCAATTATGGGTCAGCTCGACCTCGGCCACGCCCTCCTGCCCCGGCGCGGCGAGGAAGATCAGCGTGAAGCGGCCCCGGTCATTGTCCATGCGCCGGACCTCGGTCAGGCCCAGCATCTTGAAAAAGGCGATGGTGGCGTCCGGGTCGCTTACCCGGATCATGGTGTGGAGATAGCGGGTCATCGGCGGCTCCGTTGGGGTAGGCCCCGGCATATCGGATCGCCACCGCACCACCGCAACCGCGCTCAGGCCGGCGGCAGCGTGTCGAGCGCGGCGGACGCCGCCTTCGCCTGCGGACTGTCGGGGGCCAGCCGCTGCACCGCCTCGAACGCCGCGCGTGCCGCCTTGGCATTGCCCGACAGCCCGGCGATATTGCCCGCCTCCAGCTGTACCGACGGATCATCGGCCGACCGCCGCACCGCCTCGGCAATATCGGTCCGGGCGCGGGGCAGGTCATCGGTCCGGCGCGCGAGCGTCGCCGAGAGCAGCCACGCCAGCGGATCGGCCGGCGCGTCCTTCAGCGCGCGATCGATGTCGCCGCGCGCCCCTGCCATGTCTCCCGCCGCGACGCGCACCCGCGCCCGGTCGAGCTGCGCCTCGCCGCGCGCTAGCCCGGTCAGCGTTCCGCTGGCCAGCGCCGCATCCAGCGCGGTCCCCGCCGCGGCGGTATCGCCATCGGCCAGTCGCGCATTGCCCGCTTGCGCCCAGTAATTGGCGGCGCGGGCGTCCTTCGCCACTTCCGCCTCGCGTGCCGCCTGTTCGAACGCCTCTGCCGCCGCGCCCCATTTCTGCCGCGTCGCATAGCTCATGCCAAGGCATTGACGGGCAAGGAACCCGCCCCCCGCCAGCCGCCACTGCCCCGCGATCCGTTCGGCCACATCGGGCGTCGTCGTCGCCGCATCGACGCACTGGTCGTAGCGCGCCTCGGGCGTGGCACCAGCGGGAAGCTGCGGCCCGGCGGCGGCCTGAAGGGCAAGGAACAGCAACGGCGACAACATCAGGGCAACACATCCTCGACCGCACGCAGGATCAGCGCGATATCGCCGTCGCGCGACAGGCGATGATCGCCATCCTTAACCAGGATCGTCTGCACATTGGCTGAACGAAGCCGCGCCGCGAGATGGACCGTTCGCTCCCACGGCACATCGGCATCGCGCTGTCCCTGCACCAGTTGCACCGGCACGTCGATCGGCACCTCGCCGTGCATCAGCCGGTTCGCCTCGCCCGATGCCCAGAAGGCGCGGGTGAACACGGTCGGCGTATCGGCATAGGGCGACGGCCGCTGGATCCGCCCTTGCGTTAGCATCGCCATCTTCTCCGCTTGCGAAAAGCCCCAGTCGGTGAAGTCAGGCGCGGGGGCGATGCCGACCAGCCCGACGATCCGGTCGGGTCGCGCGCGGGCGGCGAGCAGCGCGATCCAGCCGCCCATCGACGATCCGACCAGCACCACCGGCCCTTCGATCGCCTGGTCGATCATCGCCAGCGCGTCGTCGACCCATCCGGCCAGCGTCTGTTCCTCGAACACGCCGGGGCTCTCACCGCACCCGGCATAGTCGAACCGCAGGAACGCCTGGCCCCGTGCCTTCGCCCAGGCTTCGATCGCCAGCGCCTTGGTCCCGGTCATGTCGGACGCATAGCCGGGCAGGAACAGGATCGTCGGGCCGGACCCAGGTGCGTGACGATAGGCGAGCGGACGGGGATCGGTCATGCCCGCGTCCATGCCATGCGCAGGCGCGCGACGAAAGCCGCGCTCAGCGCAGCCCGCGCAGATGCCCCCGCACCAGCCGCCCCGATTGGGTCAGGTCGCGCTCCTGCCAGCCGGCTAGCGCCACAGTCGCCGGCTTCAGGATCGCCGACGCCTCGTCCTTGTTGGCGACCGACCAGTTGAGATAGCTGACCCCGTTCCTCGCGCACCAATCCCACCAGGTCCGCGTCTCGGCGGCGTCGATCGGCGCATCGCCATTGGCGGCGGTGGTCCCATATTCGGTGACGAACAGCGCGATACCCCGCCGCATCGCTAGATCGGCCTTGGCGCGCAGTTCCGCCTTATGCGTCGCGGCGTAGAAATGCAGCGTATAGGCGACATTGGCGAAGGGCAGCGGATCGGCCGCGGCTTCGTCGACGTCCTGCGACCAGCTGCGCGTGCCGGCGACGACGAACGCGTCCGGATCGATCGCCCGGATCGCCCCGATCACGCGGGTGTGATAGGGTTTGAGCACCGCGGCCCAGCCATGTTCGGGCAGCGGCTCGTTATAGGTCTCGTAGATCAGGTTCGGCACGCCGCGATATCTGCGCGCGATATGGCTGAAGAAACGGACCGCATCGTCAGCGCGCGGCTGATGCGCATGCCAGTCGACCACGACATAGATGCCGCGCGCGATCGCCGCATCGATCACCGTCTCGGCGCGCTTCGTTTCTTCGGCAGGCTGCGCATCATATCCGCCCGACTGCGCGCCGATCGCCGCACGCACCACGCTCACGCGCCAGTCGCGCACCAGCCAGTCGATCGTCGCCGGGTCGTAATAGCGCGGCTGCCATTGGCTCCAGAACAGCGACATGCCGTGCACTGCGTAAGGCCTGCCCTGCGCATCGACGACGCGGTTGCCCTTTACCGCCAGCCGGCCGTGCGACGCGACCGGCGACCCGTTCGGCGCGGCGGGCGCCGCCCATGCCGCCTGCCCGATCAGCAACGCGACCAGCAACAACCACCAGCGACGCATGACACCTCTCCCTGTTCGTTGCCGGCAGGGTGGCGATCCGTGTCAACGCTGTCAACGCGCCAACCTGTAGCGACCTATTGCTCCGGCGGAGTGTCCGGTTCGGCCTGCGGCACCGAATCAGCGATCTCGCGCGCCTGCCCTTTCCGCCGTCGGAGATTCTGTCGAAGCGCCTGTGCCAGCCGCGCCTTGCGTTCGTCGTCGTTCATTCGCGCTTTCTATGCTTTTCTTCGCTAATCCGACAACCGTCGCTTGACTTCCCGACCAATGCCTGCACATAGGCCCCTCCCGCCGCCGGGGGTTCCCCTCGGCTCGGAGTGCTGCCGTAGCTCAGTGGTAGAGCGCATCCTTGGTAAGGCTGAGGTCGTGAGTTCAATCCTCACCGGCAGCACCATTTTCTTTGACATTGACCCTTAAGACGTTCGCTTTTTTCACTTAAGCGAACATCGCAGGACGACGTCGGCCCCTGCGAGAGCGCGATCGATCAATGTGGAAGCGGCGTTCACCGGATCGTCAGAGGTAGGCGAGCCAACCCGCGACATCGTCCCTGAGCCAACCGATCGCATCCTACCGAGGGCAGCCCTGCTTATCCAACATGTGCTCCAAACGTGCCGGGTGAATAGCAGTTCGGGCAGACAATTCGGCGAGCGTCACCCTCGTGCGGGCGAGCGTCAGCACGTAGTCGATAGGACGCCGAAGCGACTGACCGGCTTTTGGAGAGCTGACAAGCAGGTTGGCGTGCTTGAGCGGTAGGTTCAGGATTTCGATGGCGTCTCGCTGGGAGACCTGCCGAATGGGCACGTCGTCCTCGGCCTCGGTCTCGAAGGTTCTGATCCTCGCGGCATCCGATCCGGACAGGAAGATGCCCTCGATTGAAACCTTCTTCATCACGAAGGGGATTCGACCCGTGATCAGCTCCCTGAAGATGGCTCCCCACGGCTTGACGCCTCCTCCGATCGCGCGGGCGGCCACCCGTAGTGAAACCGGGTCACGCAGATCGGACGATGGGGCGCGCCTACGAAGGACGTCCGCGAAGCGGACGAACTCGGCCTCGTCGATCTCAAACGGTCCGTAGTGATGAGCGATGTACGGGTTATCTGAGAGGCGTATCAGGCCCTCCCGAGCCAGCAGTGGAATGGCGTATTGGGGCAGGCGCAGTCGGTGGGAAGCCGCCTCGGGACCGACGCGGGAGGAGAGGAAGGCGTCGAGCGTCTCGATTTCCCCAAGATCGAGGGTGGGCAGGAGCCGGTTGGCCCGCAGGCATACCCTCGTCTCGAGCAGCCCGGCCCGTCGCGCCGCGAGCGTCCTCTCCTCCTGCCCGGTGAGCAAAGCCGCTCCTGATTGTCAGCGACAATGGCACCGAGCTCACCTCGGTCGCCATCCTGCGTTGGTCGCAGGAACGGCAGGTCCAGTGACATTACGCACCCGGCAAGCCAACCCAGAACGCCTTCTTGGAGAGCTTTAACGGTCGCCTGCGCGACGAGTGCCTCAACGAGACACTGTTCACCTCGCTGGCCCACGCCAGAGCGGTGTTGGCAGCCTGGCGCCTCGACTACAACACCGTCAGGCCCCACTCCCAGCTCGGCGGGCGCGCCCCCGCCCAGATAGCCGGCCAACATGGTCCGGGGCATGCCCCGGACCATGTTGGCATCCCCTCAACCCTTAAGCATGAACCCCAAGGATTCTACGTTTGAGTGGTAACAAGACGGGGAGCACGTCAAACGGCACGTTATTATCGCTCGAAAAGACATTCATCCTCGCATTGATGGCATCGGCATGCAGCCCGATCATGCGACCGTCGGTGCCGTATACCGCGAACGGGTTGGTCGGATTAGACTGCGTCTGCATTTAGCGCAGCCAGATCATGCCGCACGCAAGATGAACGAAGCCCATGAAGGCGGTAATGGTTTTCTCGCAGCGCAGGACGATGCGCCGGAAGCGCTTACGCTTGTTGAAGAAGCATGCGACTTGATGGCGTTCCTTGTAGAGGCGCCAATCAATGGGAGGTTTGGCGGTTCGGCTTGGATTAGCCTTGACTTGTAGAGGCGCCAATCAATGGGAGGTTTGGCGGTTCGGCTTGGATTAGCCTTGATCTGCGCGGTGGCGCCAAGGTCGTCGGCGATGAAGGTGCGCAGGAGATCGGCGTCATAAGCGGGATCGGGGATGACGTGGCCGACGCCCTTCAAGCCATTCAGCAGCGTCTCGGCCTAGGGGCGATCGCCCCGCTGGCCGGGCGTCGCATGGATACGGATCGGCAGCTCGAAGGCATCGACGGCTGCATGCAGTTTGGTCGTTAGGCCACCCCGAGATCGCCCAATCGCGGCAGCTTCAGCCCTCCTTTTGCGCCTGCCGCATCGGCATGGATTTTCGAGATGGTGCTGTCGATCAGGACGTACTCGCAGTCCGGCGTATCGGCCAGGCTATGGAAAAGTCGTTCCCATACACCGGCATGCGACCAGCGTCGGAACCGGGCATGCACCCCTGTCCAATTGCCGAATACCTCTGGCAGGTCGCGCCAGCGCGTCGCATTGCCAGCCATCCACAGGATCAAGTCCACGAACAGCCGGTTGTCCACGCCGCTGCGACCGCGTGTCCCCTCCCGGCTAGGAAGATATCCAGCGATCCGCTCCCATCGCTTATCCGTCAGCGTGCGTCTGCTCTAGGCTCGGCTCCTTCGCCAGCCTTGAATCAGAACTCACCGCAAATGCGAATCCTTCAAATGCAGACGCCGCCTAGCGGACCTGCCGGTTGCTGATCACGTCGTCGCCCCAGCAACCGCTACGCCCTCACCTTCCAGCATGAGACGCCGCTAGCGATACGGCAGGTTCGGCGCCATGCCGTTGCGGCGCGCCACCGTCGATACGCTCTCACGACCATCAAGCATTCCCCGCGGCGTTTTCTCTGCCGTAATCTTCTGGCTGTGATCGGCAAGTCCTGACCATAAGCATTTCGCGGTAACCGAGTATGAAATGCTACATTGCTATAATGTTCACCTTGAGATGCCTTCGTGTCGTTTTTCGCAAAGATGGAATTACCCTATTGCCTGAGCGATCGATTGAATGATTGTTGGTATCGCATCGAATCGGCAAAACCTGCTGGTCAAATTACCGGGAGGGCATAGACTTCGCAGCATCGGGAAACATAGACGAAATGTGCGTGCGACCCGACAAGATGCGCGCTACAGGCACTCAGCCAGCGTCGATATCGCGGTCGGGGTCGTCGTGGTGACGTTAAACCGCATAAAGGAGCTATCCAGTTTCGGTGCGGAGAAATGGGACCCTGGTGCCGTGAGAAATCCGTGCCGCAACATGTGCCGCGCTATCCCCATCGCCGATCTCGCGGCGCCAAGGTCGGCCCACAGGAACATGCCTCCCACTACCGGTGCGATGGCGGCGGGTATGGACGATGCCAAAGCGTGCCGGACGATGGTGGCGCGCTGGGCCAGGTAGGCGCGGATACGCTCGCATCGCCGACGATAGGAACCGTCGCTCAGTACGCGGTACAGGACGCGTTCCTGAAGCAGCATGTTGCCCAGCCCCTGCACCGGACGAAAGAGCCGCAACAGCGCCATGCGGTGTTCGTTCGCAACGACATAGCCGGTGCCGACATCAGGTGTTAGGATATGCGACGATCCGCCGACGTGAATGACCTGTTCCAACTGGTCGAGGACGATCAGTGGAACGGCCGCCGACCCACCGGACAGAGGTGCCAGATCGGCATAGCTCGCATCGTCGACCAGCAGCATGTCGAATTCGGCTGCGATTTCGATCAGCTTGCGGGCCTTGTGCAGTGAAATCGAACTGCCGGTCGGATTCTGCAACACCGACGTCATCAGGAACATGGCCGGTCGGTATCGTTCGCATAGCAGCCGCAGCACGTCGATATCGGGGCCATCCGCCTCACGCGGCACGCGCATGATCTCCGCGCCCTGCGCCAGCAGGACGGATGTGTGGATGAACGAGGAAGGCTCTTCGATCAGCACCAGGGAACGGTGGCGGATGAAGGTGCGGACGACCAGGCTCAATCCCGCCACGCAGCCCGGAACGGTCATGATCGACGACAATGGTACGTCCACCCCGTCGATGCGCAGCTTGTTCTGCAATTCCTGTCGCAGCGGCAGATACCCCGCGGGGCTCCCATATTCGCCCCGCCGCAGGCTGCTGGCAGCCACGCCGCGCACCACCCGATGCAGCTCGTCGATCGACCCGTCGTCGTGCAGCAGCACGCCGCTGCCGGGGCAGCGTTCGGGCGGCAGGCTCGAATGGATCAGCTGGAACGGCTCGAGGTCTACCGCAGGGCGCGGCATCGTTTCCCGGGGGCGGGCGACCGCCGGTGCCGCGACATAGAATCCTGCACCGCGACGGGCGTACAGATGTCCGCCGGCAACCAGCTTGTCATAACCGCGCTGTACCGTGTCGCGACTGACGCCCTCCTGCGCGGCCATCGCCCGGATCGACGGGAGCCGTTGATCGGGGATCAACCGGCCTTCGCCGATACTTCGGGCGATGGTGCGGACAATGCGCTCGACCTGACTGGTATCGGCCGTTGCCCCACCGGACTGCGGGTCGGAATTGTCCTTGTCGTTGGGATAGGACAGGCTGGTCATCTTTTGTGAGATTGGCCTGAAGCCAAGCCGGCTGCAATTGGTAATGTCGAGGGATGGGTACATCCTTTCCGATTGTTGCGCTGATTGCCGCCGTTGCGAACGGCACTTCCGCGTTGCCTCCGACAGCGCGGGGTCCATCGTCGAAACCGCCGGTCAAGGCAGCGGCAACCCTGCGCGCGGCGATCACCGACCCGGTCACGCGGTTCACGCTGGCGAACGGTCTGAAGGTGGTGGTGCAGACCAACCGGCGCGTTCCGCTCGTCACTGCGACGCTGGTCTACAATGTCGGATCAAAGGACGAGAAGCCAGGGCAGCATGGCTATGCCCATCTGTTCGAGCATCTGATGCTCGACGGCAGCGAACACTGGAACCAGCATTCGTTCAATTCGCTGCGCGACCTGGGGGCGACGGACTTCAACGCCGCCACGAACCAGGACACGACCCGCTTCTACGAAACCTTCCCCAGGGCGGCGCTGGAGCGCGTATTGTTCCTCGAAGCCGACCGGATGGGGTATGTCGGCCCAGCGCTGACGGCCGATCGGATCAAGCGCGAGGTCGGCGTCGTGCTGAACGAAAAGCGCCAGCGCGCCGCGCAGAGCGACGGCACGACCGACGCGATCACCTATGCCGACCTGTATCCCGCCGACCACCCGTATCACCACAGCACGATCGGCGAGGAAGCCGATCTGAACGCCGTGACCGTCGATGGGGCACGGCAATGGTTCGACACCTATTACGGCCCGTCGAACGTGACGCTGATCCTGGCCGGTGACGTGACCGGCGAAGACGCGCGGCGGCTGGTCGAGAAATATTTCGGCGGCCTTTCCCCCCGCCTCCCGCTCGACCGGTTGCTGACGCGCAGCACGCCCCTGATGGGCCCGGTCCGGCGCGAAGTATATCGCGCGGTGCCTAAGGGGCGTATCTACGCGACCTGGATCGCCCCGCCCCAGGGGTCGCCGGACATCGCGTCGTTCGACATCACCGCGCAGATCATGGCGGCGGGCACGCGGTCGCGGCTGAACAGGCGGCTGGTCGAGGAGATGGGAATCGCCACCGCTGCCTTCGTGACGTTCGACGAAGGGCGGCTGTCGAGCCGCATGGGCTTCGTCGTCGACGGCATTCCGGGCGACCAGATGGCCCGTGCCGAAGCGGAAGTCGATGCCGTCATCTCGAACTATGTCGCCACCGGGCCGACGCCCGACGAACTGGAAGCCGCGCGGGCCGCGCGCATCCAGTATCTTGTCGGGTTGCAGGGCAGCACGTCGAGCAAGGCGTTCCTACTGGCGCGCGCCGCGGGGCAGACGACCGACCCGGAATATGCCGAAACCTATCTGCGCGAACTGCGCAACGCGACGCCGGACAGCGTACGCACGACGATCGCTCCTGTCTATGGCAGTCCCGGCTATCGCCTTATCGCGCGACCGATGCCGCAACTTCAGCCGACCCCTGGCGGCTACGACCTGACGCAGGGACCGCCACCGATAGGAACGATTGCGCCGATCGTCTTCCCGAAAGTGCAGCAGGCGCAACTGTCGAACGGGCTGAAGGTCGTGCTGGTCCCGCGGCCCGGTTCCACGACCGATGTCGTGCGCCTGCGCTTTGACAATGCGGGTTTCGCGGGCACGTCGCGACAAATGGCGACGTTCGTCTTCGATCTCCTTGCCGGGGGGAAGGTGACCCCCGAGCAACGTGCCCGTGCCGAGCGAGTGGAGCGACTGAAGGGCTGGGCCGGCAACATGGTCGATGCCGACAGCGCCGACGTGGTAATGGGTTGGGGCGCGGGCGAACGCGGCGATGGCCTGGCGTTCCTCGGTGATGCATTGACAAAGCTCGACGTGTCGCCGGTGGCGCTCGCTGCGCAGAAGAAGGCGCGGATCGACATGCTGACCGCTGCCCAGGCGAACGGCAATGCCGTCGCCGAACGCGCCCTGTACGCCGCGCTGTACGGCGACAGCCATCCTTATGGGCGCCCACTGAAGCCGACCGCCGAGGTTCCGACGGTAGCGGCGATCGACCCGGCGACCGTGAAAGAATGGGTCCGGGGGCATGTGCGTCCCGACCGTGCGACGCTTTATATGGCGGCCGACGCCGATATGGCGACGTTGAAGCCGATGCTGGAGAAGGCGCTGGCCGGCTGGACCGCAACCGGGCTCGCCGCGCCGGTACCGGCGATTCCCCCGGCACATGGTACCGCCACGCCTTCGCTCACCGTCATCGATCGGCCGGGGGCGACGCAGACCTTCATCATGGCTGGTCGGATCCTCCGCGCCGCACCCGGCGCCGACAGCGTCGATGCGACGGCGGCCTGGGCAGCGAACGAGGTGTATGGCGGCAATTCCACCGCCCGGATCGGCAGCAACCTCCGGGTCGACAAGGGCTGGACCTATGGCATCGGGTCCGGGCTGTACGACACCCGCGGGGAACGCCGCTGGATTCTGGCCGGCAGAGTAGAGCGCGACCACAGCGGGGAATCGGTCGCCGAACTCATCAAGGAAATGCGCGGACTGACGACCGACCGCCTGCCGCAACAGGCGGAACTGGACCGGATCGCTTCCGCCGCGGCGAACCAGAATGCCGCGAAGCTGGAGGGAGATGCCGATATTCTTCAGGCAATGGCCGAGGCGCAATCGGACGGGTTGCCGTACGATGATGTCGTGCGCCGGCCGGACCGACTGCGCGCGCTGACGCTGGAGCAGTTGCGCAGCGCCGCGGGGCTGCTGGCCGATCCAAACAACGTGCACTGGGTACTGGTCGGCGACTGGCAGGCCATCCGCGATCAGTTTGCGAATCTGAAGCTTGGGACACCGGTGGTGATCCAGCCGGATCGTTGAATTCGGTCCGTGCCGGTACGTCAACAAGGCGGCCGGGCAGGGCACGGACCTCAAAAAAGGGCAAGGGAAAACATGCGTTCACGTCACGTCGTCGCTGCCAGCCTACTGGCGCTTGCCGCCTGTGTACCGGGGGTGGCACAGGCGAAGACCCATTCGCAGCCCGCGCTGCCGCTCAGCGAAGCGTTGCAGCGGATTGCGGCGGAGTGGGACACGCCGCTGAACATCGATCCGGACGCAGTGCGGGGCATCACGTCGCGCCCGGTCGATGATGCGAAGTCGCCGCGCGACGCGGTGGCGCAGGCGACGCGCGGGCTGCCGGTCGCCGTGGACGTGAACGACGCCGGTGTCATCACGATCGTGAACGACATCCTCGTCGTCGCCCGCCCAGACGAGGCGGAAATGAACGTCCTGGTTCGTGGCGCGACTAGTTCCTCGCGCCTTGGCCAGTCGCTGCGCGACCAGGCCCGCAATACCCAGGTCATCTCTGCCAAGCTGCTGCAACAGCAACAGGCGCAGACCATGGCCGAGGCGCTGGCCAACGCCGGTGGCGTGGTGGTCAACACCGCGACCGTGCAGGGCGGCGTCGGCTATTCGGTGCGCGGGTTTGCGGCGCAGGGCGCCGTTAACGGACTGCCGTCGGCTTCCAACTCGAATTTCGCGGCAGGCACCACTCAGTCGCTCGCCAACATCGAACGGATCGAGGTGCTGAAAGGCCCCGACGCGATCCTGTTGGGCGGTGAGAATCTGGGCGGCACGATCAACATCGTTACGAAGAAGCCGAACGCCGAGGAGCGGCTCTATGTGTCGGCCGACACCGGCTCGTTCGGGTTGATCCGCGGTACGCTCGACGCCAATCGCGCGATTTCGAACGACAATCGGCTCAGCGCCCGCATCATCGCGACGGTGGCGGATGCCGACCGCAATTTCGGCGGCTATCGCGGCGACGAGGATTATCTGTTCGCGCCGTCGATCCGCTACAAGAATGCCGTGACCGATGTCATCGTCTCGGCGTCGCTTAGCAACCAGCTGTTCGGCATGGTGCCCTACACGCTGCTGAACACCACGACCGGCAAACCGTTCGACCTGCCCGGCGGACGCCGGCTGGTGGGTGGCCCGGACCAGGGCGTACAGATCGGCACCACCCAGTTCAACGGCGAGATTACGCAGAAGGTGGCCGACTGGCTGACCGTCGTCGCACGCCTGCAGCATCAGGACGTCAGTTTCGCGCTGAGCCAATATTCGCCGTTCGCGGTACTCAACAACAACGGCTTGTTGCTGCTGTCGCGCAGCGGCACGCGCCAGACGTCGAAAAGCGATGCGATCGACAGCTTTGCCCGCATCGCGTTCGACACCGGCAGCGTCACCCACAAGCTGGTCGCCGGCTTCACGCGAACCGATACCGACGTCAAGGCGATCTATGCCGATGACGGCGGCATGTTTCCGTACAACTTCCTGACCACGCCCCCGCCCGCGCTGCCGCCGCTCGCGGTCCGGTTCGGCAACGAAACGGGCACGATCGGCACGTTGCAGACGGGCTATTACGGGCAGTATCTCGTCGGTCTGGGTCCTATCCATCTCTCGGCCGGCCTGCGCCGCAACGAGATCCAGACGAGCAGCATCATCACCGGCCGCCGGCCCAGCTCGTCCTCTTCCGACCTTGCGGCAACGACGCCCAATTACGGTGCGGTCGTCGATATCAGCGAGAACTTATCGGTCTTCGGCACCCTGGCTTACGGGTATCGACCAACGTTCGTGTTCGATCGGCTTGGCAATCGCCTGCCCGATATCGAAAGCCGCAATAGCGAAACCGGCGTGAAATGGGATCTGTTCAACAAACGGGTGCTCCTCAACGCGTCCTGGTTCAGCATCCGCCAGAACATCGCGTTCGAACGCGACCCCCTGGCCCCGGCGTTCTCGCGCGTGGTGCCTGGCACACGGGGACGCGGCATCGATCTGAACGTCAGCGGCGAGCCGCTACGCGGCCTGACGGTGACGGGTGCGTTCACCCGTACCGACTATCGCCTGCTCCAGCCGTCGGCGAGCGTCGGCTTCGTGGTCGCCGGGGAGCCGCGCGACGTCTACAATCTCTATGGATCGTACCTGCACCGGTTCGGTGAAACGACCAGGGCGGGACTTGGCGCCGGCCTTACCGGACGGTCCAGTTCGTTCATCGACACGCGGGGGCTTTATACCATCCCGGCCGCGCTGTTCACGAACCTGAACGGGTTCCTGTCGATCGGGCGGCTGGACATCAATGTCGGCGTCCGCAACCTCTTCGACCGCGAAAACTACAACCCGACCCGCTCCACCAGCTATGTTCCGCTTGGCGAACCGCGGACCTGGCGGCTTACGGTCGGCTATCGTTTCTTCTGACACGGGACTGACCGCCGATGATGCCGCAACCCAGCCAGAGCGGGGAGGTCCGTCGTGAGACGGGCCTCGCCTCACCCCAGGCCGCGACCGCCCGTTGGCGCGATGCGTGGCGGCTGGTCCGCGGCTATTGGCGGTCGCCGGATTGGAAGTTCGCTTGGTTCGCGCTGATCACCCTGCTGTGCTTCCAGTTCGGCACTGCCTTCATCCTGCTGCGCACCAACCAGTGGCAGCGGCAGTTCTTCGATGCGATCGAGCAGCGCGAACAGGCGCAGCTTGTGCCGCTGATGCTCGTCTTCCTCGGGATCATGGGGTTGCAGGTC
Source organism: Sphingomonas sp. SAFR-052 (assembly GCF_051965015.1). Classification (NCBI taxonomy): domain Bacteria; kingdom Pseudomonadati; phylum Pseudomonadota; class Alphaproteobacteria; order Sphingomonadales; family Sphingomonadaceae; genus Sphingomonas; species Sphingomonas sp. SAFR-052. The sequence goes on along the minus strand of NZ_JBQCMO010000002.1, from coordinate 414,001 downwards.
GCGATGATCCTCGCCGAAAACCTGATCGACGGCTTGCTGTCGATCCGGTGGCGGACGTTCCTGACGCGCGACTATCTCGACCGCTGGATGCGCCGCAATCGCTATGCGGAGATCGAGCGGCTGCGCATCATCGACAACCCCGACCAGCGTATCGCCGAAGACCTGAACAATATCACCGCCGCCGTCGGCATGTCGATCGGCGTACTGCACATCGCGCTGCGTCTGATCGGATCGATCGTCTCGGGTGTCACCTTCGCGATGATCCTGCTCGAAACGGCACCGCCGATCCGCTTCTCGCTCGGCGGCACGGCGTTCTCTATCCCCGGAAGCACCGTCTGGTACGCGGTCGGCTATGCGCTGATCGGTTCGTATCTGACCGCGAAGATCGGCCAACCCTTCGTCCGGGCAATGATGCGCCAGCAGCACCGCGAGGCCGATTTCCGCGCGGCTCTGATCCACGTCCGCCGCAACGCGCCGCAGATCGGCCTCGCCGGTGCCGTCGCGACCGAGCGGCAGGCGCTGGCACAATCGTTCGACGCGGTCCGCCTGAACTTTCGCTCGGTGATCTACAGCTCGCTCGGGCTTACGGCGGCAGGCAGCGTCTATGACCGGCTGGGCACGGTCGTACCGCTTTTCATCATGGTGCCGACCTATTTCGCGGGTGGCATGTCGTTCGGGCAGCTGATGGCCGGGCAGCAGGCCTTCGCCCAATTGGGGATGCAGCTCGGTTATTTCGTCAAAAGCTATCAGCTGATCGGTCAGCAGGTCAGCTACTTCAACCGTATCAAGGGGCTGGACGATGCGCTCGACGACGTTCGGCCTGCCGGCATCACCGTCAGGGCGGGAACGGCACCGGGGATCGCGCTGGCAACCGAAAATCTGGCGCTCCACCGTCCGCATGGCGAAGTGCTGATCCATGTCGGCGACTGGATGGTCCGCGACGGTGAACGCTGGGCGCTGCGCGGTGCATCCGGCACCGGCAAGTCGACGTTGGTCCGCGCGCTCGCCGGGCTGTGGCCCGACGGCCATGGTGGCGTCGTTCTGGCGGAGGAAAGCCGTGCGATGTTCGTGCCGCAACGGCTCTACCTGCCGCTAGGCACGCTGAAAGCCGCAGTCTGCTTTCCCGACCGGCCCGAGCAGCACGACGATGGGGTGATCCAGGGACTGCTGCGGCGGGTGCGGCTTGGCAACCTTGCCGACGACATTCACGGCCTGCGCCTGTGGCAGGATGAACTGTCGCCTGGCGAGCAACAGCGTATCGCGCTTGCGCGTATCCTGCTTCATCGCCCGGACGTGCTCGTCCTCGACGAAGCGACCAGTGCGCTCGACGCGGACAATGCCCGGCATTTCTACGAATGTGTCGGCGAAGCGTTGCCGGACGCGACGATCGTCAGCGTCATCCACGACGAGACGCTGCTGGCGCATCATACGCACACCCTGACCTCCGCCGATGGACAGGCACAGGCGGCCGTCATCCAGCAACCCACCGGGCGGGTCTGACACCGCCGCCACCGGCACCGACGCGTGCCGCAAAGGAACACGACAGCAATGGCCCGCACGATTACCGACGTTACCGGCATGGACTTTGCGGAAGTCACCGCCGGGCAGGAGATGACCCTCTTCGATCTGTGGTCGCCCGGCTGCGCGCCCTGTACCGCGCTTGCCCCGATCCTCGACGATCTCGCCAATGATTTCGCGGGCGAGGTGCGCATCTGCAAGGCGGATGTGGCAGCCGACGCGAGGCTCGGCGATCGGTTCGCGGTCCGGTCGGTACCGACGCTGGCGCTGTACCGCGACGGTGCCGAGATCGACCGGATCGTCGGGTTCCGTTCGCGGGCACAGCTCACCGCGTGGATCGAGGGATATCTGTGACCGGCGCGTTCGCAGGCGATCCGGCGATCAAGGCGGCGCTATGCGCCCGGCTGGAATCGCATGCAGCGAATGGTACGTTGCGCTTCGGTCCGACCGCGTGGGACGGATCGGGCGGCACGCCGCTGGGCGTCTCGACGCGGGGGGGTGACAGTGCCGATTATGCCGTAAGCTATGGCTATCCGCTGGCGTTGGCGGGCCTGCTGGATCCGATGACGGCGCATGCCGCCCCCGATCGTGCGGTCGATGCGGCTCTGACCTGGGTCGCCTGCATAGACGCCGGTGCCGACTTGTCGGAAGTGCCGCAGCGGATCGTCGACCATCTGCTGGCTGCCATGCACGCCGACCGGCTGGCTGCCCCCTACCGCGAAGAGCTACGCCGGCTGCACCTGCACGAGCGGGCCGGCAAACGACCGACACGCAGCGACTGGGCGGGCCTGCGCAGCCGGATCGAACGGGCGCTGGAGGCGGAGCCGCCGTCGAGCGACGGCCGGACCGCGCTGATGGCGTGCGCGACTGCGTGCTGGCCGCTCACGACCAGCAGTTCGGTGCTGCCGACGTTGATCTCTGTCTGGTTGAATGACGTCAATCGAGACCCTGAACCGCAATTCGGCGAGGTGTTGCGCCAACAGGCGCACGCCACGCTGGACGAAATCTACCGCGAAACGCAGCCACAACGCGATGCCGGCGCGCATCCCGATATTCCTGCGCTGTTCCGTGCCCGTGCGCCGGTACTCGCCGCGGCATTCGAAGCGCAGCTAGCCCGCAACAATGCCCGTTACCTGGAGCGCGCGCGCTCAGTGCCCGACATGGTGCTGACCCACCTCACCGCCGCCCGCCGCTGAATTCACGAAACTTCTACAGGATCTGTCCATGAGCCACGCCCTTGCGGATGCGACCACGCTGCCGCCCTTCGCCGCGATCACGCCCGATGCGATCGGCGCAGCGGTGGCAACCGTCATCGCCGACCGCGATGCGACCGTCGACACGCTCATCCGCACGGCACCCTCGCATTTTACCGAGGCGTGGTTGCCACTGGAGCGCAGCGACACAGCGATCGATGCCCTGTGGTCTGCCGTGTCGCACCTTCAGGCCGTGGCGGACACGCCCGCCCTGCGCGCGGCCCATGCCGATGGGCAGGCGCAGTTGGTACAGGCCAATATGCGCATCCAACAGAACCGCGACCTGCATGATCTGTACGTGAAACTCGCCGCCACCCCGGCATTCGCTACTTTGCCACAGGCGGATCGGGTGGCGGTGGAACAGGCGATCCGCAACGCGACGCTTGCCGGGGTGGCGCTGGCACCCGAGGCCCGGGCACGCTTCGCCGACATCGCCGTCGAACTGGCGTCGCTGTCCAATGGCTTTGCGAGTGCGGTACTCGACGCGACGGCGGCGTGGCACGAGCAGGTAACCGATGAGACGATGCTGGCGGGCCTGTCGGATGCAGACAAGGCGATGTTCGCCGCGGCGGCGCGTGCCCGAGGGCTCGATGGCTGGCTGGTCACGCTTCAGATGCCGAGCGTTGCGGCGGTCCTGACCTTTGCAGAAAATCGTGGGCTGCGCGAGCGGGTCTATGCCGCCTTCGGCACCCGCGCATCCGATCAGGGACCGCATGCCGGCCAGTTCGACAATGGCGAGCGGATCGCGCGCATCGTCGCGTTGCGGCGGGAAGGAGCCAAGCTGCTGGGTTTCACCGATCCGGTCGAATGGTCGCTCGCGACCAAGATGGCGCCCAATGCCGGGGAAGTGCTGGCGTTTCTGCGCGCGCTTGCCGCCCGTGCACGGCCGTTCGCCGAAACCGAGATGGCGACGCTGCGCGCGTTCGCCGCGAAGGAACTCGGGCTGGACGATCTGCAAGCCTGGGACGTCGGCTTCGCGTCCGACCGGTTACGCACCCGCCGCCATGCCATCGACGAGGCGGAGGTGCGCGGCTATTTCCCGGTAAGCCGCGTTCTTGCCGGCTGGCACGATTTGGTCGAGCGGCTTTACGGCATTCGGTTCGCAGCCCGCGACGACGTTGAACTTCCGCATCCCGACGGCAGCTATTTCGACGTCCTCGACAACGATGGCGGGGTATTTGCCGGTCTCTACCTCGACCTGCATGCGCGACCCGGCAAGCGCGGCGGCGCATGGATGGCGGGTGCGCGGTCACGGCTGAACGACGGTAATGTCCGCCAGGTCCCCGTCGCCTATCTGACTTGCAATTTTTCGCCGAACGGCGCCGATATGCCTGCGCTACTGTCACACCGCGAGGTCGTGACGCTGCTGCACGAAACCGGCCATTGCCTGCACCATCTGTTCACTGAAGTCGACCGACCGGGGATCGCCGGCACTTCGGGCGTGGAATGGGACGCGATCGAACTGCCAAGCCAGTTGATGGAGGATTTCGCCTGGGATCGCGACGTGTTGACCGGCATGTCGGGGCACTATGTTACCGGCGCGCCCCTACCCGCCGCTCTGTTCGACCGGATGGTCGCTGCACGCCATTTCCAGGCGGGAATGGCGCTGGTCCGCCAGATCGAGTTCGCGCTGTTCGACCTGTTGCTTCATCTCGGCACGCTGGGCGACGATTCGATGGCAGTGATCGAGGCGGTGCGGGAGGAGGTCGCGGTCGTTCGTCCGCCCGCGTGGCACCGTTTCCCCCATGCGTTTCTGCATATCTTTGCAATGAACTATGCGTCGGGCTATTATAGTTATCTATGGGCGGAAGTGCTGGCCGCCGATGGTTTTGCGAAGTTCGCGGAAGCGGGTGTCGTCGATCGTGCGACCGGGGACGCGTTTCGCGCCGAGGTGCTGGCGCGCGGCGCGACCCGCCCGGCGGCGGAAAGCTTTCGCGCCTTTCGCGGTCGCGACGCCGATCTGGCGCTGCTGCTGGCGCAGCACGGACTGGTCTGATGGAGGACGTCCGGACGTGGCGCGCGGAGGCGGTGCGCCTGATCGAGGCGGACTACAACCACTCAGCCGATACGCACCTCGTGCCCATCGCGTTGCCACGCCACGCCGGCATTACGCTGTATCTCAAGAACGAGAGCAGTCACCCGACCGGCAGTCTCAAGCACCGACTTGCCCGGTCGCTGTTTCTCTATGCACTGTGCAACGGCTGGATCGGTCCCAATACCTGCGTCATCGAGGCGTCATCCGGCTCGACCGCGGTCAGCGAAGCGTATTTCGCGCGGATGCTGGGCTTACGGTTCATCGCGGTCGTACCGGCAACGACTGCCGCCCCTAAGATCGATGCCATCCGCTTTCATGGCGGCGAGATACACGCGGTCGACGATCCGCGCACGGTATATGCCGTCGCCCAGCGGCTGGCGGCTGAAACCGGCGGACATTATCTCGACCAGTTCACCCATGCGGAGCGGGCGACCGATTGGCGCGGCAACAACAATATCGCCGAATCCATCTTCGCCCAGATGACGCGGGAGGAACATCCGATCCCTACCTGGGTCGTATGTGGTGCAGGGACCGGCGGGACCTCGGCGACGATCGGTCGTTATCTGCGCTATCAGCGGCATGCGACCCAGTTATGTGTCGCTGATCCCCTCCATTCTGTTTTCCACCGGCACTATGCCGATCCTGCTATCACGACCCTGCCCGAGAAGTGCGCGAGCTGTATCGAAGGCATTGGCCGTCCGCGGGTCGAACCAAGCTTCGTACCAACCGTCATCGACCGCATGATCGCGGTCGAAGATGCGGTATCGATCGGGGCAATGCGCGCATTGTCGCAGCGACTGGGTCGGCGGGTCGGGGGGTCGACCGGCACCAACCTCGTTGCCTGCCTCATGCTGGCCGACGAGATGGTTTCAGCGGGTGAGGCGGGCAGCATCGTCACGCTGTTGTGCGACGGGGGCAAACGGTACGACTGCACCTATTACGACGACGAATGGCTGGCGCGGCGCGCAATCGAATGGCGCGGGGCCATGGACGATTGCAGGGCGATGCTGTGACCCTCCCCGATCAGGGTAGGCCATAGCCGCCCCCGCCCGGGGTCTCGATCACGAACCGGTCGCCGGAAGCGAGTTCGACCTGATCGACCCCGGCTAGTTGCTGGATGGTGCCGTCGTGCCGGTCCACCCGCTGCATGCCGACAGCGCCGTCGCCGCCGCCCGCCAGACCGAAGGGTGCGACCGTGCGGCGGGAGGCGACGATGGTCGCGGTCATCGGCTCCAGCGCGGTGATCGAACGGATCACGCCGTTGCCGCCCGAACGCGCACCGACCCCGCCGGACCCACGACGGATCGCAAACTGGTCGAGCCGTACGGGATAGCGATGTTCAAGTATTTCGGGATCGGTAATGCGGGTATTGGTCATATGGCTGTGCACGGCGGACGTGCCGGCAAAGTCGGGACCGGCCCCGGTGCCACCGCAGATCGTCTCGTAATATTGATAGCGGTCGTTGCCGAACAGGAAGTTGTTCATCGTCCCCTGTGCTGCCGCCGATGCCCCCAACGCCCCCAGCAGCGCGTTGCACACCGCCTGGCTCACCTCGGTATTGCCTGCCACCACCGCGCTGCCGGGCGGGGGCGACAGGAAGCAACCGTCCTCGATCACGATGCTCAGGGGCGTGAGGCAGCCTTCGTTGAGCGGCAGATCCTCACCGACCAAGCAGCGAAAGGCATAGAGGACGACCGCGCGGGTGACCGCCGGCGGTGCGTTGAAGTTGCCGCTGCTCGCCCGCCCGGTGCCGGTAAAGTCGATCGTCGCCGCGCGCGCCGCGCGGTCGATGGTCACACGGACCCGAAGCGGCGTGCCGTCGTCCATCGCATAATCGAACGCGCCGTCCGACAATCGGGTCAGCACGCGGCGAACGCTTTCTTCCGCATGGGTCATGACGTGACCCATATAGGCGCGCACAACCGCCCATCCGCTGGTCGCGACCAACGCGGTGAGTTCGGCGATGCCGGTCGAGTTGGCGGCGAGCTGCGCCTTGATGTCGGCAACGTTGGTATCGGGGCTGCGCGCGGGATAACGGGCCTGCGACAACAAGGCGCGAAATGCGGCTTCCTGGAAGTCACCACCGTCGACGAGCAGGAAGTCGTCGATCACCACCCCTTCCTCGTCGAGCGTTCGCGAATTCGGCGGAGTCGATCCGGGGGTCAACCCGCCGATATCGGCATGATGGCCTCGATTGGCGACGAAGAAGCGGATTTCGCCGCCATCGTCGAACACCGGCGCGATCACCGTCACATCGGGGAGATGCGTACCGCCGTTGAACGGGTCGTTCAGCGCGACGACGTCGCCGGGTTTCAGCGTCGCACCCCGGCTGGCGATGATCGTACGCACGCTCTCGCCCATCGCCCCCAGATGGACCGGCACGTGCGGTGCGTTGGCGATCAACCGCCCCTGCGCGTCGAACAACGCGCAGGAAAAGTCGAGCCGTTCCTTCATGTTCACGCTGGTCGCGGTATTGCGCAGTACGACGCCCATCCGCTCGGCGATGCCCATGAAGCGGGTGTTGAACAGCTCCAGCCGTACCGGATCGACAATCGTCGGGTCCGGTGCCGCTTGCGTGGCGGCCCCGCCGTGGCGCAGGACGAGATCGCCGCCGTCGCCGACCGTCACTGCCCAGCCCGGCTCGACCATCGTCGTCGCGATTGCTTCGCGGATCAGGGCCGGGCCGGTGATCCGGTGGCCGGGACGCAGAGCGGCACGGTCGTGGACCGGGGTGTGATGCTCGGTCCCGCCGGTCCAGACGGTGACATAGGCGATCGGCGCAGACGGGCCGTCGGCACGCAGGAACGTCGGACGGCTCGCGACCGGTTCACCGGCTACGATCGCCTCCACCACCACGCTTTCGATGACGATCGCACGCTCCGGACTGACGAAGCCGAAGCGGGCACGGTGCGCCGCCTCGAACGCTATCCGCATCGTGTCGACATCCGCGCGATCGACGGGGAGCGCGGTGTCGGTTCCCGCATAGCGCAGATATACGGTCGCGACCCGCCGGGCATCCGCGTCGACCTCTTGGGCCGCTTCTTCGGCCAAGGCGTCGACGAGATCGTCCAGCGCCTCGCCCAGCGGCCGCTCGACCGAGCGCTGGCGGATCGCCACCCTGTCGGCCAGACCCATGCCATAGGCCGACAGCACCCCGGCAAAGGGATGGATCAGGACGGTGCGCATCCCGAGCACCTCGGCCACGCGACAGGCGTGTTGCCCGCCCGCCCCACCGAAACATTGCAATGCGAAGGTCGTGACATCCTCGCCGCGTTCCAGTGCGACGCGTTTGATCGCGGCGGCCATCTGCGCGACCGCGATCTCCAAAAAACCCTCGGCGACCCGGCGCGGATCGTCCATGCCGATCGCGGTGGCCAGGTCGCTGAAGCCGCGCCGTGTGGCCGCGACGTCGAGCGGTTCATCACCGTTCGGCCCGAACACGGCGGGGAACATGCCAGGCTGCACCTTGCCGACCAGCACATTGGCGTCGGTCACGGTCAGCGGCCCGCCCCGCCGGTAGCAGGCAGGACCGGGTACGGCACCCGCACTGTCGGGGCCGACGCGGAACCGCGATCCGTCATAGTGCAGGATCGACCCGCCGCCTGCCGCGATCGTCTCGATCGCCATCATCGGCACGCGCATCTCGACGCCAGCCACCTCGGCGTCCAGGACCCGTTCGAACCGCCCGGCATAGAGCATCACGTCGGTCGAGGTGCCGCCCATGTCGAACCCGATCACCCGATCGAACCCCGCCGCTTGCGCCGTGCGCGCCGCCGCGACGACGCCGCCCGCCGGACCGGACAGGATTGCGTCCTTACCTTGAAATGCCCGCGCCTCGGCAAGGCCGCCGTTCGACTGCATGAAGTGCAGCGGGACCGGGCCGAGCGCACCCGCGACCCCATCGACATAGCGGCGCAGCACCGGCGACAGATAGGCATCGACTACCGTCGTCTGCCCGCGCGCGACCAAGCCGATCAGCGGGCTGACCGCATGGCTCGCCGATACCTGCGCAAAGCCCGCGCGGCGGGCGAGGTCGGTGACCAGCGCCTCGGTCGCGCCATGCGCCCAGCTGTGGGCGAGCGCGATTGCCACCGCGTCGAATCCTTCGGCATGCTTGGCGGCAAGCAGCGCGAGCGTCGCGGCCTCGTCGAGCGGTGTAACCTGCCCGCCGTCGCGATCGATCCGGCCGCCAATCTCGATGACGTCGTCGTACAGCGGATCAGGCCGGCGAACGGCGAGATCGAATAGTCGTGGCCTGGTCTGGTCGCCGATGGCCAGCAGGTCGGCGAAGCCATAGTCGACCACCAGCAGCGTGCGCGCGCCCTTGCGCTCGAGCAGGGCGTTGGTGGCGACCGTCGTCCCCATCTTGACCGCCGCGATGCGGTCCACCGGCAAGGCTTCGTTTTCGCTGAGCTCCAGGATTTCCTGGATGCCGGCGATCGCCGCATCGGCATAACGTTCGGGGTTCTCGCTCAGCATCTTGGCGGTGTGCAACGATCCATCGGGCGCGCGCGCGACGACATCGGTGAAGGTGCCGCCCCGATCGATCCAGAAAGACCAGCCTGCCATATCCACCCCTCTTACCGTCGAATCGTCGATAAATCGTCGACGAATGCTTGGCGAGGATTGACAGATCAGCGGCCTGGCGCAACCCTTCGTATTCGAAAGGGGACATGGCCTATGGCACAGGAGAAGCGCGCCATCGTATCGTCGGCGCATCTCGCCGATGGCGCGGCCCCGGCCCTGTCCGAACTGGAGTTCAGCCTGACGCTGGCAGCGTCGGCGTATCAGCGGTGGATCGCGCGCTGCGCGGCCGCGGCGGGTGTCGCGCTGTCCCCCCTGGAAGTGCTGATCCTACACACCGTCCGTCACCGCGATCGCGCGAAGCGGATCGCCGACATCACCCTCGTCCTCGATATCGAGGATACGCACCTCGTCACCTATGCCGTCCGCAAGCTGGCGCGCGCCGCGCTGGTCACCACCCATCGCGCGGGCAAGGAGACGCTCGTGGCGGCGACGGACGCCGGGCGCGACTTCTGCGCTCGGTATCGCGACATCCGCGAACGCGTGTTGGCCGGTGCCGTCGTCGCCGATGGGCCGGACAGCGCGCATTTGTCGGAAGCGGCAGACCTGCTGCGCCGCCTGTCTGGCCAGTACACCCAGGCGGCCCGTGCCGCCGCGACCTTGTAAGGAAGGTACGCCATGCTGGTCCTGTCGGGGATCGCGATCATCGTCATCGGCTTCGCGCTGGGTGTGAACCCGCTGCTCGTCGTCACCGTCGCGGCGCTGGCGAGCGCCGCAGCGGCGGGCCATGGGCCGGTCGAAGTGGTAGCGATGATCGGCAAGGCGTTCGTCGATGCACGCTTCCTCGCGATTCCGTTCCTCGCGCTACCGACGATCGGCTTGTTGGAGCGCGCGGGCCTGAAGTTCCGGGCGCGGATGATCGTTCAGGGGTTGCGCCGGGCGACGACCGGGCGGGTATTGATCGGATATCTTGCGCTACGCCAGATCACTGCCGCGCTGGGCCTAATCTCGCTGGGAGGCCATGTCCAAATGGTGCGCCCGATCGTTGCGCCGATGGCCGAAGGGGCGGAGGAGCGCGACGAGCATCGTCCGCTTGACGCGGGCACGCGCGACCATATTCGCGCGCACGCCGCTGCCGTCGACAATATCGGCGTCTTCTTCGGCGAGGACGTGTTCATCGCCATCGGATCGATCCTGCTGATCCGCGCGATCCTCGAACAGGATGGCGTGACCGTCGCGCCGATCGACGTGGCGGTATGGGCGATCCCGACCGCGATCGCCGCGTTCCTTGTCCATGGCGTGCGACTGCTGCTGCTCGACCGCCGCCTGAAGCGTCGGGCATGATCGGGCTGGACGCGCTCGGCATCGCGGCGGCGACGCTGCCGGCGGCGGTCGCCGTACACCATGCCTGCGACCGGACCGAGCCGACCCGGTGGCGCAACACCGGTTTCTGGGGGATATTCGCGGTCTTGCTTGGGGTCGGGCCATGGTTGCCCGACCTTGGAAACGGGTGCCTCGTCCTCATCATGGTCGGCCTTGCGACCCGGGGTTTACGGCCGTCGCCGCTGGCCGCCAACGAACCTCAGGCGCAGGCAAGCCGGGCATCTCGCCTCGGCAACCGGCTGTTCGTGCCGGCGCTGGCGATCCCGGCGGTCACGCTCACAGGGACGCTGCTGGTCGACGACGGCCGCATCGCCGGGTTCGCGGCGATCGACCCGAAACAGGTGACGCTGGTCGCGCTGACCCTCGGCGCGGGGGTCGCGCTGCTACTCGCGATGCGGCTCACCCGCCCGCCGCGATCCGCCCCGGTGGCAGAGGCACGGCGGCTCGTCGATGCGATCGGCTGGGCAATGGTCCTGCCGCAGATGCTGGCGGCGCTGGGCGGCGTTTTCGCATTGGCCGGGGTGGGCAAGGTGGTAGCGGACGGCGTGGTGAGCGTCGTCGCGCTCGACACACCGCTGGTCGCGACCATCGCCTATTGTATCGGCATGGCCTTGTTCACCATGGTGATGGGCAATGCCTTTGCCGCCTTCCCGATCATGACCGCCGGGATCGGGTTGCCGATCGTCATTCGCCAGTTCGGCGGCGATCCGGCGATCGTCGCCGCGCTCGGCATGTTGTCGGGGTTCTGCGGCACGCTGATGACCCCGATGGCGGCGAACTTCAACATGGTGCCCGCCGCCGTCCTCGAGCTGCGCGACCGGTTCGGCGTCATCCGCGTCCAATGGCCGACCGCGATCGTCCTGCTGGCATTCAACATCGCGGTGCTGACGCTCTGCGCCTTTCCCGGAGGACCGATCCGATGACTTTCGCCCAAGCCTCCGCTCTCGCCCGCATCGCGCTTGGCCATGTGACCCGCGAATATCCGCACAAGGCGGATCATGTGATGACCGGTGAGGCCGACGCCTATCTGCCGCGCCGGATGCATCCGATCTTCTTCGGGAGCTTCGACTGGCACAGCTGCGTCCATGGCTATTGGTTGCTCGCCCGGCTTCGGCGGCTGTTCCCCGATCTTGCCGAAGGTACAGCCATCGACGCACTGTTCGCCGATGCCTTCATCCCGGACAAGGTAGAGGCGGAACGCGCCTATCTCGACCAGCCGATGTCGCGCGGGTTCGAGCGGCCCTATGGCTGGGCATGGCTGTTGATGCTGCACAGCGAGCTGGTTGTCGCGGGCGGTCCCCATGCTGCGACGCTGCGTCCGCTGGCCGATGCCTTTGCGGACCGATGGCGGTCGCATCTGCCGCTGATGACCTATCCGGTGCGGGTCGGCACCCATGCCAATACCGCCTTCGCGCTAGTGCTGGCCGACCGCTATGCGCGGGTCGTGGGCGATGCGGACCTGCGGGCACTGATGGCGCGGCGCGCGGGCCAGTGGTTCGGTGGCGACCGGGCGGCTCAGGCGTGGGAGCCGAGCGGCGAGGATTTCCTGTCCCCGGTGCTGATGGAGGCGATGGCGATGCAGCGTTTGCTGCCCGCCAATGCCTTTGCCGCGTGGTTCGCGGACTTCCTGCCCCGGCTGGCTGAGGGGGAGCCTGCATCGCTCCTCGCCCCCGCGCAGGTCAGCGACCGCAGCGACGGGCGGATCGCGCATCTTGACGGGCTGAACCTCAGTCGTGCCTGGGCGATGCGCGCCATCGCCCAGGTCATTGACGGGGCGGCTGGGCGAGTGCTCGCGACCGCCGCCGCCGATCATCTGGCGGTCGCCATCGATCAGGTCGCGGGTGATTATATGGGCGAACACTGGCTTGCCAGCTTCGCCCTGCTGGCGGTCACCGGCGTCGATTGACCAGAGGCAATACTGATCTAGGCCCTTCGGATTGGTCCATTCTTTTTGAAAAGTTCCTGGTTGGGTTTGGCAGGTGTCGAACGAAGTAATTCGCTGGAAAATGAAGTCTATTTCTAGCAAGCAGCAGATTTTTTCATTCTTATGCATCCGTCTACTTCAGCACGAAGGCGATCTGCGGCTCGAAAACTTCGATCTGTTCCTAGGGTCAGGACTCGTTGATTACAGGCAGAAGATGATGGTGGCAGCGAGGGCGATGGCGGGGAAGAAGGCGGTGGGGCAGCGGTCGTAGCGGGTTGCGACGCGGCGCCAGTCCTTGAGGCGGCCAGACATCATCTCAATGCGGCTGCGTCGTCGGTATCGGCGCTTATCGTATCGGACCGGCTCGTTGCGGGATTTGCGACCCGGTATGCAGGGCTGAATGCCCTTGGCCTGGAGAGCGTCGCGGAACCAGTCGGCGTCGTAGCCGCGATCGCCGAGCAGCCACTGTGCCGCAGGCATGTCATCGAGCAGCGCGGCCGCCCCGGTGTAGTCGCTAACCTGGCCCGCGGTCATGAAGAAGCTCAAGGGCCCCCGTTCGCGTCGGCGATGGCATGGAGCTTTGTGTTCATGCCGCCTTTGGTGCGGCCGATAAGGCGGCCGAGATCCCCTTTTTAACCCGCAGGCTTGATGCCGTGCGGTGCGCCTTCAGGTAGGTCGCGTCGATCATCACGGTCTTGGGCTCCGCATCGACCGCCGCCAGCCCCTCCATCATGCGCGTGAATACGCCTCGCTCGCCCTAGCGCTTCCACCGGTTATACAGCGTCTTGTGAGGACCATACGCGCTTGGCGCGTCTCGCCAGCGCAGCCCGTTGCGGTTGACGAAGACGATGCCGCTGAGCACCCGCCGGTCATCGACACGCGGCTTGCCGTGGCTCTTGGGGAAGAACGGCCGCAGCCGCTCGATCTGCTCGTCCGTCAGCCAAAAAAGGTCGCTCATTCGGGTCTCCTCGCAGAGCCTGAATCAGATCGCGATCCTCATATCAATGGGTCCTGACCCTGGCGAACGCAATATGTTGGATAGCTTGTAGGTCATACCACCGACCAGCAACATTTGCTAGCCACTACAACTGCTTAGCAGCACCCATGGCGGAGACGGAGGGATTCGAACCCTCGGTAGGAGTAATCCCCCTACGGCGGTTTAGCAAACCGCTGGTTTCAGCCACTCACCCACGTCTCCCAAGCGCGTCGCGCCTTGGAGTGCGGGCCTATAGCGGGGGTTGTCGCGGCGATCAACTCCCTACGTTGAACGTAATTGCCGGCCGATCGGGCGCGCGTTCATTGCAGGGACAGGCGCTTGGCCGCTATCGTGCGCGCTCGGGTAGGAACGCGGGGAGTATCGAATGAAACGGTTGATCGGGTGGATGGCACCGCTGTTGTTGCTGGCGGTCCCTGCCCAGGCGCAGGTGCGCACCGTCGACCCCAATGATGCGATCGACGGCGATCTGGCGCCTGCCCCGGCACCACAGCCGACCCAGCGCAGCGACGTGCCGCCCGCCTATCAGGAACCGGTCCAGCCCGCCCAGACCCAGCCGCCGGTCGATCAGGCCCCGCCCAGCAGCACCGCGACCACCACCGCCAACGACACGTTCGAACGCGACGACCTGATCGGCGCGGCCGAGGGCGTGTTCGGCCGCGGCGCCGAGGGGCTCGCCGGGATCATCGAGAATATCCTGAAGGATCAGGGGAAGCCCAACGCCTATATCGCCGGGCGCGAGGCGGCGGGCGCGTTCGTCGTCGGCCTGCGCTATGGCTCGGGCATCCTGAACCACCGGGTCGAGGGGCAGCGTCCGGTCTATTGGACCGGTCCGTCGGTCGGCTTCGACGTCGGCGGCGATGCGACCAAGGTGTTCGTCCTGGTCTACAACCTCTACGATTCGCAGGAGCTCTACAAACGCTTCCCGGCGGCCGAGGGGCGCGCCTATTTCGTCGGTGGCTTCTCGGCCAGCTATCTGCGGCGCGGCGACGTGGTGCTCATCCCGGTGCGTCTGGGCGTCGGCTGGCGGCTGGGCGCCAATGTCGGCTATATGCGCTTCAGCGAAAAGCAGAAATGGCTGCCGTTCTAAGGCGCGGGGCGGCCCGCAACTGCGGGACTCGCCCCAGCCCGACCGGCGGCTGAAGGCCGACCGACGACGCGGGCTTTGCCCGCGTCGCCGCCGACCTCACCGCCGAAACGCGGTAGACTCGAACCGAACCGGCGCCCCCTGCGCCCCGCCGACCAGTTCCGCCTCCCACATCGCCGTCCGCCCGCGCACGATCGTCCCGACCGGCCGCCCGGTCAGCGCATCGCCGGTGAAGGGCGACCAGCCGGCGCGCGACGCCAGCCAGCTTTCCTCGACGGTCCAGCGCCGCTTCAGGTCGACCACCGTGAAATCGGCGTCATAGCCGAACGCGATCCGCCCCTTGCCCGCCAGCCCGAAGATGCGCTGCGCCCCGGCACTGGTCAGGTCGATCAGCCGCTGCAAGGTCAGCCGCCCCTCCGCGACATGGTTGAGCAGCAGCGGCAGCAGCGTCTGCACCCCCGGCATGCCGCTCGGCGTCGCCGGATAGCGCTTCGCCTTCTCCTCGATCGTGTGCGGCGCATGGTCCGATCCGATGACGTCGGGCACCCCCTGGTTCAGCCAATACCACAGCCCGTCGCGATGCGCGCCCGACCGGATCGGCGGGTTCATCTGCGCATAGGTGCCAAGCCGCGGATACGCCTCTTCGCCTGCAAGCGTCAGATGTTGCGGCGTCACCTCGCACGACGCGATATCCTTGTTCGCGCCCAGCAATTCCAGTTCGGCCGGCGTCGTCACGTGCAGCACATGCACCCGCCGTCCGGCCGCGCGTGCCAGCCGCAGGATGCGCGTCGTCGCGATCAGCGCGCTTTCATCGTCACGCCACACCGGATGCGAGGCGGGGTCGCCGCTCACCCGCTCGCCCTCGCGTGCGATCATCCGGGTCTCGTCCTCGGCATGGATCGCCACGCGCCGCTGGCCCGAGCGCAGCACACGCAGCAGGTCGTCATCCTCCGACACCAGCAGGTCGCCGGTCGACGATCCCATGAAGATCTTGACGCCCGCCGTCCCCGGCAGGCGCTCGAGTTCGTCGAGATGGTTGGCGTTGCGCGCCGTCGCGCCGACATAGAAGGCGTGGTCGCAGTACATCCGCCCCTTCGCACGGGCGAGCTTGTCGGCGATCGCTTCCTCGGTATCGGTCGCGGGCTTGGTGTTCGGCATCTCGAACACCGCGGTCACCCCGCCCATCACCGCCGCAATCGATCCGCTGGCCAGGTCTTCCTTGTGCTCCAGCCCGGGCTCGCGGAAATGGACCTGCGTGTCGATGACGCCCGGCAGGATGTCGAGGCCCGTGCAATCGATCGTCTCGCCCGCGTCGCCGGCCACGCCGATGCCGGCGATGCGGCCGTCGGTGATGCCGATATCGACCCGCGCCGGGCCGCCGGGAAGGTGGACGGTGCCACCGGTAAGCTTGGTATCGAAGGTCGCCATTGCCGCCTCTTGTAGCCAGGGGGTGGGCCGTCCTACCTGTTGACCATGACCGTTACCACCCCCGGAACCTGGCTTGCCGACCGTGCCGTCTTGCGCATCGGCGGCGACGAAGCGCGCCCCTTTCTGCAGGGGCTGGTGACACAGGACATGGGCGCTGTCACCCCCCACACCCCGCAATGGGCGGCACTGCTCAGTGCGCAGGGCAAGGCGCTGTTCGACTTTTTCCTGTGGGCGGACGGCGACGCGATCCTGATCGATTGCGAAGCCGATGCCGTCGACGCGCTCGCCAAACGGCTGACCCTCTACCGGTTGCGCCGCGCGGTGACCATCGAGCGCAGCGAACTCGGCGTCCACTGGTCCCCGACCGGCGATCGGGGCGTTTCCGATCCCCGACTGGCCGCACTCGGCCGCCGCTGGCTGGCCCAAGCCGGAGACCCCGCCTCGGGCTGGACCGAACACCGGTTGCGCCATGGCGTGACCGAAGGCCGCACCGAATTGGGCGACGGCCAGACGCTCTGGCTCGAATGCAATGCCCGCGAACTGAACGGGGTCAGCTTCACCAAGGGCTGCTATGTCGGGCAGGAGAATACCGCACGGATGAACTATCGTTCGACCGTCAACCGCCGGCTGGTCGTCGTCCCGACCAACACCCCCGGCCCGCGTACCCGGTTGATTTACGAGGCGTTCGGCCTCGCCGTCGAACATCGCAAGGTCGACGATCTCGGCGAAGCGCTCCGCCCCGACTGGCTGAACGCCGCCATTACCGCGTCCGCGTCAGAATAACTCGTCGAGCAACAGGTGGAAGTCGATCTTCCGCTGGTCCGGTTGCCTGATACCATAGCGCCCGAACATCCGCTCGGTCAGCCCATCGCCGAATTCGTCCAGGCAATGGCCGAGGATCGCCAGATCCTGATAGCGGTCCGCAACCCCGACACGGCCAAGATCGATGCAGCCGACCACCCGGCCGTTCTCGATCAGCAGATTGTCGAGCGAAAAGTCGCCATGCGTCACGACCGGATCGGGCGTCAGGGGCAGGAGGCGCTGTATCGCGTCCCAAACCTGCTCCGCACGCCAGCCCTGCCGCGCGTCATCGAAATCGTCCTCATCGACCAGACCGGCGTCGATCCGCGCGCGCGCGGCGCGAAGCCGAACGGCATGTCCGCTGTCGAACGGACAGTCGTCGACCGGAACGGCATGTAGCGCGCGCAGAAAATCGGCCAGCGCATCGACCGTCTCGCCCGCCCGCTCCGGCTCCGCGTCCAGAATCTGCCACGCCGTCCGCCCCGGCAGCGCGGTCGTCAGCAGCCATGCCGCATCCACGGTCGCTTCGAAACGTACCAGTTCCGGCACGGCCACCCGTCCTGTCAGCCAGCGCAGCCGCACCATCTTGGCAATCACATCGTCGGCCACCGCCGCTTCGCCCTGCTTCAGAAACAGGTCGGGCGCCCCCGCCTTGCCGTACAGGCGATGGATCGACCCGCCGGATTCGCCGACCATGTCGCGTGCCCAGCGATAGCCGGCGACGTCCGCTGCGAATCCCGATGGCACCGCCGCCGGAGCGCAGGCCGTTTCGCGCTCGTCCATATCCTGTCCCGCCAATTCCACCGACCGAACCGATCGTGACGACCCGGCCAAACGAAAAGGGAGGCCGGTTGCCCGACCTCCCTTCCGAGAATTCCGCTTCGAAAAGAAGCTGAATTACATGCCCGAACCCGGACCGTAGGTGATTTCCACGCGACGGTTCTGCAGCTCGCGGACGCCATCGGCGGTTTCGACGCGCGGACGGGCTTCACCGAACGCTTCGGTCGAGATCACGCCACCCGAGATGCCACGGCCTTCCATATAGGCACGGACGGCATCGGCGCGACGCTGCGACAGGCCGACGTTGTACTGCGCCGAACCCGAACGGTCGGTGAAGCCTGCCAGCATGACCTGGGCGTTGCCGCACGACTGGTAGTTCGAGATGGCGTTGTCGAGGATGCCAGCCGCTTCCGGCGTGACGTCCGACTTATCCCATTCGAAGAACACGATGTACGGTCCCGGGGTGCAGGTGACGACCGGTGCCGGCGGCGTTTCAACCGGAGCCGGCGGCGGCGGCGGCGTTTCGACCGGAGCCGGCGGCGGCGGCGGCGGCGGGGTCGGCGCACCGAAGTTGAAGGTCAGACCGCCGAGCAGGCTGTGCGACCGGAAACGACCGTCATAGCCGACGCCACGCACGTTCACGAGGCGAACGTCGTCGGCGTTGAAGAAGCGATACTTCAGCGACACGTCGACATTTTCGCTCAGCGGCGCGCGGATACCCGCCAGAGCCTGCCATGCGAACACAGTGTCCGAATCGTCGAGCGCCGCAAAGTTGTTGTTCACGCGATAGTCGTGCGCCTTGACGCGCGCGACACCGGCACCGCCGCCGACGAAGCCGCTGATGGCATCGTCATCGCCGAAGTCGAGCAGGGCGTTCGCCATGAACGACAGCGCCGAGGTACGGCCACCGCCGCTATAGGTGCCTGCGCCGACCGAAGTGGTCGCGCCGGTTGCGATCGAACCGGTGGTGCGCAGTTCGTCGACGGTCGCGCTCTTGTACGCGACTTCGGTTTCGATGCGCAGCGCACCGAAATCGTAACCGACGGTGCCACCGACGTCATAGCCATAGTTGCTGTCGACGGTGGTGACGCCACCGGCCGGCGTGGTCAGATCATAGTCGATGTCTTCGACGATCATCGCGCCGCCTTCCACACCCACATACCACGCGTTGTCGCGGGCGAGGGCGGGAGTTGCGAGCGCAGTGGTCGCGAGCGCCAAAGTGACGGCAAGCTTCCGCATTCTAGTCCCCTTTCACAGTTGTCCTACGGACAGCGCAAACCAAGTATCGAAGGGATAGTTTCCGCGCAAGCGCACAAAAATCGTGGTGTTGCACGATTGCCACGGAATCACGTGGTGATCAGCCCATGTCCGCGCAGTGCCGCCAGCACCGCCGACAGCGTCTTTCGCGCCTCTTCGTCGCGTACCGAACCCCCGTCGGGCGCAGCGATTGCAGCACGTTGCGCGCCGACCACCGCCACCCCGTCGATCGTCAGCCGGCTGCCCCGCAACTCGCCGACCCGCCACGCACCCCCGCGGAACTCCACGGTCGTTTCGCTGCCGGACCACCACAATCGCATGCCTTCGCGCGGCGGTGCGAATCGCCATCCGCCTGGCGTCATGCCGGCAACCTGCCGCGCCTTGCCCGCCCAGGCGCCGGTCGGTGCCGGCCCGACGATCCAGCACGAACCGACCGCCGGGCTCGTCGGCGGCACGTCCTCGGCCACGCCGGCGACGCATCCGTGCAACAGCAGATCGATCAGCGTCAGCGCCTCGTTGTGCGTCATTTCCTTTTGCGCCTGCGAGGCGTGCAGCAGCGGCAGCGCCAGGCGGCTGGTCTGTTCGGTCATCACTTCGTCTCCGGTCGATAGGTCGTGGTCACGGCATCCGATGCGCCGTTGGTGCCGATCTGGCGGACCGCGATGGTCAGCGGCTGGGCCGGCAGCGCGACGCGCAGCAGCGGTTCGGTCACCTCAATCGTGCGACCGTCGCTCACCGTCACGCGATACGCCTCGCGCTCCTCGCCGATCGGCACCTCCGCCCCGTCGCGCCACGCCACCACGCCGCGCGCACAGCGTATCCAGCGCAGCTCCAGCATCCCGGCCCGCATCTCGGCGGTCAGGTGCACCGGGGCCGGCGGCACCAGCCCGTGCTCGGTAGGCACGATCGTCGCGGTCGCGACATCGTCGGCGGCGATCCCCACCGCCATCGCCTTCACCATCCGCCCGGTCACCGGCACCGGCTCCTCGATCCGCCGCAGCGTGGCGGGGTCGAGCAGGACGAACGCCTCGCCAGCCTGGTGCCCCGCCATCGCCGCCCCCGTCCCTCGCCGCCCGCGCCACAGCCCCGACAGCCGCCAGCGCGCCGGGCCGATCCGCTCGGCCCGCGCGAACTGCACGATCTCGTCGCCGACCAGCGCCGCATTGCCGCCGCGATCCAGCGCCTGGGCGTCGATCCCGGTCAGTGACATCGCATCGTGCAGCAGCGTCACCTCGATGCTGTTGCTGCGATCCTCGATCAGCGCGCTCGCCGGCCTGGGCGGCAGCGTCACCGTGCCGATCACCCCCGGTGCCGCACTGTCGCCGATCTCGGTCCAGCCGCCGGCATCGTCGCCGGTCAGCAGCATCGCCCGCCGCCAACCCTCACGCGTGCCCGCCGCCACCGCCGCGACCACCGGTGCGCTTTCGCCCGCCTCTGCGGGCAGTTCGATCAGCAGCAGCCGCGTCGTCCCCGCCACCACATCCTCGGCCAGCCGCGGCTGACCGACCGCTGCCGGCGCGGGCAGCGTCGCCGCCGCGATCCGTACCAGCTCGATGGTGATCCGCATCGCTTCGATCCGGGTTCGTCGCACCCGCCACAGTCCGGCCTCGCCCGCGATCGTCACGCGGTCGCCGGCGGTGATATCGATCGATCGCCAGTCGAGCACGACGGTGCGCACCTCGCCCGCCAGCACCGCCCGTGCCGCCAGGTCGCCGGCGATCGCCGCCGCTCCCGCTGCATCCAGCACCGCCGGCAACTCGACGCGCAGCATCCGCCGCGCCCCACCCGGCCGCAGCAGCTGCTGCACCCCCGCCTGATAATCGCGCGCGATGTCGTGATAGGCGATGGCGACGTCGCTCGGCACCATCGGCGCCCGCCGCCATTCGGGTGCCTCGCCCGCCGGCCCGTCGTCCGCGATGGTCCGCGCCGCCCCGTTCCCGATCCGCAGCAGCGTCCCCTCGCCATCGGGCGCATACCAGCCGCCCAGCGGATCGACCAACGCCGCCACCGCATCGCGCACCCGCGTGCCGCTCGCCGCATAGCCGATCAGCGCTGGCCCCGCCGCCTCCGCCCGGATCGCCCCCTCGCCCAGCACTTCCGCAATCCGCCCGACCGGCACCGGCGCTTCGTCGGCGATCACCTCGAAGGTCAGCGACGGAATGCGGTTCCCGAAATCGGCCAGCGCCAGATCCTCGAACACCGCATAGGCAATGCCGCGATGCGCCGGCGCCCGACCGATGCCGACGATACTCTCGATCAGCGGATCGGGCGCCTGCGCCTCGTCGCCCGGATACCAGCGAAACCCGGTCCGCGTCTTCCAGTCGGCGGCAGCCCCGCGCAGCAGCTTCCCCTCGGCCCAGATCCGCCCGATCCCCCGGATCGGCCGCGCCGACAGCGCCACTGCGAACGATGCCGAATAGCTGTACTGCCGCACCCGCGACGATCCCTTGCCGCTGCTCGTCGCCGCCTCGCGCAGGTCGGTCGCCCAGATTACCGTCCCCGCCACCCGCATCGTCCCGAACAGCTTCGGGATCGCCGCGCCATAGCTGGACAGCTGCACCTGCAACTCCCGCAGCCGCGGCCCCTCGCGCGGCGGACCGGCAAAGAGCTGATCGTCGATCGCCCGCCCGGCCATCGCTCCCACCGCCGCCCCGATCGGCCCGGCGATCGCGCCCCCCACCACGGTCAGCACCACCGTCGCCATGCCAGCCTCCTATTTCCGATAGATACCGATCACCGGCCACGGCACGTCGCGCCGCTCGACCACCGCCCGCGCCACCGCATCGGCATGGATGATCCCGCCCCCGGTCGACAGCGCCAGATGCAGCTGCCCCGGCCCGCTCATCATCAGCAGCACATCGCCCGCCGCCGCCCGCTCGACCCGTCGAAAACCCGAAGCCGCCAGCACTGCCGCCACCCGCCCAACATCGCCGCATCGCCCCGGATAGTCCGCCGGCACGTCGGCCTGATGCGCCCAGCCGACCAACCCGACACAATCGAACCCGTCGCTCCCACGCCCCTGCCGCCGGAACCGCGTGCCGACGACGCTCCGCGCCCGCTCGAGCGCGCTCATGCCCCCGGATAGCGCGTCAGCAGGTCGATCCCCGGCAGATACGGCTCGCCCCGGAAATTCGCGACATTGCCGAACCGGTCGCGACAGGTCCCCAGCGTCCCGTCGCACCCCTCGCTCAACTCGACCAACGCTCCCGCGCCATCGAAGCGCGGCGGCAGTTCCAGCGTCACGCCATCGGCATCGGCGGCCAGGATCATCGCCGACAGCCCGCTATTCGCTCCACCGAACCACCGCAGCCGCCCCCGCGCAAACTGCCCGCCCGCCGCCAGCGTCAGCCGCGCGTCGTCCTGCGCCACGACCCGCACGATCCGCCGCCGTGGCGCCATCGCCACCCGGCACCGTTTGTCGCCCAGCGTCGCGCGGCAGCCCGGCGAGGTCGCCTCGACCACCGGCGCGTCCAGCCGCACCTCGCCCCCCAGCAACTCTGCCGAAAAGCTGCCCCGCCGCGTCTCGACCCCGCCGATCCGCCCGGTCGCGACCGGCACCGGCGCCCCCGGCTTGTCCCAGTCGACCGCGAACACCGCCACCCGCGCCCCGTCATAGCGCCCCGCCAGCAAGTCCCCCGCCCCGATCGCACCGTGCGACAACGCCCCCTCAACCGCCATCACCGCCGCATCGAGCGTATCGTCACGCACGATCGCCGAGGGCACCATTCCCGGCGCCGCGCGATAGGTGAGGCCATCGACCTCCAGGTCGCGGTCATGCGCGGTCAGCCCGATCGTCACCCCGTCGCGCCGGTCGATGCGCCAGCACCAGGTCAGCGTCGTCAGCCCGCTCATGCCTCACGCACCTCGATCAGCGGCACGCTGGCCGCACTGCCTGCACCATGGGTCGCGCGCGCCACCTGCAACCGGTCCTCGGCAAAGCGGACCGGCACATCGAAGCCGAACCCTGCCGTCACCACCACGCCCTTGGCCGGCGCGACGTCGAGCTGCACCCAGCCCCCGGCGACCACCGCAAAGCCCTGCGTCTCGGCACCTCCGACACCGACGCGCACGCTGCCTGCCACCGGCCGCGTGATCCGCCGCACCATCGCACCGTACCGCTTCATCAAAGCGAAGCGCGTCGTCACCCCGTCACCGGTCCCGATCGCCACGTCGCCGAACGCCGGCGGCGTGCCCGTCGCGTGGTCGAACGGATCCTGCAACCGGAACGCCCGCGCCGGTCCCAGCCGTGCCCGGAAAAAATCGAGCAGCACCGCCACGTCGCGCTCGGACCGCACCCCCAGCCCGACATCATAACGCGTGCGCGGTTCGGCCCAGTCGACATTGCGCGCCTCGGCACCCCCCGCGCCTACCGCGATCGCGGTCGACGTCTCCGGCATCACCTCCGCCTGCGCGCCCAGCGCCAGCGGAAAGCGCACGTCATCATACGCCTCCATATCCCCCTCCTCGTCGAACCAGATGAACCCATCGCGCAACACCTGCGGCAGCGCCCACACGAACGTCTCCGCCACGCCCCGGCCCCGCGCGACCTCCGCCGCCGCGGCGATCGGCCGCCACTGGGCGCGATCCTCCGGCCGCAGCACGAAGCCGGAAAAATAATGCTGCTCGTGCGTCGGATAGCCGAGCCGCACCCCCGCCGCGGTCACCCCGCGCGCGGTCGCGCCGACATTGCCGGTCGCCGCCCAGTCATAATCCTCCAATTGCAGCACATCGAAGGCCGGCTTCGCCCAGCCGACCGGCAGGTTCGCGCGCTTCACCTGCGGACTGGCCGCATCGAGGATCGTCGGCAGATAGGCGAGTAGCAGCGCTTCCTGCGCGCCCGCCCCCCGCGCCGCCGCGACCAGCGCCGCGGTCGATGCGGCCAGCAGCTGCCCCGCCCGGTCGAGCAGCGCCCGCTTGGCCGCGGTCAGGTCGCCGCGCACATCGTCGATCGCCACCGGATTGCCGCCCAGCGC
This sequence comes from Sphingomonas sp. SAFR-052, assembly GCF_051965015.1. Taxonomy (NCBI): domain Bacteria; kingdom Pseudomonadati; phylum Pseudomonadota; class Alphaproteobacteria; order Sphingomonadales; family Sphingomonadaceae; genus Sphingomonas; species Sphingomonas sp. SAFR-052. Next base: position 390,044 of record NZ_JBQCMO010000002.1, on the reverse strand, counting down.
CACCTTCGCCGCTGAATCATACAGGCAGATGCGATGGTCGGGCGTCACCCACCACCATGGCTCGCCGACCTGGAACCGTGCCTTGCCGCCCGCCGCGCGCGCGATCCCGACGAACGCCCGCGCCACCGCCTGCAAATACGCCATCGCTCCCGAATGCGCCGGCGACAGCAGCGTCGATGGCGGCACCCATCCGGTCAGCGCCGGCGACCCGTCGCTCGCCCGCTGTTTCCAGTCGCCCCAGCAATGCGCATCGAACAATTCGTAGCTGAGCGACCAGATCACATCATAGCCGAGCGTCCCGGCCCGCACCGCAAAGTCGCGATGCCACGCCGCGCACGGCCCGTTCAGCACCCCCCCGGCCAGCGACACGAACAGCCCGTCGCCCGACCGTTCGAGCCGGAAATAATGGCTCATCCCGACATAATGGACGAGGGCGCCGCGATACCCCAGCCGCAACGCATTGTGCAGCAACCGTGCGGGCGTCAGGTGATAGCTGTCGTCATAGCCGCTCGCGATGCGCAGCCCGTGTTCGGGCACGATCACGTCGCCGACCGTCAGCACCGATCCCGGCCCGTCGCACCGGATCGCCGACACTTCGACCCAGCCCTCCGCCGGACCGTTCAGAAACCCGGCACTGCCATCATAGTCGGGCGGCACCAGCGACACGAACATCCGGTCGACATCCCCCGCCCAGACCGGCACCGCATCGTCGGGCAGCCGGTAGCCTCCGACCACCGTCGCGAAATCGATCGCGATCTCCGCGTCGTCCGGCGTGCCGGCCGCATAGTTCCAAAGCCGCACATACCACGCGCGCGAGAAGCCCTCTGCATCGCGCCCCTCGATCGTCAGCACCGGACCATGCGTCGCATCCAGCGCCCGCACGCCGCCCGATCGCCAGCGACACCGCAACGAACAGTCGCGATAGTCGCGCGACGTTTCATAGCGCAGCAACGCATGATCGTGCCGGTCCTCCGATGCCCAGATCAGCCCCGCCAGATCGTCGCGCCGGTAAAACACGCAGTCGACCCGCAGCGCATCCGGCCCGGTCGTCACCACCGACGCCATCATCGGCCTTGGAAAATCGACGGTCCAGTAAACGGGATCGAACCGGGTCAGCACGCCTGCTTCCTGCACCGTCCGTTGCTCGGCCAGCCAATGCCCCATCTCACGCCTCCATCAGCGCGGCGCGCACCGCGCGCGCGACCTGCCGGCTCGATTGTTGCAGCGCGCGCGGCGCATCCTGGCCGGCTGCGTTGACCGTGATCGCCACGCGCACCTCGCGCGGCTGTCCGCCCTGCATCGGCACGACGTGCCCGCTGCTGGTTGGCACGAACCATTCCGGCCCACACTCGCCGACGACATAGGGTCGCGCCGGGCTGACCGGTCCGCCGGTCGCCCGTCCCGGCGCACCGCCGACCAGCGCGCCCAGCACGCTCGCAATCCCGCCCGCCGCGCCGCCAGCGCCGGTCTTGCCCAACACCGCCGCCGCCGCGATCTCCGCCAATATCTTCAGCGCCGCGTGGCGCAGGCCGTCCAGATCGATCTTGCCGGTCCGGATCGCCCGGCCCAGCGCGGTCTCGATCGCCCGCCCCGCCCGCTCGACCCCGCCCTTGAACGGCCCGTCCAGACTGGCCTGCATCGCCGCCACGTCGCTCGCAAATCCGGCGGTATCGGCGCGCACGCGCACGATCAGCCGTTCGATTTCCTCATCCATCGGGAAAACGCTCCTTCAGCCTATCGATCGTCGCGCGGTCGCAGGGGGCCGGCGCATCGCCCCGCACCGCCTGCACCAGCGCGCCCAGTTCGGCGGGGGTCGCCGCCCAGAAGGCGGTCGGGCTCCATCCGAACGCCACCCCCGCCAGCCCGGCCGCCCGCGCCGCACTCTCGGCGAACGTCACCGCCCGCCCAATATCTGCGCGATCAGCATCTTCAGCGCAGGCGTCGCCGCCGCGATCCCGCCCGCCGTCACGCTTTCCGCAAATTCCTCGCGCGACATCGGTGCCGGATCGCGCAGGCAATGCCACAGCAACGCGACCAGCTCGGCCAAGGTCAGCCGCCCCGCCGCTGCCCGCTCCACCAGCGCGAACAGCGACCCGACCTCCCGCTCCGCCGCGACCAGCGCCGCGAAGCTCGGCCGCAGCACCAGCGTCTCGCCGCGCACCCGCAGGCTCGCCTCGCCGCGCGCCGCATTCGCCGCGCCGCTCATGCCGACACCACCGGGCCCGAGGATTCGAGCGCCAGTGTGTAATTGCGCTCGCCATTATAATCGCCGGCATAGTCGAGCCGCGTGACCAGGAACCGCCCGGTCATCGTCTCGCCCCCTTCGAACGTCAGCCGATAGTCGTCGATCGTCCCCGCCAGCGCATTACCGCGCAGCCGCACCTCCGCCGCCGACCCGGTGAACACCCCCGCCCCCGACACGCTGACCGACCGCACCCCCGCGCCCGACAGCAATTCGCGCCACCCGCCCGAATCCTTGCTGGTGATCGCCACCGCCTCACCATTGACGCTCAGCTGCGTCGTCCTGAGGCCCGCGACCGTCGCATAGGCCACGGGCACCGCCCCGTTCCCGATCTTCAACAGAAACGCGCTACCCTTCTCCGCCGCCATATTTTTCTCCTGATTGTAATTCTCGTCCCTCTCCCGGCGGGAGAGGGAGGGAGCGGCGCAGCCGCGGAAGGGTGAGGGTGAACCCCCTTCACCCCGCCAGCATCCGCACCCGAAACTCGACCGACCCGACCCAGCCCTTGCCGTCGCGCACCACCCGGCTGCGCACGAACACCAGACTGACGATCCGCCATCCCGTCAGCACGACCGGCGCCGACAGCACCGCCGCTTCGGCCACCGCCGCCAGCGTCCGCAGCCGTTCCGGCACCTCGCCATCGTCGAACAGCTGCACCACGACCCGCCCCTCGCGCCCGGCGGCATCCTTGGTCCCCCAGTCCGACAGCACCGGCGTGTCGACCACGACGAACGGCCGCGCGGCACGCACCGGCGACGCCTCGAACACGCCCGCCCCGGTCAGCGCACCCCGCAGCCGCGCAACCACCATCGCCTGCAACAGCGTACCCGCGATCATCGCCCCCACCCCGCGATATCCTGCAGCCGCGGATCGACGATCGTCCGCCGCGTCAGGCTCCTGCCCGACAGCACGACCGTGTCGCCCTCGACCGCGACCGCCACCCCCGGTACGTCCTCCGCCACCGCCACGACCCGCGCCCGCACCACCGCCGCCCGCCGCTCGGCCACGGCTTGGCCGCGCACCAGCGCCGCCCTCATCGCCGCGCTCCCGTCAGCCGCATTCGTCGCCACGACCGCCACAGCGCGCCCACCGCCGCCGGCGGCGCGGCACTCGCCGTCCGCTGGTCGAACAGATGCGCGACCAGCAGTACCACCCCTTGCGCCACCGCCGCCGGCACCGCCTCCCATGTCGCGGCGATGCCGGCGGTGAAGTGCACCGGACTGGCCGCCGCCATCCGCACCCATCCGGTCCCATCGCCATCGATATCGATCGCCGTGACCGGCGCGACCGCGACGATCGCGCGGACCGGCCCCACCGGCAGCGCCCGCCACTCCCCGCCCGCCGCCATCATCGCCTCGTGGCTCCGCTCGATGATCGCCGTCCCGGTATAGGCCTCGGCCAGCGCCAGCGCGCTCGCCGCCAGCCGATCGATCACCGCATCCTCGGCATTCCCGCTGATCCGCAGATACGCGCGCGCCGCATCGCGCACGCCTGCGATCGCCGCCGCCGGAAAAGGCGCTGCGCTCATACATGTCTCCCAATTCGAGGAAGACGGGGCGGAGCCTCCCTCCGCCCCGCCCGATCACGCCACTGCGATCTTCAGCAGCTTGATCGCCTCCGAATTGACCACCGCCCCGCCGACGCGCTTGGTCGCGTAGAAATGCACGAACGGCTTGTTCGAATAGGGATCGCGCAGGATCTGCGTCTCCGCGCGTTCGGTGATCAGATAGCCCGCCTTGAAATTGCCGAACGCGATCGGGAAACTGCCCGCGGTGATATCCGGCATGTCCTCCGCCTCGACCACGGGATAACCCAGCAGCGTATCGGGCTGCCCCGCCGCCAGCCCCGGCATCCACAGGAACGCGCCCTCGGCACTCTTGAACTTGCGGATGCGCGCCGCCGTCTGCGCGTTCATCACGAACGTCGCCCCCTGCCGGTACGCCCCGCGCAGCGCCTGCACCAAGTCGATCAGCCGGTTCTCCGGTTCGGCGCCGAAGTCCGCCGCCGCCCCGCTCGCCAGATACTGCATCGTCCCGAACGGCCGCGTCGCATCCCCCGTCACGGCGGTCGGCCCGGTCAGGAACCCGCGCGGCCGCCCCACGCCATTGCCGCTGACGAACGCCTGCCCCTCCGCCCGGGCGAACTCGCTCGCAATCTCGCCGGCCAGCCATTGCTCGACATCGAACGCGGCATCATCGAGCATCGCCTGGCTCGCCGCCGGATTGGCATAGAGCTCGCCCATCGGCGGCGCGATCTCGTTGAAGGTCGGCGTTGCCGTCTCCGGCCGCGCCCCGCCCTCGCTCGCCCAGCCCGACGGCGTACCGCCACTGGTCACCAGCTTGCGATAGCCCGCCGTGCCGACGCTCACCACCTGCGCGATGCGACGGATCGGGCTGGCCGATTTCAGCGTGGAGCCGATCATCGCATCGATCTCGCGCGGCACCGCCACGCCGCCCGCCGCATCGCTGGTCCCCGCCACCGCCTTGGTCTCGACCTCGGATCCGCTGCGCACGAACGCACCGAAGCCACCCCCCGGCGCCGCCCCGCTCAGCATCGGCCGGCTACCCCCGACACCCGTCCCCGAAAAGCTGCCCACCAGCGTCTCGATCGTCATACCCGTCTTCCCCATAGAAAAAGGGGCGCCGCGACTTGGCGACACCCCTTCGGTTAAAAAATGAATACAGAACCGCAGGATCACCCGTCCTCGACGGCATGAATCCGCGCCAGCGGCTGCATCGGCTGCGCGACGATACTGACCTCGACCAGCTCGGCGGCGGCGATCGTCCGCCACGCCCCCTGCCGCACCTGCGTCGCGCGGTATCCGAACGACAGCCCCGTCACCGCCCCGCACGCCACCAGCCGCGCCGCCTCCCCGCCGTCGATCCGCCCGACGACCCGCAAGCCCCGCGCATCTTCGCCCAGCAACTCGACCGTCCCAATCGGCTCGCCCCGATGCTGCCACAACAGCGGCACCCGCCCCGCCGCCTTCAGCGCGCCGGGCAGCACCACATCGCCGCCCCGGTCCGCCCGCCCGAAGATCGCGGCGTACCCGGCGAACCTCACCGCGCCCATTCGGGCCACCCGCTCTTCACCGCGATCCCGACCAGCAGCAGCGCGAACACCATCCGCATCACCCAGGCGAGCGCCGCCCGCACCGCCGACCGCTTGGCATCGCGCCACGCCTTCAACAGTTCGCGCAGCTCCTGCACATCCCCCGCCGCCGCCGCATCCGACAGCCCGATCCGCGCCATCGCCCGGCTCGCGCCCAGCTCGCCCGCCTCCTCCGCAATCGCGCGCAGCGTCTGCAGGTCGGCGCCATCCTCCGCCGCCTGTCCCATCAACTGCGCCAGCAGCACCCCGTCGCCCATCGCCTGTCTCCTGCCTGTGTGCTAGGCGGCGACCCGTGAGACCCCGCCTGCGCATCATCCTCGCCGCCTTCGGCGCGGCCCTCCTCGCCTTCACCTTCGCGCTGCCGGTCCTGAAGGGGAAACGCTGCGCCCAGGCCGGCGGCAGCTTCGACCGCCTGTCGATGACGTGCAGCGTCCACTACTGACCCGCTCCATGAAGAAGCCGTACCCCCGCGCAGGCGGGGGTCCAGAGCCCAGCAAAACAGCGGCCTGCGCCTCGATCCCTGGACCCCCGCCTGCGCGGGGGTACGGCGTGGAAAATCACATCCCCACCAACGCCCGCTTCTCCTCGGCGCTCAGGAAGTCTGCCGCCCCGACCCGCGCCCACAACTGATCGCGCTCGTCACTGAGCGCCACCACCCGGTCGAGATCGACCGACAGCGCCCCGCTCCCCAGCCACCCGTCGATTGCCTGCCCCAAGGCACCCAACACCCGCTCGCCCAGCGGCACGATCGTCTGCCGCCACAGCGCCCGGTTCGCCTCGCGATAATTGGCATAGGTGTTGTCGCCCGGCAGCCCGAGCAGCATCGGCGGCACCCCGAAGGCCAGCGCGATCTCGCGCGCCGCCTGCGCCTTCAGCCCGACGAAATCCATGTCGGCCGGGGTCAGGCTCATCGCCTGCCATTTCAGGCCCCCATCCAACAGCATCGGCCGCCCGGCATTGGCCGCGCCGGCAAAGGCATCGTCCATCTGCGCGCGCAGCCGGTCGAACTGTTCGCCCGACAGCACGCCGCCATCGCCCGGATCATGGACCAGCGCCCCGGAAGGCCGCGCCGCATTGTCGAGCAGCGCCTTGTTCCACCGCGCCGCTTCGTTGTGGATCGCCACCGCCCCCGCCGCCGCGCCCAGGCACCCCAGCCCATAATGATCGTCGAGCGGGTGGAAGCCGCGGATATGCACCACCGCCGGCCGCCCCGCGCCATCCTCGGCCGCAATCCGCGTCACCCGCTCGCCCACCCGGTATCGATAGGCGACCGGCCACCCCGCCGCATCCGCCTCCACCGTCACCCGTTCGGGGCGCAGCGCATAGAGTTCGCCGATCCCGCCCGCGCCGTCCTCGATCAACTGGATATAGGCGTTGCCGTGCAGCAGCAGTTGCGCGGCCACGCTCTCCAGCAATTCCTGCCCCGCCGATCGCGCCGCGACCAGCGCCACCGCCCGCGTGTCGCCGGTGACCGGCATCGAAGCGACCCCTTCGGCGACCAGCCGCACCGCGCGCTGCGCCACCGGATTGCCCAGATAGGCGGCGCGCACCTGCGCCTCATAGCCCTGCGCCCAGCCGCCCGCCGCCGGCCCGCTCCCCTCACGCCACAGCACCGCACCGGTGCCCCCACGCGCCAACACCGGACGCGACCCATCGCGCCCGGACCTGCGTCCGAACCATTTCATGCCAATTCTCCTGAAACTGATGGCTCCCTCGCCCCTGCCAAGGGGAGAGGGATGCGCAGACTTGGTCTTTGCACGGCAAAGGCCTAGTCGAAGCTGGGAGAGGGGTAGGCGCGCAGCGCGCGAGCCAAAGGCTCGCTCGATCCGATCACCAACCCGTATCGATCCGTTCCCTCACAACACCCGCACCGCCGCCTGGCCCCGCCGCCCCAGCATCAACTCCTGCATCGCCCATACCAGCGCGTCGGCGCGATCCGGCGACCGCCCCGGCCCTTGATACCCGCCCCCGGCGACGATCCCGCACAATTCGTCCTCCAGCGCCGGGAACGCCCCGACATGGAACGCCTTGCCCTTCTCATACAGCGCGACGATCGGCTCGGCGCGCGCCGCCTTGCCCCGCGATGCGTGGACCAGCGTCACCGGCAGCCCGGCATCCGCCGCGCGCAGTACGCTTTCGACCATCGCCCCGCCCTGGTTCGATTCCGCCACCACCCGGTCGGCGCCATGCCGCGCCGCGCACGAGGCGACCGCCCCCGCCCAGCCCTCGGGCGACAGGCCGGCGACGCTCGCATCGGCCAGTACATAGCCATGGCCATCCTCGCCGAGACCCACCGCGACGATCCCGCACGCATCGCCGTCGATCCCGGCCGGCGGATCGACCCCGACCACCACCCGCACCAATGTCGGTACCGTGTCGACCCGCCGCTGCTCGATCATCGCGCGCGACCACAACGCCCCTGCGACATCCTCGATCAGCTCACCGTCCAGCTCCTGCCGCCCCAGCCGGGTGCCGGCATAACTTCCTCTACCTGCGCGACATAGCTTTGGGGCAGGTGCCTATTGTCATAGGTCCGCCCACCGGTGATCCGCACGCCGTCCATCGCCCGGATGCGCCGCAGCAGCGGCACCACCCGCGGCGTAGTCGTCACCAGCGTCTGCGGCCGCTCGCCCAGCCGCATCCCCATCATCAGATTGTCCCACGTCGCATCGGCATTGCGCCATTTGGCCAGCTCGTCGCACCACGCGATATGATGTTCGGGCCCGCGCAGGCTTTCCGCGCTCTCGGCGGCATAGATATAGGCACGCGCCCCCGATCCGAACTCCACCACGCCGCGCGAGGGACGGTAGGTGACCGGCCCGAAATGCCGGCCGATCGCCAGCACCCCCGCCGGTCCCCTTATCATCACCTGCTCGACGTCGCGCCGGGTCGCGCCGACCAGCGCGATGCGAAGGTCGCGTTGGTCGGCGGTCTGTCCGCAGACCCATTCGGCCCCGGCATGGGTCTTGCCGAACCCCCGCCCTGCCTGGATCAGCCATACCGTCCAGTCATTGTCGGCGATCGTTTGGCCATCATGCGCCCACAGCTTCCACCGCGTCGCCAATTCGCGGCGGCGATGCGGGGTCAGCCGTGCCAGCGTCCGTTCGAGTTGCACATCGTCCATCTCGGCCAATGCCCGGACCAGCGGGTCCATCCCGCTCATGTCCGACGCTCCAGCTTGCCACGCATCGCCTTGATCCGCTTGATGAGCATCGCATCCGTCTCGGCCTGCGTCGCCCGCAACTGCGCCTCGCGCCGCCCGGTGCCCTCCTTGACCAGCGCCCGATGCCGATCGAGCAGCCGGATCGCCTGTTCGACGCTGATCGGACCGGTGACGACCTTGTCGGGATCGCCGACCGGGACATCCTCCAATGCGGCAATCGCTTTCGATACCAGCATCTCCTCCAGCCGGTCATACCCGGCCAGCAACGCCATGCGCCACTGTTCGGCAAAGGCGGCATCGCGTCGGCGCAACGCATAGACGCTGGCCTGCGTCAGCCCGACCGCTTCGGTCGCCGCCCTGACGTTACAGGTCGCCGCCACATGATCCAGAAACTGTGCACGGCGCGACGGCGTCCATCCGCCGGCGATCCGCTGCTGCTGCACCGGTCGCCTGCCCCCGCTGGTCAGCACTTCCTCCCGCTCCATCGTCTTCCCCCCGATCGAGTGTCCCGGACGCGAAACGGGGCCGAAGGCGTCGCCGCCCGGCCCCGATCCGCAATTCCTCACTGTTCCTGTTTTGTTCCATATCAGCGTGACGATGTCAAGCGCATTGTTCCCATTTGGTTCGTTTTACCACAGCCATAGCGCGGGCCGGGCATCGTCCCCATATCCCGGTCATCGTTGGCAGATGGTCCGTAGGCGCCAGCGACCGGGAGACGCACGTGCTTCCGCTTACGCTGTTGGGAGCGTCATCCATGGACCTCAACGATTTGCTGCACCGCCATCAGGTCGCGCTGATGCGCGCCGCCACCGCCACCACGTCGCAGGCGCGCCAGTCGCACGACGGCACCGCGCGCTGCTACGAAACCAAGATCGAAACGCTGCGCACCATGCTCGGCGCGTCGGGCCGGATGGTGGCGGCATGACCGCCCCCGTCGACACGCTGGCCGATGCTCCGGCCGAAACCCCGCGCAAGCCCGGCGCGATGCGGTTCCAGCGCAAATACACGACCGTCCGCCTGACCCCCGATCAGGCCACCCGCCAGGGTCAGGTCGCGACCAGCGCCTTCCGCCGCTTTGGCGAACGCGACAAGGCGATGGCCTTCCTCAACGGCCATGACGAAGCCCTGGGCGGGAGGCCGCTAGACTTGGCCATCGCCAGCGCCGAAGGGCTGGAGAGCGTCGAGGCGGCAATGCTGGCACGGACGGCGTAACTCGCCCAAGCTGATCTACCCCCACCGTTCGTGCTGAGTAGGGGCTGAACGCAGTCGAAGACCCGTATCGAAGCACGGGTAGCTCGGTCCCCAACCCCCGCCCCCAACCCGTTCGGTTCGAGCAGCTTCGAGCGAAGTCGAGAAGCGTCCGTCGAGAACGCGGTCGTTTGGGGCAACCCCTTCTCGACTACGGTTCTCGACAGGCTCGAACCTGCGCTCGAAGCGAACGGGATGGCTATAGTGGAACAGGGGCAAACCAACTCACAACCCCGCCAACATCCCCTCCCAGGCTGCAACCTCCTCCTCGCGCCGCGCCAAAATCCGCACCGGCCCGACCGCCCCCGTCGCCGGATCGACGTCGACCTCCCCGTCCCACGTGAACGTCGCGTTGCCCGCGATCGTCACCACGTCGCCGACCGCAGCCGTCGCGCGCACCATGCCGCCGCGATTGAAGACCCGCGTCTCCACCCCCCAGCCGATCCGTCCCGTCCGCGCCGCCGCCAGCGTCGATGCCGCCATCGCGCTGCCGCAGCTGTTGGTCAGCCCGACGCCGCGCTCATAGGTCCGCACGAACAGCGCCGGGGCATGGCCCTTCTCGCGCAACTCGACGAAGCTGACATTGGCCCGCGCCGGGATCAGCGCCGGCCCCGCCTCGCACCAGTCGCCCAGCGCCACCAGCTCGCCATCGTCGACCGCATCGACGAACGCCACCAGATGCGGATTGGGCATCGCCACCGCGGTGAACGTGCGCTCGCTCGGCAACCCCGGAATGATCGCCTCGACGAACGGCGCATCGCCGGCGCTCAACCCGACTTCCTTGGGGCTAAGCGACACCGGCCCCACCTTCGTCTCAATCGTGGTCACGCCGTCCGCGATCGGCGCCACCCGCCGCGCCTCGGCGTCGCTCACCTTCAACCGCACCCGCCCGGCCGCGGTGCCCGTGACCTCGAACCCCAGCCGCGCGGTACAGCGCAGCCCATTCAGGCACGTCTCCGCCTCCGACCCATCGGGATTGAACATCCGCATCCCGAAAATATGCGACCCATCCCCGCCAGTTAGCAACAGCAACCCGTCGCCGCCGACGTCGCCCGACCGATCCGCCAGCGCCCGCGCCACCCGTGCCCATTCCTGATCGGACAGGGCGATCCCCCGCGCGTCGATCAACGGAAAGTCGTTGCCAGACCCATGGCAGTGAACGAACCGAAACCTCACGCCACCTTACTCCGCACCTTGGCCAGAAATCCGCGCTCCGCCTCCAGCCGCCGGGCAAAGGCCGGCCGCGCCAGCATCGCGTCCAGATAACGCGCCAGTTCGGGATGGCTCGCGGCATCGACCGGCGCGGTCGCGTGCAGCGAACTCGCCAGCGCGCTGGTCACCGCGATATCGGCCAGCGTCAGGCCGTCCCCGACCAGAAAATCGCGCCCCGTCGCCGCCTGTTCCAGATAGGCGAGGATCGGCGGCCATTGCTCGCGCTCGGCCTTGTCCGCCGCCGCCGCATCGCCCGGCACCCCGCGCAACAACGGCCCGACCACCCGGTTGAACAGCATCGTGCGGCCCGTGGCGAAGATCACCGTATCCGCCAGCTCGTCGAACCAGATCGTGCGCCCCCGCGCCTGAGCGTCGGCGGGGATCAGCACCGGATCGGGATGTTTCGCCTCGAGATAGGCGATGATCGCGCTCGAATCGGCTAGCGTGAAATCGTCGTCGACCATCGCCGGGATCTGCCCGAACGGGCTGATCGCGCGAAACGCGGGCGTGGTATCGCCCGGTGCGGTCGGGACCAGCTCGACCGACAGCCCCTTTTCCTCGGCAAAGACCACTACCTTGCGCACGAAGGGGGAGATGGTCGAACCGTATATCTTCATGGGTGCGTCTCCATTGGCCCGTCAGGGGGGCGACACCGACGCCCGCGCTGTGCCACAATCGGTGGTGGTGACGATAGTCCTCCTCCTCACGGTGATCGCGCTGACGGTCGCGCTGGCCCGGATGCACCGGCGCGTCACGGCGCTGGAGGCGCGGCTGCCCGATCCGGTCGCGATCGTCGAACCCGCCCGACCGATCGCCCCGCCCCCGACAACGCCAGCGCCACGCCGTCGTGCCCTGCCCCGCCCCGCCCTCCCCAGCATCGATTTCGAAACGCTGGTCGGCAGCCGCCTGCCGGTGTGGATCGGCGGGCTGGCGCTGGTCGTCGGCGGCATCTTCCTTGTCCGCCTGTCGATCGAGGCGGGATGGCTGACCCCGGCGATCCGCACCGCGCTCGCCGCGCTGTTCGCACTCGCCCTGCTGATCGGCAGCGAGGCCGCCCGCCGCGTGCCCGCAACCCGCGAAGACCCGCGCATCGCGCAGGTGCTGGCCGGTGCCGGCATCGCCTCGGCCTATGCGACGCTCTATCTCGCCGCCGCGCTCTACCATCTGATCGCCCCGCTTGGCGGGTTCGCGATCATGCTGGCGATCACCGCGCTCGGCCTGTTCCTCGCGCTGCGCCACGGACCACCGACCGCGATCATGGCGCTGATCGGCGGGTTCGCGGCACCGCTCGTCGCCGGCTATGACGCCGCGGGCATCGGCGCGCTGCTCGCCTATCTCGGCCTGTTCGTCGCCGCCTTGCTCGCCCTCGCGATCGTGCGCGGCTGGGCATGGCTGGCGGTCAGCACGCTCGTCGCCGCCTTCGGCTGGGCGGCGCTGCTGATCGCGCTGGTCCCGCCCGACCGGCTGGCCGGGATCGGCGCGTTCCTCGTGGCCCTCGCCATCGCCGGCAGCCTCGCCGCCCCGCGCGCCGCGATCGAGCGGCGTTGGCTGCGCGCCGCGCCCCTTCTCGCCGCGCTGGTGCAGATGCTGGCGATCGCACCGATGCTCGACTTCTCGCCGCTCGCCTGGGGCTTCTACCTGACGCTGTCGGCGGCGGCGCTGTTCCTCGCATGGCGCGACGCGACCCTGCTCCCCGCCGCGCTCGCCGCCGCGATCCTCGTCACGCTGCTGACCGCGGCCGGCATGGTGCAGGACGACGGCAACGCTACCGAAGCGATGGTGCCGCTCGCCCTGCTGCTCTTCGCCGCAGCCGGTGCCGCCCTCTCCCGGCGCAGTCCCGGCTGGGCATGGGTCGCACTCACCGGCACCATCGGCCCGCTGCTCGCCCTGCAGCTGTGCACGCCATGGATCGCCCGCCCCGCCTTATGGCTACTGCTTGCGCTCGCGGGAGCGGCACTGACATGGCGTCACCGCGACCGGATCGCGCAGCGTGATGCGGGGCTGGTCGGCGGCGTCGCCACCGTCGCGCTGGCGGCCAGCATCCTCCTCGCCATGCTGCTGCCCGCACCATGGCTGGCGCTCGCACCCCTCGCCGCCGGCGGCGTCCTGCTCGCAGCACTCCGCCTCGACGCGCCGGTGATCGGGCGGCTGGCCGCGCTGCCCTGGCTGCTCCTCATCCTCGCCGCCGCCGAACCGATCGCCCAGATCGGGGTCGCGCTCAGCAAGTCGCTGGGCTTCGACGTCTTCCCCTATGCCTATCTGCCGCCTGCCAGCGATGCCGCGACGCTCCTCCTGCTCCCCGGCATCGCGGTGCTGGTCGCGGCATGGCGGGCGCCCGCCCTGTTCGGATCGAACCGCCGCCTCATCCTGCCGGTGCAGATCGCGCTGACCTTGCTCGGTGGCTATGTCCTGCTCAAACAGCCCTTCGCCATCGCCACCCTGCCCCGTTTTCAGGCGAACGGCTTCATCGAACGCGCGCTGCTTACCGATCTCGCACTGCTGACCGGTGCGCTGCTGTGGCACCGCCAGTGCCGCCTCGCGACCGCCTTCCTCCTCCTCGGCCTGGCGCGGATCGTCTGGTACGACCTGCTCGGCCTCAACCCGGTCTGGATCGCACAAGCGGTCGGCCCGCTCCCCCTTCTCAACGCCGCCACGCTCCATTTCAGCTTCGCCGCCGCCCTCGTCTGGCGGCTGCGCGACGTCCCCCGCCGCAGCTTGATCGCGGCGCTGCTGACCCTCGCCGCCACCCTCGCCACCATCCGCCAGCTGGCCCATGGCACGTTCCTCACCGGCCCGGTCTCGACGCCCGAAAACTGGGGCTATTCGGCGGCGATGCTCGGCCTCGCCATCGTCTGGCTGTGGCGCGGCCTGTCGGTCGGCAGCGCCGATCTGCGCCGCTTCGGTCTCGCGCTGCTGACCCTCACCACCCTCAAAGTCTTCCTGATCGATGCCGCCGCGTTAGAAGGCGTGCTGCGCATCCTCTCCTTCATGGGGCTCGGCGCAGCGCTGATCGCCATCGGCTGGGCGTATCGGAAATTCACCCCAACCGATAATGCGCCGCCAGCCGATCGAGCGCCAGCGTAAGCACCAGCCGCCCGGCCCGCGCCGGCCAGCCCAGCGACTTCTCCGCCGCCGGCAGCCCCTCGTTCGCGCACACCGTCCGCCAGAGAATATCCGACAGCCCCGGCCCGACCGCCGCGATCGCCGCATCGAACCGTGCCTTGGCCGCGATCTGCCCGCCCGACGGGTCGACCGGTGCCCCCTTGGCGCCCCGTGGCGCGCAGTCCCAACGCATCGTCACCTGCGGCCCCAGCGCCGCGCGCTCATAATCGCCGCGCAACCGCTCGCCCGCATCATATTGCCGCGCGTCGACCATCGCCCGCGACCGCAACCAGTCGAGCGGCGATTCGCGCAGATTTACCGTCACCCGCCGCCCGCCCGGCGCATCCTCGATCCGCCCCGCCGCCAGCCGCCGTCCCACCAGTTCACGCATCCTGCATCTCCCGTTCGCCTCGACGGGCTTGTCACAGCTCCACGCTTGTAGGAAAGCGTTTGAACCAGATGGGTTTGCGAAAGGGCCATGCATGATTACCGCCATCCGCGAGGTGCGCCGCGCGCGCGGACTGACGCTGGAGGAGGTCGCGATCCGCTGCGTGCCGCCGACCACCGCGCAGACCATCGGCCGGCTCGAAACCGGCACCCGCACCGTCTCGGTCGGCTGGCTGAACCGCATTGCGCAGGCGCTGGCGGTCGATGCCGCCGATCTCGTCCGCCTGCCCGAACGCCCTGACCTGCCCGTGGCGGCGCTGCTCGACGCCACCGGTGCCGCCGCTCCCCGTCGGGCGATGAGCGTCACGCCGCCGCGCGCCGAACCCGATCTGGTCGCGGTGATCGTGCAGAGCGCGACCGGCGATTACCGTGCGGGCGACATGGTCTGGTGCCGCCGCCTCGCGCCTGCCGACTATCTGGCGGCCCTCCACCGCGACGTCCTCGCCCCCGGCCCCGCCGGCCGCTTCCTGTTCGGGCGGCTGCTAGCGTTCGACGGCGACGCGGTGTCGCTGCTCCCGACCCGGCTCGGCGCCAGCCCGGTCGCGCTGGTCGCACCATGGATCGCGGTCGCCGAACGGCTGGTGCGCAATTTGTAACCGCCAACATCGGCTACGAACAAGCCGTCGTCCCCGCGAAGGCGGGGACCCATAGACGCAACGGCGGCGCTTCCTGCCCGAACGTCAGCGTTTATGGATTCCCGCCTTCGCGGGAATGACGAACCCATGGGCACACCTGAATCCCCCACCCCCGACCTAAAGCGTCGTGACGCCCCCTCCTTCCCGTGTTAGCCCTTCTCCCCATGCCCTCGGCCTCCGCTTCCGCCCGCGAAATCCTGACGAACCTTCACGACGTGATGGCGTCGCGAAGTCCGGCGCAGGCGAAGCTCAACTCGGTCGTCCGCATCATCGCCGAGGCGCTGGATAGCGAGGTCTGCTCGATCTATCTGCTGCGCGAAGGGCTGCTCGAACTCTTCGCCACCGTGGGGCTGGCGCAGGAGGCGGTGCACGTCACCAAATTGGCCCCGGGCGAGGGGCTGGTCGGCACCATCGTCGCCAATGTCGAAACCTTGAACCTCGCCGAGGCCGCGACCCATCCCGACTTCGCCTATCGCCCCGAAACGGGCGAGGAAATCTATCACAGCTTTGCCGGCGTGCCGATCATCCGCCGCGAACGCGCGGTCGGCGTGCTGGCGGTGCAGCATGCCGATCCGCGCCGCTATGCCGATGTCGAGATCGAAGCGTTGCAGACCGTCGCGATGGTGCTGTCCGAACTCATCGCCAATGCCGACCTGATCGACGCGACCGGCGCCACCTCCACCCGGCCGCAGGCGACCGGCGCGGTACGCGTGCCGGGCTTCAAGCTGGTCGAGGGCATGGCGGCGGGCGTCGCCGTCTTTCACCAGCCGCGCATCGTCATCGAACATACCGTGGCCGAGGATGTCGAGGCGGAGCGCCACCGCGTCTATGCCGCGTTCGACAAGATGCGCGACCAGATCGAACGCATGTCGAACCAGGCCGAATTCGGCGTCGGCGGCGAACATGACGAGGTGCTCGCGACCTACAAGATGTTCGCCTATGACGAGGGCTGGGCGCGGCGCATCAACGAGGCGATCGACAGCGGCCTGACCGCCGAAGCCGCGATCGAGCGTGTGCAGCAACGCACCCGGATGCGGATGCGCGAGATCAAGGATCCGCTGCTCGCCGACCGGATGCACGATCTGGAGGACCTCTCCAACCGCCTGCTGCGCATCGTGTCGGGACAGCTCGGCACCGCCGCGCAAATGGGCTTGCGGCAGGACACGATCCTGATCGCCCGCAACCTGGGTCCTGCCGAACTGCTCGAATATGACCGCCGCCGGCTGAAAGGGGTGGTGCTTGAGGAAGGGTCGCTGACCGCGCACGTCGTCATCGTCGCGCGCGCGATGGGGGTGCCGGTGCTCGGCCGCGTCCGCGACGTCCGCCGCCTGATCGCGGAAGGGGATCGCCTGCTGCTCAATTCGGTCGAGGACCTGCTGGTCATCCGCCCGACCTCGGCGATGGAGGAGGCGTTCGAGGCCAAGCTGGCGCTGACGCAAAAGCGCCGCGCCGCCTTCGCCGCGATGAAGGGCGAGCCGCCGGTCACGAAGGACGGCCACCGCGTCACGATGATGGTCAATGCGGGCTTGCGCGACGACGTCGCCGCGCTCGACCTGACCGGTGCCGACGGCATCGGCCTGTTCCGCACCGAATTCCAGTTCCTCGTGTCGGCCACCCTGCCGCAGCGCGAGCGCCAGCAGCGCCTCTATCGCGACGTGCTCGACGTCGCCGGCGACCGCCCGGTCGTGTTCCGCACCGTCGATATCGGCGGCGACAAGGCGTTGCCCTATCTCGACCATGCCGAGGGGCATGACGAGGAGAACCCGGCCATGGGCTGGCGCGCGCTGCGCCTCGCGCTCGGCCGCGAAGGGCTGATGAAGGCCCAGGCCCGCGCCCTGATCGAGGCCGCCTCGGGCCGCACCTTGAACGTCATGTTCCCGATGGTCAGCGAACCCTGGGAATTCGACGAAGCGCGCGGCATTTTCGAGGCGCAGCGCGAATGGCTGCGCGGTCGCGGCAAATCGCTCCCCAACGACATCCGCTACGGCGCGATGCTGGAGGTGCCGGCGCTCGCCGACGTCCTCGATTTCCTGTGGCCCAGCCTCGACTTCCTGTCGATCGGCACCAATGACCTGACACAATTCCTGTTCGCCGCCGACCGCGCCGACCCGCGCCTCGCCATGCGCTACGACTGGCTCAGCCCCGCCATCCTCCGCTTCCTGCGCCGCGTCACCCGCGCCGCGCACGAAGCAGGCAAGCCCGTCGCCGTCTGCGGCGAAATGGGCGGGCGGCCGTTGGAAGCGATGGCGCTGATCGCACTCGGCATCGACCGCTTGTCGATCACCCCGGCCGCGGTCGGCCCGGTGAAAGCGATGATCCGCTCGCTCGACCGCCAGGCGGCAATGACCGAAATCGACCGCCTGCTCGCCACCCCGGCCAGAACCCTCCGCCCCGCGCTCGAAGAATGGGCCAAAACCAACGGCGTAGAGGTCACCTAAACTCCTCCCCGCCGGCGGGGAGGGGGACCATGCGCAGCATGGTGGAGGGGGATCGCCCCGCAACGCAACCGCACCGCATGCCGCCACCCACTCCCCCAGCTGCGCTGGCCCCCCTCCCCGCAGGCGGGGGAGGATCGGCAAGTCCCACCCCAAAACCCCGCCACCTCCCCGCTCCGGCGTTGACAGGCGCAGCCCGCTGGCCGAAACCCTCCCGCGACCGGGGGCGGGAAGCAAGCGGGTAAGAAGGACAGTGATGATGGACGGCGACGGCACCACGGGCACGCCACGGACGGCGGGCATGATGCTGCGCTCCGCACGCGAGGCGCAGGGCCTGACCCTGTCCGACATCGCGCAGCGCACCCGCATCCCGCTCCGCCACCTCGAAGCGGTCGAGGACAGCAAGTTCCAGGCGCTACCCTCGACCACCTATGCGATGGGCTTCGGCCGCGCCTATGCCCGCGCGGTCGGCGTCGACGAGACCGAGGTCGCCCGCGCGCTCCGCGCCGAACTCGCCGCCAACTACCAGCGCCCCGAACCGCTGCAGGACCTCGAGCCGATCGACGCGCGCCGCGGTCCCTCGGGCGGGCTGGTCGCCGCCGCCGCCGCGATCGCGATCGTCGTGCTGCTGGTGGTCGGCGTGTTCTTCGGCACCTCGTTGTTCCGCCAGGACGAACCGGCCGCCCCGGCCGCGACCGTCGCCGGCGATCTCGGCATGCTGCCCGCCCCCACTCCGACCGCGGCACCCGGCGGCGCCAGCGTGCCGGTCGCGGCACCGGCCAGCGGCGGACAGGTGACGCTCACCGCCACCGGCCCGGTCTGGGTCCGGATCTTCGACGATACCGGCACGCTGGTGAACAAGGAGATGGCGGCGAACGAGCGCTACGACGTGCCCGAAACCGCAAAGAACCCGCAGATCCGCACCGGCCGCCCCGACCTGTTGACCGTCACGCTCAACGGGTCGAACGTGCCGCCGCTCGGCACCGCCGAACGCGCGATCACCGCCGGGATCAGTGCCGACGCGCTGCGCGCCCGCGCCACGCCCACCCCGACCCCCAGCCCGGCGGGTTAAGCGTGGCGACAGGCCCGATGCGCCACAGTCCAATTTTGTCCGCCTCGAAGGGCCTTTCCATGCGACCTCTCCTCGGCCTGCCGCTCGCCGCGCTCGGCCTGCTCCTCGCCCTGCCCGCCGCCGCCCAGGATCAGGGCGCGCTCGACGGCCGCGTCAACAAGCTGGAGCGCGAGATGCGCGCCGTGCAGCGCAAGGTCTTTCCCGGCGGCGCCCCCAATCAGGTCGAACCGCAGATCACCGCGCCCACCCAGCCGACCGAAATCCCCGGCACCCCGTCGAGCGGCCCGCTCGCCACGCTGACTGCGCGCGTCGATGCGCTCGAATCGCAGCAGCAGTCGCTGACCGGCCAGCTCGAACAGGTCCAGTACAAGCAGCGCCAGCTCGAAGAGGCGTTCGCCGCCTATCGGACCGCCACCGACGCGCGCCTGAAGACGGTCGAGGCCGGCGCGCTGCCCCCCGCCACCCCCGGCGCGGTCGCGGCAGCGGGCGACACCAGCACCGATACGCCGGCCCCTGCCCCTGCGACGCGCGGTCCCGGCAATGGCGGCGGCACGCTCGGCGCCCCCGCCGCGACGCCCGTCGCCGACCCGGCCCGCGCCGCGCGCGTCAACGCGATCGAAAAGCCGTCGACCGGCGACGTGGCCGAGGACGGCTATACCTATGGCTATCGGCTGTGGAACGCGAAGCTCTACCCCGAAGCGATCGCCGCGCTCCGCCCGGTCGTGCAGCAATATCCCAAGCACCGCCGCGCCAGCTTCGCGCAGAACCTGATCGGCCGCTCCTATCTCGACGACGGCAAACCCAGCCTCGCCAGCCGAGAATTTTACGACAATTACAAAAACTTACCGGACGGAGAGCGTGCGCCGGACAGCCTGTTCTACCTCGCCGACGCGCTGACCCGTCTGAAGAAGACCAAGGAAGCCTGCGACGTCTATGGCGAACTGACCGACGTCTATGGCGACAAGATCTCGGCGACGATGAAGGCCGATATCGCCAAGGGGCGGATCGCGAACAAGTGCGCGTGAGGCCGGGGCGGCGCGAGACCACGCCTCCCCAACCGTTCGTGCTGAGTAGGGACTGAGCTTGTCGAAGGCCCGTATCGAAGCACCGGCGGCGGTCCTTCGATACGCCGTTTCGACAGGCTCGACCGCTTCGCAGGACGAACGGCGTACGTTTGCGCGCAGGGGATGCGACCAGATTAGGCGCCTCGTTGTTGCCGCGATGACCTCCCCCCACACCCACCGTTCGGTTCGAGCAGCTTCGAGCGAAGTCGAGAAGCGTCCGTCGAGAACCCGGTTGCTGGCGGCACCCCCTTCTCGACTACGGTTCTCGACAAGCTCGAACCTGCGCTCGAAGCGAACGGGGAGCGGCCGTAAAACGGATCGGAAGCACGGCGCGATTGCGTCCAACCAGACGCCCCCACGCCCCCAATGACCCTACCCCCCGAAACCGTCACCCGCTTCACCGCCGACCTCCACGCGCTCGCCGCCACACCGACCCCCGCCACCCCGCTCGCGCTCGCCGTCTCCGGCGGCCCGGACTCGATGGCAATGCTCGCCCTCGCCGCCAGCGCCTTCCCGGCCGCGATCCTTGCCGCCACCGTCGACCACCGTCTGCGCGCCGCCTCGGCTGACGAAGCCGCCATGGTCGCCGGCTGGTGCCACGCCAACCGCATCCCCCACACCGTCCTGTCGCCCGATAAACCACCCGCCGGCGCCAGCATCCAGGCACAGGCCCGCCACCTCCGCTACACGCTCCTCGCCGACTGGGCGCTCGCCGCGAACGCCGTCGCCCTCGCCACCGCGCACCATACCGACGACCAGGCCGAAACCTTCCTGATGCGCGCCGCTCGCGGCTCCGGCCCCGCCGGTCTCGCCGGCATCCGCCCGCGCTGGCTGTTCGACCCCGCCCGGTGGCACACCACGCCACCGCCAACGTCACCCCAGCGCAGGCTGGGGTCTCTGGCGGCCGACCACCACGCCATTCCCGCGGAAGACCCCAGCCCGCGCCGGGGTGACGCAATCAACGAAGCAGACAAACCGTACCCCCGCGCAGGCGGGGGTCCAGAGCGGCAGGACGCAACGGTCGAGACAGGCGCCCCTGGGTCCCCGCCTCCGCGGGGACACTCGGATGGCACGGTGCGACGCCTCCCCATCATCCGCCCGCTCCTGAACTGGCGCCGCGCCGAACTGCGCACCCTCGCCGCCGACCTGCCCTTCGTCGACGACCCGTCGAACGCCGACCCACGCCACGACCGCACCCATGCCCGCGCCCTGCTCGCCACCGGCCGGCTCGACCCGCTCGCGCTCGCCGCCGCCGCCGCCCATTGCCGCGAAGTCGACGCCGCGCTGACCGAAACCGTCGATTGGCTCTGGCGCACCCGCCACACATCGAACGGTCCCGAAATCCGCATCGACGTCACCGACCTGCCCCGAGAATTGCGCCGCCGCCTCGCCCGCCGTGCGATCGCCGAGACCCGTGCGACTCACCGCCTCACCGAAGGCCGCTGGTCCGACGCCGCCAACATCGAATCGCTGCTCGACGCGCTCGACTCCGGAAAATCGGCAACCCAGGCCGGGGTCCTGGTAATGCCGAAAGGCGAAATCTGGCGGTTTTCGCCCGCTCCGCCGCGTCGATCACCCTGATCGACGTTGTTCCATTGTCATTAACCTTCACTAGCCTATCTTGTGGTTACTGAGAGGTAGCACGTCCGCATGAACGACAACGACAAGCAGAACGGCCCCGACAACAACGGCGGCAGCAATCCGTGGATGAAGAGCCTGTTGATCTGGGTCGGCATCCTCGTATCGCTGGCGATCTTCGTCCAGCTGTTCAACGGCCCGTCGACGCAGAACCAGGGTCAGGTGATCCCCTATTCGACCTTCCTGAACAAGGTCGACGAAGGGTCGGTCCGCGACGTCAACATCGCGACCAACACCATCACCGGCACCTATACCAATGACGACAAGTTCCGCACCAATGCGCTGAACGATCCGAACCTGATCGAACGGCTGCGCGCGAAGAACGTCGTCATGAACGCGCGTCCCGACGAAGGGCCGAACATCTGGCTGGTCATGCTGTACCAGTCGCTGCCCTTCCTGCTGTTCCTCGGCATCGCCTTCTTCGTCCTGCGCCAGATGCAGAAGGGCGGCGGCGGCGGCGGCGCGATGGGCTTCGGCAAGTCGCGCGCGCGGATGCTGACGCAGAAGGAAGGCAAGGTCACCTTCGACGATGTCGCCGGCATCGACGAGGCACGCGCCGAGCTGACCGAGATCGTCGACTTCCTCAAGGATCCGACCAAGTTCGCCCGCCTCGGCGGCAAGATTCCGAAGGGCGCGCTGCTAGTCGGTTCACCCGGTACCGGCAAGACGCTGCTCGCCCGCGCGATCGCGGGTGAGGCGGGCGTGCCCTTCTTCACCATTTCGGGTTCGGACTTCGTCGAAATGTTCGTCGGCGTCGGCGCCAGCCGCGTCCGCGACATGTTCGAACAGGCGAAGAAGTCGGCGCCGTGCATCGTCTTCATCGACGAAATCGACGCGGTCGGTCGTCATCGTGGTGCTGGTCTCGGCAACGGCAATGACGAGCGCGAGCAAACGCTGAACCAGCTGCTGGTCGAAATGGACGGGTTCGAGGCGAACGAAGGCATCATCATCGTCGCGGCGACCAACCGTCCCGACGTGCTCGACCCTGCGCTGCTGCGTCCGGGCCGCTTCGATCGCCAGGTCGTGGTCCCGCGCCCCGATATCGAGGGCCGGATCAAGATCCTGCAGGTCCATATGAAGAAGGTGCCGCTGGCCCCCGACGTCGATCCGCGCGTCATCGCCCGTGGTACGCCCGGCTTCTCGGGTGCCGATCTCGCCAACCTCGTCAACGAAGCGGCGCTGATGGCGGCGCGCAAGGGCAAGCGACTGGTCGCCAACTCGGAATTCGAGGAAGCGAAGGACAAGGTCATGATGGGTGCCGAACGGCGCTCGATGGTCATGACCGACGATGAAAAGCGCATGACCGCCTATCACGAGGCCGGCCACGCCATCGTCTCGCTCCACGAACCGGCATCGGACCCGATCCACAAGGCGACGATCATCCCGCGCGGCCGTGCGCTGGGCATGGTCATGCGTTTGCCCGAACGCGACTCGTACAGCTATCACCGCGACAAGATGTACGCGAACCTGTCGGTCGCCATGGGCGGTCGCATCGCCGAGGAAATCATCTTCGGCTATGACAAGGTGTCGTCGGGTGCCTCGGGCGACATTCAGCAGGCGACCAGTCTCGCCCGCGACATGGTCACCCGCTGGGGCATGTCCGACGCGGTTGGCCCGGTCGAATATGCCGAACCGCAGGGCGAAAGCTTCCTCGGCTACTCGTCCTCGGCGCCCGCGCGGATGTCCAACAAGACTGCCGAACTGATCGACAGCGAGATCAAGCGCATCGTCGAAGGTGGTCTGGACCGCGCCCGCAAGCTGCTGACCGATCATGTCGATCAGCTCCACCTGCTGGCAGGGGCCTTGCTCGAATACGAAACCCTGTCGGGCGACGAGATCAAGCGCCTGATCGCGGGCGAGGATATCGGCCGCGACGAAGGAACGCCCACCGCCCCGCTGGCGGCCGGCGGCACCTCGATCCCCAAGACCCGCCGC
Source organism: Sphingomonas sp. SAFR-052 (assembly GCF_051965015.1). Lineage (NCBI taxonomy): Bacteria > Pseudomonadati > Pseudomonadota > Alphaproteobacteria > Sphingomonadales > Sphingomonadaceae > Sphingomonas > Sphingomonas sp. SAFR-052. Next base: position 366,740 of record NZ_JBQCMO010000002.1, on the reverse strand, counting down.
CCCCGCGGCCCCTTCGGATCGCCGACCCCGCAGGGCGCCTGAACCCTTCGAGTGTCAACTTATGCCGCGGCGTCGCCCTGTAACAGGGTCGGCGCCGCTGCTGTTTGATGCTGACTGCGTGGCAACTTCATAACCTTCGAAACAGTCCGTATTGACTTCATGCTCGCACCGCCGGACGATGAAACATCATCTCCCGGAGCCCGTATCGATGCGTTTCCGCCCGCTGCTTCTCGCCTGCACCCTCGCGCTCGGCGCCACCTCGCTCGCCGCGCAGACCGCCGCTCCCGGCCCCGATATCTGGCCGCCCAAGGGCGACATTCCCGCCAAGTTCGTGCCGCCGACCGACAAATACGACTATGTGAAGCGCGAAGTGATGATCCCGATGCGCGACGGGGTGAAGCTGCACACGGTGATCATGATCCCCAAAGGCGCGGTCAACGCCCCGATCCTGCTGACCCGCACCCCCTACAACGCCTCCGGCCGTGTCGCGCGTGCCGACAGCACCAGCTATGTCGCAACCCTGCCGCAGGGCGACGAGGTCTTCACCCGCGCCGGCTATATCCGGGTATTCCAGGACATTCGCGGCAAATACGGGTCGGAGGGGGAGTATGTCGTCACCCGCCCGGTGCGCGGCCCCCTGAACCCGACCAATGTCGACCATGTCACCGACGCGTATGACACGATCGACTGGCTGGTGAACAAGGCGAACCTGCCCGAAAGCAACGGCCGCGTAGGGATGTTGGGATCGTCATACGAGGGCTTCACCGTCGTCATGGCGCTGCTCAACCCGCATCCCGCGCTCAAGGTCGCCGCACCGGAAAGCCCGATGATCGACGGCTGGATGGGCGACGACTGGTTCCATTACGGCGCGTTCCGCCTCGCCAATATCGGCTGGATCGGCAGCCAGACTGGCTATAAGGGCGCCGGTGCCGCGCCGCCGTCCACCACCTACGACGATTACGACCAGTTCCGGAACGTCGGTTCGGCCAATGCCTGGGCGAAGGCGTCGGGCTACGACCAGCTGCCCTTCTGGCAACGCTTCGTCGCGCACCCTGCCTATGACGCCTATTGGCAGGGACAGGCGCTCGACAAGCTGCTGGCCGCCAACCCCTCCAACGTCCCCACCATGTGGGAACAGGGCCTGTGGGATCAGGAGGACATGTACGGTGCGATCACCGCGTGGGAGGCGCTGAAGGCGAAGGGCAAGGGCGGCAACAATTTCCTCGTAATGGGCCCCTGGCGGCACAGCGGCGCGAACTATGACGGCTCGACGCTCGGCGACCTGAAGTTCAACGGCGATACCGCGCTGCAATGGCGCGAGAATTACCTGTTCCCGTTCTTCGACCAGTATCTGCGCGATGGCCGCCCCGCCTTCACCCCGCCCCAGGCGCTGATCTACAATACCGGCGAAAACCACTGGGACGAACTGCCGAACTGGCCGCTCGCATGCGAGAAGGGCTGCGCTGCGCCGCTCAAACCCATCTATCTCGGCGCCGACGGCGATCTCGGCTTCACCGCTGCCAAGGCCGGTGGCGACTCCTACGTTTCCGACCCCGCCAAGCCGGTCCCGCACCTCTCGCGCCCGGTCAATTTCGACGACGGCCGGTGGAAGGCGTGGCTGGTCAGCGACCAGCGCCATGCCGACGGCCGCTCCGACGTCATGACCTACCAGACCCCGGTGCTGACGCAGCCAATCAAGGTGGCCGGCGCGCCGATCGCCGACATCTTTGCGAAGACGACCGGCACCGACGGCGATTTCGTGGTGAAGGTCATCGACGTCTATCCCGACGTCGTGCCCGGTCAGCCTTCGATGGGCGGCTATCAGTTGCCCATCAGCCTCGACATCTTCCGCGGCCGCTATCGGGGCGACTTCGCCAAGCCCTCGGCCATTCCGGCGAACAAGACGCAGCGCTACCGTTTCCGCCTGCCGACCGTGAACCATGTGTTCCAGCCGGGCCACCGGATCATGGTGCAGGTCCAGTCGTCGCTGTTCCCGCTTTACGACCGCAACCCGCAAACCTATGTCCCGAACATCTTCACCGCGCCCACGGATGCCTACAAGAAGGCGACGGTGACGATCGAACGCGGTGGTGCCAACCCGAGCGCGGTGTGGCTGCCGGTGGTCGAGGCAAAGTAGCACCAGCCAAAAGCGTCACCCCAGCGCAGGCTGGGGTCTTCCCGTGATGAAGCGACCCGCCAACCAACCGGGAAACCCCAGCCTTCGCTGGGGTGACGTTCGTGGGAGGGGGGAAGGTAAGGAAACTTACCCGTGGTTCCGCCCGAAATCCTCGCGGGCATCGTCCTGCCCCTGCTCGACGATCGACCGCCGGATCGCGCGCGTGCGGGTAAACAGGTCGAACAATTCGTCGCCATCGCCCCAGCGGATCGCGCGTTGCAGCGCGAACAGGTCCTCGGAAAATCGCTGCAACATCGACAGCACCGCGTCCTTGTTGGCCAGGAACACGTCACGCCACATCGTCGGGTCCGACGCGGCGATGCGGGTGAAGTCGCGAAACCCGCCGGCCGAATATTTGATGACCTCGCTCTGCGTCACCGCCTCGAGGTCGGATGCGGTCCCGACGATGGTATAGGCAATCAGGTGCGGCAAATGGCTGGTCACCGCCAGCACCAAGTCGTGATGCTGCGCGTCCATCGTGTCGATATCGGCGCCCAGCCGGCGCCAGAACTCGGCGACCCGCTCGACCGCGGTCGGATCGGCATCGGCCGCCGGCGTCAGGATGCACCACCGCCCCTTGAACAGCGTCGCAAAGCCCGCCTCGGGTCCACTGCGCTCGGTCCCCGCGACCGGATGCGCCGGCACGACCGTCACCCCCGGCAACGCTTCGGCCAGCGCCGCGGCGATCCCCGCCTTGCTCGACCCGACATCGCTGACGATCACGCCGGCCGGCAGATCGTCGGCGATCTCGGCCGCGACCGCGCCGATCGCCCCCACCGGCACGCACAGGATGACCAGATCGGCATCGATCACCGCCGCCCCAGCATGGTCGGTACAATCGTCGACCAGCCCCAGCGCCCGCACCTGTTCGCGCGCCTCCGCCGAGGCATCATGCCCGGTCAGCCGCACCGTCGGCATTTCGGCACGCACCGCGCGCGCGATCGACGATCCGATCAGCCCCAGCCCGATGATGGCGACGCGGGAAAAGGGCAGCATCAGCCGCCCACGATCTCGCGCAGCGCGGCGGCGATACCACGCACCTCCGCCTCGGTCCCGATCGAGATGCGCAGGCCGTTGGCCAGCCCCTGCCCGGGCAGCCAGCGCACGATATAGCCCTTGTCCATCAACGCCTGATACGCGTCACCCGCGCTGACCGGCCCTTCGAACAGCACCAGCACGAAATTGGCCTTGGACGGTACGGCGCGTAAGCCCGCATTGCCCATCGCCGCGATCTCGCCCTCGAACCAGGTCCGCCACTGGCGGTTATGTTCGCGGCTCGCCTCGACGAAGCCCTTGTCGCGGATCGCAGCGATCGCCGCCTGCTGTCCGGCGGTGGTGACGTTGAACGGCGCGCGGATGCGGTGCATCGCGTCGATCGCTTCCGCCGATCCATAGCCCCAGCCGATCCGTTCGGCGGCAAGCCCGTGGATCTTCGAAAAGGTCCGCGTGACCAGCACGTTGGGTTGAGTCTTGGCGAGTTCAAGACCGTGATCGTCCTCGGCCGGATCGAGATATTCGGCATAGGCCTGATCGAGCACCAGCAGCACATGCGACGGAAGCCCGGCATGCAGCCGCGCGATTTCGACACGCGGCGCATAGGTGCCGGTCGGGTTGTTGGGATTGGCGACGAACACCACCCGCGTCCGATCGGTTACGCAGCCGAGGATCGCGTCGACATCGGTCGCATGGTCCTTGTCCGGCGCGACGACCGGCGTCGCCCCGACCCGCCGCGCCGCGATCTCATAGACCGCAAAGCCGTAGCGGACGAAGATCACCTCATCGCCCTGTCCCGCATAGGCTCCGGCGGCCAGATGCAGCACCTCGTCCGACCCGGTGCCATAGATGATCCGCGCCGGGTCCAGCCCATGCGCCTGCCCGATCGCCGCGCGCAGATCGGCAGCCCCGGCATCGGGATAGCGTTCGAGACTACGGTCCGCCGTCGCGAAGGCGGCGCGGGCATGCGGCGAGGTGCCGAGCGGATTCTCGTTCGACGACAGCTTCGCCACCTGTCGCCCGTCATCGGTCTTCGACCGGCCGGGGACATAGGGGGCGATATCGAGGATCCAGGGCTTGGGAGCGGGCGCGTTCATGGGTCCGCGCAGTGGCAAATGCCGCCGCCGAACGCAAGGCGTAGCCCCGTGATCAGCGGTCGTTGCGACACTTACAGCCCCGATGCGAAACTCAGTTCGAGTTCCTTGGCATTGGCCGGCACGTCGAGCGCGGCGCTGTTGAAGCTCAGCGCGCCGCTCGGCCCGATCACCCGCGTCTGCGGCTTGATCGTCCAGCTATAGACGCTGCGGTCCTGATCGTCCTTCAGCACCGCGCGAATGTCGGGGATGCGCTGGCGGCTGCCGGTCTCGTTGATGATCTTGCCCGAAACCGCGAACAATTCGTTGCCGCTCGACAACAGCCGCCGTTCGGGGGTGTTGATCGCGAATTTCAGCGCATTGTCGGCATTCGACGCGATCGGCAGGCCGAGCTGTTCGGCGATGCCCGGCGTGCCGGTATAGAGGATCGCGCCGGTCGCGGCGAGCATCGCGACGCCGGCGGCGACCGCCATCGCCGTGCGCCGGCGCGCGGGGTTGCGCCGCGGGACGAAGGGCGGCTGATGGGCAAAGGCGCTGACCGTCTCGCCCCGTTCGGCGCGTTCGGCATCGGGATCGACATAGCGGCGCGACGGCTCGGCGGTACGCGCGCGCAGCGGACGCGGCACGTCGGCGGCATAGGCCGATTCGGCAAAGGCCGGGGCGACGGCGGGCGCATAGTCGCCGACCGGCGCGGCGCGGGCCATGTCGGGCGCGGCATCGGGGACCACCGGCTGCGGCACGCGCACCGGTTCGGCGGGCGGCGGCGTCTCGCGCGTGCCATGCCCCAGATCGACCATCGCCGGCGGCTGGAACCAGCTATGCCGGCATCCCGCGCAACGGACGGTGCGCCCCGCCGGTCCGATCGCCGAATCGGCGACCAGATAGCGCATATGGCATTGCGTACATTCGAGGATCATCGCGTCCCCAGCCCCCTGCATGGGCCGCGCCGCGCCACCACTGATGCGGGGCGAACCGGGCGCGACTTGAAATCGAACCCTGAATCTACGGTGCAGACGCCATCCGGGCAAGGCGCGATGTTGCCCGGCTTGAGACAAACGCCCCCATGTGCGATTGGCAGGGCCGACCGGCGGAATCCAAGGGCGCACGTGGCCAGTATCGTTCAGTTCGAGAATGTCGGCCTTCGCTATGGTCACGGGCCGGAAACGCTGAGCGACCTCAGCTTCACGCTCAGCGAAGGAACCTTCCATTTCCTGCTCGGCGCCTCGGGCGCGGGCAAGACCTCGCTGCTGCGCCTGCTCTATCTGGCCCAGCGGCCCAGCCGGGGCGTGATCCGCCTGTTCGGGGAGGATATGGTGTTGTCGCCGCGCGAACGCCTGCCCGGGTTCCGGCGGCGGATCGGGGTGGTGTTTCAGGACTTCCGGTTGGTCCCGCATCTGTCCGCGCGGGACAATATCGCGTTGCCGCTGCGCGTCGCCGGTATGCCCGAGGACGAACTGGCCGGGCCGGTCGCGGAGATGCTGGCATGGGTCGGGCTGACCGACCGCGCCGATGCCCGCCCACCGACGCTGTCGGGCGGCGAGCAGCAGCGCGTTGCCATCGCCCGCGCGGTCATCACCCGTCCCGAAATCCTCGTCGCGGACGAACCGACCGGCAACGTCGACCCGATCATGGCCGAACGGCTGCTCAAACTCTTCGCCTCGCTCAACCGGCTCGGCACCACCGTCGTCATGGCGACCCACGACCATCACCTGCTCCACCGCGTGCCCGATGCGCTGGTGATGGAGCTGGAGGGTGGCCGGCTCGCCCCCATGGGGGCGGCATGATCGGGCGCGCGGCGGTGCAGCCGCTGCTCGACGATCGGCAGGGGCGGCGGGCGATGGTATGGATCATGGCGATCATGATCTTCCTGACGACCCTGAGCGCCGCGCTCGGCCTGTCGACCCAGGGCGCAGGGCGCGCGCTCGACCGGCAGTTGGCGGCGCGGCTGACGGTACAGGTGATCGAGGGCGACGCCACCCGCCGCGACGTGGTGACTGCCGCACTGCTCGGTCGGCTGCGCGCCTCCGCCGACGTCGCCCGCGCGAACGAGGTCGACCGTGCCCGCCTTGCCGAACTGCTCGAACCATGGCTTGGCGAGGCCGGGCTCGACGCCGACCTGCCGATGCCGGCGATGGTCGATATCGACCTGCGCAGCGGCGACGACGCGACGGTCGCCCGGGTCGAGGCGCTGGCGAAAGCCGCCGGCAACGGCATTCGCGTCGATCGCCATGCGACGTGGCTCGCCCCGGTCCGAGCTTTCGTCGCCGCGCTCGGCTGGACCGCGCTTGGGCTGGTGCTGGTGATGGCCAGCGCCACGGCGGCGGTCGTGCTGCTGGTGGCGCGCGCGGGGCTTGATACGCACCGCGGAACCATCGACATCCTGCACATGCTGGGTTCGACCGATCTTCAGATCGCCCGCCTGTTCCAGCGGCGCATCGGGCAGGACACGCTGACCGGCGGGCTGATCGGCGCGCTGGCCGGCGGCCTGCTGGTGGTGCTGCTCGGACAGCGGATGGCGACGCTCGATTCGCAGCTGGTCGACGGCGTCGCGCTGCGACCGCTCGACTGGCTGGCGATCGCACTGCTCCCGGTCGCCTTCACCCTCCTCGCGATGTTCGCGGCGCGGATCGCGGTGCTGCGGCGGCTGGCGCGGGTGTTGTGATGGGGCGCATCCTTTCAGTCCTGTTGCTGCTCTACGCGCTCGGCTTCGCATTGTTCGCCGTTACCCTGCCGCAGCCGACCGACCAGCTACCGCGCACCGACGGCGTCGTCGTGCCGACCGGGGGCCCGGGCCGGATCGATCGCGGGCTCGCAGTGCTGGCGGCGGGACAGGCGCGGCGCATGCTCATCACCGGGGTCGATCCCGATGTCCGCCCGCGCGAGCTGGCCGCCGCGATCGGAGCGCCGCGCGCGCTGTTCCGCTGCTGCGTCGATCTCGGCAAGGAGGCGGTCGACACCCGCTCCAACGCCGACGAGACCGCCGAATGGGTCCGGCGCAACCGCTATCGCTCGATCCGGCTGGTGACCTCGAACTGGCATATGGCGCGGGCGACCATGGAGCTGCGCCATGCGCTGGGCAATTCGGTCGAGATCGTGCGCGATCCGGTGACCGGCCATCCGGGCTTCGCGCTGCTGTTCGGCGAATACAATAAATATGTGGTGCGGGGCATCGTGATGCGGCTGGGGATCGACCTGTGATCGCATGGGCCCGCACCCTCCTGTTCCGCATCCTGTTCTATGGCGCGTCGGTGCCCATCGTGCTGAGCGCGCCGATCTCCGCCGCGGTCAGCCGCGATGCGATGCACGCCCATGCCCATGTCTGGATCCGCGTCCACCGCTTCCTCGCCCGCTGGATTTTAGGTGTGCGCGTGCGGGTGGAGGGAGTGCGCCCGCCCGGCACCTATCTGTTCGCGGTCAAGCACCAGGCGATGTTCGAGACGCTCGAAATGGCCGAACTGATCGATGGCCCGCTGATCGTCATGAAGCGCGAGCTGATCGACATGCCCTTCTGGGGCCGCACCGCCCGTGCCTATGGCGCGATCGGCGTCGACCGCGATGCCTCGTCCAAGGCACTGCGCCAGATGCTGAAGGAGGCCGCCGTCGCGCGGAAGGAAAACCGCTCGGTCCTGATCTTTCCCGAAGGTACGCGCGTCCCCGTCGGCGAAACTCCCCCGCTGCGTTCAGGCTTTGCCGGACTGTACAAGGCGCTGAACCTGCCCGTAATCCCGGTCGCGCTAGACAGCGGCCACTGCATGCCGCGCAAGGGGCCGAGCCGGCCGGGGGTCATCACGATCCGCCTGCTCGACCCGATCCCGCCCGGCCTGCCGCGCGAGGAGATCGAGGCGCGGGTCCATGCCGCGATCAATGCGCTGGAACCGGCGGCGGGGGCGATTGGAAGCAGATCAAACTAAGCTATGCATCTATCCACCAGGTCGATACGACGTTGATTGTACCGGTTTCCTGCAAGCCGCATGCGGTGAGTTCCTTGAACGAAGTAAAGCCTTTAGATCAATTCGCTTTATTTGAACGGGCACGGTCTTTCTGGCCTGCGCGTATCGAGCTCGACGACCCTAGCGCCCTCTATGTACTGTATGAGCGGAATGAGAAAGCCGCCGAAGGAGACGGCGAGCTGCTGCAATTGGCAATGTGGGCATTCCACCAGGCATTACATCGGTATGCCGAAAACGTCCGCCGCCAAGGATGTCTGACAATTTCGCCCGAGCGCGTTACCTTCGACGAGTTCGATCGGTCGATGCGCCTCAATCTGGCAGACGGAAGCTGGTCAGCTGAGCGCGTACAATGGGAGCAGAGCACCATCCGTCGCGAGCGATAATGTTATCCCCGCGCCTTCGCCACCTTCCGATACGCATGCAACAACGGCTCGGTATACCCGTTGGGCTGCTCCAATCCCTCGAACACCAGCGCCCGTGCCGCCGCCAGCGCCACACCGCCCACCAGCGGCCGGTACGCCGGATCGTCGGCATTCTGCGTACCGACCTTCACCGCCATCCGATCGAACGCCGCATCGACGTCCGCTGCCGTGCAAACCCCATGCAGCAGCCAGTTGGCGATATGCTGCGACGAGATGCGCAGCGTCGCGCGGTCCTCCATCAACCCGACGTCATGGATATCGGGCACCTTCGAACAACCGATCCCCTGATCGATCCAGCGCACAACATAGCCGAGGATGCCTTGCGCATTATTGTCGAGTTCGCGCGCGACCTCGTCCGCGTCCCAATTGCGTCCCGTCGCCAGCGGCAGGGTCAGCAACTGCGTCAGCGGCGCGACCGGTTCGCTCGCCCGGACCGCCTGTCGCTGCGCAACATCGACTGCATGATAATGCAGCGCGTGCAGCGTGGCGGCGGTCGGCGACGGCACCCATGCGGTGCTCGCTCCGCTCATCGGATGCGCGACCTTCTGTGCCACCATGTCCGCCATCCGGTCGGGCGCGGCCCACATGCCCTTGCCGATCTGCGCCCGTCCGCCCAAGCCGCAGGCAAGACCGATCTGGACGTTGCGATCCTCATAGGCGGCGATCCACGCCGCTCCCTTCATCTCGCCCTTCGGGATCATCGGCCCGGCATGCATCGCGCTGTGCAGTTCGTCGCCGGTGCGGTCGAGGAACCCGGTATTGATGAACACGATCCGGTGGCGGACGGCATGGATGCATGCGGCCAGGTTGGCGGAGGTGCGCCGTTCCTCGTCCATCACCCCGACCTTGATCGTATGGCGCGGCAGGGCGAGCAGGTCCTCGACCGCGTCGAACAGCCGGTCGGTAAAGGCGACCTCGTCCGGCCCATGCTGCTTGGGCTTGACGATATAGATCGACCCCGCCCTGCTGTTAGCGCGTGGACCGTTCAGGTCGTGGAGCGCGATCAAGCTGGTGATGATCGCATCGATGATGCCCTCGGGTGCCTCGCCGCCATCGGCCAGCAGCAGCGCGGGCGTCGTCATCAGATGCCCGACATTGCGCACGAACAACAGCGATCGCCCCGGCAGCACCAGTTCCCCGCCATCGACCGCGGTATAGCGGCGATCGGGGGCGAGGGTACGGGTGACCGTCCGTCCACCCTTCGCAAAGCTGGCCGACAGATCGCCCTGCATCAGCCCCAGCCAATTGGCATAGGCGGCGACCTTGTCCTCGGCATCGACCGCCGCGACCGAATCTTCGAGGTCGCAGATCGTGGTCAGCGCCGATTCGATCAGGATATCGGCCAACCCCGCCGGGTCGGTGCGCCCGATCGGATGGTCGCGATCGATAACCAGTTCGATATGCAGTCCGTGGTGGCGCAGCAGCAGATGGTCGCCCGCTCGCCCGACCAGTTGGTCCGGATCGGCCAGTTGCGGCGTCTCCCCGGTCCACTCGCGCCAGCTGCCGTCGGCCAGCGGCACCGCGTCGTCGAGGAACGCCTTCGCCCGCTCGATCACCGCCCTGCCACGCGTCGCATCATAGCCGCCGGATGCCGGCGTGCCGGGGATCGCATCGGTCCCGTACAGCGCATCGTACAGGCTGCCCCAGCGCGCATTGGCGGCGTTGAGCAGGAACCGCGCATTCAGGATCGGCACGACCAGTTGCGGCCCGGCCAGCGTCGCGATCTCCGGATCGACGCCGGTCGGATCGACGGTGAACGGCGCGGGTTCGTCGACCAGATAGCCGATCGATCGCAGGAATGCTGCCTGTTCGGCCGGGTCGATCGCCTGGCCCGCGCGCTCGACGAACCATGCATCGAGCTGCGCCTGCAACGCATCGCGCCGCTCGAGCAGCGCTCGGTTCTCTGGCGCGAAACGGGCAAGGATCGCGGCGGTCCCTTCCCAGAAGGAATCGGCCGGAATGCCGGTGCCGGGCAGCGCCCGCTCCTCGACGAACGCGGCCAGTTCGGCGGCGACCGACAATCCGGCGCGATCGACATAGGCTTGCGGCATCACGGCATCCTTCCTCGTTTCCCGCCCCTGATTACCACCTCGCCTTTCGCATCGGTAGCGATCATAATCGCAGCATAGTCATTCGCTGGAGGAACGAATGTCGTTCGATCCCGACCATGCGCTGTTTGTCGCGATCCTCGAGCGCGGCAGCATCGCCGCGACCGCGCGGACGCACGGCCTGTCGCCGGCGATGGTGTCGAAACGGCTGGCGCGGCTGGAGGCACGGCTCGGCGTGCGGCTGATCGAGCGGACCACGCGGCGGCTGCACCCGACGCTGGTCGGCGCGCAACTCCATGCCGAACTGACGCAGATCCTCGGCGCGCTGACGGCAGCGGAGGCGCGCGTCACCGGCGCCGCCGCGACCCCCGCCGGACCGTTGCGCATTGCCGCCCCGACCTCGTTCGCGCGGCTGCATATCGCGCCGCATCTCGGCGACTTCCTGCGTGCCTATCCGGCGATCGCGCTCGAACTTACGCTGTCAGACTCCTATGTCGACTTGGCCGCGCAGCGGATCGATTGCGCGATCCGCATCACCGCCGATCCCCCCGCCGGCTATGTCGCGCGGCGGCTGGCCGGTAACCGGCGCATCGTCTGCGCCAGCCCCGCCTATCTCGCGGAACACGGCATACCGGCCAGCCCCGCGACACTCGCCGACCACCGGCTGCTCGCCGCCGACGGGCAATTGCCATGGACGCTGCTGCGCCCCGGCAAGCGCGCGCTGGTCGAGGGCAGCTCGCACGTCCGCACCGATTCGAGCGAGATCGTCCGCGAACTGGCGCTGGCCGGGGTCGGCATCGCGCTGCGCTCGCTCTGGGATGTCGGCACGGCGCTGGCCGATGGCCGGCTGGTCCGCGTCCTGCCCGGCTGGGAGGGTGCCCGCGACCTCGCCATTCATGCGCTGCACGGCGCCCAGCCGCGCCCGGCGGTCACCGCCTTCGTCGACTTTCTCGCCGCCCGGCTGTCGCCGCCGCCATGGGAGACGCTTGACACGTCCAACGGTTCGGATCAGGTTCGTATCAATTGATACGAATTAGGAGGATGCCCCCATGGAGCACATGGACGTCAACCCGATGGGTCTCGACGGATTCGAATTCTGCGAATTCACAGCCCCCGATCTCGACCGCATGGCCGCGCAGCTCGAACAATTCGGCTTCGTCGCCGCCTCGAAGCATCGCAGCCGCGACGTCGTGCGCTACAAGCAGGGGCGCATCAACCTGTTGCTGAACCGCATTCCCGATGGCCATGCTGCGGACTTTGCTGCGCAGCACGGACCGTCCGCTTCGGGCATGGCGTTCCGCGTCGCCGATGCAAAGGCGGCGTTCGAAGCGGCGGTCACCCGTGGTGCGAAGCCCGCCGACCCGTCGCGCGGGGTGCTGGGCGAAGGCTATGCGTTGGAGGGGATCGGCGGATCGATGCTGTATCTGGTCGACCGCCACGGCGCGGCCGGATCGCTCTACGACGATTGGGACGCCATACCCGGTGCCGCCGAAGCCGAAGCTGAGAACAATGTCGGCCTCGACCTGCTCGACCACCTGACCCACAATGTGAAGCGCGGGCAGATGCGGACCTGGTCGACCTTCTACAACCAGATCTTCGGCTTCGAAGAGCAGAAATATTTCGATATCAAGGGCAAAGCTACCGGCCTGTTCAGCCAGGCGATGATCGCCCCGGACAAGGCGATCCGCATCCCGCTGAACGAAAGCCAGGACGATAAGAGCCAGATCGAGGAATTCATCCGCGACTATAACGGCGAAGGCATCCAGCACCTCGCCTTCACCACCGAAGATATCTTCGAAACTGTCGAGAAACTGCGCGCGCGTGGCGTGAAGCTGCAGGACACGATCGAGACCTATTACGAACTGGTCGACAAGCGCGTGCCCGGCCATGGCGAGGACCTCGAACGCCTCAAGCGCAACCGCATCCTGATCGACGGCAATGTCGGCGAGGAGGGACTGTTGCTGCAAATCTTCACCGAACCGATGTTCGGGCCGATCTTCTTCGAAATCATCCAGCGCAAGGGCAATGAAGGCTTCGGCAACGGCAATTTCCAGGCGCTGTACGAAAGCATCGAGCTGGATCAGATCCGGCGGGGCGTCATCACGGTCGATGCCTGAGGCATCGACCGGATGCGGGTGCGAAGGCACCCGGCCCCGCCCGGCCAGCGCGACGGAGCCGTGGCACAAGGCGCGGCTTCGCCGCGACTGACGGCCCGGCGGGCGGCCAACGCTGCAAATCCTCCCCGCCCGCGGGAAGGAAGGATAAGGTGACCATGACCTACCACTCCGGTTTCGCCAACCACATCGCCACCGAAGCCGTCGCCGGCGCCCTGCCGATCGGCCGCAACAGCCCGCAGCACGTGCCCTTCGGCCTCTATGCCGAACAACTCTCCGGCACCGCCTTCACCGCGCCGCGCGCCGAGAACCGCCGCTCGTGGCTCTATCGCCTGCGCCCCACCGCCAACCACGGGGCATTCATCCCCTATGCCGGCGCGAAGACCCTCGAAACCGCACCCCTAGCCGGCCCGCCGCCCAGCCCCAACCGCCTGCGCTGGGACCCGTTGCCGCTCCCCACCGAACCAACCGACTGGGTAGACGGCCTCGTCACCTATGGCGCGACCGGCGACGTCGCTGCGCAGAGCGGCGTCGGCATCCACCTCTATGCGGCGACCAAGGACATGGAGCGCGCCTTCTTCTCGGCGGATGGCGAATTGCTGATCGTGCCGCAGCAGGGCCGCCTCGCGATTGACACCGAACTCGGCCGCATCGACCTCGCCCCGCTCCAGATCGCGCTGATCCCGCGCGGCGTCCGCTTCCGCGTAAAACTGCCCGACGGAGCGGCGCGCGGCTATGTCTGCGAGAATTACGGCAGCCTGTTCCGCCTACCCGATCTCGGCCCGATCGGCGCCAACGGCCTCGCCAATCCCCGCGATTTCGAGACACCATGCGCCTGGTTCGAGGACAGCGATGCCCCTTGCGAAGTCATCCAGAAATTCCAGGGCGGCTTGTGGACCACCACGCTCGACCACAGCCCGTTCGACGTGGTCGCATGGCACGGCAATCTCGCGCCCTGCCGCTACGACCTGACCCGCTTCAACGCGATCAACACCGTCAGCTTCGACCATCCCGATCCGTCGATCTTCACCGTGCTGACCAGCCCCAGCGACACGCCCGGCACCGCCAATTGCGACTTCGTGATCTTCCCGCCGCGCTGGATGGTCGCCGAGGACACGTTCCGCCCGCCCTGGTTCCACCGCAACGTCATGAGCGAGTTCATGGGCCTCATCACCGGCGCCTATGATGCGAAGGAGGGCGGCTTCGCCCCCGGCGGCGCATCGCTGCACAACCAGATGAACGGCCACGGCCCCGACCAGGCAAGCTATGACAAGGCCGTCGCCGCCGACCTGAAACCGCACAGGATCGCCGATACCATGGCGTTCATGTTCGAAACCCGCCACGTCGTGAAACCGAGCGCCTGGGCGATGGGCTCACCGACGATGCAGCTCGATTACGACGCGGTCTGGACCGGCTTTGCCAAGGCACGCCTGCCCGGATGAGCGATACCCGCGTCTTCGCGACCCCGGCGGGAGTCACCCTCGGCCCGCTGACCGACATCGCCGACGGCACCGCGCGCAACTATGTCCTGCAACTGCGCGCCGGGCGGTTCCACGGCTTCGTCGTGCGGCGCGGCGATACGGTGGTCGGCTATGTCGATCGCTGTCCGCATATGGGCCTGCCGCTCGCCCAGACGCTCGACGCCTATCTGACCCCCAATGGCAGCGCGATCACCTGCAGCTGGCACGCCGCGCTGTTCGCGATCGACGATGGCCGCTGCCTTGGCGGCCCCTGTCCCGGCCAGTCGCTCACCCCCTGGCCGGTGACGATCGACAACGGCGCGATCGTCACCGCCTGATTACGCCGCTACTGCTTCGGGCAATTCGGTCAGCGTCGATCCCTGCCCCAGCCGCGCACCATGTTCGGCCAACCAAGCATCGGCCGTCGCCCGTCCCAGTTCGCGCAACTGCTCCAGCTGCGACCGGCGCGTGTCGCTCTTGCCGGTCGGGCCGCGCTCGGACAGCGTCGGCGCCGCCTCCATCAGGTGCAGGTTGGTCTGCGCCAGAGCGGTGAACTTGTCGTCGATCGGCGGCGCGCGCCGGGCGATCGCCTGCACCTCGGTCAGTGCCTTCAGGTCACGGAGCAGGCAGGCATTGAACCCGATATCGCTCATCCGCGCCATCACCTCGACCAGCGTGTCGGGCGTATCGGCGGTCGCGAACGGCGTGATCTGCACGATCAGCATGTCGGTCTGGCCATGCCCGCCGAAGATCAGCGGTTCGAGCGCCGGATTGGCCGAAAATCCGCCATCCCAATGGGGTTCGCCATCGATCATGACCGGCCCGAACAGTTCGGGCAGGCACGCCGACGCCATCAGCGCATCGAGCGTGATCTCGTCATTGTCGAACAGCCGCGCCGCACCGGTCGCGACCCGGGTCGCCGCGATCGACAGCGGAATGGCATGACGTGCGGTCAGCGCGGTGAGGTCGAGGCTCTCGCTCACCACCCTTCGGAGTGCCCGCATGTCGCGAAGGCCCGGCGACAGCGGCGCGATATAGCGGCTGATAAGCTTGCCGAATTCCAGCGATCGACGCAGCAGCGGCTCGAACCCCGGCATCATCCACAATTCGGTATCGAACGCCTGCAACGGTGAGTTGCGCGACACGCATTCCCATAGCCGCGCCAGCGCGTCCTTGGCCCCCTGCCGCCCGTCGATCGCCATGCCGCTGACCAGCGCCGCGCCGTTCAGCGCCCCAGCCGACGCGCCGCTGACCGCGACGATCGCCAGATCCTCCTCGAGCAGCCGGTCGAGCACCCCCCAGCCATAGGCGCCATGCGCGCCACCGCCTTGCAGCGCCAGCGCGAGACGGGGTCGGTCGGTTGCGGTCATGACGGTCTCCGGTTCAGTCCGTATGTTGCAACGCAGCAAGCACGGATCGTATCCGGTCGACGGGCGGGCCGCGCTGCGATCGTCCCGTCCTGCCATGCAATGATACGCGCCGAAGGACCCCAATGGCGGTTTCGCCGGTTATCGGGCGGTATACCGCGACGAAAGGACTATCATGCTCGAACATGTTCCGGGATGGCTCGGCGCCCTGCTGCACAATGTCCGGGCGGGCGCATCGAAGCTGACGATCGTCGATCCGGCGCTGGGCAGCTTCGCCAGCCTCGACCTCGCCAGCCTCGCCTTTGCCGACGGACAGCGCCTGCCCGAACGCTTCACCGCCGATGGCGAAGGGGTCTCGCCCCCGCTCCACTGGCGCGGCGTGCCCGCAGAGGCGACCTCGCTGGCGCTGATCGTCGAGGACCCCGATGCGCCCTCGACCCAGCCCCTGGTCCATGCGATCCTATGGGATATCGCACCGGGCGACGGACAGGTTGCCGAAGGCGCGATCCGCCCCGATGGTGACGGCGATGCCGTCCATGGCGATGTCGGCCGCAACAGCTATCTGCGCGAAGGCTGGCTGCCGCCCGATCCTCCCACCGGGCATGGCGAGCACCGCTACGCCTTCCAGCTCTTCGCGCTGAAGGACGCCCCGCATCTCGATCCCAATCCCGGCCGCGGCGCGGTGGTCGACGCCATGGCCGGCCGCGTTCTGGCGGCAGGCCTGCTCACCGGCGTCTATTCGCGCGGCGAACCGGCGGGTATCGGGCCGGTGGGGGAAGCGGCGCCGGTCTGAAATCCTCCCCGCTCCGCGGGGAGGGGGACCGCCGCGAAGCGGTGGTGGAGGGGGGGCCTCCACAAACGGCCCGCAAGCGGCCACCCCCCTCCACCAGCCTGCGGCTGGTCCCCCTCCCCGTGCCGGGGAGGAATTACATCAGACCGAAAACCGCTCGCGCAATGCCAGCATCGCCAGCGCCGCCTTGGCCGCCTCGCCGCCCTTGTCCTTCTCGTCCTTCTTCGCCCGGGTCAGCGCCTGGGCTTCGTTCTCGACGGTCAGAATGCCGTTGCCGACCGGCACCCCCTCCAGCGACAGGTTCATGATCCCGCGTGCGCTCTCGTTCGACACGACCTCGAAATGATAGGTCTCGCCGCGGATGATGACGCCCAGCGCGACGAATGCATCATAGGTTTCGGCGGCATCGGCGATCGCGATCGCCCCCGGCACCTCCAGCGCGCCGGGGACGGTCACCGTCTCATGGTCATGCCCCGCCGCCTCGATCGCCGCCCGTGCGCCTTCGAGCAGCAGGTCGTTCAGATGATCGTAAAACCGCGCCTCGACGATCAGCACCTTCGCCATATCAATTCTCCGTGATCGGCCGTTCGCCGACGATCTTCAGCCCATATCCGTCGAGGCCGACCAGCGTGTGATGGGTGTTGGTCAACAGCACCATGTCCTCGACGCCTAGTTCGTTCAGGATCATCGCGCCGACGCCATAGTCGCGCAGTTCCTCCATGTCGGGCATCGGCGCCCCGCTGCGCGCATGGATCGCCAGCGTCAGTCCATCGGGACGCGGCCGATTGATGACCACGACGACGCCCGCCCCTTCCTCGCCGATGATCCGCATCGACTTGCGCAGCAATCCGCCACGCTCGCCACCCTCACCGAACAGGTCGGCAAAGGGCGACAGCGCGTGCATCCGTACCAGCGTCGGCTTGCCCGGATCAATCAGCCCCTTGACCAGCGCGACCTGCTCGCTGCCCGTCGCCTTGTTCCAAAAGGTCATGGCGCGCCATTCGCCGCCCCATTCGCTCTCGAACACGGTTTCGGCGCGCTTGGTGACCAGATGGTCGTGGCGGCGGCGATAGGCGATCAGGTCGCGGATCGTGCCGATCTTCAGGCCATGCAGCTGCGAAAAGCCGACCAGGTCGTCCATCCGCGCCATGGTGCCGTCCTCGTTCATGATCTCGCAGATCACGCCCGAGGGATTGAGCCCGGCAAGCCGCGATACGTCGACCGCCGCCTCGGTATGGCCCGCGCGCACCAGCACCCCGCCTTCACGGGCGACCAGCGGGAAGACATGCCCCGGCGTCACGATCTCCGACGCTTCCTTGCTGGCGTCGATCGCCACCGCGATCGTCCGCGCGCGGTCGGCGGCGGAGATGCCGGTCGTCACCCCCTCGCGCGCCTCGATCGAGACGGTAAAGGCGGTTTCGTGCCGGGTACCGTTGTTGCGCGCCATCAGGTCGAGGCCGAGTTGCTCGACCCGCGATTTGGTCATGGCGAGGCAGATCAGGCCGCGCCCGTGCCGCGCCATGAAATTGACCGCATCGGGGGTTGCCATCTGCGCCGGGATGACCAGGTCGCCCTCATTCTCGCGATCCTCGTCATCGACCAGGATGAACATCCGCCCGTTACGGGCCTCGTCGATGATCTCTTCGGGGGACGACAGGAAAGCGTGGCGGAGCTCCGCCAGTTCAGCGTTGGCCACGGACTTGTTCCATTCGCATCAGATAACGGGCGAGCACATCGATCTCGATATTGACCGACTGCCCTTGCGTGAGCGTCCCCAGCGTCGTGACCGCCTGGGTATGCGGGATCAGGTTGACGGTGAAGCGGGTGCCGGTCGCGTCGTCGGCGACGTCGTTGACGGTCAGCGACACGCCGTCGATCGTCACCGACCCCTTGGTCGCGACGAACGGGCTGAGTGCGCGATCGATCGCGAAGGTCACGCGGGTCGAATCCCGGTCGCTCTCGGTCGCCGCGACCGTGCCGACGCCATCGACATGGCCGGTGACGATATGCCCACCCAGTTCGTCGCCCAGCTTCAATGCGCGTTCGAGGTTCAGCGGACGGCCCGCAACCCATTGATCGGCGGTGCGCGACACCGTCTCACCCGACACGTCGACCGCGAACCAGCCCGGACCCTTGTCGACCACGGTCAGGCACACGCCCGAACAGGCGATCGACGCACCCATGTCGATGGTGGCGGTGTCATAGCCGCACCCGATCCGCACGCGCAGGTCGCCCGGCCCGTCGATCGATTCGATGCGCCCCACGTCGCTGACTATTCCGGTAAACACGCTTCGCTCCTCATCGTGGATCGTTCGGCAGCCACCCCGCCATTTCCACAGGCGGGATGCACCGGCCGGTCTATCGCGCGATCCTGACGCGCTCGTAGACCTCCAGCCGGTCGCTGCCAAGCATCCGGGCATCGTGCAGCCGCCACCGCCCATGCGCCGCGGCCAGATCGGTCAGGCCGATATCGGGCAGCGTCCGGCCATGGCCGATCAGGATCGGCGCGCGGTACAGCAGCAACCGGTCGACCGCATCGGCGCGCAGGAACGCCGCCGCCGTCGCCGCGCCGCCCTCGACCAGCACATGGTCGCCGGGCAGGTCGCCCAGCGCTTCGACACCCGGCAGCATCGTGAACCCGTCCATCGCTTCGCAATCGGCCGACAGCACCACCCGCTGCGGACTGCGCCCGGCAAGCCCGGCCAGCCGCACGTCCAGCTTCGGCCGGTCGATCTCCGCCGTGCCCCGCCCGACCAGGATCGCTTCGTGGCGGCTGCGCTCCAGATGGCCGTGCGCCCGTGCCTGCGGCCCGGTGATCCACTGGCTCTGTCCATCGGCACGCGACACCGCCCCGTCGAGCGACATGGCCAGCTTCAGCGTCACGAACGGCCGCCCCAGCGCGCGCCGGGTCAGAAACCCCGCCATCGCCCGCGCCGCATCGTCGGCCCGGATGCCGCTGACGACCTCGATTCCCGCCGCCTGCAACCGGGCAATGCCCCGCCCGTTGGTGCGCGGATCGGGATCGGTCAGCGCGATCATCACCCGCGCCACGCCACTCTCTACGAGCAACTCCGAACAGGCCGGCCCACGCGCCGACACGTGCGCGCACGGCTCCAGCGTGACATAGGCGGTCGCGCCCCGCGCCCGATCGCCGGCCTGCGCCAATGCGACGGCCTCTGCATGCGGCCGCCCGCCTGCCCGCGTCCAGCCGCGCCCGACGACCCGGCCCTCCGCCACGATCACGCATCCGACATTGGGATTGGGCGCGGTGCCCCCACGCGTCCGCGCCGACAGCGTCAGCGCCGCGCCCATCCAGCGCCAATCCTCTTCAGGCCGGCTCAGATGCCCCAGCTTTTCAGCTTGTCGTCGATCTTCTTCCACTCGGCCTGCCGCTTGGCGCGTTCGCGTTCGAACTCGGCCTGCTCGGCCTCCTGCTTGGCCTGGTCGATCTTCTGCTGAGCGATGATCTCGGCATCGGTGCGGTTCGCGGGCCAGCTTTCGACATAGATGATGTTCGGCTTGTACGCCCGTTCGAAATAGGAATCGTGGACGAACGCCCAGCCGATCACCAGCACGACGCAGATCGACGCCAGCAGGAACCACCATTCATGCTTTTCCCGCGCACGCGCAAAATTCGCGAAGTCACGAATGGCATGAACCGGTGAGAATAAATGGCGAATCTTCACAGGCCCAAGATAGGCGTCGGGGCCGACAACCGCCAGCCCCTCGCGCCGTGTCAGAAGAAGGATGACTCAGCTGTCCTGCATCGTGAAGCGCACCGTCATCTCGCGCCAGCTTTCGACCGCCACCCCGTCGCGCGTCGCCGGGCGGAAGCGCCATTTCGACAGCGCGCGCTTCTTCGTCGCCTCAAAGAAGGCGTCGCTGGTCGACCGGACCGGTTCGATCGCGCTGACCCGCCCGTTGCTGTCGACCAGCACCCGGACGACGACCACCCCGTCACGGCCGATATTGCGTTCGAACGCGGGATAGTCGGGCTGGAAATCGCCGCGATAGCGCGGATCGACGCTGGCGGCGACCAGCACCGGCAGCGGCGTCGCGACCGTTACCGGCGTACCCGACCCGACCCCGCTCGGCGTCGTCGGCAGCGGTACCGGCGGCGGGGGAGCAGGCGGGATGACGTCGGTGCTCTCGATCGCCGGCCCCGGCACCGGATAGGGCGCGGGCGGCACGACCGGCAGCGGCGCGGGTGCAGGATCGGTGACGACCCGCTCGACCGGCTTCACCTCGTCGATCGGGGGCGGCGGCGGATCGATCGGGATGGCTTCGGTCTCGAGCGGCTTGTCGACCGGCCCGCGCATGACGGTCGTTGCCGTCATCATCGCCAGCGCCAGCAGGCCGCCATTGATTGCAATCGCAATCCCCAAGCCCACCGGGCTCAGGCCACGTTGTCCCTGATATGCCATGCCACCGTCCCTTCGATTCGTATCTCCTGCCGTCCAGTCGGCTCGTGCGATGAGATACCCTATCGAAGGGCCTGTAAAGCTGACGTGCGCGTCAGGGCCTGACCAACTTGCGTGGAAGCGGCACCGGCCCACGCCCCCACCCGACCACCCAATCAGGATACGCTATGGGTGGTCGGGTGGGGGCGTGGGCCGGTGCCGCCCTGATCCGGCTTCGCCGGATCAGCGTCTAACGTCTCAACCGCTCCACCGCCCGCTCGCGTCCGATCAACGGCAGCAGCGCCGCCATGTCCGGCCCATGGTCCATGCCGGTCAGCGCGCGGCGCAGCGGCAGGAACAGCGCCTTGCCCTTGCGCCCGGTCTCGGCCTTCAGCGCAACCGTCAGCTGCCCCCACGGATCGGCCCAGTCCAGCCCCGCCGCGACCTCCGCCGCCCGCGTCAGGAACGCACGATCCTCCTCCGCCACCGGCAGCGCCGCGACCGGCCCGGTCACCACCCGCCACCAGTCGGCGGCATCCGCCACCCGCTCCAGATTGCCGCGCACCGCTTCCCATGCCGCCGCATCCATCCCCGCGGGCAACGCCTCCGCGACCCGTTCGAACGGCAGCTGGTGGACGATCCGCGCATTCACCTGCGCCAGTTCGCCCTCGTCGAACCGCGCCGGCGCCCGCCCGAACCGGGCGAAATCGAACGCGTCGATCAGCGGTGCCGGATCGACCACCGCCTCGACCGGATCGCTGGTCCCCAGCCGCGCCAGCAGCGCGACGACCGCCTCCGGCTCGATCCCCGCGTCGCGGAAATGCTCGACGCCCAGCGACCCCAGCCGCTTCGACAGCTTGCCCTCGTTCCCGACCAACAGCGCTTCGTGCGCAAAGGCCGGCGGCACCGCCCCCATGGCGGCAAACATCTGCATCTGCGTTGCGGTATTCGACACATGATCTTCACCGCGCACGACATGGGTCACCCCCATATCGGCATCGTCGATGACCGAGGGCAGCAGATACAGCCACGACCCGTCGGCGCGCCGCACCACCGGATCGGACAGCAGCGCTCCGTCGAACCGCTGCGCCCCCCGCACCATATCGTCCCACTCGATCGGTTCGGCCTCCAGCCGGAACCGCCAATGCGGCCGCCGCCCCTCTGCCTCGAACCGAGCCCGATCGGCATCGCTCAGCTTCAGCGCCGCGCGATCATAGACCGGCGGCAATCCCCGCCCGGCCAGGATTTTGCGCCGCAAATCCAGCTCCTCGGGCGTCTCATACGCCGGATAGATGCGCCCGCTCGACACCATCGCGGCGAACACCGCCTCGTACCGATCGAACCGCGCCGACTGGCGTTCCTCGCCATCGGGCACCAGCCCCAGCCACGCCAGATCGCGCCGGATCGCATCGACGAACCGCTCTTCGCTGCGCTGCGCGTCCGTATCGTCGATCCGGAGCAGGAACCTGCCCCCCGCCTTCTTCGCGAACATCCAGTTGTGGAGCGCGGTGCGCAGATTGCCGATGTGCAGAAAGCCGGTCGGGCTGGGAGCGAAGCGGGTGACGGTCATGGCGGAGCCCTCTCGCCCATTTGTCGCATCGGCGCAAACGCGGGCGTCACATGGGTTTCACAATTCGTCCGCGCACTCTATGGCGCACCCATTCTTTCCATCATGGATACGGGCGCACCCATGAAGCTGCTGGCGGGCAATTCCAACCTTCCCCTGTCGACCGCGATCGCGGACTATCTGGAAATCCCGCTGACCAAGGCCAGCGTCCGCCGCTTCGCCGACGAGGAAATCTTCGTCGAGGTGCTGGAGAATGTCCGTGGCGAGGACGTGTTCGTCGTCCAGTCGACCAGCTATCCGGTCAACGACAACCTCATGGAGATGCTCATCATGATCGACGCGCTGAAGCGCGCGTCGGCGCGGCGCATCACCGCCGTCATCCCCTATTTCGGCTATGCGCGCCAGGACCGCAAACCCGGCCCCCGCACGCCGATCTCGGCCAAGCTGGTCGCAAACATCGTGACCGAGGCCGGCGCCGACCGCGTGCTGTCCGTCGATCTCCATGCCGGGCAGATCCAGGGCTTCTTCGATATCCCGACCGACAATCTCTATGCCGCGCCGGTGATGTCGGAGGATATCAAGACCCGGTTTGGCGAACACAATCTGATGGTCGTGTCGCCCGACGTCGGCGGCGTGGTCCGCGCGCGTAGCCTCGCCAAGCGCCTGCACAACGCGCCCCTCGCCATCGTCGACAAGCGGCGCGAGCGCGCCGGCGAATCGGAAGTCATGAACATCATCGGCGATGTCGAGGGTCGCTTCTGCGTCCTGATCGACGATATCGTCGATTCGGCCGGCACGCTGTGCAACGCCGCCGCTGCCTTGAAACAGGCGGGCGCGGTCGGCGTCGTCGCCTATTGCACCCACGGCGTCCTGTCGGGCGGCGCGGTCGCCCGGGTCGAGGCATCGGCGCTGGAAGAACTGGTCATCACCGATTCGATCGGCAACCACGACGTGATCGCGCAGGGGAAGAAGATCCGCCACCTGACCATCGCGCCGCTGCTCGCCGAAGCGATCCGCCGCATCGCCGACGAATCGTCGGTGTCGAGCCTGTTCGACTGAGCCGAGCGGGGCACCTCCCCGTTCCCGTCAGTGCGTGCGGAGGGCACCCTCCATCGCCCGCCGCACCGGTTGCCGCAGCCCGAGCAGGAACGCCGCTTCGGCGACGACGAACAGCGGCCCGACGAACAGACTCGACAGGTCGTCGACGAAGGCTGGTTTGCGGCCTTCGAAATAATGGCCGACGAACTGCAGCGTCCATCCGAGCACGAAGCTGCCCAGCCCGACCGCGAGCCATGCACCGGTCGACCAGGTCGCGATCGCGCTTCCCGCCCACGCGATCAGCGCCAGAAAAATCGCCAGCACCGCGCCGAACATCAGGTCCAGCCGCAGATAACCGACCGCCGCCACCGCCGCGACGATCATCATCGGCGTGACCGCCAACCCCGCGCCCAGCGACATCGCCGGTCGCGACAGCAGCACGGCAATCGCGAACAGGATCAACGGAATGCCGACCATATGCGTCGCGACATTATGTCCGTTGCGATGATATTCGGCATAGGCCGACAACTGCCCGACCAGACGCGACATAGGCTCTCTCCCATCGTCCGCTGCCGCCGGGCGAGTCGTCCGCCCGTACGACAGCGTCGCCGCCGATCCTGTCACGTCCGACCGCCCCCGTCACCTGGCGCAGCAAGCAAAGCGATCCCCAAAATCCTCCCCGTTCACAGGGAGGGGGACCGTCCGCAGGACGGTGGAGGGGGCGTGCCCCAAACGCAACGCCCGCCCTATTTCGCCGCGTCCGCCGCGACCCTCGGCACATCCATCACCTTCAACTGATATCGCCCCGGCGGCAGCAACAGCGCGACATCCTCCCCCGGCCGGATCGCCACCCGGTCCATCGGCACCGAAGCCTGGCTCTCCCCGACCGGCCGCGCCTCGACGATCCGCCAGCCTTTGCTTGGACGCAACGCCCTGGGGATCGACACCACTCGGTCGCCGGCCGCGACCCGCCACGCGGGACGCTCGCGCACGAACTTCACCGTCGGATGATCGACGACCAGATCGAACGTGCCCGCCGGCTGATCCGCCGGCAATTGCGCTAACCGATCCTTCGTACCGCCGCCCCGGCACGTCGTCTGTGACACGGTCAGCGGATCGATCCCGGTCAACGCCTTCAGCCGCGTCGCCATCCATTTCTGACCATCGGGGCGTGGTACTTCGGTCGCGTGCGAATAACCGACATAGACCAACAGCTTCGCTCCCGGATGCGCCGCGCTATAGTCGGCAAGCTGCCTCGCCTGCGCCGTCTCGCGCCGAGTGATGCTCTCGTCCTGCGACAGCTTCGGCGTCGCAGGATCGAATTGCTCCTCATACGCAAGGAGCCGATAGCCGAGCGCCTTCGCCTCCCGACCCAGTCGCCCGAACCCAGCTTCCGACAGATAATAACCGTCCTGATCCTCAAAGAACGGCTGATCCGGACGCTGCAGATAGGGCGGCAGGAACTTGTCGGGCGTTCCGAGTGCTGGGTTCGACAGCGTCTCCATAGCCAAAACGTCATAGCCCAGCGGACGCAACGCGCGGGCGACCTGCGCCGCAAATCCACGATGTTCGGAACGCACATGGCTCTCGTTCACGATCACCACCGACGTCTGGCGAGCGCGCTGCACGATCGTTGCGATCGGATCGCTCGCGCCGGCGATCGGCGGGCACGCCATCGGCTTGTACTCGCTGCTGGTCGCGGCGATCAGGTCCTCGCGCCCGAACAGGCTAAGCGTCTGGCTAGCAAAGTCGTTGGCTAGGGGACGCGCTGGATCGATCTCAGCCAGCGACCGCACCTTGTAATCGTCTTTCGGTATCGGCGTGGCGGCGATCGTGGCCGGCGGAACCAGCGTCACCCGCCCGGCACATCCGGCCGCCAGCAGACAGACGATCAGGGCGAGCGAGCGATGACGGGCAGAGACCATGGCGCAGGCTAGATCGGCCTGCCGTCGTATACCACAGCCATCTGGAACCACGCCGGACCGAACCGGATCAGGCCACCCCGTCCCAAACCAGCTTCACCCCTACCACCACCATCAGCACATAGATCGCTCGATAGAATCGCCGTGCCGGCACCCGTCGCACCAGCCACACCCCGGCAACGGTCGCCACGATCGCCACCGGCAACAGCACCGTCGACGTCGCCAGATTGGCGGGCGTGAACTGCCCGAGCGCCAGATAAGCCGGCACCTTCAGCCAGTTGACCGCCGCAAAGAACAGCGCAGTCGTCCCCACCAGCACATCGCGCGGAAGTTGACGCGGCAGCACCCATAGCTGGAACGGCGGCTGTCCGGCATGGGCGATCTGGCTGGTAAAGCCCGACGCCACGCCGAACAGCGTGCCGACCCAACCGGGCGAGGACCGTGCGATCGGCATCCCACGCCGTTCGGTCCATAGCCGCCACAGCCCGAACGCGATCGAAATCCCCCCGACCAGCGCCAAGACCGCCGAAGGTTGCACGCTGCTGGCAAAGCGATAGCCGAGCACGATGCCGATCCCTGCGCCGGGCAGCATCCACGCGATCACCCGCCAGTCGATCGTCCGCCGGAACGCCCATACGCCGACCACGTCCTGCACGATCAGGATCGGCAACAGGATCGCCGCCGCGCGCACCGGATCGACGGCCAGCGCCAGCATCGGCAGCGACAGCGCGCCCATCCCCGAAAAGCCGCCCTTGGCGAGGCCCAGCATCACCACCGCCGGCACCGCCAGCGCATAGAAGAACGGATCGTCGATCACGGCTTCAGTCGCGCCGCTCGCCCAGCGCCTGCGCGATGCGGAACAGCGCCAGCACCCCGACCGCCAGCACCGCGACCAGCGCCAGCACGGCATAGGTCAGCACCTCTAGCCAGCGCGATACCGCGCGGGTCGCATCGGCCTGACGCGCCGCGGCGATGCTCTGCGGCGTTTCGACCCGCGGCGCGCCGGTGGTAAACGGCGCGGGCGGGGTCGCCGGCACGGGCTCGCCGGTCCGCGGATCGACCCGCTGCACCTGGCCGGTGTCAACTTCGGTGCCGGGACGCGACGTTCCGCCATCGGTCGACATCGTCGCCACCGCGCCGACCATCGCCAGCGTGGCAAAGATCGCCAGCGCCCAGGACAGCACGCGTGCCTGCCAGCCTTCGGGGGTCATGGCCGCGATTTCCCCAAGACCATGGTCGGGGTGGACAGGAGGTTGGCGTTCGCCCGTTGCATCGGTGTTGTAATAGCGGCTCGACCGCGACAATGCGACGCCCTTGACCAAGGTATCTGGTAAAGCATTTGCGACGCATTTTCATTAAGCCAGTTTTGCACTGGATTCGCTCGCCGGCATGTGCTCTAGGCGTGGCAACTTTGCCAACTTACAGACACCCACCCGAGAGGCGGAAGGCGAATCCATGAACATTCACGAATATCAGGCCAAGGAACTGCTCGCGAAGTTCGGCGTGCCGGTGCCCGCCGGCTTCTCGGCGATGAGCGTCGAGGAAGCGGTCGAGGCATCGTCGAAGCTGCCCGGACCGCTCTATGTCGTGAAGGCGCAGATCCATGCCGGTGGCCGCGGCAAGGGCAAGTTCAAGGAACTGGGCCCCGATGCGAAGGGCGGCGTCCGCCTCGCCAAGACCGCGGAGGAAGTCCGCGCGCACGCCACCGACATGCTCGGCAACACGCTGGTCACCATCCAGACCGGTGACGCGGGCAAGCAGGTCAACCGCCTGTACGTGACCGATGGCGTCGACATCGCGAAGGAATTCTACCTCGCGCTGCTCGTCAACCGCGCGACCGGCCGCGTCTCGATGGTCGCCTCGACCGAAGGCGGCATGGACATCGAAACCGTGGCGCACGACACGCCCGAGAAGATCCACTCGATCGACATCGATACCGCGACCGGCTTCATGCCGCATCACGGCCGCGCCGTCGCCGCCGCGCTCGAACTGACCGGCGACCTCGCCAAGCAGGCCGCCAGCGTCGCGTCGAAGCTGTATGACGCGTTCCTCGGCACCGATGCGGAGCAGATCGAGATCAACCCGCTCGCCGTCACCGAAGACAACAAGCTGGTCGTACTCGACGCCAAGGTCGGCTTCGACGGCAACGCCATGTTCCGTCACAAGGACCTGATGGAACTGCGGGACACCACCGAAGAAGACGCGATGGAGCTGGAGGCGTCGAAGTACGACCTGGCGTACATCAAGCTGGACGGCGATATCGGCTGCATGGTCAACGGCGCCGGCCTCGCCATGGCAACGATGGACATCATCAAGCTGAACGGCATGTTCCCGGCCAACTTCCTCGACGTCGGCGGCGGCGCGAACAAGGAGAAGGTGACCGCGGCGTTCAAGATCATTCTCGCCGATCCGGCGGTGAAGGGCATTCTCGTCAACATCTTCGGCGGGATCATGAAGTGCGACATCATCGCGGAGGGCATCGTCGCCGCCGCGAAGGAAGTGAACCTTTCGGTGCCGCTGGTCGTCCGTCTCGAAGGGACGAACGTGCAGGCCGGCAAGGACATCCTCGCCAATTCGGGCTTGGCGATCGTTCCCGCCAACGACCTGGGCGATGCCGCCAAGAAGATCGTCGCGGAAGTGCAGAAGGCCGCCTGATCCATGGTGGCCCGCCGTCCGCCAAACGCCCGACAGGTGGCATGGGCCGCTCTGAAGGGCCTGTCCCACGGCGCGCTGCTGGCGATGGTCATCGTCCGGTTCTTCTGAGCCGGAAATCGATCGCAAAGGGGTCCGGGCGGAAACGTCCGGGCCCTTTTTCGTTGGGGGGACAGGGCGATTCGCGCTAGGGTCGCCGCCTGCCGCTACGGCGTCCCGGCGTTTCCATACCGGACTTGCGAAACACACGCAGAACCGCCAGAGAAACCCGCGATGCCACCGCGCAAAACGTTTTGAGAGGGAGTGCCCATGAAGGTGCTGGTGCCGGTCAAGCGTGTGCTTGACTACAATGTGAAGCCCCGCGTGAAGGCGGACGGGTCGGGCGTCGACCTCGCCAACGTCAAGATGAGCATGAACCCGTTCGACGAGATCGCGGTCGAGGAAGCGATCCGCCTAAAGGAAAAGGGCGTCGCGACCGAGATCGTCGTCGTGTCGATCGGCGAACAGAAGGCGCAGGACACGCTGCGCACTGCGCTGGCGATGGGTGCCGACCGCGCGATCCTCATCACCAGCGAGACCAAGGTTGAGCCGCTGGGCGTCGCCAAGCTGCTGAAGGCGGTTATCGACGAGGAAGCACCGCAACTGGTGATCCTCGGCAAACAGGCGATCGATGACGACAACAACCAGACCGGCCAGATGCTGGGCGCGCTCACCGGCTATCCGCAGGGCACCTTCGCCAGCAAGGTCGAGGTGTCGGGCGAGACGGTCAACGTCACCCGCGAAGTCGATGGCGGACTCGAGACAGTCGCGCTCAACCTGCCGGCGATCGTCACCACCGACCTGCGCCTTAACGAACCGCGCTACGCGTCGCTGCCCAACATCATGAAGGCCAAGTCGAAGCCGCTGGCGGCCAAGACTGCTGCCGATTACGGCGTCGACGTTACCCCGCGCCTGACGACCGTGAAGGTCGAGGAACCGTCGAAGCGGCAGGCGGGCGTGAAAGTCGCCGATGTCGACGAACTGGTCGGCAAATTGAAGACGCTGGGAGTGGTCGCATGAAGACGCTGGTTTGGGTCGAACATGACGGGCAGTCGGTCAAGGACGCGACCTATGCCGCCGTCACCGCTGCCGGAAAGCTGGGCGAGGTCGAGGCGCTGGTCGCAGGGCAGGGCGTCGATGGCGTCGCACAAGCCGCGGCGCAGATTGCGGGCGTCACCAAGGTGCTGGTCGCCGACGATGCGGCCTATGCCCACAACCTCGCCGAAAACGTCGCGCCGCTGGTCGTCGAGTTGATGGGCAGCCATGACGCCTTCGTCGCGGCGGCGACCACGACCGGCAAGAATATCGCGCCGCGCGTTGCCGCGTTGCTCGACGTGATGCAGATCAGCGAGATCCTGTCGGTCGAGGGGCCGGACAGCTTCACCCGCCCGATCTATGCCGGCAACGCGATCGCGACGGTCAAGACCAGCGATCCCAAGCTGGTGCTGACGGTGCGCGGCACTGCGTTCGACAAGGCCGAAGCGACCGGCGGCTCGGCCGCCGTCGAGGCGGTCGCCTCGACCGGCGACAAGGGCGTGTCGAAGTTCGTCGGTGCCGAAATCGCCGCATCGGAACGTCCCGAGCTGACCAGCGCCAAAATCATCGTCTCGGGCGGTCGCGCACTCGGATCGGAAGAGCAGTTCCATGCGCTGATCGATCCGCTCGCCGACAAGCTGAACGCCGCCGTCGGCGCGTCGCGTGCAGCGGTCGATGCCGGCTATGCCCCCAACGATTACCAGGTCGGCCAGACCGGCAAGATCGTCGCACCCGAAGTCTATATCGCGGTCGGCATCTCGGGCGCGATCCAGCATCTGGCGGGGATGAAGGATTCGAAGGTCATCGTTGCGATCAACAAGGACGAGGACGCGCCGATCTTCCAAGTCGCCGATGTCGGGCTGGTGGGCGATCTGTTCACCGTGGTACCGGAGTTGACCACCAAGCTTTGAGGCGTGCAGCAAGGCTGCACGCCGGTGCGCGCGGGGCAAAGCCCCAAGCGCACAAAGCGACGACCGACGACGCGGGATGTACTCCCGCGTCGGCCTGCCCCGAATACGCTCCATCGATCCGCGCGCGTCCCTTACGGCGTTACCGCCACCGGCAACGGCACCGCCGGATCGAGCGGAATCGCGACCCGCTTGGCGCGGTCCTCCTTTGACGGCTTGCCCTTTGCTCCGCCCACGACATCGCCGAGCAGCTTGAAGAAATTAGTCGCCTCGCGCGGTTCTTCGCAGCAGCTGTTCGGATCGATCAACTTGCCAACCGCACGCACCAGGAACGTGCCCCCACCAAGGATATCGACCCCAGTCGTGCAGCCTTCCGACATCGTTGCGCACGGACTGGACTTCGCAGCCATCGCCCCGCGCCCGTCGGCATAAGGGTTCGATGCCAGCGGCCGGTCGGGCGGGGTGCGCTCCGAGGGTAGCGGGATCCGCGGCGTCCGTGCCGCCTCGCCGCACACCAGAATTTCGTCGTCCTGCGAATTGCCCCGCTGCGACGCGCACGGATCGACGAGGATCGAGATTCGCTCGGGCGGCGACGGGATCGCTCGGGCGGGCGTCGCGGCCTGACCGGCCAGCAGCAGCAACAGGGCAACCATCGGCGCATCTCCCATCTGCCATGCAGCAAGCGCATGGGTGTACCCCGCCGTAGCACTTGTCGGCGTCCGGCGCGACGCGGTAGCGTGTATGCCGATGCTGCTCCCCCTGTTCCTGCTCGCCGCGCAGGCCCCCGCCCCGAGCGCCGCCGATATCGCCCGCGCCGAACGCGTGCTGATGCGCACCCCGATCATCGACGGGCATAACGACCTGCCCTGGGAAATCCGCGACGGCCATCATGCCGCGGTCGAGGCGGTCGACCTGACCGCTGATACCAGCCGGATCGAACCGCCGCTCCAGACCGACCTGCCGCGCATGGCGAAGGGGCATGTCGGCGGGCAGTTCTGGTCGGTATGGATACCGGCGACGACGACGGGTCCGCAGGCGGTAGAGACCACGATCGAACAGATTGATATCGTCCGCCGCATGATCGCCGCCAACCCGACCCGCATGGCGCTGGCGCGCGACGCCGCCGACATGGCGCGCATCACGAAGAGCGGCCGCATCGCCTCGCTGATCGGTGTAGAGGGCGGCCATCAGATCGACGGCCGCCTGTCAGTGCTGCGCCAATATTACAACCTCGGCGTCCGCTACATGACGCTGACCCATGGCAAGAGCGTTGGTTGGGCGGACAGCTCTACCGACGTGCCGCAGGCGAACGGGCTGAGCGATTTCGGGCGCAACGTCCTGGCGGAGATGAACCGGCTGGGCATGCTGGTCGACGTCGCGCACGTGTCCGACGCGACGATGGCGGCAACGCTCGCGGCGACCAAGGCGCCGGTGATCGCGTCGCACTCCAACGCCCGCGCGATCGCCGACCGACCGCGCAACATTCCCAATACCCTGCTGGCGGCGATCGGGCGCAATGGCGGGGTGGTGATGGTCAATGCCTATCCCGCCTTCCTGTCGAGCGCGTGGAACGACTGGGACAACCGGCGCGGCGCCTATGCCAAGGCGCAGGGGCTGCCGAGCAACCGCTATGGCCGCGAGACGCCGCCGGCGCTGCAGGCATGGGAGGCGGCCAACCCGCCCCCTCGCGTCACCGCCGCGACGATGGCCGACCATGTCGAGCATATCGGGAAGGTCGCCGGCCGCGCGCATGTCGGCATCGGCGGCGATTATGACGGCATTTCGGGCACCGGTCCCGAAGGCATGGGCGGCGTCGACGGCTATCCGCTGCTCTTCGCCGAACTGGCGCGGCGTGGCTGGTCCGACAGCGACCTCAGCGCGCTGGCGCAGGGCAATGTCCTGCGCGTGCTGGCACAGGCCGAGGCGGTGGCGAAGTCGCTGGCGAACCAGCCGCCGGTCGACGCCACCGCGCCCTGACCGGCGGGACCCGGCATCAGTCGCGCAGCAGGTCGTTGATGCTGGTCTTGCTGCGCGTCTGGGCATCGACCCGCTTGACGATCACCGCACAGTACAGCGCGGGCTTGCCGTCACCACCGCCGGTCGATCCGGGGACGACCACCGCATACGGCGGTACTTCACCCCGGAAGACTTCGCCGGTTGCGCGGTCGATGATCTTGGTCGAGGCGCCAAGATAAACACCCATCGAGAGCACCGCCCCCTCACCCACGCGCACGCCCTCGGCGACCTCGGCGCGCGCGCCGATGAACGCGCCGTCGCCGATGATGACCGGATCAGCCTGCAGCGGTTCGAGCACGCCGCCGATGCCCGCGCCGCCCGACAGGTGCACATTCCGGCCGATCTGCGCACAGCTGCCCACGGTCGCCCAGGTATCGACCATCGTGCCCTCACCGACATAGGCGCCGATATTGACGAAGCTCGGCATCAGGATCGCGCCCTTGCCGATAAACGCGCCGCGGCGGACGATGCTGCCCGGCACCGCGCGGAATCCCGCCTCGCGGAAGCGATGCTCGCCCCAGCCGGCGAACTTGCTCGGCACCTTGTCGAACCAGTTGGTGCTGCCCGGTCCGTCCATGATAGTGTTGTCGTTCAGGCGGAACGACAGCAGCACCGCCTTTTTCAGCCACTGATTGACCTGCCAGCCGTGGCCGACCGGCTCGGCCACGCGCGCTTCGCCCGCATCGAGCAGCGCCAGCGCGGCGTCGACCGCCTCGCGAACCTCACCCTGGGTGTGGATGGTCAGTTCGGCACGGTTTTCCCAGGCGGCGTCGATCTGGGCGGCAAGGTCGGTCATGATTCCTCCACGAAGCGTAGCCACGCGACGATGTCGTGCGTGATGTAATCGATATGGTCGCGGGCCTCGCCCGGCCCCTGTTCGGACCCGTTGTCGACCCACACGGTGGTCATCCCCGCCGCCTTGGCCGGCACGAGGTTGCGCGCCATGTCCTCGGCGAACAGCGCGGTCGCAGGGTCGATCTCCCACGCCGCGCACAGTCCTTCATAGGCGCTGACATGCGGTTTGGGGCGATAGGCGGTGGCATGGATGTCGTGGATGCCGGCAAAGCTGTCCGACAGGCCGAGCTTGGCCAGCACCCGCCCGGCATAGGTCGCATCGCCATTGGTGAAGACCAGCTTGCGACCCGGCAGCGCAGCGAGCAGGCGCGGCAGGTCGGGATCGGGTACCAGCGGCGACAGGTCGATGTCGTGCACGAAATCGAGGAAATGGTGCGGATCGACCGCCTGTTCGGCCATCAGCCCCGACAGCGACGTGCCGTGATTGTGGAAATGCATTTTCTGCACCCGGTGCGCCTCCGCCGCGTCGCAGCCGAGCAGGTCGCAGATATATTGCCCCATGCGCGCCTCGATCTCGGCGAACAGGTTCGACGACGCCGGATACAGCGTGTTGTCGAGATCGAAGATCCAGTCGCGGACATGGGCGAGCGCAGGTAGCATCGGTCGCGCGCTGTAGGCGGTGCGTGCGATGGCCGCAAGTTCCTCCCCGGTACGGGAAAGGGACGGCCGGCAACCGCGACGGTTGCGTTGCGCGGCCATCCCCCTCCACCACCGCTGCGCGGCGGTCCCCCTCCCCGCGAAGCGGGGAGGATTTAGGCGGCTTCGGTTGCTTCTATCCAGCCGCCGCCAAGCACCCGGTCTCCCGCGTACAACACCGCCGCCTGGCCCGGTGCCACGCCATATTCGGGCGTGTCGAACACCAGCCGGTCGTTCTCCAGCCGCGCCGCGACCGGTTTCGCCATCGAGCGCACCTTGGCGGTCAGCGGTCCGACATGGTCACCGCCGATCCAGTTGATGTCCGACAGCCGCGCCGCGCCGACCGCCAGCGCGCTACGTGGCCCCACGACCAGCCGCTTGGTCTCGGGCTCAAGGCGGACGACATAGAGCGGTTCGGCAAGGCCGCCAATTTCCAGCCCTCGCCGCTGCCCCACAGTATAACCGACCAACCCGCCATGGTGGCCCAACACCTGCCCGCCCAGATCGACGATCTCGCCGCCGTCATTCGCCTCGGGCCGCAGCTTGCGGACCAACCCGGCATAATCGCCGTCGGGGACGAAGCAGATGTCCTGGCTGTCGGGCTTGCCGGCGACGCCGAGACCCAGTTCGGCGGCGATCTCGCGCACCCGCGCCTTCGGCATGCCGCCGAGGGGAAAGCGCAGGAAATCGAGCTGGTTCTGCGTCGTCGCGAACAGGAAATAGCTCTGGTCGCGCGCCGGATCGACCGCGCGGTGCAGCTCGGCACCCCGCGGCCCGACCACCCGCCGGATATAATGGCCGGTCGCAAGGCAATCGGCGCCCAGATCGCGGGCCAGCGCGAACAGGTCGGTGAATTTCGGCCCCATATTGCACTTCACGCACGGGATCGGGGTGCGCCCGGCCAGATAGGCGTCGGCGAAATCGTCGATCACCGTCTCGCGAAAGCTGGTTTCGTGGTCGAAGACATAATGGGCGATGCCCAGCCGGTCGCACACCGCGCGGGCGTCACGAATGTCGCGCCCGGCACAGCACGATCCTGCACGCCCGACCGCCGCGCCATGGTCATAGAGTTGCAGGGTGACGCCGATCGTCTCTGCACCGGTCGCATGGGCGAGGGCAGCGACGACCGAACTGTCGACCCCGCCCGACATGGCGACGACGATCCGCCGCGCGGCGATCGGCGATTCGAGTTGGAAATCAGCGGCATTCATCGTGCCGCCGATAATCCTTTCGGACGCGGCTTGCAAAAATGCCGCTCCATTTACCGGACCTTCAGGTGTGTAGCGTAGCTATGTGGTTAGAAACCCATAAGGGAAATACGCATTGGACCTGAGTTTCGCCCGTTTTGACCGTGGTTTAGCGGCCACGCCGTTGCCGACCGAGCTGGCCGTGTTGCTGGCTGCGGCGACGGGGCGGCAGGCGGCGACGCCGACGGCCCGGTTGCAGACGCGCCTCGCGTGGAAACGCGCGCCGGTATCGCTGCTGACCCCGACCGACGGCGCGTTCAACGGCTGGACGGCGACCTTGCTCGAACCGCGTATCGTGGTGGAACACCACTCCATCCCGAAACCCGCATGGGCATCGCTCGAATGAAGACCATGTTTACCTAGCCGTTTTAGCCCATGTTCAAACGTAAGCCCGCATGACCGCAGAAGTAGGTTTCAGGGGTCCCCACCCCGGCTCGAGGTCCAGTATGATTGAGAACCAGAAAATCCGTCCGGCAAAGGTGATCGGTCCGCTTGGCGAACCGCTCACGATCGATTCGCTGCCCCCGCCCGACACGACCCGCTGGGTCGTGCGGCGCAAGGCGGAAGTGGTCGCGGCGGTCAATGGCGGGTTGATGAGCGTCGACGACGTCTGCATGCGTTACAATCTGTCGGCGGAGGAATTCGCCGGATGGCAGCGTGCGGTCGATCGGTCGGGCATGCCGGGGCTGCGGGTAACCCGGATCCAGCACTACAAGACGCTCTACGAACGGCAGCAGCGTAAATATTGACTATCCATTAAATACGGAGGCGGAACAAGCCAGTCCCTTATGAGTCTTTCCCTGAGTACGACCGGTACGAACAGCGCCGGGTCGCAGGCACCAAATGGAGGGACATCATATGGGTATCATTCTCTGGCTCATCGTTGGCGGTGTCGTTGGTTGGCTGGCCAGCATCATCATGCGCACCGACGCGCAGCAGGGTATCTTCCTGAATATCGTCGTCGGGATCGTCGGCGCGGTGATCGCGGGCTTCGTCACCGGTGCGAACATCAACAACGGCATCACCGTCACCAGCTTCCTGTATTCGCTGGTCGGTGCGATCGTCCTGCTGGCGATCGTCAACCTCGTCCGTCGCGGTACGGTGCGCTAAGCACTGCCTCTCGACGGAGACGAACGGGCCGCCCCTTACCGGGCGGCCTTTTTGTTTTCGACTTGTGCGTATCGCTGGACAGCGGTTCGCGAAAGGTAACAGTCAGCTGGCGGTCAAGTCGGGCAGCGCGGCGCGCATTGTTACCGCGACCCCGGCAGGATCGAAGCAGGTCTCGCTGTCGCCATTGCCGGTCAGCCCCAAGCGCAACAGCTTCGACCCAAAACCGCGCCGGCTGGGTGCCCAGACCGGTGGACCGCCGCTCTCGCACCAATTGAAACGGAGCACGCCGTCGGTCACGCTCCAGTCTACCGACACTTGGCCTGTGCCGTTCGACAACGCGCCATATTTGACGGCGTTGGTGCCCAACTCGTGCAGGATCAGCGCCAGCGACAGCGCCGCGCGCGCGCCGAGCGCGACATCGGGTCCCGACAGGGCGATGCGATCGTCGCAGCCGAATACCGCCAACACCTGCCCGATCGTCGCCCGCATGTCGGCACCGACCCAGTTGCGATCGACCAGCACGTCGTGGGCGACGCCCAATGCCTGCAACCGCCGTTCGAACGCGGCCAGCGGCTCGCGATCGACCGCGCCGCGCAACGTCTGCGACGCGATCGCCTGCACCATCGACAGCGTATTCTTCAACCGATGGGCCAGTTCCTGGATCAGGATGCTCTGACGCGCCTCCGATTCGACTTGGGCCATCCCGACCTCGACCCGGTCGGCGACCTTGCGCAGGAAGACGATCTCTTCGGGCCGCCAGCGGCGCGGCGCCGGGTCATGGACCAGAAATGCCGACACGGTACGGCCGTCGCGACGCACGGGCACGATGACGAACGCGCCGATCGGCATCGCCAGCAGCGCATCGGCGCGGCCGAGCGTCCGTGAATCGGTCTGCACATCGCGCACGACCACCGCCTCCCCGCGCTCGATCGCGCCGTGCAGCGCGCCGAAATCAGCGAGGGTGCGACGCCCGGCGAGCATCGGTCCGCCGATGCGGGTCCAGTCGGGCTCGATCTCGATCTGCGTCGTCGTCGCGTCGATGCGGCCGAACCCCGCCCCGGCAACGTCGAGCGTCTCGCCGACCAGCGTCGATGCGACCTGCGCCACGGCGGCGGCATCATGGCAGTCGCGCAGCACGTCGCCGAGCTGGATCAGCGCGCTCTGCCGCCCCTCGGCACTGCGTTCGTCGGTAATGTCCTGCAGGATCGCGCCGAAGCGTTCGTCGTCGATGCGGAAACAATGGCCGCGAAACCAGCGGCGCAGTGCCGGGATGTGGTGGACGAAGCCGACCGGGGTGCCGTCACGCAACAGCCCGTGCAGGTCGTCGGCCCAGCGCGCCGGCGCAGCCAGGTCGAGCACCCGCCCGGTTTTCGCCAGCATCGTCGCGCGGTCGATGCCCCACAGCGCATACCATGCCGGATTGGCGTCGAAGAACTGCCAGTCGACCACCCGGCCGTCCTTGCCGCGCAATGCCTCGCCCAGCGCGAAGCCGTCGCCGAGATTTTCGAACAGTCCCTGCCAACGCTGCTCGTTGCCGCTCAGCGCCGTCTCGGCAGCGGTGATCCGCGCCAGCGTGGCGTCGCGTTCGGCGAGCAGCCGCCGCATCTCCAGCGTCGTCACCACTTGCCGCGCGAGGCTGCGCATCATCTCGCGCTGAAGGTCGTTCAACCCCTCCGGCCGCGGCGCGATGTCGAGCACGCACAGCGTTCCGATCGCGACGCCGTTCAAGCGCAGCGGCACGCCGGCATAGAATCGCACCATCGGTCCGGCGGTGACGATGCCGCTGTCGCGGGTGCGCGGATCGAGCGACAGGTCGGGGACGACCAGCATGTCGTCGGCATGAAGGGCATGGACGCAGATCGCATCGTCGAGCGAGGTGCCGGGGGCATCGGTGCCGACCCGGGCGGAAAACCACTGCCAATCGGCCTCGATGACGGTGACGAGCGCCACCGGCGCCGCACATATCTGTGCCGCCAGCCGTACCAGATCGTCCTGCGCCGCGTCACCGGTCGGCTGTATCAGGCGATAGTCGCGTATCGCCGCCAGTCGTTCCGCCGTCGCGGGGTCGTCCATCGCCCCCATGTCCTATGCCCCCAAGGCCATGTTCCGAATAGCAATTCCCCAGGGACGACACAAGGGCCGCGCCATGGTTGGCACGGCCCTTGCACCTTTGACCGCCACAGGTCAGCGGCAGTTACATCGGTTTCGGTTGCGATCAGGCGGTCTCGGCGCTCCGCGTCCGTGCCGCGAAGCTCTTGCGCAGCTTCTGGAGCTTGGGCGGGATGACCGCGAGGCAATAGGGATTGCGCTGTCCTTCGCCTTCCCAATATTCCTGATGATAGTCCTCGGCCGGATACCAGGTCGACGCGGGCTCGATCGTAGTCACGATCTTGCCGCGACCTTCGCCCGCACGCTCGATCCCGGCGCGTGCCGCCGCTTCCTGTTCGGGCGACAGCGGGAAGATCGCCGATCGATATTGCGTGCCGACGTCATTGCCCTGGCGATTGAGCTGCGTCGGATCGTGCGTCGCGAAGAAGATGTCGAGCAGGTCGTCATAGCCGATCACGGCAGGGTCGTAGGTCACGCGGATCGCTTCGGCATGGCCGGTATCGCCGCCGCAGACCTGCTTGTAGG
The DNA here is from genome assembly GCF_051965015.1 of Sphingomonas sp. SAFR-052. Classification (NCBI taxonomy): domain Bacteria; kingdom Pseudomonadati; phylum Pseudomonadota; class Alphaproteobacteria; order Sphingomonadales; family Sphingomonadaceae; genus Sphingomonas; species Sphingomonas sp. SAFR-052. Next base: position 328,267 of record NZ_JBQCMO010000002.1, on the reverse strand, counting down.
TCGGATGCTCGGTCGTGCCGCCGAGATAACCGCTTTCGACCTGTTCGACGCCGATCACATCGCGAAATACCGCTTCGGTACACCAAAAACATCCGCCGGCGAAGATCGCCTGTTCGGTAGCCATTGCGTAATCTCCTTCTGTCAGGGAGATAGGCGCGCGCTGCGGCGGTACAATCGGGGACAGACAAGATGAGCGACGGCAAGGTTCTGGTTACGGGCGGGGCGGGGTATATCGGCAGCCATGCGGTGCTGGCGTTGCTCGACGCCGGACATGATGTCGTCGTGATCGACAATCTGGTCACCGGCTTCGACTGGGCGGTAGATTCGCGCGCCGCGCTGGTCGTCGCCGACATCGCCGACGACAATGCCGTCCGCGCGGCGCTGCGCGAGCACAAGGTCCATGCCATCCTCCACTTCGCCGGATCGGTCGTCGTGCCCGAATCGGTCGAGAACCCGCTCAAATATTACCGCAACAACACCGCCGCCTCGCGCAGCCTGATCGAGAGCGCGGTCGCCGAGGGGGTAAAGCACTTCATCTTCTCCTCGACCGCGGCGACCTATGGCATTCCCGAAGTCGTGCCGGTGCGCGAAGACAGCCCGAAACAGCCGATCAATCCGTACGGCATGTCGAAGCTGATGACCGAGATCATGCTGGCCGACGTCGCCGCCGCGCACCCGATCAACTATGCCGCGCTGCGCTATTTCAACGTGGCGGGGGCCGATCCCCAAGGCCGCTCGGGCCAGTCGACGGCGGGCGCCACCCACCTCATCAAGGTCGCGGTCGAGGCGGCGATCGGCAAGCGCAGCCATGTCGGCGTCTATGGCACCGATTTCGCGACGCCCGACGGCACCGGCGTGCGCGACTATATCCACGTCACCGACCTCGCCAATGCCCATGTCCACGCGCTCGACCTGCTGATGGCCGATCCGACCAAGAACCACACGATGAACGCCGGCTATGGCCGCGGCTATTCGGTCCTCGAAGTGCTCGACGCCGTCGACCGGGTCACCAACCTGACCATCGACCGCCGGCTCGAAGGGCGTCGCGCGGGCGATCCCGACGCGCTGGTCGCCGATAACAGCACCATCCTGTCGACGCTGCCCTGGCGCCCGCAACATGCCGATCTCGACCAGATCGTCCGCGACGCGCTGTCGTGGGAACGCGCGCTGGCGGAGCGCCGCGCGCAGTAATCACCGGTCGGGCAACACCTGATCGGCGACGCCCCAGCCGGCGAGCAGCCGGCTGTCGGCGCGTTTCAGCAATTCCGTAGCGTCGCGGATCGTCCAGTGCGCCGGGCTGTCGATGTCGTCGAGTTCGCGCCATGCGACCGGGGCCGCGACCGGCGCCCCTGCCCTCGCCCGCGCCGAATAGGGGAGCACGGCGGTGCTGCCGCGCTGGTTGCGCAGCCAGTCGATGAAGATCCGCCCTTTCCGCTTCGCCTTCGCCATCGTCGCGACGAAGCGATCGGGTTCGGCCTGCGCCAGTGCGCGCGAGAACCGGTCGGCGAAGTCCTTAACCACCGGCCACTGCGCCTGCGGGGTCAGCGGCACGACGACATGTATCCCCTTGCCGCCCGACAGCATCGCGAAGCTCGCCAGCCCTAGATCGGCGAGATGCTGGTGCAAGTCGTGCGCCGCGCGCTTCACATCGGCAAAGTCCAGCCCCTCATCGGGGTCGAGGTCGAACACCATCCGGTCGGGCCGCTCGACATCGCCGACCCCCGCCCCCCAGCCGTGAAACTCGATCGTCCCCATTTGCACGCAGGCCAGCAGCCCGGCGGCGTCGCGGACGAAAAGATAGGGTTCGCGCCCGCCATCCTTCTCGGCAATCTCGACGCGGTCGACGGCATCACCGAAGCTGCCCGCATCATGTTTCTGGAAAAAGCACGCTTTCGCCCGCCCCTGCGGACAGCGCACCAGACTGATCGGCCGGTTCGCCGCCCATGGCAGCAATAGCGGCGCGACCGCATCCACATAGTCGGCGAGATCGCCTTTGGTCAGCCGGTCGCCGGGGAAAATCACCCGGTCGGCACTGGTGATCCGCACAGCGGATGTCCGCTCGACCGGCGCCGGCGTCTCGCGCACGACGTCCTTGGCCGCCTTGTCGCCGCGCAGCCCCAGAAAGCTGGCGTGGCGGACGATATTGTCGGCAGTGAATTCGGCAAAGGCGATCTCTGCGACCAGTTCGGGCTTCACGAAGCGCGCCCCGCGCCGCACCGGTGCCGGCAGGTCGAGCGGCGCGGTCTTGCGTTCCAGCGGCGCCAGCGCGTCGCGCACCTCGGCCATCGTCGCCGCATCGAAGCCGGTGCCGACCCGCCCGGCATAGCGCAGCCCGTCCTCCCCCTGCACCGCCAGCAACAGCGACTTGAACGGTCGCCCGCGCGCATCGCTGGGGGTCCAGCCGACCAGTATGAATTCCTGCCGATGGGTGCATTTGACCTTCACCCATGCCTTGCTCCGGGTGCCGCGATAGGGGGCGTCGGCCGCTTTCGACACGATCCCCTCATATCCCTCACGGCACATCGCCGCGAACAACTGCTCGCCCGACCCGGTGACATGCTCGGAATAGGCCAGCCGCGCATCGGCATCGGCCAGCACCGCCTGTAACCGTTCCTTGCGCCGCACCAGCGGTTCGTCGCGGCGGTCGCCTTCGCCATCCGTCAACAGGTCGAACAGGAAGCAGCGCATGTCGCCGCCTTCCTTGATCGCCGCCTGCAGCGTCGAGAAATCGGGCTTGCCGTCGTGCAGCGCCACGACCTCGCCATCGAGCAACAACCCCGGCGGAAGGCTCCGTGCAGCTTCGGCGATGCCGGGAAACTTGGTCGTCCAGTCCAGCCCGGTGCGGGTGTAGAGGCGCGGGCCGTCGCCGCCGGTCGCAATCAGGATGCGATAGCCGTCATATTTCACCTCGTGCAGCCAGTTGCTGCCCGCCGGCACGCTGTCGACCAATGTCGCCAGTTGCGGTTCGGTAAAGGCCGGGCGGTCCGCCTTGGCCTTTGCGCGCTTCTTGGGCTTCACCGGCGGCTTGTCGGCGGCGATCTCCTCCATCGTCCGCCCGGTCTTGACGCTGGTCAGCAGGGTATCGGTGAGCGTGTCGGTGCCGCCCGCCTCGCTGTCGGCGACCTTGCGCAACAGCCAGTTCTCGCGCTTCTCCTTGCCCCGCGGTTTCAGGCGGACCAGCAGCCATTCGCCGCGCATCCGCGTGCCCGCCAGCACGAAATGGAGATGCCCCTTCTCTATATCCTTCGCCGACTTGCCCTTGATCGGCGACCATGTCCCCTCGTCCCACAGCATCACCGTGCCGCCGCCATATTCGCCCGCCGGGATCACGCCTTCGAATTCCGCATAGGATAAAGGATGATCCTCGGTGCGGACGGCGAGACGCTTCTGATCGGGATCGATGCTGGGGCCGCGCGTCACCGCCCAGCTTTTGAGCACGCCATCGATCTCGAGCCGGAAATCATAGTGCAGCCGGGTGGCGTCGTGCTTCTGGACGATGAAGCGGTTGCCCTTGCCTTTCGCCAGCGTCCCGGCCGGTTCGGCGGTTCGTGCAAAGTCACGCTTGGCGTTATAGCTTGCCAGCGGATCGGATTTGCCGGCCATGTCAGGCGCGCTTGCGCGCCGCCGGCTTGCGGGCGGTGGTCTTGGCGGCTGGCTTGGCCTTGGGGGCGGCGCGTTTCTTGGGCGCGGGCTTGTCGTCGCTCGTCTTTGCCGCGCCGCCCTTCTCCAGCGATTTCTTGAGCGCGGCCATCAGGTCGACGACATTGCCGCCGCTCGGGCGGTCCTCCTCCTGCGTGTCGACGATCTTGCGCCCCTTGGCCTTCACCTTGCGCTCGACCAGATCCTTCAGCGCATCGACATAGCGGTCGTGAAACTCCTGCGGGTCGAACTTCGCGGTCTTTTTGGCGATCAGCGTCTCGGCAAGGTCCAGCAGGTCCTCGTCGGGCTTGGCATCGGGAATGTCGCGGAAATAGCCCTGCGCGCGATTGACCTCATCGGCATAGCGCAGCGTTTCGAGCACCAGCCCGCGGCCACATGGTTTGAGGCTGACGACATATTCGCGCCCGCGCAGCGCCAACTGGCCCAATCCGACCTTCTTCGTCCGCTTCAGTGCCTCGCGCAACACGATGAACGCTTCTTCGGCCAGGTCGTCGGCGGGCACCACGAAATAGGGTTTTTCGTAATAAATCACGTCGATCTCGTGCGCGTCGACGAACTGGGTCAGTTCCAGCGTCTTTTTCGACTCCAGCTTGACTGCGTCGATCTCCTCCTGATCGAGCAGGACATACTCACCCTTCTCGATCTGATACCCCTTCATGATCTCGTCGGGGTCGACGGGTCCGATGCCGGTCACCGATTTTTCGTAATGGATCGGCTTGCCGCTGGGTTCGTGGATCTGGCGAAAGCTGATGCTCGCCCCCGATTTGGTGGCGCTATAGATTTCGACCGGGATCGATACGAGGGCGAGGCGGATCTGCCCCTGCCAATATGCGCGCGCCGCCATCGCCATTTCCCCCTGAATCGTTGCTCAACCGATTCAATTCGCAGCGGAATGAGTCGTTCCGCGCGCATCGATCGCGCCGGGGTGAAATCGTCGGCGAAAGGGCGTATGTGGCGCCGCATGACCGATCCTTTCGACCTGTTCGATCAATGGTTCGCCGAAGCCAGAACCAGCGAACCCAATGATCCCAATGCGATGGCGCTGGCGACCGCCGATGCCGCCGGACGGCCGTCGGTGCGGATGGTGCTGCTGAAGGGTCATGGCCCCGATGGTTTCGTCTTCTACACCAATCGCGAGGGGCGCAAGGCCGCCGATCTCGCCGCCAATCCCGCTGCTGCCTTGCTCTTCCACTGGAAATCGCTGCGGCGACAGGTTCGGATCGAAGGGCCAGTCACCCGGGCGACCGATGCCGAGTCGGACGCCTATTTCGCGTCGCGCAGCCGCGACTCGCAACTCGGCGCATGGGCATCCGACCAGTCGCGCCCGCTCGATTCCCGGGAAACATTCGAAGCGCGCTTCGCCGGGATGTCGGCACGGTTCGAAGGCAGGGACGTGCCACGCCCACCCTTTTGGGGCGGTTATCGCGTGACGCCCAAGGCGATCGAATTCTGGCAGGATCGCGCGCACCGGCTGCACGAACGGCGCGTCTTTACGGCGGTCGAGGGTGGCTGGAGCGAAGGGTTGCTGTTCCCATGACCGAGACCGAACGCAAACGGGTGATCCCGCTCGCCACCCGCGCCGCCATCGCGTCGGTGACGATGGCAATGTTCCTGCTGGGGCTGAAGGGCTTTGCCGCATGGCATACCGGATCGGTGGCGATGCTCGGCAGCCTTGCCGACACCGCGCTCGACCTGCTCGCCAGCCTCGTGACGCTGTACGGCGTGCGCCTCGCCGCGACGCCCGCTGACCACGACCACCGCTTCGGCCATGGCAAGGCGGAGGCGCTGGCGGCGCTGTTTCAGGTGATGTTGATCACCGCCTCCGCAGCCGGCATCGCATGGCGGGCCATCGCCGCCTTCGGCGCGCCGGGCGAGACACAGGACGTCGAATTCGGCATCGGCGTGTCGGTGATCGCGATGATCGCGACCTTTGCGCTGCTTGCCTACCAGAAATCGATCATCAACCGCACCGGATCGGTCGCGATCCGCGCCGACAATGTCCATTACCAGTCCGACCTGCTGCTCAACCTCGCGGTGATCGTCGCGATGGTCCTCGACCAGGTCTTCCACATTCGCGGCGCCGATCCGGTGATGGGCATATTGATCGCGCTGTGGCTGGGCTGGGGTGCGTTCCAGGCGTCGAGCCAGGCGATCGACCAGTTGATGGACAAGGAATGGCCGGAAGAGGAGCGCCGCGCGTTCCTCGAGGTCGCCGCCCGGCAGGAGGGGTTGCGCGGCATCCACGACTTCCGCACGCGCCGCTCGGGCAGCCACGACTTCGCGCAATTCCATATGGAGGTCGCGCGCGACATGACCGTCGCCGATGCGCACGACGTGGTCGAGAATGTCGAACATGCGCTGCGCCGCGCCTTTCCCAAGGTGGAGGTACTTATACATCTCGATCCCGAAGGCCATGTCGACACCGACAACCCGCTGGTCGAGGCGGACGTGACGCCGCACTGGTTCGGCAAGCGCGTGGGAAGTTACTGATGGCGATGCCCTTCACCGTCGTCGATGCGTTCACCGACCGGCCGTTCGCGGGCAATCCGGCGGCGGTCATGCTGCTCGACGCATGGCCCGACGACGCGCTGCTCCAGTCGATCGCGCTCGAACACAATCTGTCGGAGACCGCGTTCCTCGTGCCGTCCGCCGGGGAGCCCGATTACGAGCTGCGCTGGTTCACGCCGACCGTCGAGATCGTGATGTGCGGCCATGCGACGCTGGCGAGCGGTCATATTGTGCTAGGTGATCGCGACGCCGTTCGCTTCGCCACGCGCAAGGCAGGGGTGCTGACGGTCGGGCGCGACAGCGATGGCTATACGCTTGATCTGCCGGTGACGCGCGTTGCGCCGGCACCGGATGCGGCGTTGCTCGCGGCGCTGAGGTGCGAGGGCGAGGTCTTCGCCAGCGTTGCGGGCGCGCAGCAGACCAGCATCATCCTCTTGCCCGATGCCGCGGCGGTGCGGGCCTGTACGCCCGACATGGCGGCGTTGGCGGCGTGCGAGGTGATGGCGATCGTGACCGCGCCGGGCGACGTCGCCGATGTCGTCAGCCGGGTGTTCGTGCCTGCCTGGGGCGTCGACGAGGACCCGGTGACCGGATCGGCCCATGCCGCACTCACGCCCTTCTGGGCCGAACGGCTGGGGCGCGAACGCCTCACCGCCTATCAGGCGAGCGCGCGGGGCGGGCATTTGACCTGTACGCTGGCCGGCGAGCGTGCGGTGCTGGGCGGGCAGTGCGTCACGGTGATGCGAGGCGAGTTGCTGCTGTAGCTTTGCTTGGGGACGGGCAATGCGGAGTTGGGTAGCAATCGGCAACCGACGCCCCATCTCATTCCCATGACCCGCTATTCGATGCTCGACCTCGTCCCCGTCCGCCAGGGGGGCACTTCCGGCGAAGCGCTGGCCGCTGCCGCCGACCTTGCCGCCCATGCCGAACGCGAGGGCTATTACCGTTATTGGGTTGCCGAACATCACGGCATGCCCGGCATCGCCAGTGCCGCGACGGCGGTGGTGATCGGCCATATCGCCGCCGCCACGAAGGCGATCCGCGTCGGTGCGGGCGGGATCATGCTACCCAACCATGCGCCGCTGACCATCGCCGAACAGTTCGGCACGCTCGACGCGCTGTATCCGGGGCGAATCGACCTTGGTTTGGGTCGTGCTCCGGGATCGGACCAGATCGTCGCCCGCGCACTGCGTCGGACCCTGGACAGCGATCCCAACGCCTTCCCGCAGGACGTGGTCGAGTTGCAGCGCTACTTCGCCGATGATGCGCGCGGCGGCATTCGCGCGGTGCCAGGGGCCGGAGCGAAGGTCGATCTGTGGATCCTCGGGTCGTCGCTGTTCGGCGCGCAGCTGGCCGCGATGCTCGGCCTGCCCTATGCCTTCGCCTCGCACTTCGCGCCGGCCGCGCTCGATCAGGCGCTGGAGGCGTATCGGCGCAACTTCCGGCCGTCGGCAGTACTCGACAAACCCTATGCTGCCGCCGCGTTCAACGTGCTGGCCGCCGATACCGATACGGAGGCCCGGCTGCTCGCCAGTTCGACCGAACAGATGTTCGTCGCGATCCGTACCGGCCAGCCGATCGAGCTGCCCCCGCCGGTCGACGGCTATCGCGAGCGGCTCGGTGCGCAGGGCAATGCGATCCTCGACCATGTCCTCGAATGTTCGGCAATCGGGGGGCCAGAGACGGTACGCGCGGGGCTGGCCAGGTTCATCGATCGCACGCAGGTCGATGAGGTCATCGTTACCGGCGCGATGTTTGATCCGGCAGCGCGCCAGCGCAGCGTGACGATCGCGGCGGAGGCGATGCGCGACCTTCAGGCAGCGGGCAGCCGTAACCTGACCAGCAGCCCGCCCAGATCCTCGCTTTCCTCGAGAGAGGCGGTGCCCTCGTAAATCTCGGCGACGTCGCGGACGATGGCGAGGCCGAGGCCGGTGCCGGGCTTGCCCGAATCGAGCCGGACGCCGCGATCGAAGATGCGCAGCCGGTCGGCCTCCGGGATGCCGCGGCCATCGTCCTCGACCAGCAGTTCGACGAAGCCAGCATCGGCGCGCACCGTCACGAACACGCTGCCCCCGCCATATTTGGCGGCGTTCTCGACCAGATTGCCGAGAATTTCGTCGAGGTCCTGCCGCTCGATCCGCGCGACCAGATCCTTCTGCCCGTCGATATCGATGCGGACATTGGGATAGAGGCGGGCGACGGCGCGCTCGACCGCCTCAACCGAGGTCCAGACCTCCGCCCGGCTATGCGCCGAACCACGCCGCCCGACTGCACGGGCGCGGGCGAGGTGGTGATCGACCTGCCGCCGCATCGTCCGCGCCTCCCGGATGACGGTATCGGCCAGGTCGTCCTGCCCCGCCGCGGCGGCGTTCATGATGACGGTCAGCGGTGTTTTCAGCGCATGGGCGAGGTTGCCAGCATGGCGCCGCGCCTCCTCCGCCTGCCGATCGTTATGTTCGACCAGCGCGTTCAGTTCCTCGACCAGCGGTGCGACCTCGGCGGGCATCGCCCCTTCGACCCGTGCCGACTGCCCGGCGCGCAGCCGCGCAATCGCGTCGCGGACGGCACGCAAGGGGAGCAGCCCGTACCACGTCTGCAACGCGGCCATGACGATCAACCCCAGTCCCAGCAACGCGAACGAACGCACCAGCGTCTTGCGCAGCGCCGCAATCAGCCCGTCGAGCACGTCGCGCGACTCGGCCACCTGGAACCGCCACACGGTCGGCGATCCGGGCAGCGTCAGGTCGCGCTCGACGATGCGGAGCTTCTGTTCGGGGAAGGGCTTGGCGTCATAGACGCGGATGTCGGTATAACGGTGTCCGGTATCGACCGGCAGCTTGCGGTCCCATAGCGAGCGTGACGGCCACGTCTCGTGCCCCGGGCCGCTCACCTGCCAATACAATCCCGAATAGGGTTCGAGAAACCGCTGGTCGGACAGCTGGCGATTGAACGTCACCTCGCCGGTCGAATCGATCTCCGCCGACACGATCAGCGAGTTGAGCAGATATTCGAGCCCGTCATCGGTGTTGCGCGTCACCGCCGACACCAGAACCCGATCGAGCGCGAAGCCGCCGCCGGCCAGCAACAGCATGATCCACAGCGCCGCGACGACGATCATCCGCCGCGACAGCGACCCCGTCACCCGGACATAGGGACGCGGCGCCGGCGCGCGGGGAGCAGGGTCGGCGCCGGTCGCCATCACGTGTGCCTTCAGTCCTCGGCGCCCGCCGGCTTCGGCGCGCCCGGTTCGTCGAGGCTGTAGCCCAAGCCCCGGATCGTCGTGATGACGTCGGCGCCCAGCTTCTTGCGGATGCGCGTCACGAACACTTCGATGGTGTTCGAATCGCGATCGAAATCCTGATCGTAAATATGTTCGATCAATTCGGTGCGGCTGACGACCTTGCCCTTGTGATGGAGCAGGTAGCTCAGCAGCTTGTACTCCTGCGCGGTCAGCTTGACGGGCTCGCCCGCCCGCGTGACCTTGCCCGAGCGGGTGTCGAGGCGGATATCGCCCGCGGTCAGTTCGGCCGAGGCATTGCCCGAGGCACGGCGGATCAGCGCGCGCAGGCGGGCGATCAATTCCTCGGTCTGGAACGGCTTGGCGACATAGTCGTCGGCACCGGCATCGAGCCCCGCGACCTTGTCCGACCAGCTGTCGCGTGCGGTCAGGACCAGCACCGGGGCGGTGCGCCCTTCCTTGCGCCAGCGGTCGAGCACGGTCAGCCCGTCGATCTCGGGCAGGCCGAGGTCGAGGATGATCGCGTCATAGGTTTCGGTGGACCCGAGGAAATGACCTTCCTCGCCATCGGTGGCGAGGTCGACGGCATAGCCCGCGCCCTCCAGCGTGGCGCGCAGCTGGCGGCCGAGATTGGGTTCGTCCTCGACGATCAGGACGCGCATCGGCTTACTCCCCTAGTTTAACGGCTGCGGCCGGTGATCTGGCCGGTACGGGCATCGACATCGACCCAGATCACCGCCCCATCGCGCAGGAATTTGAGCGTGTAAATCCCGCGATCGGGATCATAGTCGAAGCCGAGATACTGGGCACCGCGCACCTGTGGCACGACGCGGCGCTCGATCTCGCGCAGCGGCAGGATCCTGCCTTCCGCCCGCGCCGTCCGGGCCGCCTGATGATCGCGCAGCAACTGATCGGGCATCGCCTGCGCAACACCCGATACCGCCAGCAATCCCGGAACGAGGAACCGAACGACCATCGACATGCGGCGTGGCATAGGGGCAAGGCGTTGAACAGCCCGTGAATAGGGCAGACAGGCTGGCGTAACTTGCTTCGTTCGCGACTGCGGCTTACCTGCCACACATGGCTGCACCGATATTGTCCTATGAGGGCCTTGGATTGATCCAGGGCAATGGCTGGCTGTTTCGCGGGCTCGACATTCATGTCGGGCAGCGGGACCGGCTGGCGCTGATCGGGCGCAATGGTGCCGGCAAGACGACGCTGTTGAAGCTGATCGCCGGATCGATCGATGCCGATGAAGGGCGGCGGACGATCGTGCCGGGCACGCATGTCGTGCTGTTGGAACAGGACCCGAAGGTCGACGGCTATGCGACGCTGCGCGATTTCGCGCTCCGTGGCCCCCACGCGCCGGCCGAGCATGAGGTCGATGCGATCGCCGACCAGCTGGGCATCGACCTGAACCGCGAGGCGGCGACGGCATCGGGCGGCGAGCGGCGGCGGGCGGCGATCGCGCGGGCGCTGGCCGAGAATCCCGACGTGCTGCTGCTCGACGAACCGACCAACCATCTCGACCTGTCGGCGATCGAATGGCTGGAGGAATGGCTGAACCGCTTCAACGGCGCGTTCATCGTCATCAGCCACGACCGTACCTTCCTGACGCGGCTGACCAAATCGACGCTGTGGCTGGATCGCGGCGGTATCCGTCGTGCGGAGATCGGCTTTGGCGGGTTCGAGGCGTGGATGGAACAGGCGGCGGCCGAGGAGGAACGCGCGGCGCAGCGGCTCGATGCGAAGCTCAAGATCGAGGAGCATTGGCTCCACCGCGGCGTGACCGCGCGGCGCAAGCGCAACATGGGGCGGCTGGAAAAGCTGCACGAACTCCGGGCGCAGCGTGCGGCGATGCAGGGGCCGCAGGGTACCGCCAAGATCCAGGTCGAGGCCGACGACACCAAGACCAAGGTCGTGATCGACGCCGAGCATGTAACCAAGGCGTTCGGCGACCGCACGGTGCTCAAGGACTTTTCGCTGCGGGTGCGGCGCGGCGACCGGATCGGCATCGTCGGCGGCAATGGCGCGGGCAAGACGACGCTGCTGCGCCTGCTGACCGGTGATCTGGAGCCAGATGCGGGCACGATCATGCGCGCGCAGACGCTCGACGGGATCGTCATCGACCAGCAGCGCAAGCTGATGGCGCCCGAAAAGCGCGTGCGCGACGTGCTGGCCGATGGCGGCGACTGGATCGAGGTCAACGGCTCCAAGAAGCACGTCCATGGCTATCTCAAGGAGTTCCTGTTCGATCCGTCGATCGCCGAGGCGCGGATCGGCACGCTGTCGGGCGGCGAGCGGTCGCGGCTGCTGCTGGCACGCGAATTCGCGCGGCCGTCGAACCTGCTGGTGCTCGACGAGCCGACCAACGATCTCGACCTCGAGACGCTCGATCTGTTGCAGGAGGTGATCGGCGATTATGCCGGCACGGTGCTGATCGTCAGCCACGACCGCGACTTTCTCGACCGGACGGTGACAGTGACGCTGGGGCTGGACGGTTCGGGCCATGTCGATGTCGTGCCGGGCGGCTATGCCGACTGGGTCGCCAAGCGGCGCGAGCGGACGGTGGCGAAGGCCAAGGCGAAGCCGGTCGAGGCGGCGGCGCCCAAGCCCAAATCGACCAAGATGAGCTACAAGGACCAGCGTGACCTCGATATCCTGCCCGGCCGGATCGAGGAACTGGAGGCGGCGATCGCGCGGGATGAGGCGCTCCTGGCCGATCCGGCGCTGTACACGAAGGACCCGAAGCGCTTCGCGGCGCTGACTGCGCAGATCGACACGGCACGGGCCGAAAAGGACGCGGCGGAGGAGCGCTGGCTGGCGCTGGCGGAGATGGCCGAGGCGTAAGCTCTTCCCCGTGCCGGGGAGGATTTAGATTGCCTTGCCGTGCCGGCCCGCCAGCTCGGTCACATATTGCCACGCCACGCGGCCCGAGCGGCTGCCGCGTTTCGTAGCCCAGTTGATCGCTTCCTGTCCGTCGAACGGCAGGCCGTAGGCCGCGCAATAGCGTTCGACGATCGCGACATACTGGTCCTGATCGACGACGTGGAAGCCGAGCGACAGGCCGAACCGGTCGGCGAGCGCTAGCGCATCGTCGATGCCGTCGCGCGGGTTGATGGCGCTGTCTTGCTCTTTCAGATCGCGCGGCACGAGGTGGCGGCGGTTGGCGGTGACGATCAGCCGGACGTTCGGCGGGCGCCCCTCCGCGCCACCCTCCAGCAACGATCGCAGCGCGCGGCCATCGGCGGGCGTGTCGAAGCCCAGATCGTCGACGAACACCACGAACGACCGCTCGACCGATGAGAGCAGCGCGAACAGCGCGGGCAGTCTGGCGAGCGCGGTCGCCGGTGCCTCGACCAGTGCCAGCCTGCCGCCATCGGCCTGCACCTGACCCACCGCCGCCTTGACCAGCGCCGACTTGCCGGTGCCGCGCGCGCCCCAGAGCAGCACGTCATGCGCCGCTGCCCCCGCCGCCAGCCGCGCGAGATTGGCGGTCAGCGCGTCGCGTTGCGCATCGATCCCGACCAGCCGCCCGATCGGCAGCGGCCGGAACCCGCGCGCGGCCGACAGCACCGCCCCGTCCCAGCCATAGGCCGGATGCGTCAGCGGATCGGCGGCGGGCGGCGGCGATGGCGACAGGCGTTCGAGCGCGGCGGCGATGCGAAGGAGCGGATCGGTCATGCCGCCGCCCTAACCAGCCGCTACCCCGCGATCAACGCCTGCGCCGCGGCGCGATCGGCAAAGCCCTTGTCTGCCAATGCCGCGCGGGCATTGGCGATGGCCGCCGGACGGTCCCCGGCGGCGGCGGCGATCTGCGCCATGTGCCAGCGGATGCCGGCATGGGCGGGCGCGATCCGCACCGCCTTCGCCATCACCGGAATCGCCGCGCCAATATTATCGTTGGTGAACAGTGCCCAGCCGAGCGTGTCGGCGACCAGCGGATTGGCCGGCGCGATCCGATAGGCGGCGGCGGCATAATCCTGCGCGATGCCCGGTTGTCCGGTACCGGCATAGGCGTTGGCGAGTCCGGCCAGCACCGCCGCATCGCCATCGCCGACCAGCGCGCGCAGCCGTTCGAGCGTGTCGATCGCGGCAGCGTCTTCGCCGGCCGCCGCCTGCCACTGCCCGGCCAGCCGCAGCGCGGCGATGCTGGCCGGGTTCTGCGCGAAATAGAGCGACAGGGTGGCGCTCGCCTGCGCGCGCTGCCCGGCGCGGTCGCGCGCGTCGACCAGCCGCAGCATCGTCGCCTCGTCGAACCGGGTCGCGGCGGCACGCGCATAGGCATCGGCCGCCTCGCCCATCCGTCCCGCCGCGGACAGCGTATCGCCCAGCACCAGCTGCGCGGCGGGCGCGCCGGGATTGGCCGTCGCCACCCGCCGGGCCGCCGCCACTGCCTCGGCCGTGTCGCCGGCTGCGGCCAGCGCGCGGATATAGGGGACAGCCGCCGCCGGATCGCCGGGGGTCAGCCGTGCATCCTCGGCCAGCATCGCCAGATCGTCGTCGGGCGCGAACGCGCTCGAACGGCCGCGCGCGGGCGAGGCCGCACGGTCAAGCATCGCCGCCGCCCCCGCCCGGTCGCCCAGCCGCTCCATCGCTCGCGCAGCCAGCGTCAGCGTATAGCTGTCGGCATCGCCACGCGCCGCCGCGGGGCGGATATAGTCGAGCGCTTCCTGCGCGGCATTGCCCTGCAACAGCGCCTGCGCCAGCAGCTTGCGCGCGGTAACGTTGGTCGGTTGCCGCGCGACCAGTTCGCGCAGTGCGACCGCCGCCTGCCCGGCTTTGCCCTGCGCCAAATCGATCGACCCGCTCAGCAGCAGCGCGCCGGGCACTCCGGCGACGCCACGCCCGGTCCGGTCGAGGATGCTGCGGGCGGTATCGTAATCGCCGGCCCGAGCCGCCAGCACGGCCTGCAGATAATAGCCCTGCGCGCTGTCGGGGCGAACCGCCATCGCCCGGCGCACCGCATCCAGCATCGCGGTCGCGCGGCCGGCATCGCCGAGCGTTGCGGCATATTCGATCAGCGTGTCATAGCGATAGGGATCGCGCTGCAACGCCGCTTCGAACCACGGCAGGGCCGCGACCAGCCCATATTGGGTGCGCACCGTTTCGGCGCGCAACCGCAAGGCATCGGGGGACGAAGGCGCTGCCTGCACCGCAGCCGCCGCGGCATTGACCGCACCGACCATGTCGCCGGCGCCCATCCGCAACTGGCCGAGCGCGACCCAGGCCTCCGCATCCTGTGGGGTGCGGGCGACGATTGCTTCCAGCGCGTTCAGCCCGGCGGCGACGTCGCCGCCTGCCGCCAGCGCCTGCGCGCGGATGCGGTCGGCATAGGGGCGATAGCGCGCCGTTGTCCGGTCAGCCTCGGCGATGGCGCCGGTCGCGTCGCCCTGCAACAACTGGGCATGGGCGCGGAGTTGATGGATGCGGTCGGGATCGAAGCCCGCCGCCACCGCCCGGTCGATCGCGCCCTGTGCCGCGACCCCTTCGCCGAGTGCTAGGTGGGTGCGCGCGAGTACCGCCTGTGCCAAGCCGAATTTCGGATCGGTGGCGGTCGCCGCCTGCGCCGCTTCGCGTGCCTGCGTCCAGTGGCCGCCCTCATATTGCGCCAGCGCCTGCGCGAGTTTGATCTGCGCATCGGCGGCGTCGGCGCGCGCGGGCAGCGCGCCCCCGATCGTGGCGAGCATCCCCGCCACGATCGCCAGCCCGCCCATGCCGAGCAGCGCGCGGATCGACCGGTCAGGGTTGCAGGTCATAGCTTTTCATCAGATCGTAGAGCGTCGGGCGGCTGATGCCGAGCAGCCGCGCCGTGCCCGAGATATTGCCCTGCGCCTGCGCCAGTGCCGAGCGGATCGCGGCGCGGTCCGCCGCCTCGCGCACCGCCTTCAGGTTGATCGGTCCCGACACCGCCTGTGCGGGATTGAGGTCGAGGTCGGCGGCGGTCACCGCCTTGCCATCGGCCATGATCGCGGCGCGCTTCACCCGGTTTTCGAGTTCGCGGACGTTGCCCGGCCAGCCCCATGCCTCGATCGCCGCCAGCGCATCGGCGGCGAAGCGCTTCGGCCCCAGCCCCATCTGTGCGGCATGCCGGTCGAGGAAATGGCGCGCGAGCAGCGCCGGATCGCCCGGCCGTTCGGAGAGCGACGGGATGCGCACCACGATCTCGGCCAGCCGGTAATACAGGTCCTCGCGGAACCGGCCATCGGCGACCATCGCGTCGATATCCTGATGCGTCGCGCAGACGATGCGCGTGTCGACTGGGATCGGCTTGCGCCCGCCGATCCGCTCGATCACCCGTTCCTGGAGGAAACGCAGCAGCTTGACCTGCAAGGGCAGCGGCACGTCGCCGATCTCGTCGAGGAACAACGTGCCGTCCGCCGCCTGTTCGATCTTGCCCTCGGTCGTCTTGACCGCGCCGGTGAACGCGCCCTTCTCATGCCCGAACAACTCGCTTTCGAGCAGTGTTTCGGGGATGGCGGCGCAGTTGATCGCGATGAAATTGCCGCGCTTGCGCCGCGATGCGTCGTGCACCCCGCGCGCCAGCAATTCCTTGCCGGTGCCCGACGCGCCCAGCAGCATCACCGACACGTCGGCCGGGGCGACGCGCTCGATCGTCCGCGTCACCTTCAGCATTTCGGGGGCGGCGGTAATCATGCCCCCCAGCACCGCCTGCCCCTCGATCCGGTCGGCGAGGCGACGGTTCTCCGCCTCCAGCGCATGGACGTGGAAGGCGCGCGCGACGATCAGGCCCAGCGCGTCGATATCGATCGGCTTGGCGTAGAAATCCCATGCGCCAAGGTCGATGGCGCGCAGCGCGCTCGCCCGGTCGCCATGGCCGCTGGCGACGACGATCTTGGTATCGGGTTTGATCGCAAGGATCGCCTCCATCGTCGCGAAGCCTTCGGTCACGCCGTCGGGATCGGGCGGCAGGCCGAGGTCGAGCGTCACGACCTGCGGTTCCTCGGCCCGGACCGCGGCGATCGCCGCCTCGCGGTCGCCCGCGACGATAATGTCATAGCCGTCATAGGCCCAGCGCAACTGGCGTTGCAGCCCGGCATCGTCCTCGACGATCAAGAGGCACTTGCGCATCGTCATGCCGCTTGCTCCAGCACGGGGACAGCCGCCGCCAGCGTCACGCGGAAGCGCGATCCCCGGCCGGGCTGGCTGTCGACATCGATCCGGCCGCCCATGGCGACCGCCAACTGGCGCGCTTCGAACGCACCGATGCCGAAGCCCGACGGCTTCGACGATACGAACGGCCGGAACAGCTCGTCGCGGATGAACTGTCCGGTCATGCCGATGCCGGTGTCGATCACCTCGACCCAGACCGAGTCGCCCGCCGCGCCCAACACGATGCGGACCGGATCGCTGCCGTTCGCGTCGAGTGCATTGTGGACCAGATGGTCGACCACCTGCTGCAACCGCGCCGGATCGGCCGCGGCATGCAGCGTCGCCGGCCCCTCGACCGCCACCGCGCCGCGCGCGCGGAAGCGCGCCGCCGATCCCGCCGCCACGCTCGCCAATGGAACCGGGCGCAGCGCCTGTTCGCGGGCGGGTTCGCGTTCGGAGAGGCGGGCGAGGAGGTCGTTCATGCGGGTGGCGGACTCGTTCAAGGTCGCGACCATGTCGGCGCGGAAATCGGGATTGTCGGCGTGGCGCACGGCGTTGCGGGCGACGAGGCTCAGCTGGCTGACGATGTTCTTCACATCGTGCAGGATGAAGGCGAAGCGGCGGTTGAACTCCTCGAACCGGCGCGCTTCGGCCAGCGCCGATTGCGCACGTTCCTCGGCCAGATAGCTCGCCACCTGTCGCCCGGCGATGCGTAGCAGGTCGAAATCCTCCCAGTCGAGCGCACGCGCGACCAGCGGTCGCGCCAGCAGGATCGCGCCGGCCAGCTGCCCCAGATGCGGCAGCGGCACGACCACCCATGCATCGTCATGCGCCAGCATCGCCGCCGGGACCGCCGCCCCGTCCGCGCCATCGGGACGATCGCGCAGGGAATCTAGTTCGAGGATGCGGCCGGTCGCGCGCAGATGTCTGGCCAGCGCGACGCCGGCGGTGGCATCGCCCAGCGCGTTGCCCTCCCAACGCCACGACGCCTCGATAGCCAGCCCGTCGCCCTGCGCCACCAGCAGTAGCCCGGCGGGAGAGTCGGTCAGGTCTGCGACCGCCTTGACCAGGCGTTCGTCGAGCGGTGCTGCGCCCTTGGGCTCGCCCAGCGTCTCGGTAAAGCGGGTCCATTCGGCGCGATAGTCGTAGCGATGGGTGAAGAGGTGCTTGACCAGCTTGACCTTCACCCATGCCCTGAGCCAGCCCGACGAGGCGGCGGTCAGCACCGCCACGGTCGATCCGAAGACGAACGCGGTTTGGCCGATGCGGGCATAGGCACCGCCCAGCGTCGCGATCAGGCTGGTCGCCATGATCGTCACCGCGAAATAGGCGATCAGCCCCAGCACCGACAGCGTATGGAAGGTCGCGGTCCGCGAGAGCTGCACCCCGCCCTCGCCCGGCCGCGACAGTGCGAGTGCGACGAGGAGCGCCATCGCCGCCAGCGCGATACCGCGCGCCGCGATCAGCTCGCCCGGCGCCTGCCCGAGTAGATAGGCGGCGATGCACAGATTGACGTCGATCAGCCAGAAGGCACCGGCGGCGAGCAGCACCAGTCGCGTCGCCGCACTGGCGGCGGCCGGGAACATGCCGTGGAGCAGCAGCAGCGCGCCGAGTGCCGCGAGCGCACCGAGCACGGTCGATACCTGCGCGATCATCGCCGCCGCCTGTGTCGCCGGGGCCGCGGCGGCAGCGAAGTCGAGCACCAGCCGCGCCATGTCGACCGCGGCGACGCTGCCATAGGCGAGCGTCCGGCCCAGCCCGGCGTCATTGGCCCCGGCGCGGTGCTGGATCGTGATCAACAGCACCAGCCAGCCGAGCGTGCGCAACCCGGCGAACAGATGCGAGATCGCTTGCGCATCGCCGATCCCGGCGACCGAAAGCGTCCACAGCGCGGTCAGCGCCAGCGCCAGCGACAGCCAGCCGCGGGGCAGCGCGGCATCGGCCGCACCGCGATCGGCGGTCCAGAAGGCGAGCGCGCCGAACAGCAGCGCGGCGATCGCATGGCCCCAGACGATGATCCCGATCAGCATCGGCTCACCGCGCACCACCCGACCAGATCACGACACGCAGCGTCTGGAGCAGGATCAGCAGGTCGAGGAAGGGCGAATAATTCTTGGCGTAATAGAGGTCGTATTCGAGCTTTTGCCGGGCATCGTCGATCGACGCACCATAGGGATAGTTGATCTGCGCCCAGCCGGTGATGCCGGGCTTCACCATATGGCGTTCGGCGTAATAAGGCAGCTTGTCCTCCAGCGCCGATACGAATTCGGGGCGTTCGGGGCGGGGGCCGACGAAGCTCATCTCGCCGATCAGCACGCTCCAGCATTGCGGCAGTTCGTCGATCCGCGTCTTGCGCAGGATACGGCCAATGCGGGTGATGCGCGGGTCGTTCTTCTCCGCCCAGACGGCGTTACCCGCCGCTTCGGCATCGGTGCGCATCGAACGCAGTTTGGGGATGTCGAAGCCGGTGCTGTACAGTCCGACGCGGCGCTGGCGGTAGAAGACCGGCCCGCGACTGTCGAGCTTCACCGCGATGGCGGCGACGATGAGCACCGGCAGCGTCAGCGTCAGCAGCAACAGGCTGGCGGCGATATCGAACAGCCGCTTGAACGCGCTCGACACCATTCGCCCCGACGAAAAGCCGTCGGAGAAGATCAGCCACGACGGGCTGACGCTGTCGAGGTCGACGCGGCCGGTCTCGCGTTCGAGGAAGGTCGAGATCTCGTTGACGTGCACCCCGGTCGTGCGGATGCGCAGCAGGTCCTTGAGCGGCAGGGCGTTGCGCCGTTCCTCCAGCGCCAGCACCACTTCGGAGGCGCCGAGCAGCACGACATGGTCGGCGAGGTTGTAGATCGCGTCGCGGGCGATCGCCTCCGGGATCACCCGGTTCGCCTCGCTCATCGCGATATAGCCGACGACGACGAAGCCGGCACCGGGCGTCTGGCCAAGGTCCTTCAGCCGCTGTGCCCGCGGCCCGGCGCCCAGCACGATCACCCGCCGCTTGAACGCCTGCCCGCCGAGCAGCGCGCCGGTGAGCACGCGCAGCACCAGCAGCAGCACCGCCGCGAAGCCGAGCGCATAGACGAGGTTGGAGCGCCAGAAGGTGATCGAGGGCGCGATGAAGAACACGACCGCCAGCAGGATCGCGCCGACGCCGACCGCGACGATCAGCCGCGCCGCGGCGAACTTGATCGATTGCAGTGCGTCGGTGCCGTAGATGCCGACCGCGACCAAGGCGGTTTCGAGGCTGATCGCGAAGCTGAGCAGTTGCGGGATGCGGGTGTGGATCGGCTCGATCCCCATGTCGATCTGCATCGCCCGCGTGACCCAGCCGAGCTCGGCCGACACCAGCAACGCCAGGAAGTCTAGCAACCCCAGCAGCAATACGGCGTGCGGGATATAATGTTTGAACAGCCGAATCATCGCTGGGCTCTCGATACGCTTGTAAGCCAGTCCGACACCCAGCCCGTATCGCGCGAAAGCGCAAAGAAATACTGAACGCGATGGATACGCATTGTCACATCGTTGTTGTATCGCAACAGTCGCTTGCCCGTCCGGGCGGGCGGTTTTCGCCTGCCTGATCCTTTTCGGAGATCCGATCCATGCCCGTTTCGCCCGCCATCGTCCCCGTCATTCTGTCCGGGGGCGCGGGCACCCGTCTTTGGCCGATGTCGCGTCCCGAACGTCCCAAGCAGTTCCTGGCCCTGACCGCCGCCGAGACGATGTTGCAGCTGACCGCGCGCCGCGCCGCGGGCGACGGCTTTGCCGCGCCGATCGTCGTCGCCAATGCCGCGCATGCCGATCCGGTCGCCGAACAGCTTTCCGCGATCGGTTCGGCGCCGCAGGCGATCATCCTCGAACCGATGGGGCGCAACACCGCACCGGCCATCGCGCTGGCGGCGATCGCCGCGGGCGGCGGGGACGCGCCGCTGCTGGTGATGCCGTCGGACCATGTCATCCACGACCTGGACGCCTTTCGCGCCGCGATCGACCGCGCACTGCCGCTGGTCGAGGATGGCTGGATGGTGACGTTCGGCATCGCCCCCGACGCGCCCGAGACCGGCTATGGCTGGATCAAGGTCGGCGAACCGCTGGCCGACGGCGTGCACCGCGTCGATCGCTTCGTCGAGAAGCCGCCGCTCGATGCGGCGCAGGCGATGCTGGCATCGGGCGACCATGCGTGGAACGGCGGCATCTTCCTGTTCCGCGCCGACCGGTTCCTGGAGGCGATCGGCCGGTTCGTGCCGGCGATGCTCGACGCCGCGCAAAGCGCGATGGACCAGGCGGCGCGCGACGGCATCTGCATCCGCCCCGACGCCGAAGCGTTCGCCGCCAGCCCGTCCGATTCGATCGACTATGCGGTGATGGAGCGCGACGACCGGGTCGCGGTCGCGCCGGTGGCGATGGGGTGGAGCGATGTCGGCAGCTGGGATGCGCTGCACATGATCAGCGACCGCGACGATGCGCACAACGCGACCGGCGGCGACGTGACGCTGCTCGACGCGACCGGCTGCCTCGTCCGGTCGGACGGGGTGCGCATTGCCATGGTCGGGGTCAGCGACCTGATCGTCGTCGCCAGCGGCAACGACGTGCTGATCCTGCCGCGCGGCCGGTCGCAGGAAGTCAAGCGGCTGCTCGACGCGATGAAGGGGAACTGAACCGGCGCAGTACGTTAGCGCACGGGCGAATCCCCCTTCCCTTCGCCGGTGCGCGGCCTAGGCTGTCGCGACAGGATGGAGTGCGCGTTGTGCGGGTAGGATTCGGTGCGGCGTTGGGCGTGTTGGCGATGCTGTCGGCCTGCGGCGGTGGCGGGGGCGGCAGCGTCCTAGGCGGGGGCAGCAGCAGCGGGGTCTCGCCCACCCCGTCCGCGACTCCCACCCCGACTCCGACCAGCACCGCGGGTTGTTCGCTGCGTGAGCGACAGGACTGGGCGCTGGCGCAGTTGCGCGAATGGTATCTGTTCCCCGAAACGCTGCCCGCCAGCCTCGATCCTACGCCCTATGCCACGGTCGATGCCTATATCGACGCGCTGACCGCGACCGCGCGGGCGCAGCGGCGCGACCGGTACTTCACCTATCTGACCTCGATCGCCGAGGAAGACGCCTATTATGATGCGGGTGCGACCGCGGGCTTCGGCACCCGCTTCGCGCTCGACACGACCGGTCGCCGCCTGTTCGTGATCGAATCGTTCGAAGGCGCGCCCGCGCTCAATGCCGGCATCGATCGCGGGACCGAGATCCTGCAGATCGGCACGAGCAGCGGCAATCTGCGCAGCGTGTCGGCGATCATCGACGCCGGCGGCACCGACGGGCTGAACGACGCGCTCGGCCCCGATACGGTCGGCACCGCGCGCACCTTCCAGTTCCGCACCGCGGAGGGCACGACCCGCACCGAGACCGTCGCCAAGGCCGATTACGCGCTGTTGCCGGTATCGACCCGCTATGGTGCCAAGGTGCTGACCGATGGCGGCAAGAAGGTCGGTTACATCAACCTGCGCACCTTCATCACCACCGCCAACCAGCCGCTGCGCGATGCGTTCGCCGGTTTCCGAGCGCAGGGGATCACCGAGTTCGTCATCGATTTCCGCTATAATGGCGGCGGGCTGATCTCGGTCGCCGACCTGATGGGCGACCTGTTGGGCGGCGGCAAATCGACCAGCCAAGTCTATAGCTACACGACGTTCCGCCCCGAAAAGTCGTCGGAGAACGAGACCCGGTATTTCGCCCCGACCGCGCAGTCGGTGACGCCGACCAAGATCGCCTTCATCGGCACCGGCCGCACCGCATCGGCGAGCGAACTGGTCATCAACGCCTTCGTCCCCTATCTCGGCAACAACATGGCGCTGATCGGCACCAACACCTATGGCAAGCCGGTCGGGCAGATCGCGGTGGACAAGGCGGCATGCGACGACCGGCTGCGCGTCGTCGCGCTGGCGGTGCAGAATTCGGCGCGCTCGGCGGCCTATTATGACGGGCTCGCCACGGTCGTCCCCAATACCTGCGTCGCGAACGACGACATCAACTATCCGCTAGGTGACGAGCGCGAACAGTCGGTCGCCCGCGCGCTCGACTTCCTTGCCGGGCGGAGCTGTTCGCGGATCGGGTCGGCGGCGGCGACCGCATCGACCCGCGATGGTCTCCGCGTCGGTGGCGACGGCATCGAGGGCCGCACGCTGTTGCAGCCCGAGCGTCCGTCGACCGTGCAGCGCGAGGTGCCGGGCTTGTTCTGACCCGGCCCGCTCGGCTACCCCGCAGCGGCAAAGGGGACGGCATGAGCGACGACGACTATATCTATGACGAGGCGAGCGGCGAATGGGTGCCGGCGTCGCAGGCGGCGGGACCCGCGACCGAGGACGACGCGGTCGTGGTGCGCGACGCGGTCGGCAACGTGCTGGCCGATGGCGATCAGGTGACGCTGATCAAGGACCTGACCGTCAAGGGCGCGGGCCAGACGCTGAAACGCGGCACGCTGATCAAGTCGATCCGCCTGACCGGCGATGCGCAGGAGATCGACTGCAAGTATGACGGGATCAAGGGGCTGGTGCTGCGCGCCGAGTTCGTGCGCAAGCGGACATGATCGCCGGGATCGATCCGAGCTGGGAAGCGGCGCTGGCTCCGGTGCTGGCCGGCGACACCATGGCGGCGCTGCGCGAGTTCCTGACGGCGGAGAAGGCGGCGGGCAAGCGCATCCTGCCGCATTCGCGCGACTGGTTCGCGGCGCTGGCACTGACCCCGCTCGACAGGGTGCGGGTCGTGATCCTCGGGCAGGACCCCTATCACGGGCCGGGACAGGCGCATGGCTTGTCCTTTTCGGTCCGGCCCGGCGTCGCGGTGCCGCCGTCGCTGCGCAACATCTTCAAGGAACTGCACAGCGACCTGGGGATCACGCCGCCGGCGCATGGGTTCCTCGAACATTGGGCGCGGCAGGGGGTGCTGCTGCTCAACACCGTGCTGACCGTCGAGCAGCACCGCGCCGCATCGCATGCCGGGCGGGGGTGGGAGGCGTTCACCGACGCGGTGGTCCATGCCGTGGCCGACCGCGCCGAGCCGAGCGTGTTCCTGCTATGGGGCGCGCATGCGCAGAAGAAGGCGGCGTTCGTCCGCGATCGTAGCGCGGGGGGCCGGCACCTCGTGCTGCGCGCGCGCCACCCCTCGCCGCTGTCGGCGCATAGCGGCTGGTTCGGCAGCCGGCCGTTCAGCCAGGCCAATGCCTTTCTGGCCGCACAGGGCCGCGGCACGATCGACTGGTCGCTGCCCGCGCTCGATACGGTGCCGGAACCATCCGCCGCCACCAGCGATTGATGCGCCCGACCGCCAATCCGGCGGGATGACATGAAAAGGGATTTGCCATGAAGACGATGATGACGGCGACCGGCCTGGCCGCGCTGATGCTGCTGGGCGCGTGCGGTGGCAATGCCGACGACAAGGCCGCCGACAATATCGAGGCGATGACCGAGAACAAGGCCGACGCGCTGGAAGACCAGGCCGACATGACCAGCAACGAACAGGTCGAGGACGCGCTGGAAGCGCAGGCCGAAAACGTTCGCGACATGGGCGAGGACGCCGCCGACAAGGCCGACGACGACGACAATGCCATGGTCGAACAGGCCGTGAAGAACGCGATGTAAATCGCGCCACGGGGCATGACGGACCGGGGGGCGCCGCGCAGGACATGCGCGGCGCCCCTTTTGCGTTTGCGCTCCCCGTCACCCGAGACCTGATCCGGGGCGACGGGGGAATGGCGGTCCCCTCGCCCCCAATCGTCACCCCAGCACAAGCCGGGGGCTCTCGCGGCTCCGGCGGCACGTCAGTACCAGGAGACCCCAGCCTGCGCTGCGGTGACGTCCGTGGCGGTTGGGGTCGACGGTTGGCGGGGCGCAGCGTCCTTCGTCGCGTCCAAAGTTCACGAAGTTCACACTCGACGCTGCGCGCGACGCGCGCGGCGATTGGGCTTTGGCTTAGGCCGGGGAACGACGACGCCGCGCTTGGCCAGTTCGAGTTCGATCTCGAACGCCTCGCCCAGCGGGCCGGGTTCGCCGATATAGAAATCGTCCTGCGCGTCGGGCGCGTCGTCGAGCGGCGGTTCGGCCCGCCTAGCCGCGACGGGTTCGATGCGGCGATGGGGGTCGAGCCAGCCGGGCAGGCTGCCGTCGTTCAGATCGGCAACCTCGATTGCGACGTCGAGATCGGCGGGCGACATCAGCTTTTCCGGCTCGGTGGGGGGCACGGGGGACAGGGCGTCGAGCGCCTCGGCGACGCTCTGGGTCGGAGCCGGGGGCGACGCCTCTGCCTTGCCCTGCGCCAGCCGGCGTCGCTGCTGCTTGCCGTAGCGGTCGGGATAATGGGCGGCGAGCAGGAACATCAGCATGCGGTCGCCGGGGCGATGGCGCGAGCCGATGCGGCGGCCATCGGCATCGAGCACCGGCTCGACCGTGCCGTTGATCGCGCGGTCGAACGCGACATCGACCAGCATCGCCACCGCCTGTGCGACGGCGGCATCCCATGCGCGCGCGAACGCCTCGCCGCCGGGCGAGCGGCGCAGGCGATAGGCGCTGCTGGGCGACATATGGACCGCGCGTGCGGCTTCGGCGACCGATCCGCCATCGGCGAGCGCCTCGATAAAGTCGCGCTGCTTCGCCTCCGACCAGCCGTCGCTGCGCGGTTTGCGCAGGACCGGGACCCATTGATAGGCGGCGGGGTCATAGCCGTTGGCGTCGAGATACGGCGTCTCTGACGCGACGGTCAGGTTCGAGGGGTCGAGCGCCGGTGCGGGCGCGGGCGAATGCTCCGGGAGCTGGGTGTCGTTGCGCATGGTCGCGAGGGGAACATATTGGGAACTTGTAGGACAGGGGTTTTTGCATGGCCCTTGCCTTCTGTACAATGTTCCGTACGTTGGCTTCATGGAATCGATCAGCTTCACCGAGTCTCGCGCCAATCTGAAATCGGTCATGGACCGGGTCGTCGCCGACCGGGTGCCGGTGGCCATTACCCGTCAGCGTGGCGAGGGCGTCGTGATGATTTCCGCGAGCGAATGGGCGTCGATCGAAGAGACACTGTACTTGCTGCGCTCTCCGAAGAATGCGGAGCGGTTGCTGGAAGCAGTGCGCGGTTTTGAACAGGGCGACGAAGGCGTTCCCTTTCCGTGAAGGTCGCGTTCTGGCCGACGGCTTGGGACGATTACCGCTATTGGCAGGCGAACGATGCCAAGATGGTCGAGAAGATCAACGGGCTGATCGAAGAATGCCGGCGGCATCCGTTCAAGGGGACCGGCAAACCCGAGCCGTTGGGCGGCAACCTGTCAGGCTAGTGGTCGCGTCGGATCAGCCATGAGCATCGGCTGGTGTATCGGGTGACAGGGGCTGGAGCCGAGCAAGCAGTTCAAGTCGCGCAGTGCCGGTATCATTACTAAAACCACAGGCGTCAATTCATTTTGCGATCGTATCGATTTTGCGAAATCTGATTAATTAGACTTAAGACTACTAACCGATTTGCTGCACAACAAAAGCACCTATTATCCTTTGCTGTGCGCCGGACAAGCACCAGCCCCATGCTAACGCAAAGACAGAGAGTTCGGCGAGCGAAACTCCATGCTCCTTACCATCCTCAGATTTTGTCTTCCCCCAGGTGGCCGCTATCCTTTCAGTAGCCGGTTGTGAGCAAACAGCGATGTAAATCAAAAAAACAGTCCAATACGCAATATCTAGCAGCGATCCATTGTAACTTCCGTTGACATAACGTGTACTTTTTACCAAAGGTTCAGCCGCAATCTGCGCGAAAATTAACATGCATGCTGAAGCCAGTACTAGCGCGATCGAAAACCCTCCAACCACCGTTTTTCTAAATATCGGTCTACATAACGTAGCAGTCACCGAGGCCCCAGTTACCAACAAAGCTAGGGGAATGCTTGCAGATGATGCAGAGTATTTAAACCCGCCTCCCGAGGGCGGGACAACAGAACCCCATGCAGCCAAACCGATAGCCAGACCTATCGATATACATTGGGCAAAAATAGCAGCTGGTTGGCGCTCCCAGTCCTGCTTCATTCGGTTTAGCAAAGAATCAGCCATTTACCGATTATGCGACCCAGCTATCGGCGCGTAAACATTGTTCAAACTCCTCCCCGCAAAGCGGGGAGGAGTTTAGGCCGCCTCACTCCGCTGGCAGATACACCTCGCTGCCCTTCTCACGGAACTTCTCGCTCATTTCCGCCATGCCGGCATCCGCCGCAGCCGATCCGCCCGCGAAGGCCGCGCGCTCCGCGTCCGCCTTGTCGGCGGCAATGAACGTGTCGGCCGGGGCGTTCTGCTTGGCGGCGAAGTCGCGGACTTCCTGCGTGATCTTCATCGAGCAGAATTTCGGGCCGCACATCGAACAGAAATGCGCGGTCTTGGCGCCTTCGGCCGGGAGCGTCTGGTCGTGGTAGCTCTCCGCCGTGTCGGGGTCGAGCGACAGGTTGAACTGGTCGCGCCAGCGGAATTCGAAGCGGGCGCGGCTGAGCGCATCGTCGCGCATCTTGGCGGCGGGGTGGCCTTTCGCCAGATCGGCGGCATGGGCGGCGAGCTTGTAGGTGACCACGCCGACCTTCACATCGTCGCGGTCGGGCAGGCCCAGATGCTCCTTGGGCGTGACGTAGCAGAGCATTGCCGTGCCGTACCAGCCGATCATCGCCGCGCCGATGCCGCTGGTGATATGGTCATAGCCCGGCGCGATGTCGGTGGTGAGCGGCCCCAAGGTATAGAAGGGCGCTTCGCCGCAGACCTGCAGCTGCTTGTCCATATTCTCCTTGATCTTGTGCATCGGCACATGGCCGGGGCCTTCGATCATGACCTGCACGTCCTGTGCCCAGGCGCGGTGGGTCAGTTCGCCAAGCGTATAGAGCTCGCTGAACTGCGCTTCGTCATTGGCGTCGGCGATCGATCCGGGGCGCAGGCCATCGCCCAGCGAATAGGCGATGTCATACGCCTTCATGATCTCGGTGATCTCGTCGAAATGTTCGTAGAGAAACGATTCGCGGTGATGGGCGAGGCACCATTTCGCCATGATCGACCCGCCGCGCGACACGATGCCGGTCACGCGCTTCGCGGTCATCGGGATATAGGGCAGGCGGACGCCGGCATGGATGGTGAAGTAATCCACCCCCTGTTCGGCCTGTTCGATCAGCGTGTCGCGGAAGATGTCCCAGGTCAGTTCCTCGGCGATGCCGCCGACCTTTTCCAGCGCCTGATAGATCGGCACGGTGCCGATCGGCACCGGCGAGTTGCGCAGGATCCATTCGCGCGTGTCGTGGATGTTGCGGCCGGTCGACAGGTCCATGACGGTGTCGGCGCCCCAGCGGATCGACCAGACCAGCTTGTCGACTTCGGCGGCGACGTTCGATGCGACCGCGCTGTTGCCGATATTGGCGTTGATCTTGACCAGGAAGTTGCGGCCGATCGCCATCGGTTCGGTTTCGGGGTGGTTGATGTTGTTGGGGATGATCGCCCGGCCGCGCGCCACTTCGTCACGGACGAATTCGGGGGTCACGTAATCGGGGATCGCCGCGCCGAAGCTCTCGCCGTCGCGGACATAGTCGCGCAGCATCTCGCGGCCGAGATTTTCGCGGGTGGCGACATATTCCATTTCCGGCGTGATGATGCCGCGGCGGGCATAGTGCATCTGGCTGACGTTCGCGCCGGCCTTGGCGCGCAGCGGGCGCTTGACGACGTTAGGGAAGGGCTGGACGCCGCCCGAACGGTCGGGACCGAGCTGGCCATTATCCTCGGGGCGGATTTCGCGGGCGTCGTAGCTCTCCACGTCACCGCGCGCGAGAATCCAGTCGCGGCGCAGTTGCGGCAGGCCGGCCATGATATCGATGCGCGCGTTCGGATCGGTGTACGGCCCCGACGTGTCGTAGACGTTGAGCGGCGGTTCGCCGCACGACGGATCGAGGTCGATCGCGCGCATCGCGACGTTCAGGGGACCGACATGGATCTTGCGGCTGCCACGGATTGCTCCGGTGGTGACGCCGATTTCGGTGCGTGCGGGGATGTCTGCCATATTCCACTCCATGCGGAGGGGGCGGAACTGAATTGGCCGCTCCCTCCCTACGC
The DNA here is from genome assembly GCF_051965015.1 of Sphingomonas sp. SAFR-052. Classification (NCBI taxonomy): domain Bacteria; kingdom Pseudomonadati; phylum Pseudomonadota; class Alphaproteobacteria; order Sphingomonadales; family Sphingomonadaceae; genus Sphingomonas; species Sphingomonas sp. SAFR-052. Next base: position 299,660 of record NZ_JBQCMO010000002.1, on the reverse strand, counting down.
CGGTGTCAGCCGGATCAGGTTCAGCGGGTCGAAGGCTGCGGCCTTCCTCTCAAGCGTGACGAAACGCTCCCCCGGGGACGGGTGCGGTTGTAGGCGCGTTGGGGCGATGCGTCAAAGCAGATCGAGCTGGCCGCTGGGCGGATCGCCCGCGCCGAAGCCGGCCATCGTCACCCCGACCAGCCGCAATCCCATGCGCAAGGGGTAGAGCGTCGCGATCAGCGCGCGGGCCGTCGCGTGGAGGGTCGCTCGGTCGTGGACCGGGGCGGTCAGCGTGCGGCTGCGGGTGACGATGCGGAAATCGGCGTACTTTGCCTTCACGGTGACGGTGCGGCCGTGCTGGCCGGTCTTTTCGACCCAGTCCCACACATCGTCGGCCATCGCCAGCACCCGTTCCTCGATCGCCGCCGGATCGGTCAGGTCGTGGTGGAAGGTGGTTTCGGAGCCCGACGACTTGCGCACGCGGTTGGGGCGGACCGGGCGGTGGTCCTCGGCGCGGGCGATGCCGTGATACCAGCTGCCCGCCTTGCCGAAGGTGCGTTGCAGGTCGGGGAGGCTCCAGCCGGCTAGGTCGGCGCCGGTGCGGATGCCGAGTGCCTCCATCCGCTCGACCGTCTTGGGGCCGATGCCGTGGAACTTGCCGACCGGGAGCGACGCGACGACGCGCGGGCCGGCCTTTACGGGAATCACGAACTGGCCGTTGGGCTTGTTCATGTCGGAGGCCAGCTTGGCGAGGAACTTGTTGTAGCTGATCCCGGCGGAAGCAGTGAGGCCGGTGGTTTCGAGGATGCGGGCGCGGATTTCCTGCGCGGTCGCGGTGGCGCTCGGCAAGCCGCGGCGGTTGGCAGTGACGTCGAGATAGGCTTCGTCGAGCGACAGCGGCTCGACCAGATCGGTATAGTCGTGGAAGATCTCGCGGATCTGGCCGCTGACCGCCTTGTACACCTCGAAGCGGGGCCGCACGAAGATCAAGTCGGGACAGCGCCGGATCGCGGTGACCGATGGCATGGCGGAGCGCACCCCGAACACGCGTGCTTCGTAGGAGGCGGCGGCGACCACCCCGCGCCCGCTCGCCCCGCCGACCGCGACCGGCTTGCCCTTCAGCTCGGGCGCATCGCGCTGTTCGACCGACGCGAAGAAGGCGTCCATGTCGACATGGATGATCTTGCGGGTCTGCTCCGACATGCTGCGCGATTTCAGTAGCCTGCGCGCGGTTTGCCCGTTGAGCGCAGGGTGCGCAAGAACAAAAGGCGAATGAAGTCCCGGCACGCTTGACGTACTCCCCCGCCTGCGCGGGGGAGCGTCGGCACTGGGGCTGCCGCCTCAGTTGTTCGTCAGGTTGAGGAACACGTCTTCCAGATCGGCCTCGCGGGTAACCACGTCGACGATGCCGTAGCCTTGCGCGGTCACCGCCGCCAGCACCTCGCCGGCGTTCGCCACGTCCTTGCGATAGGTGATCGCGAGCAGCCGGTCGCCCTTGCGCTCGACCTTTTCGAAACATTGCGCGTCGGGCAGGTCGGTCAGGTCGCGGTCGAGGGTCAGTTCGACCGCCTTTTCCTGCGCCATGCCGACCAGTGCGCGGGTCGGCTGGTTGGCGACGACGCGGCCATGGTTGATGATGGCGATGCGGTCGCACAGCTCCTCGGCCTCCTCGAGGTAATGCGTCGTCAGCACCACCGTCACGCCATCGGCATTGAGTTCGCGGACATAGTCCCACAGTTGCTGACGCAGCTGGATATCGACGCCCGCGGTCGGTTCGTCGAGGACGAGGACCGGCGGCGAGTGGACCATCGCCTTGGCGACCATCAGCCGCCGCTTCATGCCGCCCGAGAGCGTCCGGGCATAGGCGTTCGCCTTGTCCTCCAGATGCACCGCGCGCAGCAGGTCCATGGTGCGGCGCTTTGCCTTGGGCACGCCGTACAGCCCGGCCTGGATCTCCAGCGTCTCGGCGGGGGTAAAGAAGGGGTCGAACAAGATTTCCTGATTGACGATGCCGATCGACGCCTTGGCATTGCGCGGATGCTGGTCGATGTCGAAGCCCCAGATCGATGCCGATCCGCTGGTCTTGTTGACGAGGCCCGCCAGCGTGTTGATGAGCGTCGACTTGCCCGCGCCATTGGGGCCCAGCAGGCCGAAGATCTGCCCACGCGGCACATCGAACGACACGCCGTCGAGTGCCACCTTTGCAGGCGCCCCGCCCTTCCCCGCGGCGTAGGTCTTGCACAGGTCGCGGATCGAGATGGCGGCTTGGGTTTCCATGGGGTCGTCCGATACGCCCGCCCCGTCGCCAAGCCAAGCACCGACTTGTCGAGGGTTCGCGGCATTGCTATTCGCCCAGACATGCTGCCTCCGCCCGAACTCCTCCGCGTCTCCACCCCCCGCGTCGCCTGCGACGGAGCCGGCGAAATCGCCCCCGCGCTCGGCCATCCGCGCGTGTGGTTGCAGATCGACGAAACGGGCTATGTCGATTGCGGCTATTGCGACCGGCGCTTCGTGCTGATCGGTGGTCCGGCGGACGGGGCGGATCAAAGCAAGCTGAAGGATCATGGGGATGGTGCCGGGCGCTGATTGCAGCTATCATCCTTTGCCGAACGGCTGACGGACGATAGCATGAATGCGCCCATCAACCCGCGATCGATCTCCGCTCCGCCGACGCGGGAGGAGATATTTGAGCTGGTCAGTCCTTTGTTCAGCGCGGTGAACAGTCAGCATCTGGCGATCAACGAACTGATAGCGGAAGACCGACCAGCGGCGTTGACGGCCCTCCGCGAGAGTGAACAGGCGCTCGACGAAGCGCTGGCTGCCTTCAAGCAATTCCTCGGCGTCGCGCCATGAGCACCGTCGACCACCGGCTACTGGACTGCGCGAACTGGAACGTCGCGCCACCGAACGCGCGACAGCTGGTGGCTTGAACAGCGGCGGTGGCGACGGCACCACGGGCGGCATAAGCGAAGACTAGAAGAAATCAGTCGACGAACGACTGAAACAGCAAGCGGACGATCTTCGCTCGCTGCTGCGGGGCATCATTGCTGCGGACCTGATCCTCGTCGGATTGATCGTCGGACTCTACGCCTATGTCGGCAACAAGATCGATATGGTGTCCAACCAGATCACGGCGGCTCGGGTCGAGCAGGCGAATGTACGCGGCGACGCGAAAGTTCAGGCCGAAGCGACCAATGGCAGATTGCTGCGGATCGAGGATCGTTTGCCGAAATAGAACAGTCGCGGGTGACGTGACCCGAGCGCACCCTATATTAAAGCAATGACCCCGACCGATCCCCGCTCGTACCTGTACTCCGGCGACCTCGACCCAGCCGCCGCGCTGCGCGCCACGCAGGCGACGCTCGCGAATGCCGAGGATGGCGAACTCTATCTCCAGTATCGCCGCTCGGAAGCGTTCGGCTTCGATGACGGGCGGTTGAAGACCGCGTCCTACGACACCCATGCCGGCTTTGGTCTCCGCGCGGTGTCGGGGGAGACGACCGCCTTCGCTCATGCCAACGAACTGTCCGAGGCGGCGATTCGGCGTGCCGGGCAGACGATGGCGCTGATCGATCCGGCGAAGGGCACGAAGGCACCGCCGCCGCGCGGGAACAACCGTCACCTCTATACCGCCGCCGATCCGCTCGACCTGATCCCCTTCGCGGACAAGGTGGCGCTGTGCCAGTTGATCGATGCCGCCGCGCGCGCGCGCGATCCCCGCGTGGTGCAGGTTTCGGCCAGCCTGCTCGGTTCGTGGAGCGTGGTCGAGATCGTGCGGCCCGACGGCTTTATCGCCACCGATGTTCGCCCGCTGGTGCGGCTGAACGTGTCGATCGTGGTTGAATCGAACGGGCGTCGCGAAAGCGGCAGCTTCGGGATCGGCGGGCGCTATCTGTACGATTCGCTGTTCGCGCCCGAGACGTGGAATCGCGCGATCGACGTTGCCCTCTCGCAGGCGCTGGTCAATCTGGAGGCGGTCGACGCGCCGGCGGGTGAGATGACGGTGCTGCTCGGTAGCGGCTGGCCCGGCATCCTGCTGCACGAGGCGATCGGCCATGGGCTGGAGGGCGATTTCAACCGCAAGGGCACCAGCGCCTTTACGGGGCGGATCGGCGAACGGGTCGCGGCGCCGGGCGTGACGGTGATCGACGACGGATCGATCGCCGACCGGCGCGGATCGCTGTCGATCGACGACGAGGGCACGCCGACCCAGGAGAATATCCTGATCGAGGACGGCATCCTGAAAGGCTATATCCACGACCGGCTGAACGCGCGGCTGATGGGCGTCGCGCCGACCGGCAATGGCCGGCGTCAGGATTTTTCCCACGCGCCGATGCCGCGCATGACGAACACTTTCCTGTCGGGCGGCAAGGACGATCCCGCCGAGCTGCTGTCGCGCGTCAGACAAGGCATCTTCGCCAAGTCGTTCGGCGGGGGCCAAGTCGATATCGTGTCGGGCAAGTTCGTGTTTTCGTGCACCGAAGCGTACCGCGTCGAGAATGGCCGGATCGGTGCGCCGATCAAGGGCGCGACGCTGATCGGCGACGGGCCGGAGGTGCTGAAACAGGTGCGCGGAATCGGCAACGACTTCGCGCTCGACGAAGGCGTCGGGATGTGCGGCAAATCCGGGCAGTCGGTGCCCGCAGGGGTCGGACAGCCGACGCTGCTGATCGACGGGCTGACCGTCGGCGGCACCGCCTGATGCCGCTGGCGGAACTCGGCCGTTTCCCGCGCGTCGAGGCGCAGATCATCGTCGGGCGGCTGGAGAGCGAAGGCATCCCGGCGGTCGCGTTCGACGGCGAGGCGAGCATCGGCGACGGCAGCTGGCTGCTGATTCCGGTGCGGGTGATGGTCGATGCCGACGACCTCGGCGACGCGCGGGCGATCGTCGACGAGCCTGCCTGAAAAACAGGCAATTGTGCCGCGTTGCACAAATTAACCGCTTGGTAACGATGATGACCGTCCGATAAGTCATCGAAAACGGGCCGAATGCGATTTGGCATGGAGGTTGCGAAGCTATTCCTCGAGCAATCATGCGACGAGGGGGCGACATGAAATTAGTCATCGCCATCATCAAGCCGTTCAAGCTGGATGAGGTACGCGAGGCACTGACCGAGATCGGTGTCGCGGGCATGACCGTGACCGAGGTCAAGGGGTTCGGCCGGCAAAAGGGCCAGACCGAAATCTATCGCGGCGCGGAATACAGCACCAACATGGTGCCCAAGATCAAGATCGAGGTCGTGTGCGACAGCGACATCGCCGCGCGCGTCGTCGAAGCGGTGCAGGCCGCCGCCAACACCGGCGCGATCGGCGATGGCAAGATCTTCGTTCTCGACGTCGGACAGGCGGTGCGCATCCGCACCGGCGAAACCGACCTGACCGCGCTGTGATGGGGGGCGTCATGCAACATCCGAAGAAATTGATGGCGGGCGCGGCACTGAGCCTGTTCGCCGCGCTGCCCGCCTGGGCACAGGACGCCGCGCTGCAGGCGCCGGCCGCCGCCGCCGCGCCGGTCGCGACGGTGAACAAGGGCGACACGGCGTGGATGATGGTGTCGACCGTCCTCGTGCTGATGATGATCGTTCCCGGCCTCGCGCTGTTCTATGGCGGTCTGACCCGGACCAAGAACATGCTGTCGGTGATGACGCAGATCGGCGCTGTCGCGTCGCTCGCGATGCTCATCTGGGTGATGTACGGTTATTCGCTGGCCTTCGGTCCCGACGTGACCAACGCGACGCTGTCGAACTTCATCTCCAGCCCGGGCAAGGCGTTCCTGGCGGGCGTCACCGCCGCGTCGCAGGCGGCGACCTTCACCGCCGGCGTCGAAATCCCGGAATATGTTTTCATCTGCTTCCAGATGACCTTTGCCGCCATCACCATCGCGCTGGTGCTGGGATCGGTGGTCGAGCGCATCAAGTTCTCGGCGGTGATCGCGTTCGCGGCGGTGTGGCTGACGATCACCTATCTGCCGATCGCGCACATGGTGTGGGCGGCGAGCGGCTATTTCTTCAAGGCGGGTGCGCTCGACTTTGCCGGTGGCACCGTCGTCCACATAAATGCCGGCGTGTCGTCGCTGGTGCTTGCCATCCTGCTCGGCAAGCGGATCGGGTTCCCGACCGAGCGCATGGCGCCGCATTCGCTGACGCTGACCATGGTCGGCACCGGTCTGCTGTGGGTGGGCTGGTTCGGCTTCAACGCCGGCTCGGCGCTGGAAGCCAACGGCACCGCGGGTCTGGCGATGATCAACACCTTCGTCGCCACCGCTTCGGCCGGGCTGTTCTGGATGCTGGCCGAGAAGTTCTCGGGGCATAAGGGTTCGGCGCTGGGCTTCTGCTCGGGCATCATCGCCGGTCTGGTCGCGGTGACCCCGGCGGCGGGCAATTCGGGGCCGTTCGGTGCCATCGTGCTGGGTGCCGTCGCTTCGGTCGTCTGCTTCTTCGCGGTGACCGTGGTGAAGCCGAAGCTCGGCTATGACGACTCGCTCGATGCGTTCGGCATCCACGGCGTCGGCGGGATCATCGGCGCGATCGGTACCGCGGTCGTCTATGCCCCGTCGCTCGGCGGTCCCGGTGCGGCCGACTACGACATGGGCGCCAAGCTCGGCGTGCAGGTGTTCGCGGTGCTGGTCACCATCGTCTGGGCCTCGGTCGGCACCGCGATCGCATGGTTCGTCGCCAAGGCGCTGACCGGCGGCCGGGTCTCGAAGGAAGTCGAACTGGAAGGTCTCGACCTCGGCGAGCATGGCGAGCGCGCGTACAACTACTGAGTTTCTCCTCTTCCGGGCGGCGGCCTAGTCCCCTGCCGCCCGGTCACCACTTTCCTCCTGCGGAAAACCCCTGGGCCGGTGCGGAAACGCATCGGCCCTTTTTTTGGCAGAAGAAGAAGGGGGTTCACGCGGAGGCGCGGAGACGCGGAGGGGTTGCGTTCGGGGAGCGGTTGCGCGTCAGCGCTATCGGTCCGTCCGGTTGCAGCGAGGAATGAGGCCGCTGGCGCGGGGGACGGTTCGGAAACCGCAACTCCTCCGCGCCTCCGCGCCTCCGCGCGAACCCCTTTTCCTTCTTCTGCTTTGCAGCCTAAGACGACCGCCATGACGCCCTATCTCGACCTCATGCAACGCGCTCTCGACCACGGCGTACCGACCGATGACCGGACCGGGGTCGGCACCCGGTCGGTGTTCGGGCACCAGATGCGCTTCGACCTGTCCGCCGGGTTCCCTGTGCTGACGACCAAGAAGCTGCATCTTCGATCGATCATCGTCGAGCTGCTGTGGTTCCTGCGCGGCGATACCAATGTGCGCTGGTTGCAGGAGCAGCGGGTGAGCATCTGGGACGAATGGGCCGACCAGAACGGTGATCTGGGTCCGGTCTATGGCAAGCAGTGGCGCGACTGGGCGGCGGCGGACGGGCGGCATATCGACCAGATCGCCGAGCTGATCCACACCATCCGGACCAATCCCGCGTCGCGCCGGCAGATCGTGACCGCGTGGAACCCGGGCGAGCTGCAGGCGATGGCGCTGTCCCCGTGCCACTGCCTGTTCCAGACCCATGTTGCGAACGGTCGGCTGTCGTTGCAGCTGTATCAGCGCAGCGCCGACATCTTTCTGGGCGTGCCGTTCAATATCGCGAGCTATGCGCTGCTGACGCACATGCTGGCGCAGCAATGCGATCTGGCGGTCGGAGAGTTCATCTGGACCGGTGGCGATTGCCACCTGTACGAAAACCATCTCGATCAGGCGCGCGAACAGTTGAGCCGTACGCCCGGCGCGCTACCCCGGTTGGAGATCGCCCGGAAGCCGGATGCGATCGACGGTTACCAGCTCGAGGATTTCGTGCTGCACGATTATGTCGCGCAACCGCATATCAAGGCGGCGGTGGCGATATGATCGAAGCGATCCTAGCCCGCGCCGACAATGGCGTGATCGGTGTCGACGGGCGACTGCCTTGGCACCTGCCCGCCGATCTCAAGCGGTTCAAGGCGCTGACCATGGGTCGGGCGATGGTGATGGGGCGCAAGACGTTCGAGAGTTTCCCCTCGCCGCTGCCGGGTCGCCGCCACATCGTCCTGACCCGCGACAGCGACTGGCGGGCGGCGGGGGCAGAGGTCGCGCACGACGCCGAGTCGGCGCTGGCGTTGGCCGGTCCGCAAGCGGCGGTGATCGGCGGCGCGGAGATCTTCGCGCTGCTGCTGCCGCGGATCCAGCGGGTCGAGCTGACCGAGGTCCATGCTGCCCCCGCAGGCGATGCGGTGGTGCCGCCCTTTACCGGCTGGCACGAAGCGTGGCGCGAGGACCACAGTGCGGCGGCAGATCGTCCGGCGTACAGCTTCGTCACGTTGCTCCGTCCGGCCACGACCGCGTAAGGGACGGATCGGCGCCGAGTCCGGTGCTGCGGGGGCTAAACGACGGATGCGCAAGGCGGTTTGGTGGGGCGTCGCGTTGCTCGCGGTTCTGGCGGCTGCCTTCTTCTCGCTGGCGCCGGGCATCGTCGAGCGATCGATGAACAAGGTCGAGCCGTCTGCGGCGCTGGCGCAGCGGATGGCGACCCCGCCACGACCGAGCTTTGCCGCGCCGATCGTAGACCTGCATGCCGACACGCTGCTGTGGTCGCGCGACCTGCTGACGCGGGCGACGCGCGGACAGGTCGACCTGCCGCGATTGCAGGAGGGCAATGTCGCGCTGCAGATCTTTTCGTCGGTGACGAAGACGCCGCGCGAGCAGAATTACGATGCGAACGACGCGAACAGCGACAATATCACCCCGCTGGTGATCGCGCAGTTGCAGCCGGTCAGGACCTGGGGGTCGCTGCTCAACCGGTCGCTGTGGCACGCCACCCGGCTCAGGCGCGCGGCCAAGGCGTCGGGCGGGCAGCTGCGGGTGGTGACCAGCCCCGGTGAGCTCGACGCGCTGCTAGCGGCGCGGGCGGCGGGCGGGCCGGTGCGACCGGTCGGCGGCATGCTGTCGATCGAGGGGCTGAACGGGCTGGAGGGCAATCTCGGCAATCTCGACCGGCTGTATCGCAGCGGGTTCCGCATGGCCGGGCTGACCCATTTCTACGACAACGAGGTCGCCGGATCGATGCACGGCGTGGCGAAGCGCGGGCTGACGCCGTTCGGGCGACAGGTGGTCGCGCGGATGGAGGCGATGGGCATGATCGTCGACGTCGCCCATGCCAGCCACGCCGCGCTGGCCGATGTGCTGGCGGTGGCAAAGCGGCCGGTGGTGTCGAGCCACGGCGGGGTGAAGGCGACGTGCCGGGTCAACCGCAACCTGACCGATGCCGAGGTGCGCGGTATCGCCCGCACCGGCGGGGTCGTCGGCATCGGATACTGGCCGGGCGCGGTGTGTTCGACCGATCCGCAGGCGATCGCCCGCGCGATCATCCATGTCCGCGCCATCGCCGGGATCGATCATGTCGCTTTGGGGTCCGATTTCGACGGGGCGGTGACGACCGGGTTCGATACCGCATGGGTCGCGCTGGTCGCCGAGGCGCTGCGCGCGCAGGGTTTGAGCGAGGGCGAGATCGGTAAGGTCATGGGCGGCAACGCGCTGCGGCTGCTGCGCGCCGGCTTGCAGCCCCTTTCGTCGGCGCGCGCCGGACGCTAGGGGGCGGCGATGCAGCGTCTCGACGGAGGCGCGGTGATTCCGGCGGCGATGCGCGGGGGGATCGTCGCGCTCGGCAATTTCGACGGCTTCCATGCCGGGCACCAGGCGGTGGTCGCCCGCGTCGTCGCGCGCGCGCGGGCCGAGGGGCGGCCGGCGATCGTCGCGACGTTCGACCCGCATCCGCGCCGCTATTTCCAGCCGCACCTGCCGCCGTTCCGGCTGACCAATCTCGACCAGCGCGAGCGGCTGTTCGCGGCGGCCGGGGCCGATGCGATGCTGGTGTTCGGATTCGATGCGGCGCTGGCCGGGCTGTCGGCTGAGGCGTTCGCCGCCGAACGGCTGGCGGGCATGGCCGGGGCGGTGGGGGTCGTCACCGGCACCGACTTCACCTTCGGCAAGGGGCGGAGCGGCGACGTTGCGGTGCTGAAGGCGCTGGGGGAGCGATATGGCTTCACCGCCGAGACGGTCGCGCCGGTCGATGACGGACAGGCGGTGGTGTCGTCGTCGCGCATCCGCGATGCGCTGCGGGAAGGGCGCCCGCGCGAGGCGGCGGCGATGCTGACCCGGCCGTTCGCGGTCGAGGGGGTGGTCGAACCGGGCGCGCAGCTGGGGCGGCAACTTGGCTATCCGACCGCCAACTTGTCGATGGGCAAGTATCTGCGGCCGGCATACGGCATCTATGCGGTGACCGGGCGGTTGCCCGATGGGCGGGTGCTGAAGGGTGCGGCGAATCTGGGCATCCGGCCGACGATCGCGGGCGAGCCCGTCGAGCTGCTCGAGCCGTATTTCTTTGATTTCTCGGGCGATCTGTACGGGCAGACGATTGAGGTCGCGTTGATCGACTATCTGCGGGCGGAGGCGAAGTTCGAGTCGCTCGATGCGCTGAAGGTGCAGATGGCGCTGGATTGCGAACACGCACGGGCGGTGCTGGGGTAGCGGCGGAAGTTGGCGAAGGTGACCCGGTTCTTGGTTTGAATCGGGGCGTTCGTTTCTGTTTTTTCAGTAGCTTAGCGGGTTGGGCTGTCACTTTCGGGCGCTTAAGTTGGTGGCGCGGTCGGAAGAAGAGATTGGGCTCGCGCGAAGGCGCCAATGACGCGAAGGGGTTGCGTTCCGGGCGATCCCGGCCGCCTCAGCGGTCGTTCGTTGTTTGCGCGGGCGACAGGGTCTCCCGATCGCGGGACACCTGCCCGGACGCGACCCCTTTGCGCCTTTGCGCGAACATTTTCTGTCCGACATGGCAGGGGCGATCGACGATGCAAAGAACCTGACCAGTCTGACCGGCTGGCCCGGTGTAGGAAAGCGCCCGCCATTACCGCGATAGGAGCCGCTGGCGTAGCGGCGCGGCATGGGCTAATCGCGGGCGCTCCTATGACCGATACGCCCGACACCACGCGCGACTGGCGCGACACCGTCTTCCTGCCGAAGACCGACTTCCCGATGAAGGCGGGCCTTGCCGCCAAGGAACCGGCGATCCTCGATCGCTGGGCGCGGATCGGGCTGTACGAGCGGCTGCGCGCCGAACGCGCGGGGCGCGAACGCTTCCTGCTGCACGACGGCCCACCCTACGCCAATGGCGACATCCATATGGGCCATGCGATGAACAAGGTGCTCAAGGACATCGTCGTCCGCACCCAGTCGCTGATGGGCAAGGACGCGCCGTACATCCCGGGCTGGGACTGTCACGGCCTGCCGATCGAATGGAAGATCGAGGAGGCGTATCGCGCCAAGAAGCGCAACAAGGACGAAGTGCCGCCGGCCGAGTTCCGCGCCGAATGCCGCGCCTATGCCGCCAAATGGGTCGATGTGCAGAAGGGCCAGTTCCAGCGCCTTGGCATCATGGGCGACTGGGACGACCCGTATCTGACCATGAAGTTCGACGCCGAGGCGACGATCGCCGAGGAATTGCTGAAGTTCGCGATGAGCGGGCAACTGTATCGCGGGGCCAAGCCGGTGATGTGGTCGCCGGTCGAAAAGACCGCGCTGGCCGAGGCCGAGGTCGAATATGAGGATGTCGTTTCCACTCAAATTGACGTGGCATTCGAGATTGTCGATGCGCCGAATTCGCCTTGGTTGGTAGGTGCCTACGCCGTAATCTGGACTACTACTCCCTGGACCATTCCGGTTAACCAGGCGCTGGCCTACGGACCGGACGTTGAGTACGTCCTACTGACGCCTAGCTATGGGCGCGAGCTTACCGACGCTTCGTTCGAGAATTCGGACGCAGTCTCGGACAAGAAGCTATTGATTGCTCGGGAATTGATACCGGCTACTCAAAGGCGTCTTGGTTTCACGGCCATCTCCGAACACTGGTCTGGTAAGGGCTCCGACCTTGCCGGCGCGACGGCCCGCCATCCGATGCACGCGCGCGGCGGGTTCTTTGCCAAGCCCCGTCCGCTGCTGCCGGGCGACTTCGTCACGACCGATGCCGGGACCGGGCTGGTCCATATGGCGCCCGACCATGGCGAGGACGATTTCGAGCTGTGCAAGGCGCACGGCATCGAGCCGGTGTTCGCTGTGCAGGGCGATGGGCGCTATCGTGACGACTGGGCGTGGCTGGGCGGCGAAGGCAGCGTCATCAACCCGAAATTCGTTGCCGCTGGGCGTGGCGGCAAGCTGGAGGAAGGGCCGATCTGTCGCGACCTGCGCGAGGCGGGCGCGCTGCTGGCGGCGTCGGACGACTTTGCGCACAGCTATCCGCATAGCTGGCGGTCGAAGGCGAAGGTGATTTTCCGGGCTACGCCGCAGTGGTTCATTCCGATGGACCGGCCTTCTTCTAAGCCCTCTCCCCTTCAGGGGAGAGGGTTGGGAGAGGGGGTGTCGGGTGACCCGTTGCTCGATGTGACCAACCTCTCCGCACTTCCCCTCTCCCCGACCCTCTCCCCTGAAGGGGAGAGGGAGGGGAATGGCGCTACGTTGCGTGAAATCGCGATGGATGCGATCGCGCATACGCGGTTCGTGCCGGAGAAGGGGCGCAACCGGATCGGGGCGATGGTGTCGGGGCGGCCGGATTGGGTCATCAGCCGGCAGCGCGCTTGGGGCGTGCCGATCGCGCTGTACGTCAACCGGGCGACCGGCGATTATTTGCGCGATCCGGCCGTGAACGAGCGCATCCTGGCCGCCTTCCGCGAGGGCGGGGCCGATGCGTGGTATGCGGCCGATCATCAGGCGCTGCTTGGGTCCGATTACGACCTCGCCGACTATGAGGTCGTCACCGACATTCTCGATGTGTGGTTCGATTCGGGCTGCACCCATGTGTTCACCATCGAGAAGCGCTTCGGCGAGGGCACGCGCGCCGACCTGTATCTCGAAGGGTCGGACCAGCATCGCGGCTGGTTCCAGTCGTCGCTGCTGGAAAGTTCGGGCACACGGGGGCAGGCACCGTACAAGGCGGTGCTGACCCATGGCTTCGCACTCGACGGCAATGGCCGGAAGATGTCGAAATCGCTCGGCAATGTCGTCGATCCGTTGAAGGTGATCGGCGAATCGGGCGCGGATATCCTCCGGCTGTGGGTCGCGCAAACCGATTATTTCGAGGATGTGCGGATCGGCAAGGAAGTGCTGGCCGGCACCGGCGATACCTATCGCAAGCTGCGCAACACGTTCCGCTATATGCTGGGCGCGCTCGACGGATTCAGCGACGACGAACGGGTGCCGGTCGCGGAGATGCCGGGGCTGGAACGCTATGTCCTGCATCTGCTGGGGCAGCTCGACACCGAGTTGCGCAGTGCGGCGGAAGCGTTCGAGTTCAACCGCTATGCCCGCGCGCTGACCGATTTCGCCAACGAAGATCTGTCGGCGTTCTTCTTCGATATCCGCAAGGATTCGCTCTATTGCGATGCGGAGGGTGACGTGCGGCGGCGGGCGTATCGGACGGTGCTGGACGTGCTGTTCCACGCACTGGTCCGCTATGCCGCACCGATCCTGGCGTTCACGGCGGAAGAGGTTTGGCAGGCGCGGTTCCCGAGCGAGGACGGGTCGGTGCATCTGCTCGAATGGCCCGAACTGCCGCAGCTGCCCGCCGACCAGCCGCTCGGCACCGAATGGGCCGATGTGCGGCGACTGCGCCAGCAGGTGACCGAGGCGATCGAGCCGCTGCGCCGCGCGAAGACGGTGCGCTCGAGCCTGGAGGCCGAGGTCACCGTGCCGACGCTGCCGCTGCCGGCCGACGAACTGGCCGAGCTGTTCATCGTGGCGAAAGTCACGCAGAGCGATGGCGAGATCGCGGTGACGCGGACCGGGGAAGCGAAGTGCGGGCGCTGCTGGCGGCATCTGCCCGATGTCGCGACCGACGGCGATCTGTGCGGGCGATGCGCGAAGGTGGTGGCGTGATGCGAAAGATGGCGATCGGGATCGCGCTGCTCGTCTTCGCGGTCGACCAGCTGGTGAAATACTGGGTCACCGGGCCGATGGGCATCGACTATCCGGGCGCCGAGCTGAACGTGCTGCCGATCTTCACGCTGCGCTTCGTGCAGAATTTCGGCGTGTCGCTGGGGCTGTTGCAGGCGGGGAGCGAGACCGCACGCTGGGCATTGGTGGCGATGACCGCGCTGATCGCGACCGGGGTGGCGGTGTGGATCCGGCGCGAGACGCAGAAGCCCGAGCTGATCGGGCTGGGGCTGGTGCTGGGTGGGGCGCTGGGCAATATCGTCGACCGGGTGCGCTTCGGCTATGTCGTCGATTATGCCGACCTGCATGTTTTCGGCTACAGCCTGTTTCTGGTATTCAACATCGCCGATGCGGCGATTTCGATCGGCGTCGTGATCCTGCTCGTCCGGGCATTGTTCACGCCCAAGCCGAAGACCGATGTTCCTGTGGAGAAGGCCAATGCGTAACTTCATCATTCTCGGCAGCCTGGGCCTGCTCCTCGCCGGGTGTCAGGGCAATGCCCTCAACCGCACGCGCCCCGACGAATTCGCGGTCGCACGGCAGGCGCCGCTGGTGATCCCGCCCGATTATTCGCTGGTCCCGCCGCAGCCGGGCGCGGCGCGTCCGCAGGATACCGCCGCGTCGACGCAGGCGATGCAGGCGCTATTCGGCGGCCCGGCCCCGCGCAGCGCGACCGAGCGGCTGACGCTGGAACAGGCGGGCAATGCCGACGCCGATACCGGCATCCGGTCGGGCGTGGCCGATCCGAATACCAATGTGGTCGACAAGGGTGCGACGACGCGCGACATTATCGCGGCGCCGGCGGGTGACGGGCAGACGGCGCGGACGACCACGCCGTAAGGGGTGGGGTTTGCAGATACGGGAAAGGCCGGTCACCCGAGGTGGTGGCCGGCCTTTTTTTGTCCTCTTACCCTCCACCCCGTTCGCTTCGAGCGGAGGTTCGAGCCTGTCGAGAACCGTAGTCGAGAAGGGGTTGCCCTGAACGACCTCGTTCTCGACAGACGCTTCTCGACAAGCTCGAAGCTGCTCGAACCGAACGGGATGACGGAAGGTGCCAAAGGCCGCTTGCGAACCTGTGTTTCACCCCGACCAGCAACGTCACCCCAGCGCAGGCTGGGGTCTCCCGGGACAAGGGTGTCCTGCTATCCGCAGGAGATCCCAACCTGCGCTGGGATGACGTCGGGATGGACCGCAGTCCGGTTGGCGGGCGGCGTTCCGCCCGCCCCCGATCAGAACGCCGCGGTCAGCGATACCACCACCGTGCTCGCCGCGATCGGGCTGCCGTTGGTGGTCTTGCTGAAATTCGGTTGGAGATAGGCCGATTCGGCGCGCGAGATGTCGGTATCGACATAGGCGACGCCGAGCGTCAGATTCTTGTAGGTATAGTCGGCACCGATCAGCCAGTCCCAATATTTGCCGGTGGGCGCGAGGCTGGTGCCGTTGGGGCCGAGGCCGGGATTGCCGTCCGAATAGCCGATATGCGCCTTCAGCGTCACCGGGGTTTCGGGGATGCCGGCGGCGGCGTCGCCCGAGAGGTACAGGTTCTTCTGGCGGCTGCCGTCCCCTTCGACCAGCGGGGTGGCCGAGGCGGTGAAGTACCCGAGCGAGGTCTGCTTGGGCGCATAGAACACGCCGGCGGTCAGCGTGGCGGGACCGGCGGTGCCCGACAGCTTGCCATAGAATTCGACGACGTCGGTTTCGTCGGCACCGCCCGGATAGGTGTACCAGGTGACGCCGGCATCGACGGTCGCGGTGCCGAAGGTCTTCTTGTAGCCCGCGATCAGATCGAGTTCGAGGTTCGCGCCGCCGAACGTGCCCCAGCCGGCGAGGTTCGAGCCCCAAGTGCCGATATAGACGCCGCTTTCATGGGCGATGGTGATGCCGCCCTGCACTGCCACGTTCTTGTCGCTCTGCGACACGCCGCGGAAGCGATAGTCGGACGCGACCGAGGCGCTGCCGCTGATGGTGATCGGTTCGGGCGGAGCGGTTTCTTCCTGCGCAAAGGCAGGCACCGCGGTGGTGGCGGCCAGGATGGCGGCCGGGATCAAGGTCGAGAATCGCATCGTAAACCCTTTCTAGGTTCCGTGGTGATTCTCCTGCGTTCGAACGTCGCCGCGATTCGGTGGACCTTGCCGGTCCGTGCGGTCTGACGCCCTGCGACCGAATATGTCCCAGCGTGCCGCGGCGCACAACGGAAATTGCCTGTACGACACAGACGAAACCCCCGCTGTTGCGCGATCGCAACAGCGGGGGTTGGAGAGCTTACGCGCGAATGGCGAGGATCGCGTCGATTTCGACCACGGCGCCAAGCGGCAGGACGGGCACGCCGACCGCGCTGCGGGCGTGGCGGCCGGCATCGCCAAACAGCTCGACCATCAGTTCCGATGCGCCGTTGGCGACCTTGGGCTGGTCGGTGAAGCTGCCGGCCGAATTGACGAACACGCCGAGCTTCACGACGCGCTCGATTCGGTCGAGGCTGCCCAGCGCCTTTTCGGCCTGGGCGAGGATCATCAGCGCGCATTTCTGGGCGGCGCTGGTCGCATAGGCGAGGTCGCGGTCTTCGCCGGCGCGGCCGGTCATCAGATTGCCGTCCTCGAAGGGCAGCTGGCCCGACAGGTGGAGCAGCCCGCCGGCCTCGACCGCCGGGACATAGGCGGCGACCGGGGCGGCGGCGGCGGGGAGCGAAAGGCCGCGTTCGGCCAGCTTTGCGGGGATGTCATATGCCATGGTTGCGTTCCTTTCCGTTGATCGGGGACGAGGTCAAGCCTGCGCACCGCGCCCTTCGGCGAAGCGGGCCTCGATCCATTGCTGTGCCTCTACCCAGTCGTCGATGCGGGCATGGGCGGCGGGTGCCGGAGCGACATGGACGGCGAGGTCGGGTTCGGACACCATGTGCAGGCGGAACACCTCCGGTGCGGTATCGGCGACCGACTGGTGATGGACCGCCAGGTCGTCGACGAAGACGGTGACGCTGGGGGCGTATTCGGCGACCAGCCGCGCGACCGGCGGGCCCTTGCCCCCCTGATTGCATTCGACGCGGTGGGCGATGCCGTGCGCCGCCAGCTGGTCGACGCGGTGGGTGCGGCAATGATCCTGCAAATTGGTGAGCACGACGATATCGGCCTGTTCGGCAAGCGCCGCCAGCGCCTCGCGCGCGTGCGGGACCAGCGTCTGGCGCGCCATCTCGCCGGGGAAGAAGCCGTCGAGCAGGCCCCACATTTCCTCGCGTTCGAGCACGCTGCCATCGGCGCGGGTCATGGCGTTGGCGAAGTCGCCGCCCTGCATGCGAAAATCGATGGCGTGCGCGTCGTTCAACCAGGTGCCGAAATGGCGGACCATGTGCAGCAGGACTTCGTCGCAATCGGTGATGAGCAGCGGTTTCATGCATTCTCCAATTCGGTACGTGCGCTCACCAACGCAGCAGGCGGCACGCCCAGCGCATCGGCACAGGCGATCAGATCGGGTTCGTACGTCTCGAGATGGGCGAGCACCTGCGCGAGGAATGCAGGCTGTCCGGCCCGCGCGCGCAGGTCGGCAGGCTCGATGCCGGTCAGCGCGAGGAAGCGCGTCGCGCGCGTCTCGTCGCCGATAATCCAGCCAAGTGCCTGTAAAGCCAATGTTGCTGCGTCTTGATTTGTCTCGTGCCGCCGCATCGCCTACACCGTCCCCACGATCATCAAAGGATGCAACGCGCGTGGCAAAAAGGGTACTCGTTGTCGAGGACAACGAACTGAACCTGAAGCTGTTCTGCGACCTGCTGCGTGCGCATGGCTATGACACCGAACCGGTCCGCGACGGGCGCGAGGCGGTGACGCGGGCGCGCGGCTTTTCGCCCGACCTCATCATTACCGATATCCAGCTGCCGCACATGACGGGCTTGGAGCTCATCACGATGCTGAAGGGCGATATGCGGCTCAGGACGATCCCGATCATGGCGGTCACGGCCTATTCGGGGCGCGACGACGAAGACCGGGTGCGCGCGGCGGGGGCCAATTCCTATGTGACGAAGCCGATCTCGGTGGTGCGGTTCATCGGCGAGGTGCGCGGGTTGTTGCCGGCGGAGGGGTAGGCTTAGGTTTTCTGCCCGTCCCCAGCCCCTGCTCCAGCCCCAGCCCCAGCCGTTCGCTTCGAGCGGAGGTTCGAGCTTGTCGAGAACCGTAGTCGAGAAGGGAGTGCCCCACGCTATCCGTTCTCGACGGACGCTTCTCGACAAGCTCGAAGCTGCTCGAACCGAACGGGTAAGAGACGGGTGGCGTCGAAGCGGCTATTGCAACTCGACCCTCGCGACGAGCATCGTCAGCAGTGCCGACAGCGCGGCGACGACCCATAGCGCCGCCAGCCCCAGCCAGTTCCAGCCGAGCGCGCCGAGCGTCACCCCGGCGACGAAGCCGAGCCACAACAGCACGTCGCGGCGCAGGCCGGGTGCCGAGCGGTCGCCGAGCAGGCGGCGGGCGAGGCGCTGGCCGATGCGGACCAGCGTGCCGGTCATGTAGGTCAGGCCAATGCGCACCTCGCCATCGGGGGCGACCACGCCGTTCTGCGCGCCCATCGCCGCTGCGAGCATCAGGATGGCCAGCGTCAGCGGTGCGAAGGCAGCCATCGCCGCGCCGATCGCCAGCATCAGCGTGACGAGCCCCATCACCGCCTCGGCCCGCCGCCCCGGCCGCAGCCGCTCGGCCGCCGCCGCGCCGGCGATGGTGCCGAGCATCGCCCCGGCGACGAATGCCAGCACCAGCGCGGCAGCGGTCGCGGCAGTGTAATCCCAGCCATGGGCGAGGCCGACGCCGAACCGCGTCGAATTGCCGCTCATGAACGAGGCGAAGAAGCCGCCAAGGCCGCTGAATGCCAGCGCATCGACGGTACCGGCAAGGGCAGCCAACAGGACGGTGGTAAGCGTGGCGGCGGAGGACAGGCGTCGCATGGAATTCCTTGTGCCCGATCGAACGGTGGCGCGGCAAGCACCCCCTCGCCACCCGCCTTGCCGTACGTTAGCGAGGCGCCATGGTTCCTTCTCCGCTGGCGCTGGGGCAGATGCTCGGCGCGCTCGACATGCTCGGTATCGCGGTGTTCGCCGCGTCGGGGGCGCTGGCGGCGACGCGTGCGGCGCAGACCTTCGTCACCGCCGCCTTCTTTGCGCTGATTACGGGAGTCGGGGGCGGGACGGTCCGCGACCTGCTGATCGGAGCGCCGGTGTTCTGGGTGCATGGATCGCCGGTCGCGGGCATCTGTGTCGGCATGGCGATGCTGGTGTGGATCACCCCCGAACATTGGTGGCGCGACAAGGCGCTCGACTGGCTCGATGCGGCGGGGCTAGCGGCCTATGGCGTGTTCGGCGCGGCCAAGGCGCTGACCTATGGCGTGCCGCCGCTGCAGGCGGCGGTGATGGGGGTGCTGACCGCGTGCGTCGGCGGGATATTGCGCGACGTGCTGGCCGGGGTGCCGTCGATCCTGATGCGGCCGGAGCTGTATGTGACGGCGGCGGCGCTGGCGGCGGGGCTGCATGTGGTGCTGGTGGCGCTGGGGCTGCCGCCGTTCGTGGCGGCGCTGCCGGCGGCGACGGCGGGCTTCGCGCTGCGGGGGGCGGCGATCCGGTTCCGGATCGCGCTGCCGGCGTATCGGGGGAAGCGTTAGGGGGATGGAGGCGTTGTGGCCGGCGTCTTATCCGGGCTCTTCCCTCCCCCTCCACCCCGCCCGTTCGCTTCGAGCGCAGGTTCGAGCTTGTCGAGAACCGCAGTCGAGAAGGGGTTGCCCCAAGAGAGGCGTTCTCGACGGACGCTTCTCGACTTCGCTCGAAGCTGCTCGAACCGAACGGTTGGGGGGGACGAACGCTCGAACCGAACGGGAATTGGACGGGGGCCGTGTAAGGTCTACCCCCGGACCACTCCGACCTCGCGAAACGCCCGCGGTTCCTTCGGCGGCACGGTGCCGTCGTTCAGCCGGCATTGCCAGAAGCCGACATCGATCCAGCGGCCCTGTTTGAAGCCGACTTCGCGGTAGACGCCGGCGCGGCGGAAGCCGACCGCTTCGTGCAGGGTGATCGAGGCGTCGTTGGGGAGCGACAACACGCCGATCGCCTGGGTAAAGCCCTGTGCGCGCAGCGTGTCGATCAGTGCCTCGTACAACAGGCGGCCGGTCCCCTTCTGCTGCGCGCTGCCGGCCATGTAGATCGAGGTTTCGACGACATAGCGATAGGCGGGCCGTTCGCGGAATTTCGTCGCATAGGCATAGCCGAGCACCGCGTCGCCATCCGCCTCGCCGGTGGTCGCGACCAGCCATGGATAGAAGCCGTCGCTGGCGGCCATGCGGTGGCGGATCGCGCGGGTGTCGGGCGCCTCGGTTTCGAACGATACCGTGCCGCCCAGCACATAGGGCGCATAGATCGCCGATATCGCGGCGGCGTCCTCGGGCCGGGCGGCGCGGATCGCGATCATGAGAACAGCCGCGCCACGATCAGGTCGAACAGCGACGCATCCTCGGCCGACGGCGCGACCGGCCCCAGCCCGGCACATTCGAGACAGCGCGCCTGCACGCCCGTACGCGCGGTCAGCATCCGCCGGGCATCGCCCAGCGCCTGCGCCATCAGCGCGCGCTGTTCGATCGCGGCGGCACCGAGCAGGTCGGTGGCGGCATCGGTCGTCTCGCCCTTCTCCCGGTCGGCGAAGCTCTTGAGCAGCTTTTCATAGGCCGAGGGTTCGCGGTCGAGATAGACGGCGCGGACCTTGGCGGGGTCGAGCTTCGCGCGACGTGCCGCCTCGGCGACCGCATCGTTCAGATTGCCGAAGCGGTCGACCAGCCCCAGTTGCCGCGCGGTGCCACCGTCCCACACCCGGCCCTGCCCGATCTGATCGACGCGCTCCGGCGTCAACTTGCGCGAGGCCGCGACGAGGCCGGTGAAACGGCGATAGATGTCCTCGACATTACCCTGCATGATCGCGTCGAACGCCGGGCTGGTGCCGCGCATCACGTCGGGCTGACCGCTCAAGGGCGTGGTGGCGACGCCGTCGGCGGTGACGCCGATCTTGGCGAGGGTATTTTCGAAGGTCGGGATGACCCCGAACACGCCGATCGACCCGGTGATGGTGTTGGGTTCGGCAAAGATCACGTCGCCCGGCGTCGACACCCAATAGCCGCCCGATGCGGCGAGGCCGCCCATCGAGATCACGACCGGAATCTTCGATACCTGCTTTGCCTGCAGGATCGCCTGACGGATGCGTTCGGAAGCGAGCACCGAACCGCCCGGCGAATCGACGCGGACGACCAGTGCCTTGAGGTTCTTGGTTGCCAGACCGTCGAGCAGCAGCTTGGCGATGGTGTCGCCGCCCGCCGTGCCGGCCTTCGCCTCGCCATCGACGATCGTGCCGGCGACGGTGATGACGCCGACCGCGTCGCCGCCGGTCGGGACCGGGTTCGCCGCCAGCCAGTTGTCGTACTTGATGGTGCGGAAGCTGCCCGCGCCCTTGCCCTTGTCCTCGCCCGCCAGCGCGGCGACGCGGTTGCCGAAGGCGATGCGGTCGCCGAGCTGGTCGACCAGCCCGCCGCGCAGATTGGCCTGAGCGATGTCGCCGCCCGCCGCCTGCACCGTTTCGGCGGGGCGGGTCAGGAAGGCGTCGAGCTGCGCCTTGGGCCGCGCCTTCTGCACCGCCGCGCGCCATTGGTCGAAGATCGCGCCGTAGAGCGCCTGGTTGGCGGCACGCGCGGGTTCGGACTGGTCGGCGCGGGTGAAGGGTTCGACCGCCGACTTGAACTGGCCGACGCGGTAGACATGGGCGTTGACGCCGAGCTTGTCGATCAGCCCCTTGTAATAGGGTTGCGACCCGCCGGGGCCGCGGAACAGCGTGCCGCCGAACGGATTTTCCCAGATCTCGCTGGCGTTCGACGCGATGCGATAGCCGCCATCGGTGTAGAGCGTGGCATAGGCGAGCACCGGCTTGCCCGACGCCCGGACCCGCGCGACCGCGTCGCCGACCTCGGCCAGCGCGGAGGGATAGCCGCCGGCGAACTTGTCGAGGTCGAGCACCACGACCTTGACCCGGGCATCGCCCTTTGCCGCGTCGAGCGCGCGGACGACGTCGCGAAGTCGCAGCTGCTGGGCGACCGGCTGGCCGCTCAGCACCGCGACCGGATCGGCCTCGGCGGGTTGTTCGACGATCGATCCCGACAGGTCGAGCAGCAGCGCGCCGTCGGTCACCCGCGTATTGGGGCGGCTCGATAGGGCAGCGAACAGACCGCCGAAGAACAGCAGCAGCAGGATCAGGACCAACGCGTCCTTGATCCCGACCAGCAGCTTCCACGCACCCCGGACCAGTTTCACGGCAATTCCTTCGTTTATCGTCTAGCGATAAATAGCCGGATGAAGGCCCGAGTAAAGTGGAGTCGGCACGGCTGCTTCGAACGGACTTCCCATAAACGTCATCTCAGCGAAGGCTGGGATCTCTCGCGGCAGACAGACCGTGCTATCACCGGAACATCCCAGCCTGCGCTGGGATGACGTGTTTGGCGGCGAAAAGACAGCGCGTCAGACGCGCATCGGCATCAGCACATAGAGCGCGGGCGAGGCGTCGTTCTCGCGGATCAGCGTCGGGGCGGCGGCGTCCGACAGGTGCACCTCGCACAGGTCGCTGTCGATCTGGCCGAGAATGTCGAGCAGATAGCGGCTGTTGAAGCCGATCTCGAACGGGAGCGCGGCATATTCGCCGGGCACTTCCTCCGCCGCCGCGCCGTTTTCGGGCGACGTCACCGACAGGGTGATCTTGTCGCGGTCGAGCGCCATCTTGACCGCGCGGGTCTTTTCGGTGGCGATGGTCGACACGCGGTCGACGCCTGCCATGAAGCTTTTCGGGTCGAGCTTCAGCAGCTTGTCGTTCGCGGTCGGGATGACGCGCGAATAATCGGGGAAGGTGCCGTCGATCAGCTTGCTGGTCAGGATCGCCTGTCCGAGATCGAAGCGGATCTTGCTGCCCGACAGCGACACGCCGACCGAACCGTCGACTTCGTCGAGCAACTTGCGCAGTTCGGCGACGCATTTGCGCGGCACGATGACGTCGGGCATCTTTTCCGCGCCTTCGGGGCGGTCAACGGTCATGCGGGCGAGGCGGTGGCCATCGGTCGCGGCGGCCTTCAGCACCGGTTTGCCGTCATTTTCGGCGACGTGGAGGAAGATACCGTTCAGATAATAGCGCGTTTCCTCGGTCGAGATCGCAAAGCGCGTTTTGTCGATGATCGCCTTCAGCGTGGTCGCGGGCAATTCGAATTGCGTCGGCAACTCGCCCTCGGCAATCACCGGGAAATCGTCGCGCGGCAGCGTCGCGAGGCTGAAGCGCGCGCGCCCGGCCACGACGGTCAGCCGACCTTCGGCCGCCGACAATTGGACCTGTGCGCCCTCGGGCAGCTTGCGGGCGATGTCGAACAGCGTGTGCGCCGACACGGTGATCGCGCCCGCCTGATCGATCGCCGCCGAAATCGTCTCGTCGATCTGGAGATCGAGGTCGGTCGCCATCAGGCGCAGCGTCGATTCGCCCGCCTCGATCAGCACGTTCGACAGGATGGGGATGGTATTGCGCCGCTCGACCACGGACTGGACGTGGCTGAGGCCCTTCAACAGGGTCGCGCGTTCGATCGTCGCCTTCATGATGTTCCCCTGCGCGGATGCGCTCGCACGCGGGCCGGCGGAATCGGCCGGCGCCGCTTTAGATCAACGCAGCATGTCTAGCGCAAAGAAAGGCCGGAGCAAGCCGCTCCGACCTTCCTCGTGCGTAACGGTTAGCGCATGGTTAACGCGCGCTAACCTTTTATCAGAAGCGGATGCCGACGCCGGCCACGACCTGATGCCGGTCGGTGTCGATGTCGAACTGCGACGTCGTGCTGCCGTCGATGCGCTGGAAGTCGGCGTTGTTGTAGTTCGAGTAGCGGTATTCGAGCTTGGCATAGGCGCGCGTGCCGATCGCCTGTTCGATGCCGGCACCCAGCCGATAGCCGTTCAGTTCGAAATTCTCGCGGCTGTCGACGGTGCCGTCGCTGGCCAGTACGTTCAGGCGGGCATTGGTGTAGCCGCCCTTCACATACGCAAGCGTGGTCGGCGCGACGAGCAGGCCGGCGCGCGCGCCGACATAGAGGTCGCGGCCGGTCGACACGCTGCCGAAGCCGAAGAAGTTCGGATCGGTCCGCGCGGTCTCCACCTTGCCGGTCGATCCGGTATACTCACCCTCGACACCGATCAGGAAGTTGCTGAGCGCGAAGTCGTAGCCGGCATCGACGCCGTAGAGCAGGCCGTTGACGGTCTGGTCGTCGCCGTCGAGGTCGGTATCCTGGGTGCTGCCCGGACGGATGCCGTCATAACCGGCGAGCGCGCCGACGCGGAAACCGGTGAAGGCCGGGTTCACGTCCTGCGCCATGGCGGGCGCGGCGGAAAGGGCAGTGCCGGCAGCGGCAAGACCGAGGATGAGGGTACGCATAGTCGAAACTCCATTGTCACCGCCCATATGGGCGCCGGGGTTCAATGGACGCATTGCCCGCGCGTTGCATGAACCTCACCTAAACAGCGAAAACCGTTGCATTCGCGCAACACGGGCTTGAAAGCAGGACCATGACGACCCATCCCCACGCCGCCCGCAAGGGACGCGACTTCATCGCCCGCCATGGCGAAACCGTGTATAATATCGCGCAGCGGATGCAGGGCGATCACCCGCATACCCCGCTGACTCGCAAGGGCTTCGCGCAGGCCGATGCGATGGGCGCGGCGCTGCGTGAATTGCTGGGGGCCAAGCCGAAGCTGACGTTGTGGGCATCGAGTGCCGGCCGCGCGCTGCAGACGCTGGCGATCATCGCCGAGCATCTCGAACTCGACTGGCATTCGGCGCGGCGCGACGACCGGCTGGTCGAGATCGGCATGGGCGAATGGTCGGGGCGCTATTATCACGAACTGACCGGGGCCGACGCCGACTTCCTCGATGTCGAGGCGCGGCTGTACCGCCGACCCGCCCCCGGTGGCGAATGGTATGACGCGATCGCGGCGCGGGTGGGCGCCTGGGCCAGCGATACCGACAATGATCCCGGCGACCGGCTGGTCATCATGCACGGCATGTCGAGCCGGGTGCTGCGCGGCGTGCTGACGGGCGCCGATGTGATGCCGCAGTTCGACGCGCCGGTCGCCCCCGATCTGCCGCAAGGGTCGATCGCGCTGATCGAGGGCGGGCACGAGGCGATCGCGCATTTGGGCAGCGGCGGGCCGTCGATGGCGGCGCCGGCTTGATCGCGCTGCTGCTGGCGGTAACGGCACCGCAGGCGATCGGCATCCACGCCCGCTGGGGCGCGTTTCGCGACGAGGCGCCGACGCGCTGCTATGCGATCAGCCGCCCGGTGCGTGGGCGTACCGGAACACCCTTCGCCAGCATCGGCAACTGGCCGGGCGCCGGTGCGCGGGGGCAGGTCCATGTCCGCCTGAGCCGCGCGCGCAACGACCGGGCGCGGGTGGTGCTGGCGATCGGCGAGCGGCGTTTCGAACTGAAGGCCGGGCGGATCGATGCATGGAGCCCCGACCCCGCCACCGACCGCGCGATCGTCGCGGCGATGCGCGGCGGACGGTCGATGAGCATCGAGAGCGTCGCCGAAAACGGTGCGCCGTTCGTCGACGTCTATGCGCTGGCAGGCGCGGCGACCGCGATCGACGCGGCGGCGTTGGGGTGCCTGCGGGGTTGATTTTTTCGACCGATCAACTAAGTGACCACGTATCAGGCCCCCGGCATGCCGTCTTGAGGCGCTCGAAAGAGCAGATATCAGCTCAAGGCCGATCCCGGGGGCAACCCATACCGGTATGGCGTTATGTCGACGGCTGTCGTGATCGATGGTGCGTATTTTCTGCGCCGATTCGGATATAGTTTCCCGCATCTTGACCGGAACGATCCGGCCCAGGTGGCATGGGCGGTCCTGTATCTTGCCGGCTGGCATCTGGCGATTAGGCATCGATCCGAACCGGTCGCAGTCGGTGACGTATCGAGCGGCTATCGGCCGACCGAATCCGCCAGCCTGTACCGCATCTTTTTCTATGACTGCCCGCCGTTAACTAAGCGGCTGCACCATCCGGTATCGCGGACCTCGCTGGACCTCGCCAAGACACCGACGGCCTTATTGCGTCAGGCGATCCATACGAAACTGCTCGACGCGCGAAAGGTCGCATTGCGGCTGGGCCGGTTGAACGAGGACGTCAGCTGGGTTCCGAAAGCGGACGCATTGCGTCGCTGGCTGGACGAAGGCTTCGTTCCGACCGATGCCGATTTTGAGATCAAGACCGTGCAGAAGGGCGTCGATATGCGCCTCGGTCTGGATGTTGCGGCGATGGCGTTCAAGCGCCAAGTCGACCAGATCATCCTGATCGCCGGCGACGCCGATTTCGTACCGGCTGCCAAACTCGCCCGACGCGAGGGCATCGATCTGGTACTGGACCCGATGGGCGGACGTGCGGCGCGCGATCTGCTCGACCATGTCGATGGCGTTCGAATGTGCCGAATGCTCGAACCCTCTGGCAATACCGAATGGCTGATTGCATGACCGTGACCTCCGAAATGCCCCCTATGCCGATTCCCGGCCATGTCGATCCCGTGCCCGTTCCGCGGCCACTGGCGCCGCGTCCCGATGGCCGCACCGATCTGGTCGGGCTGTCCAAGCCGGAGATTCGCGCCGCGCTCGAAGCCGCCGGCTTCGACGCGAAACAGGCCAAGTTGCGCGCCAAGCAAATCTGGCACTGGATCTACAATCGCGGCGCGACTGCATTTTCGGCGATGACCGATATCGCCAAGGCGCAGCATCCGACGCTGGACAGGCACTTCGTGATCGGCCGGCCCGATGTGAAGGAAGCGCAGGTGTCGAACGACGGCACGCGCAAATGGCTGCTGACCTCACCCGACGGGCAGGATTACGAGATGGTGTTCATCCCCGACGCCGATCGGGGCACGCTGTGCGTGTCGAGCCAGGTCGGCTGCACGCTCAACTGCACCTTCTGCCACACCGGCACGATGCGGCTGGTACGCAACCTGACGCCGGGCGAGATCGTCGGACAGGTGATGCTGGCGCGCGATGCGCTGGGCGAATGGCCGAGCCAGCCCGAGGGGCGGATGCTGACCAACATCGTGATGATGGGCATGGGCGAGCCGCTGTATAATTTCGATGCGGTGCGCGATGCGCTGAGCGTCGTGATGGACGGCGACGGGCTGGCGCTCAGCAAGCGGCGGATCACGCTCAGCACGTCGGGCGTGGTGCCGATGATGGCGCGGGCGGGCGAGGAGATCGGCGTGAACCTCGCCGTGTCGCTGCATGCGGTGACCAAGGAAGTGCGCGACGAGATCGTGCCGCTCAACCGCAAATACGGCATCGAGGAATTGTTGCAGGCGTGCGCCGATTATCCCGGCGCCAACAATGCGCGGCGCATCACGTTCGAATATGTGATGCTGAAGGACAAGAACGACAGCGACGACGATGCGCGCGAACTGGTGCGGTTGCTGCGCAAATATCAGCTGCCGGCGAAGGTCAATCTGATCCCGTTCAACCCGTGGCCGGGCGCGCCGTACGAATGTTCGACGCCCGAACGCATCCGCGCGTTCAGCGACATCGTGTTCGAAGGCGGCATCTCCGCCCCCGTCCGCCGGACGCGCGGGCAGGATATCGGCGCGGCGTGCGGGCAGCTGAAGACTGCGGCGGAAAAGAAGAGCCGGGCCGAGCGCGATCGCGAGGCGGCGGCGGTTGTCGGCTAATCTTTGCTGACCGCCGGCCCGGACGAACGCCATCGTCCGGGCCGTACGGGATCAGTGATTTTTCAGCGCGGCATGGACCGACTGGACGAAATGGTCGCCCGGACGCGCTTGGCAGCTGGCCACCACCGCCGGACGGATCGATTCGATCCCGGCGACGGTCAGGGTCGGATGCGGCTTGCCCTTCGGACCATAGTTGGCGGCGTAGCGGATCGCTTCGGGCTGGAAGCGTTCGTCGAGCGCGGTGAAGTCGCGGCAGCTGACGGTTTCGAGCTTCTTGCCGCTCTTGATGACGGCGATGGTGCGTTCGGTTCCGGCGCGGCCGGGCACCTCGGCGGCTTCGGCGACCCATGGCTTCTTGGCCTGCTGCGCCACGGCGACACTGCCGGTGGCGAGGGTGGAAGCTGCGACGACCGCGAGGAAAATCTTCTTCATGATGCCATCTCCTTTCCATGTGAGGCTTCCAGGAATCGCGTAAATCCGGGGATTGTTTCCCTTCCGGTCCGACATTACGAAGCTTTCATGCAAGGGCATGACAGGTCCTCGTATAGCATGAAGGAACGTTCATCCGGCGGGTGGTCCGGGGGCCGTGGCGATGGCGGCGGCTCCGCGAAACGGCCTCGACAGGCGGCGGCGGTTGCGCTCTAGCGGCGCGATGGTCGATCCCGTTTCCCTTGCTCTCGCTGCCGGTGCCGGCATGGTCGGCGGTGCGATGAATGCGCTGGCCGGGGGCGGTACGTTCGCGACGATGCCGGCGCTGATCGCGCTGGGGCTGCCCGGGTCGATCGCCAATGCGACATCGAACGTGGCGTTGCAGCCGGGCGCGATCGCCAGCGCCTGGGCCTATCGCCGGGGGCTGGGTCCGCTCGGCGGATTGCCGATCCGGCTGCTGGCGTCGATCACCTTCGTATCGGGGCTGGTCGGCAGCCTGTTGCTGGTATGGACGCCCAGCGACCTGTTCGACGTGATCGTACCTTGGTTGTTGCTGATCGCCTTCCTCGCCATCGCGACGGGCAAGCGCGCGGCGGTGTGGCTGCACGACCGGGTGACGATCGGGCCGGCGTCGCTGGTCGTCGCACAGGTGCTGCTCGGCATCTATGGCGGCTATTTCGGGGGCGGCGTCGGCATGATGGTCACCGCGACCTATGGCCTGCTCGCCGGGACCGATCCCAAATCGATGGCGGCACCGCGCACGCTGATGCTGGCCACCGCCAACAGCGCGGCGGCGATCGTGTTCGTCATCGGCGGCATGGTGGCATGGGCGGCGTGCGTGCCGATGCTGCTGGGCGGGATCCTTGGCGGCTGGCTGGGCGCGAAGCTGGGGGTGAAGCTGACCTCGGGACAGGTGCGGGCGTGGACGTTGCTGGTGACGTTCAGCGTGACGGTGGCGTTCTTCGTCCGCGCCTATCGCTAAGCGTCAGCGCGGCCGGCGTAGGTCGAAGCGTTCGCCGGGTTCGAAATAGTCCCCCGCCCCGCCGCCGCGGAGGATCGGATGGGCGCGTTCGGTGCGGTAGATGCCGTCGTCGAGCAGCGCCGGGTCGATATGGACCTGCACCACTTCGCCGAGCACCAGCCAGGTATCGATTTCGCCGCCCTCATGGTCGGTCAGGCGGACGATCTGGGTCGATCGGCACTCGAACTGGACCGGCGATCCGGCGACGCGCGGCGGAGTGACCATGGTCGAAGGAAGCGTGTCGAGCCCGGCGAGCGTGAACTCGTCGGCATCGGTCGTCGCCGAGGTCGCGTTCATCGCCTCTGCCTGCGCGCGGGTCGCGAGGTTCCAGACGAACTCGCCGGTCGCGCGGACATTGGCGAGCGTGTCCTTGGGCCCGGTCGAGGCAAAGCCGATGATCGGCGGGCGATAGTTGAAGGCGTTGAAGAAACTATAGGGTGCGAGATTGCGCTTCCCCTCCGCCGACACGCTGGCGATCCAGCCGATCGGACGCGGCGCGATGATCGCGTTGAACGGGTCGTGCGGCAGGCGATGGCCCTCGGCCGGTGCATAGGAATGGAAATCGGTCATGTCCCGCCAACGCACGATCTGCACCGATGGCGCAACCGTGCTTCGCAATCGGCACGATCCGGCCTAGATACAGGGGATGACGCGTTCGATCTATCGCCACCGGCTGGCCACGCGATTGTGGCACTGGATCAATGCGGTGGCGGTCGTCATCCTGATCGGCAGCGGCTTGATGATCCTGAACGCGCATCCCCGGCTCTATTGGGGGCGCTATGGTGCGAATTTCGACCATGCCTGGCTGACGTTCGACCGGTTTCCGGGATGGGTGACGATCCCGCAGAATTATAACCTGGCGCTGGCGCGCAATTGGCACCTGACCTTTGCGCTGGTGCTGGGGTTCGGCCTGCTGGCCTATATGGTCACGAGCCTCATCAACCGGCATTTCCAGCGCGACCTGCGCATCCGGCGCGGCGAATTGTCGCGGTCGCACCTGTTCGCCGATATCCGCGCGCATCTGGCGTTCCGCTTCCATGATCCGGAGGCGCCGGGCGACTACAACGTGCTCCAGAAACTCAGCTATGTGCTGGTGATCTTCGGGTTGTTGCCGCTGGTGATCCTGACCGGCATCGCGATGTCGCCGGGGCTGAACGCGGCGTTTCCGTGGCTGCTGGAGGTGCTCGGCGGGCGGCAGTCGGCGCGATCGATTCACTTCCTCGCCGCCAGCGGCATCACCCTGTTCGTGATCGTCCATCTGGTGCTGGTGATCCTGGCGGGGGCGGTGAACGAGATGCGCTCGATGGTCACCGGGCGCTGGCGGGTGCCCGAATGAGCCGGCTGCTGTCACGGCGATCCGCGCTGGTCGTGGGGGCGGGCGGGCTGGTCGCAGCGTGCGACCGGGTGGCGCAGTTGCCGGCGGCGCAGACGCTACTGGGCGGGGCGGAGGTCGCGCATCGCGGGTTGCAGCGGGCGATCACCGCGCGCGATGCACTGGCGGTCGAATATCGGCCGGAACAGCGCTCGCCGATCTTCCGTGCCAACGGGACCAACAATCCCAACACGCCCGATTACAACGCACATGCCGCGAACCGCTTCGCCGACTGGCGGGTGACGGTCGACGGGCTGGTCGCGCGGCCGCTGTCGCTGCGGCTCGATCAGATCCGGTCGATGCCGTCGCGCCAGCAGATCACCCGCCATGACTGCGTCGAGGGGTGGAGCGCGATCGGCAAATGGACCGGGCCGCGGCTGTCGCGCATCCTCGACCTTGCCGGGCTGCGGCCCGATGCGCGCTATCTGGTGTTCCACTGCGCCGATGCGATCGGCGGGCGGCCTTATTATGAATCGATCGATTTGGTCGATGCCTTTCACCCGCAGACGATTCTCGCCTGGGCGCTCAACGACCGGCTGCTCGGCGTGCCGAACGGAGCGCCGCTGCGGCTGCGGGTCGAGCGGCAGCTGGGGTACAAGCACGCCAAATATGTCGAGCGGATCGAGGCGGTGGCGTCGCTGAACCCCATTGCGGGCGGCGAGGGCGGCTTCTGGGAGGATGTCGCCGGTTACGACTGGTATGCTGGCATCTGATCGACACGGGTCCAGGCGGCCGCCTTGCCGACCAGCCATGGCATCCGCCCGCCGGCCAGTAGCAACGCACTGCCCCGCCGGTCTTCGGCGAGCGTCCTGAGCAGCCCAGCCAGCGCGATCGGGCGGCGGAGTGTAGCGGCGAGGTCGCGCTGATAGCCGATCGCCCCCGCTGCCCCCCGACGCTGCCACGCCGCGACCGCGCGCATCGCGCTGGCGATGGCGATGCCCATACCTTCGCCGGCGAGCGACGGGATCACCCCCGCCTGATCGCCCAGCCGGTACACGCCCACCTCGGTCGCGCGCGCACGCCAGCCATAGGGGACGTTCGCGACCGCATCGATCGTCGGGCTGGCGGCGAGATAGGCCAGCCGTTCGCCGAGTGCCGGACATTCGCTCGCCAGCAAGCGCAGCAGGCCGGGCAGATCGCCCGCCGCGCGCAGCCGCGACCGGCGCAACGCCATGCACAGATTGGCGCTGCCATCCTCCTGTACCACGAGCCCGCCATAGCCGCCGGCAAAGGCGTGGAGTTCGATTGCATCGCCGATCAGCCGGGTCAGCGCCGGATGCGGTCCAAGCCGGACCCGTACCCCCATTGCCGGGTCGGGGCCGGGATCGGCATCGCGGATCGCCCCGCGCAAGTCGTGCTTGCCGGTGGCGAGGAACAGCGTATCACCGGTAAGTCCGGCGCCGTCGGCGGTATGGAGGGTGCGTGCCTCTACCGACCGGATCGCCACGCCGCGTTCGACCCCTGCCCCTGCCGCCTGCGCCGTCTCCAGCAGCAGCGCATCGAGCCGCCGCCGCGACAGGCCGATGGCGGGGGCGGGCAGCGGGGCTTCGGATCGTCCGCGCCCGGCGAACAGCACGACGCGGCGGACGACATGGCCCGCGGGCTCGACCTCGATCTGCCGCAGCGATGCCAGCGTCCGCCACGACAGGAATCCGCCGCACAGCGCATCGGGTGTGCCGCGCGACCGCTCGAGCAGCACCGGGCGCGCCCCGCGGCGCGCCAGCAGCAGCGCCGCGACGGCGCCGGCCGGGCCGCCGCCCGCGATCAGCGCCGACGTTCGACGCATAGCCGGAAGGGAAAACGCCGCCGCATCTGCGCGTCCGCAATCCCCGCCTCGGCAAGGATCGGCGGCCATTCGGACGGGCGATAGGCGCGTGCGATCGACAGCGTGCCATCGGCGCGGACGATCGGATGCCAGCGCAGCAGCGTGGCGAGCAACGGATAGCCGCGATGCGCGAAGCGATGGCGGTGCAGATCGTTGACGAACCAGCCGTGCGCCGCCTCCCCCTCCATGAAGCGCAGGAAGGCGACCAGCTGGTCATGGGACATGTGATGTGCGACGAGGCTGGAGACGATCACGTCCCAGCCCTGCCCCGCCAGATCGGCATAGTCGCCGGTGCGGTAAGTGATCGGCAGGCCGGGCGGCGTATCGGCGCGGGCGATGGTTTCGCTGCGTGGGTTCAGGTCGATGCCGACCAGTTCCGCCTCCACCCCCTTGGCCGCAGCCCAGCGCGCGATCCGGCGCAGCATGTCGCCATCGCCGTATCCCACATCGAGCAGCTTCAGCCGATCGCCCCGCCGAGCGATCCCCGACAGGAAGGCGAGCGTCGGCCGCGCCGCCATCGTCACCCGGTTGACCCGCGCCAGATCGCGCAGCACCGCGGCATAGACGGCGGGGTCGAGCGCGGGATCGTCCATTGCCTCCTCGGCATGGACGCGCGCGAAGCTCACGCCGCGCTCCGGAAGCCGAAGCCTTCGGCGGCAAGGCCGGGGCCGAAGGCGAGCGCGATGCCGCTCGATACCGGTGGCCCGGCGAGCAGGTCGGCAAGGACGAACATCAGCGTCGCCGACGACATATTGCCGTTCGCCGCCAGCACGCCGCGCGAGGCGTTCAGCGCGTCGGGCGACAGTGACAGGCTGCGTTCGACCGCGTCGAGGATCGAGCGTCCGCCGGCATGGACCGCCCAGCCGTCGACCTCGCTGAGCGACCGCCCGCCGGTCGCCGCCGCCGCGAAACCGGGATCGGCAAGCGCGGTGGCGATGCGTGCCGGCACTTCGCCCGACAAATGCATCGCGAAGCCGGCATCGGTGATGTCCCAGCGGATCAGTTCGGCCGAATCGGGCAGCGCGGCAGCGAACGGTGTCTCGATCGCGACGCCGCACGCGTCGGTCGTCACCAGCGCCGCCGCCGCACCATCGCCGAATTGCAGCATCGCCAGCAACGGTTCGAGGGTCACCGCCGGTTGCAGGTGCAGCGTCGACAGCTCGACGGTGACGACCAGCACCCGCGCATCGGGTTCGGAACGGACGATGTGGCGCGCGCTGCGCAGCGCGGTGACGGCGGCGTAGCAACCCATGAAGCCGATCAGCAGCCGCTCGGTGGTGGGCGGCAGGCCGAGCCGCGCGGCGATGATCTGATCGATGCCGGGGGCAACGAAGCCGGTGCAGCTGGCCACAACGATATGGGTGATGGTGCCCAGCGGATGCTGCGCAGCAAGCCGTTCGATTGCGGACAGCGCCAGTGCCGGTGCGGCGTCGGCGTAGACGCGCATTCGCGCCGCGGTGCCGGGCATCGCATCGGCATAGAAGCCGCCCGGCGCGACCGGCGATCCGCCGTCGCTGCCGCGGGGCAATACCGACCAGCGTCGCCCGATCCCGGCACTCTCTACCATCCGGTCGAACAGCCGCGCCTCACGCAGCGGCAATCGCGCACGCGCCCAGTCGATAAACGCGTGATGGATGTCGTGGGTAGGCGTTGCGGTGGCGACCGCGTTGAGCCAGGCGACGGGCGCGGCGGATAAGGTCATCGCCGCATCAACGCACCGGCGGCGCAAAAGGCTACGACATCAGTCCTTCCACGCCCACCACAGCTGGGCGGGCGGCACGTTCCACCATTCCATGTCGTGATCGATCCGCGCGAATTGCCGGTCGAGGAAATCGCGGACGCGCGGGTTGAACTGATAGACGAGGAACGCGCCACCCGGCCGCAACACCGCCTGCGTCGCGGCGGCGATCTCGTCCCCCACTCCGGAGGGGAGCGTCGAGAAGGGCAGGCCCGACAGCACGTAATCGGCGTGCGGCTGGCCATGATCGGCGACGATCCGTTCGACATCGGCCGCCGATCCATGGACCGCCGAAAAGCGCGAATCGAGGATCGTGGCATTCAGATAGTCGATGAAATCGGGGTTGGTATCGATGACGATCAGTTGCGCATCGGGGGCGAGGCGTTCGAGGATCGGGCGGCAGAAGGTGCCGACGCCCGGACCATATTCGACCACGACCTTCGCATTGGCCCAGTCGATCGGGGCCAGCATCTTGCGGATCAGGCGGTTCGACGAGGGGATGACCGACCCGACCATTACCGGATGCTTCACGAAGCCACGGAGGAAAATGCCGGCCGGCGATGGTACGCCGCGCGGCTTCCGTCGGGTCGCGGCGTTGGAAGTCGTCGTCATGGAAATCCTCGAACGGATGGCCGGGCGGCCATGGTCATCGCGTCGTCGCAAAAGCGAAACGAACTTGCAAGCATATCGGTTTCGCTTCGGCGTTTCGGTCCGCCGCACGGTGTTCGATTTCGGCGCCGCCCCGCCACCGGCGGGACGGCGTGCCCGCCGCTATCCCTTCGGCCCCCGCCCCTCGACCATGCCCGGCGTGATGAAGCCAAGCGGTTGAATCGACAACGCATCCTGCTTCAACCGCGACGACATGGCGCGATATTCCTCCTCCATCTCGGGCGTCACCGAAGCGCGCGACTCGCCCAGCGCTGCCTCGAAATGGGCCATGGTCACCGCGCGGGTGTCGAGCGAGTCGCGCAGCGCGAACAGACCGGCACGGCGCACGACATCCTCGAGATCGGCGCCGGTGAAGCGGTCGGTCCGGCCGGCGACGACGTCGAGATCGACATCGTCGGCGAGCGGCATTTTCTGCGTCTGGATGCCGAGGATGCGCGCACGTCCCGCCCGGTCGGGCACGCCGACATAAATCAGTTCGTCGAAGCGGCCGGGACGCAGCAGCGCGGGGTCGACCATGTTCGGGCGGTTGGTCGCGCCGATCACCACGACCGACTGCAATTCCTCCAGTCCGTCCATCTCCGCCAGGATCGTGTTCACGACCCGCTCGGTCACCTGCGGCTCACCCAGGCCACCGCCGCGCGCGGGTACCAGTGAGTCGAGTTCGTCGATGAAGATGACGGTCGGCGCCACCTGCCGCGCGCGGGCGAACAGGCGGGTGATCTGCTGCTCGCTCTCGCCATACCATTTCGACAACAGGTCGCTCGACTTGGTGGCGATGAAGTTCGCCTCCGCCTCGCGCGCGACCGCCTTTGCCAGCAGCGTCTTGCCGGTGCCGGGCGGGCCATAGAGCAGGAACCCCTTGGCCGGACGGATGCCGAGCCGGCGGAAGGATTCAGGGCTTTTGAGCGGCAGCTCGACGCCTTCCTTCAGCTTCACCTGCGCGTCGTCGAGGCCACCGACATCATCCCAGCGGACGGTCGGGGCCTGCACCATCACCTCGCGCATCGCGCTCGGCTGCACACGCTTCAGCGCCTCGACGAAATCGTCGCGCGTCACCGACAGGCTGTCGAGCACGTCCTGCGGGATCGTGCCGGCCGACAGGTCGATGCGCGGCATGATCCGCCGCACCGAATCGATCGCCGCCTCGCGGGTCAGCGCCGCGAGGTCCGCGCCGACAAAGCCATAGGTGGTGCGCGACAGCTCGCCCAGATCGACATGTTCGTCGAGCGGCATGCCGCGGGTGTGGATGCCGAGGATCTCGCGCCGCCCGCGCTCGTCGGGCACGCCGACCACGATCTCGCGGTCGAACCGGCCGGGCCGGCGCAGCGCCTCGTCGATCGCCTCGGGCCGGTTGGTCGCGGCGATGACGACGATATTGGCGCGCGATTCAAGGCCATCCATCAGCGTCAGCAGCTGTGCGACCAGCCGCTTCTCGGCCTCGCCCGATACCTGGCCGCGCTTGGGCGCGATCGAATCGATTTCGTCGATGAACACGATCGAGGGCGATGCCTTGGTCGCCTCCTCGAACACCTCGCGCAGCCGCTTTTCGGACTCGCCATAGGCCGATCCCATGATCTCGGGACCGTTGACGAGGAAGAATTCGGCATCGGATTCGTTGGCGACGGCGCGGGCGAGGCGCGTCTTGCCGGTGCCGGGCGGCCCGTGCAGCAACACCCCCTTGGGCGGATCGACGCCCAAACGCTGGAACAGTTCGGGATAGCGCAAGGGCAGCTCGACCATCTCGCGCAGCTGGTCGATCGTCTGGCCCATTCCGCCGATATCGTCATAGGTGACGTCGGCGCGGCGAGTCTCGCGCGGCTCCTCATATTCCGAGCGCAGCTCGATCTCGGTCGATTCGTCGATATGCACGACGCCCTTGGGCGTGGCGGAGACGACGAGCAGGCGGATTTCCTGCAGTGAGAAGGCGGGGGCGTTCACATAGCGGCGGACATTGGGCGACAGATTGTCGACCCGCTGGTGGCCGGTGGTGGCGACGATATCGCCCTGGCACAGCGGCCGCCCGAAAAAGGTGCGCTTCAAGGCATTCGACGATCCCTGTAGTCGCAAATTCTGCTGGGCGGGGGCAAAGACGACGCGGGTGGCGGGGCGCGATTCGGCTTTCCGCACCTCGACCTGATCGCCCGATCCCACCCCGGCATTGGCGCGCTGCAACCCGTCGATGCGGACGATGTCGAGGCCCTCGTCCTCGGGGTAGGGCGCGATGGCGCGGGCCGGCGTCGTCTTCTTGCCGACGATCTCGACCACATCGCCTTCGTTGATGCCGAGCAGCGCCATGACCGAGCGCGGGAGATGGGCGATGCCGCGTCCGCTATCCTCGGGCCGGGCATTCGCCACCTGCAACCGCCGTCCGCCTGTTTCGCTGTCCGCCATGCATTCCGTCCCGCTGACCGATTCCGAACGGCGGATATGGGCGGTGCAATGCTGGTCACAAGGCGAAAAAAAAGGCCGATCGCAAAGGACCGGCCGGAAAGTTTTTAGGAGAGGATGCCTGAAAGGCACGCTCTATGTGCAGTGCGGCGCACTTTGTTGCAAGTGCGAACGCGGCAATCGATATTGCAAAAACTGCAATGGTTAATTTCGGCGGTGGTTGCAACGGAGACGATCGCGGTGCAGCGTGCGCCGCACCGCAACCAGATAGGGACCCGGATGCGCCGCCTTCCCCCACTCACCGCCATCGAAGCGTTCGTCCACGTCGCGCGGCTGGGATCGGTCAAGCTGGCCGCCGACGAACTGGCGCTGTCGTCACCCGCGCTCAGCCGTCGGGTACAGGCACTCGAACGCTTCATCGGCAAGCCGTTGTTCGAACGCCGGCATCAGGCGCTGCGGCTGAACGACGATGGTGAGCGGCTGCTGGCGCTGCTGTCGGGGGCGCTCGACACGCTGTCCGACGCGGTCGAGCAGATGTCGGGCGCAGTGGAGGTGCTGCGGCTGCGGCTCGGCGTGCTGCCGCTGTTCGCGATCCAGCGGCTGATGCCGCGCATGGGCGACCTGAAGGACAAGCATCCCGAACTGCATCTCGATTTCGATACCGCGCATCATGGCCTCGGCCGGCTGGGTGAGGGCATCGACGTCGCGATCGTGCTCGATCATGCGATCGACCCAGCGCTCTATGCCCGGCGGCTCGATCGCAACCGCGTCTATGCCATTGCCGGGCGGGCGCTGATCGACCGGTCGCCGATCACCGATCCGGCGCAGCTGGCGCAGCATACCGCGCTGATCCACCGCGACATGCCCGATACCTTTGCCGACTGGATGCACGCCGCAGGGCTGCCCGATTTGGAGCCGGCGGCGATCGACCGGTTCGATTCGGGGACGCTGATGCTGGAGGCCGCCGCACAGGGGCTGGGTGTCGCCTTCATGCTCGAATCGCATTTCGAGACGGCGCGCGACGACCGGCTGGTGCCGCTGTTCGACCGCGCGGTCGATTCGACCTACAGCCACTGGTTCGTGTGCCGCCCGCGCATGTTGCAGCAGCGGCCGGTGAAGCTGTTCCACGACTGGCTGGTACAGGCGCTGGGCGCACCGGCGGAGTAAGAGAAGGCCGGCGTCTTGACCGTGCCCCCGCACAGGCGGGGTTCGGCATTTCCACAACTCCCCCCGCCGCATGGCAGCGGGGGGCGAAACGCTTACGCTTCGCTGCGCGCGGTCACGATCTTGCCCGGATTGCGCGGCGGTTCGCCTTTGGGCAGCGCGTCGACGGCGTCCATGCCGCTCTCGACCACGCCCCACACCGTGTACTGGCGGTCGAGGAAGGTCGCATCGTCGAGGCAGATGAAGAACTGGCTGTTGGCCGAGTTCGGGTCCATCGTCCGTGCCATCGAGCACACGCCACGAACGTGCGGCTCGGCGTTGAACTCCTGCTTGAGGTTCGGTTCCTTCGATCCGCCGGTGCCGTCGCCGCGACCGCCATCGCCGCCCTGCGCCATGAAGCCGTCGATCACGCGGTGGAACGGTACGCCGTCATAGAAACCCGAATCGGCGAGCTTGACGATGCGTTCTACATGGTTCGGCGCCAGATCGGGGCGCAGCTTGATCCGCACTTCGCCGGTGTCGAGCGTCATCACGAGCGTGCTGGGGGTATCGGCCATTAAAAGCTCCTTGAAAGTCGGGGCCTAGCTAGGGTGCCGGAACCGCACTGGCAACCGCACAGGGTTTGCACGGCGGTGCAGCATGGCTACAGCGTTGCGACGCACGCGGCAGGAGGGTTGCAGCCATGACCGAACTCGACCTTCCCGACGCGACCAGCGAACTGGACGAGGACGACCGGCTGAAGCCCGAATTCGTCCGCGCCGTCTGCGAGGCGGTCGATCGCGGCGACGACGAGGCGGCGCGCGAGCTGGTCGAACCGCTCCACCCCGCCGACCTTGCCGACCTGTTCGAACTGGTGCCGGGCGAACAGCGCGCGGCATTGGCGGCGGCGATCGCCGAGCGGCTGAACGGCGACGTCCTCGCCGAAATGAACGACTGGGTGCGCGAGGCAGTGATCGACGCGCTGACCGCGACCCAGGTCGCCGACCTTGCCGCACAGCTCGACACCGACGATGCGGTCGCGATCATCGAGGACCTCGACGATGCCGAACAGCGCGCGGTGCTGCGCGCGCTCGACCCCGACGATCGTGCCGCGATCGAGGAGGCGCTGTCCTACCCCGAGGAATCCGCCGGCCGCCTGATGCAGCGCGAGCTGGTCGCGGTGCCCGAACACTGGACCGTCGGCGACGCGCTCGACTATCTGCGTGCCGACGAGGCGCTGACCACCGATTTCTGGGAAATCTTCGTGGTCGATCCGGCGCATCGCCCGGTCGGCACCTGCCAGTTGTCGTGGATCCTGCGCACGCCGCGATCGGTCGCGATCAGCGACGTGATGGCGCGCGAACAGACGCTGATCCCGGTCGACATGGATCAGGAAGAGGTGGCGCTGCGCTTCCAGAAATATGCGCTGATCTCCGCCGCGGTCGTCGATGGCAGCGGGCGGCTGGTCGGCATGATCACCGTCGACGACGTGGTCCACATCATCCAGGCCGAGGCGGGCGAGGACGCGCTGCTGTTGTCGGGTGCGGGCGAAGGCGACATCAACGAACCGATCCGCGATTCGTACAAGGCGCGGGTCCGCTGGCTCATCACCAACCTCATCACCGCGCTGCTGCCGGCGACGATCATCGGCGCGTTCGGGGCGACCATCGACCGGATGGTGACGCTGGCGGCACTAATGCCGATCGTCGCCGGCCTCGGCGGCAATGCCGGCACGCAGACCATGGCGGTCACCGTCCGCGCGCTCGCCACCAATCAGCTGACCCAGTCGAACACGTTGCGCGCGATCCGGCGCGAGATGGTGATCGCGCTGATGAACGGCGCGACCGTCGCCGCGCTGATCGGGACCGGCGTCACCCTGTGGTTCGGCAATCCGGGGCTCGGCACGGTGATCGGCACGGCGATGCTGCTCAACGTCGTCATCGCCGGGTTCGCCGGAGTCTTCGTGCCGCTGACGCTCGACCGGTTCAATGCCGATCCGGCGGTGGCCTCGTCGATCTTCGTGACGATGACGACCGATTCGATGGGGTTCCTGGTATTTCTGGGACTTGCGACCGTGAGCGGGCTTACTGGTTGAGGCCGGCGGCTGCGCTTCCCATCTGGGGCGCGTGCCGTTGCATCTGACCAAAGTCGCCTTTGCCATCGAATCGGTCGAACAGCTGGCCGACCGGTTGGCGCTGCGCCATGCCGAGGGCGGGGCGCTGACCACCCGCTACCTGCCGAAACGCGCCGCCGAGATCGAGGGCGGGTCGCTGTTCTGGATATTGAAACACCGGCTGGTCGCGCGCTCGCCGATCCTCGGCTTCGGCGAGGCGGAGGGCGGGCGTGTCGCGATCCATCTCGGGCCGAAGCTGGTGCTGGTCGAGGCGCGGCCCAAACGCGCACATCAGGGGTGGCGCTATCTGGAAGAGGCCGACGCCCCGGCCGATCTGGGCGGCGAGGGCAGCGGCGCCGATGAACTGCCGCCGCGCCTTATCGGTGAGCTGATGGCTTTGGGGCTGCTGTAGCAAGAGTGGTTCGCGCGGATACGCGGAGGAGGTTGCGGCTCCCGGCCGTTCCGCGTCAGCGAACCCTTCCATCCTTAAGTCAGCAAGCGGAAGGATCGATCGCTGCGCGATCCGGTTGCAGCGTACGCAACTTCTCAGCGCCTCTGCGCGAAACCCTCTTCTACCCCACCAACCGCGGATATGCCGCCTTTGCCGCTGCAACCTTCGGCTTATCCCAGCGCACGATGTACGGATGCGACGGATTCCGCCGGGCGAAGTCTTGGTGATAGCCCTCTGCCGGATAGAAGGCGCCGGTTTCCACCTTCGTCGCGATCGGTTTGGGGAACGCCTTCGCCTGCGTCAGCTGCGCGATATAGCGCCGCGCGACCGCCGCCTGCGCCGGGGTCTGTGGAAAGATCGCCGAGCGATAGCTGGGACCGCGATCGGGATATTGCCCGTCGACCTGCGTGGGATCGTGCGCGACCGAGAAATACAAGCGCAGCAACGTGCCGTAGCTGACGACACGCGGGTTATAGGTGATGCGGATCGCCTCGGCATGGCCGGTGCGTTCGGTCGATACCTGGTCGTAAGTCGCGGTGGCGCGGGTGCCGCCGGCATAGCCGCTGACGACCGATTTCACGCCCTTCACCCGTTCGAACACCGCCTCCATGCCCCAGAAACAGCCACCCGCCAGCACGGCGGTAGCCAGGCCGGGGGTCGGCGGCACATCGGTGGCGATAGCGGGCACCGGCACCGCGCGTTCGGCGGTGGCGGGCGGGATCGCCAGCGCGGCGGCGATACCGATCGCGGCGATCGACAGGGGCAGGGACTTCATGGCCGGTTCCTCGAGAGACGAACCGTTGGAAGATGGGGGGCGGCGAGGCGTCCCGCCAGATCAGCCGATGCGTTCGACGACCGCCGGTGCGGGACGGACCGACTTCGCATCACTGGGATCGGCGACCTGCACCGCGACCAGCGCGACCGCGCCCAGTGCGAAGCCGCTGATGAAATGGCGAAGGAACCCGGTGCGCTTGCTCGTCATCTGCCTCATCCTCTTGCCGGACCGCGCACCCCGATGGGGCGCAGCAGCGGATCGATCGCCATCGCGGCGGACGACCCGGTTTGTCAGCGGCAAGATATAGTTGGTGGCGGTGAACCGATGCTGGCGCGTCCGTTCATCTCCTGCACAGCCTCAACCATGTTGCGCCTGCGAAATCAAGGGCGTGGAGGGGTGCGTTTCGGCAACGCTGCGTTGCGCGGACGGTGCGGTGATGCGGTTGCGCTGCTTGACCGCGTACATGTCGCGATCGGCCTCGGCGATCAGGTCGGTGATCCGGTCGAGCGATCCGATCGCGCTGCCGATGCTGAGCGCGACCGGTAGGTCGGGCGGTGCGATTGCGGTCATCGCATGGGCATAACGCACGGCGATGGCGGCGGCGGTGGCATCGGCCCCCGCCTGATCGGCACCGGGCAGGACGCAGACGAATTCGTCCCCACCCCAACGAAAGACCAGCGCCCCCTTGGGCAACGCCGCCGCGGTCGCGCGGACCAGCGCGACCAGCGCCGCATCGCCCGCCGCATGGCCGCACCGGTCGTTGAGCGGCTTGAACTGGTCGAGATCGATCATCAGCACCGCGCCCTCGCCCCGCCACTTCGCCAGCCGCCGGTCGAATCCGGCGCGGTTGAGCGCGTCGGTCAGCGGATCGCGCTCCAGTAGCCGGGAGAGCAGCTGATGCCCGCGCTCGGCATCCATGGTCAGCAGCGATACGCCGCGAAACAGGATGAACGAGATCGGCAGCACCGTCAGCCACGCCGCCAGTCCCTGTTTCAGTCCCGTCAGGCTGGTGCCGATATCACCGCTATAGGCCGACCATGAGCGCGCGACGAACAGCGGCACGGTCGGCGCGAACAGCGCGACGACGATCCATGCGGTATGCAGCGATTCGCGCCGTGCCAGCCGGATCGCGATCAGCGTGATCGCCAGATCGAACAGCGCACGCAGGCTGCTGAGATAGCCGACCCGGAACCCCAGTTCAGTGACATCGACCGAAAAGAACAACGGGATCGCCGCGACCAGCGCGGTGGCGAGGATCAGCCGGTTGCTGCTGTCCGGATCGGCGAAGCTGCGCAGCCCGATGAAGATCGCGGCATAGGCGACCACCGCCAGCGGATTGCCCAGCCAGACGATATAGTCGCCGCCGCCCGCCTCGCGGTACACCGCCGCCCCGGCGGTGATGCCGAGCAGGATATGCCCGAACCCCCACCATGCCGCCCAGTTGTCGAATCGGC
Organism: Sphingomonas sp. SAFR-052; assembly: GCF_051965015.1. NCBI lineage: Bacteria > Pseudomonadati > Pseudomonadota > Alphaproteobacteria > Sphingomonadales > Sphingomonadaceae > Sphingomonas > Sphingomonas sp. SAFR-052. The sequence continues at coordinate 256,574 of NZ_JBQCMO010000002.1, read as the reverse complement.
CGGTCGCCCACGGCACGACATGGATGAAGCCGGCAACGATCGATGCCAGCGCAACCATGACGTACATCGTGGAAAGATCGAGCAAACCATCCTCACTATCGCGAACGATCCCGCGATAGACGGGGATGGACTAATAGTCCGTTTATTCTACGGACTTACTTCAACGCGGCACAGGCAGTACGGATACGGGCGCATGCCTCGCGCAGCAATTCGTCCGACGTCGCATAGCTGATCCGCATCGCCGGGGAGAGGCCGAACGCCGCCCCCTGCACCGCCGCGACCTTGGCATCCTCCAGCAGATAGCCGACGAAATCCTCGTCGGTGTCGATCCGGCGGCCATCCGGCGTCGACTTGCCGATCAGCCCCGACAGTTCGGGATAGACGTAGAAGGCGCCCTCGGGCGTCGGACAGGTCACGCCATCGATCGCGTTGAGTTCGGCGACGACCAGGTCGCGGCGACGCTGGAACGCGGCATTGCGCTCGGCCAGGAACGACTGGTCGCCGTTCAGCGCGGCGACGGCGGCGGCCTGCGCGATCGAACAAGGGTTGCTGGTCGATTGCGACTGCAGCTTGGCCATCGCCTTGATCAGCCACGCCGCACCGCCGGCATAGCCGATGCGCCAGCCGGTCATCGCATAGGCCTTCGAACAGCCGTTCACGGTCAGCGTCCGATCGTACAGCGTCGGGTTCACCCCCGCGATCGTCGCGAATTCGAAACCCGGATAGACGATGTGTTCGTACATATCGTCGGCGAAGATCCACACATGCGGATGCCGCTCCAGCACCTTGCCTAGCTCGCGCAGTTCGGCTCGGGTATAGCCCGCCCCGGTCGGGTTGGACGGGGAGTTCAGGATCACCCACTTGGTGCGTTCGGTGATCGCCGCGTCGAGCTGTTCGGGGGTGATCTTGTAGTTCTGGTCGGCGCCCGCCGCGATGAACACCGGCGTGCCGCCCGCGAACTGCACGACATCGGGATAGCTGACCCAATAGGGCGCGGGTACGATCACCTCGTCGCCGGCATCGACCGTCGCGACCAGCGCGTTGAACAGCGTGTGCTTGCCGCCGACATTCACGCTGATCTGACTCGCGGCATAGGTCAGGCCGTTGTCGCGCTTGAACTTCGCGGCGATCGCGTCCTTCAGCTCGGCGGTACCGTCGACGTTCGTGTACTTGGTCTTGCCGGCGCGGATCGCCTCGATCGCGGCGTCCTTGACGAAATCGGGCGTGTCGAAATCGGGTTCGCCCGCCCCCAGCCCAATCACGTCGACGCCCTGCCGCTTCAGTTCGAGCACCTTCGACGTGATGGCGAGGGTCGGCGACGGATTGATGCGGTCGAGCGCGGCGGAGGGCTTCATGGGACGTCCGATGCTGAGAAGGAACAGGTGCCGCGCCCTTAGCCGCCCCGTTCCCCGTCCGCAACCAGCCGCGCATGAATCAATCCGCGAACCGCGTTGCCGATGAAAAATCCTTGCGCGAGATCGGCCAAGGTCAATGGCATCTCGACCGCTTCACCGCGCGCGATCAGGTCCGCGCGCAGCACGCTCGGCAACAGCCCGCGATCGATCGGCGGGGTCAGCAACTGCCCCCCCTCCCCGGCGGCCACGAAAATCGACGTAAAGCTGCCCTCGGTCAGCTCGCCATCGGGACGGGTGAAGATCGTTTCGAAACAGCCCGGCGGCGGCGCGGGCCAGAAGCGGCGATCGCTGGTTTTGTGCGCGATGCGCAGGTCGGCACCGGACAGCGGCAGGGGCGCGACCGCGACCGCCACCGGCCCGGCAGGCGCGACCGGCAGCGGCGCGACGTCGACGGCGATCGCCCCCGATCGTGACAGCAGCAACCGGATGCGCGAGGGATTGCGCAGGCGAAAGGTCGCCGCCTGCAATTCGTTGCGCGTCGCATGCCGGTCGAACGCGAACCCCAGCCGCCGCGCACTCTCGGTCAGCCGCGCGATATGACGTTCGAGCAGCGCGATACCGTCCAGTGGATCGAACGCCATCGTTTCGACCAGGTCGAACCGCGCCGGCGGCACGCCGAGGAACCGTGCCTTGGCGAGGCATTCGCTCCATTCTTCGGCTGGTTGCGAATCGGCGACGATCCCCGACCCCAATCCCAGCGTCGCATGGGTCGCTTGGGCGGGCAGGTACAGGGTGCGGATCGCGACATTGAACGCCGCGTCGCCGGTGCCGTCGATCCAGCCGATCGCCCCGGTATAGATGCCGCGCGCGCGATCCTCGATCGCGTCGATCGCCTCCATCGCCCGCTTCTTGGGCGCGCCGGTGATCGATCCACAGGGAAACAGCGCCGCCAGCGCATCGACCGCGGTCTTGCCCGGCGACAGTTCGGCGGTGACCGATGACACCAGTTGGTGGATGCTGGGATAGGTTTCCACGACGAACTGCTCGGGCACGCGCACGCTGCCCGCCACGCCGACGCGCGACAGGTCGTTGCGCATCAGGTCGACGATCATCAGATTTTCGGCACGCTGCTTGGGATCGGTAGCGAGGGCATGCGCGGCGGCGGCATCGCGCGCCGGGGCGGGATCGCGTGCCGCGGTGCCCTTCATCGGCCGCGTCGTGATTCGCCGCCCCTCGACCGCGAAGAACAATTCGGGCGAGAAGGACAGGAGCCAGTCTTCGCCGGTCCACACCATCGCGCCATGCCCCGCTGCCGCGCGCGGCCGGATTGCGGCATAGAGCGCCAGCGGATCGCCCGCGACCGGGACTCTCGCGCCGAAAGTCAGGTTCGCCTGATAGAGATCGCCCGCCGCGATCAGGTCGAGCACGGCCCGGCATTGCGCGGCATGGCGATCGGCGTCGATCGACGGTTCCACCTCGCCGATCCATCCGCCCGCCGCATCGGGCAGCGCCGTCGCGACATCGACCGGTTCGGCCGCGTCGAACACACCGAACCACAGCAGCGGCGCGCTGCCGCTGCGCGCGTGCAGCCCCGGCACCAGCGCTGCGCCGGCTTCATACTGGAGGTAGCCTGCGACCGACGCACCTTCGCCGATCGCCGCCGACAGTTCGGCGAGCGCCGCCGGCACCACCTGCACATCGTCGGCGCGGATGACGCGGACCGGCGCCTGATACAGCGTCGCCGATCCACCCGGCCGGGCATCGTCGAACAGCACGAAAGGCCGGGTCGGATCAAACATCGCCAACGCTTGCCGCGTGCCGCGGCGCGGGGCAAGCGCCGAACCGCGCTTTGTCGTTACGGCTTTCGCGGGTAAGGCGGCATCATGACCCCATCTCCGATCCGTGCCGCGATCATCCCGGTGACCCCGCTCCAGCAGAATTGCACCTTGCTGTGGTGTACGAAGACGATGCGCGGCGCATTCGTCGATCCCGGCGGCGACTTGCCGCGGCTCATCGCCGCTGCCGAGCAGCACGGGGTGCATATCGAAAAGATCCTGCTGACTCATGGCCATATCGATCATTGCGGCGAGGCCGGGCCGCTAGCCAAGCAATTGGGCGTGCCGATCGAGGGGCCGCACGAGGCGGATCGGTTCTGGATCGCGCGGCTGGACGAGGACGGCAAGCGCTGGGGCCTGCGCGGTGTGCCGTTCGAACCCGACCGCTGGCTGGTTGAGGGCGACACGGTGAGCGTCGGCGAGGCGAGCTTCGCCGTGTACGAGACCCCGGGCCATACGCCGGGCCATGTCATCTTCCACCACGCAGACGCGAAGTTCGCGCTGGTCGGCGACGTGCTGTTCCAGGGGTCGATCGGCCGCACCGACTTTCCGTTGTCGGATACGCAGGCGCTGATCGATTCGGTCGTCACCAAGCTGTGGCCACTCGGCGACGATATCGCCTTCGTGCCCGGCCATGGTCCCGGCAGCACCTTCGGCCACGAACGCCGGACCAATCCATTCGTCGGGGACGCCGCGCTGGCAGGATAGGCTGCTCGCTATCCTTGCCTTCGCAGGGATAGGATGACAGCGCCTGCGTGCATTCCGGCAACCCGAAGCTTGCAACCTTTCGCGAAAACGCTATAGGCGCGGTTCGCTTCGCGACCAGCCTGTCTGCCGGTCCGGCGGGTCGCCGGTCGCGAAAAGCGGTCGGGCACTTGCCTGGGCCGCGTCGTCAGTTGGTGGCGAAACCAAGTGATACCCAAGTGATAAAGGTGCCGAAATGGCAGTTCCCAAGAGAAAGACCACGCCCTCCAAGCGCGGTATGCGTCGCAGCCACGATTCGCTGAGCGTCGAGTCGTTCCAGGAATGCCCGAACTGTGGCGAACTGAAGCGTCCGCACAATCTGTGCAACGCCTGCGGCCATTATAACGGTCGCGAAGTCGTCTCGGTCGAAGCGTAACCGCCAGACCGGACAGGGAAGCACGCATGGCCGACGGGTCCTGGATCGCCATCGATGCGATGGGCGGTGACGAAGGGCTTGCCACCATGCTGGCGGGCGTCGCCCATGCGCGACGCCGCCACGAATCGATGCGGTTCCTGCTGGTCGGGGACGAAGCAGCGATTCGCGCGGGGCTCGAATCGCACCCGAACCTGTCCGCCGCGTCGGAAATCGTCCACGCCCCCGAAGTCGTCGGTTCGTCGGACAAGCCCAGCCAGGCGATCCGCCGCGCCAAGACGACGTCGATGGGCGTCGCCATCGGCCTGGTAAAGCAAGGCCGTGCCGCCGCCGCGGTATCGGCGGGCAATACCGGCGCGCTGATGGCGATGGCGAAGCTGGCGCTGCGCACCATGCCGGGCATCGATCGCCCGGCACTGGCGGCGCTGCTGCCCAGTCTCGGCGACAACGATCTGGTCATGCTCGACCTCGGCGCCAATGCCGAGTGCGATGCGCGCAACCTTGTCCAGTTCGCGGTGATGGGCGCGGCCTATGCCCGTACCGCGCTTGACCTCGAATCGCCCCGCGTCGCGTTGCTGAACATCGGCACCGAGGAGCTGAAGGGTATCGACAGCGTCCGCGAGGCGGCGGCGATCCTGCGCGCCTCGCCGCATCTGCCGATGACCTTTTCGGGCTATATCGAGGGCGATCGCCTGTCGCGCGGACAGGTCGATGTCGTCGTGTGCGACGGCTTTTCCGGCAATATCGCGCTGAAGACCGCTGAGGGCACCGCGCGATTCGTCGCCGACCTGCTCAAGCGCGCCTTCCGCTCGTCGATCCGGTCGAAGATCGGGTTCCTGATCTCGCGCCCGGCGACCGAATTGCTGCGCCATCACCTCGACCCCAACAACCATAATGGCGCGGTCTTTCTCGGCCTCAACGGGCTGGTGGTAAAAAGCCATGGCAGCGCGAACGAGGCCGGCGTGTCCAACGCGATCCAGGTCGCGGCCAAGATGGTCCGCGACGACCTGACCCGCAGCATCGCCAGCGATCTGGCGGCGATCGAGGCGCGCGCGGCATGATCCGTTCGGTCGTCACCGGCACCGGTTCGGCGCTGCCGGCGCAGCGCGTGTCGAACGCGGAACTGGCCGAGCGCGTCGACACCTCCGACGAATGGATCGTCGAGCGTACCGGCATCCGCTTCCGCCATATCGCCGCCGAGCATGAGACGACGGCCACCCTTGCCGCCAATGCCGCGCGCGCGGCGATCGCGGCGGCCGGGATCGAGGCGCAGGCGATCGACCTGATCGTGCTGGCGACCGCCACCCCCGACCAGACCTTTCCCGCGACCGCGACCAAGGTGCAGGCGATGCTCGGCATCGACGACTGTGTCGCGTTCGACGTGGCGGCGGTGTGTTCGGGCTTTCTCTATGCGGTGCAGGTCGCCGATGCGATGCTGCGCACCGGTATCCACCACCGGGCGCTGGTGATTGGAGCCGAGACATTCAGCCGCCTCCTCGACTGGGAAGACCGCACGACCTGCGTCCTGTTCGGCGATGGCGCGGGCGCGATCGTGCTCGAGGGGCAGGACAGCGACGGCGACAGCCCGCGCGGCATCCTCGCCATCCGCCTGCATGCCGATGGCCGCCACAACGGCCTGCTCTATGTCGACGGCGGTCCGTCGACCACCGGCACCGTCGGCAAGCTGCGCATGAAGGGCAAGGAAGTGTTCCGCCATGCGGTGGTCAACCTTGCGGGCGTCATGGGCGAATCGCTGGAACTTGCGGGACTTACCCCGGAGGATGTCGACTGGGTCGTGCCGCACCAGGCCAATGCCCGCATTCTCGACGCGACCGCGCGCAAGCTGGGCCTGGCGCCCGAAAAGGTCGTGGTGACCGTCGACATTCATGCCAACACCTCCGCCGCGTCGGTTCCGCTCGCATTGGACGTCGCGACGCGCGACGGACGCATCCAGCCGGGCGACATCGTCGTGCTGGAGGCGATGGGGGGTGGCTTTACCTGGGGCGCCGCCGTAGTGCGTTGGTAATCCTTTAGTATTTTTGAATCTTCGTATACGCTGTGCTAGCGGACGCGGTGTAGACGAAAAAGGATTTCTCCAATGGTTTCCGATGGTACGCTGACCCGCGCCGACCTCGCCGAAGAAATGCATCGTGAGATCGGTCTGTCGCGTGCCGATTCCGCGCGCGTCGTCGAACAGATTCTCGACCATATGTGCGATGCGCTGGCCGAGGGGGAGAACGTCAAGATCTCGGGCTTCGGCAGCTTCGTGTTGCGCGACAAGGGCGAGCGGATCGGCCGCAACCCCAAGACCGGCATCGAAGTGCCGATCGCACCGCGCCGCGTGCTCACCTTCCGCGCCAGCCAAATGATGCGCGACCGCATCGTCGCCAACTGAACGGAAGCGGTTGCCACCCCCGGTCGACAAATCCGCCACCGCCTATCGCACGATCGGCGAGGTAGCGCGCGACCTGGGGGTGCCGCAGCACCGTCTGCGCTATTGGGAAGGGCGGTTCCCGCAGATCCGCCCGCTGACCCGCGCCGGCGACCGCCGCTATTACCGGCCTGAGGACGTGGCGCTGCTGCGCCGCATCCAGACGCTGCTCGGCGAACAGGGCTATAGCGTGCGCGGCGTGCAGCAATTGCTGGCGCAGGAGGCGAAGGCGCCGGCGGTCCCCGTCGCCCCGATCCCGCGCCGTGCCGCGCGGATCACCGAACTGCGCGCGATACGCTCGCTGCTCGCCGATGCGCTGGCGGCGGACGGCGCGGCGGACTAGCGACCGGCGCGCCGCCGATCCACGCACCGCTTTCCCCCACGCCCAAACCTGCTAAACCGCGCGGGCGATGAGCGTATCCGATACCGACACCACCCCCGCTTTGTCCCGGCGGGCCCGTTTCGCCCGCATCCGGCGACGGTGGTGGTTCCGCCTGCCAGCCATTGCCCTGTTGCTGGCCGGGATCGGCGTGTTCTTGATCTGGCTGCTGCTGTGGCGCACCCTGCCGTCGGTCGATTCGCTGCGCGCCTATGAACCGCCGCTGCCGACCAATGTCCGGGGAATCGAGGGCGATCCGATCCACAGCTATGCCCGCGAACGGCGCGTGCAGCTGTCCTATGCCGAATATCCGCCGTTGCTGGTCCGTGCGTTCCTCGCCGCCGAGGACCGGACCTTCTTCGAACATCACGGCGTCGACTATCCCGGCATCGCCTCGGCGATCCTGACCAATTTGCGCAACGACGGCCGCCCGATCGGGGCGTCGACGATCACGCAACAGGTCGCCAAGAACCTGCTGCTGACCAACGAAGTAAGCTATGTCCGGAAAGCGAAGGAAGCCTTGCTCGCCTACCGGATCGAAGATGCACTGACCAAGCAGCAGATTCTCGAACTCTATCTCAACCAGATCGCGCTCGGCCGGAACGCCTTCGGCGTCGAGGCGGCGTCGCATGCCTATTTCGGCAAGGAACTGCGCGAGCTGACCCTGCCGCAAATGGCCTATCTGGCGATCCTGCCCAAGGGACCGTCGAACTACACGCCCGAACGCGGATATGACCGCGCGATCACCCGCCGCAACTGGGTGCTGGGCGAAATGGAGCGCAACGGCTTCATCACGCCCACCCAGCGCGCTGCCGCCATCGCCCAGCCGCTCGGCACCATCCCGCGCCAGACGCCGCGCCAGGAAACGGCGGGCGGTTATTTCATCGAGGAAGTCCGTCGCCAGTTGCTGGGCCAGTTCGGCGAGAATGCCAAGGACGGGCCGTACAGCGTCTATGCCGGCGGCCTGTGGGTCCGCACCTCGCTCGACCCGAAGATTCAGCAGGATGCGCAGGACGCACTGCGCAGCGGTCTCATCCGCTTCGATTCGGGGCGTGGCTGGTCGGGGCCGCTCAACAAGCCACGCGCGACGATCGACGGCGACAATTGGCAGCAGGCGCTGCTCAACACCAATATCGGCGTCGATTATCAGGACTGGCAGGCGGCGATCGTCATCGACAAGGATGCGAGCGAGGCGCGGATCGGCTTTGCCGACGGTCGCACCGGCACGCTGCCACGCGGCAATGCGCAGATGCCGGTTCGCGGCGGCACCGGCAACGCGTTCGGCGCGATCCAGCGCGGCGACATCCTGGCGGTGGCGCCGACAGGTGGCGTCTGGTCGCTACGCTCGGTCCCGCGCGTGTCGGGCGGGATGGTGGTCGAAGACCCGCGCACCGGCCGCATCCTCGCCATGCAGGGCGGGTTCGACAGCCGCATCCAGTCGTTCAACCGCGCGACACAGGCGATGCGCCAGCCCGGATCGACGATCAAGCCGATCGTCTATGCCGCCGCGCTGGAGGCGGGGATGACCCCGGCATCGATCATCGTCGACGGCCCGTTCTGCGTGAATCAGGGCGGTCGGCTGGGCCAGAAATGCTTCCGCAACTTCGGCGGCGGCGGTGCGGGACCGCACACCATGCGCTGGGGCATCGAACAGTCGCGCAACCTGATGACGGTGCGCGCCGCCGCCCAGACCGGCATGGACAAGGTCAACGACCTGATCCAGCGCGTCGGCATCAGCGATGAGAAGTTTCCGCCCTATCTTTCCTATGCGCTGGGTGCGGGTGAGACGACGGTGCTGCGCATGGTCAACGCCTATTCGATCCTCGCCAATCAGGGCCGCGAGCTGAAGCCGACGGTCATCGATTTCGTGCAGGACCGCCGCGGCAAGGTGATCCTGCCTGCCAACTGGCGCGCCTGCGACGGCTGCAACGCGCCCGACTGGGACGGCAAGCCGATGCCGCGGCCGCAGATCAAGTCGCGCCAGGTCATGGACGCGATGAGCGCCTACCAGATGGTCCATATCATGGAGGGAGTAATCCAGCGCGGCACCGCCACCACGCTGCGCGACCTGAACCGCCCGATCATGGGCAAGACCGGCACCTCGACCGGTCCGACCGATGTCTGGTTCGTCGGCGGCACGCCGCAGATGATCGCCGGCCTCTATCTGGGCTTCGACAGCCCCCGCAACCTCGGCGGCTATGCACAGGGCGGGACGATCGCGGCACCGATCTACAAGACGTTTGCGGTCAAGGCGTATCAGGACATGGAGGTGCTGCCGTTCCGCGCGCCTACCGGCATCCGCATGGTCCGCATCGACCGCGCCAGCGGCCGCCCGGTCTATGGCGCATGGCCGACCATCGATCCGAAGGCGGCGGTGATCTGGGAAGCGTTCAAGCCCGAGACCGAGGCGCGCCGCGCCACCGGGCGGCTGGGCGAAGCACGCGCGCCGGTGACCCGCGATCCGACCCGTACCGCACCGACACAGCAACAGGCGCAGCCGCGCGACAGCGACTTCTTGCAACGCGAAGGGGGAATCTACTAGCGCGGCCCCTATATCGGCGGCATTCCCTTCGATTCAGATTTTTCCGGAGTTTTCCCATGCGCGCCGAAGCGCAAGCCCATGTAGACAAGATCAACGATGCGCTCTCGCTGCTGCGCCGCTTCCTCGACTGGGACCGCGCGTTGCGCCGACTCGACGAGCTGAACGCGCGCGTCGAGGATCAGGCGCTGTGGAACGATCCCAAGGCCGCGCAGGAAGTGATGCGCGAACGCCGCCGGCTGGACGAGGCGATCACCGCCACCCGCACCATCGAGCGTGACCTCGCCGACACCGTCGAACTGATCGAGATGGCCGACGAAGAGGGCGATGTGGAGATGGCTGACGAAGGCGTCGCCAACCTCGCCGAACTCGCCAAGCGCGCCGATCACGACAAGGTACAGGCGCTGCTGTCGGGCGAAGCCGATGCCAACGACACTTATATCGAGATCAACGCCGGCGCCGGCGGGACCGAGAGCCAGGATTGGGCGGGCATGCTGCAACGCATGTACACCCGCTGGGCCGAACGGCGCGGGCTGAAGGTCGAACTGGTCGACCAGCATTCGGGCGAACAGGCCGGCATCAAGTCGGCGACGCTGCTGCTGAAGGGCGAGAATGCGTACGGCTTCGCCAAGACCGAGGGCGGCGTCCACCGGCTGGTCCGCATCAGCCCCTATGACAGCGCGGCGCGGCGGCACACCTCGTTCGCGAGCGTGTGGGTCTATCCGGTGATCGACGACAATATCGAAGTCGAATATAACGAAAGCGACCTGCGCATCGACACCTATCGCGCGTCGGGTGCCGGTGGTCAGCACATCAACACCACCGATTCGGCAGTACGCATCACCCATATCCCGACCGGCATCGTCGTGCAGTGTCAGAACCAGCGTTCGCAGCACAAGAACAAGGCCGAGGCCTATAACCAGCTACGCGCGCGCCTGTACGAACGCGAGCTGGCGATCCGCGAGGCGGAGGCCAATGCCGAGAATGCGACCAAGACCGATATCGGCTGGGGCCATCAGATCCGGTCCTACGTGCTGCAGCCGTATCAGATGGTGAAGGACCTGCGCACCGGCGTCGTCTCGACCGCACCGGGCGACGTGCTCGACGGCGCGCTCGACCCGTTCATGGCGGCGGCGCTGTCGCAGCGGGTGACCGGCGAGAAGGTCGATGTCGAGGATGTCGACTGAGATGCGCCGCGTCCTCCCGGCCCTGTTGTTGTTGCTGACCGGCTGCGATGCGACGCAGCCGAGTGCGGTCGCCAATGGACAGCGGGAGGACCGCCATGACTTTCCCAAGGCCGACCGGCCGGTCGCGACGATCGTGTCGGCGCGCTGGTCGACAGAGGAAATGCGCGACCGGCTGAACGAGGCCGAACTGGTGATGGACCGCGCCGGCATCGCGCCGGGTATGACCGTCGCCGATATCGGCGCGGGCGAGGGCTATTACACGATCCGTCTGGCACAGCGCGTCGGGCCGGACGGCCGGGTGCTGGCCGAGGACATCATCCCGCAGATCCGCGACGCGCTGGCGCAGCGCGTGGCGCGCGAACGGCTCGACAATGTCAGCGTGCGGCTAGGCGAACCCGATGACGCGAAGCTGCCGGCCAACAGCTTCGACCGGGTGCTGATGGTCCATATGTACCATGAGATCGCCGAGCCCTACGCTTTCCTGTGGAACCTACGCCCATCGCTGCGCACCGGTGGACAGGTGGTGGTGGTCGACGCCGATCGTCCGACCCAGAATCACGGCACCCCGCCCGCGCTGCTGAAATGCGAATTCGAAGCGGTCGGCTACCGGATGGTCGAGTTGCAGAAAATGCCATCGGCCGGCGGCTATATCGCGATGTTCACGCCCGAGGGCGCACGACCGGCCCCCGACAAAATCGTGCCGTGCCGCGTACCCTCCCCCACGCCCAGCGCTAGCCCGAGCGGCAACCACAAGGGCTGATACCAGCCCCGCCTCCCGTCAGGGAACGAGCCCCAGTGCCGCGCGGTCGGCGGTGGCGGCGGCCAGTTCGGCGCGGGCGGCGGCAATCCGCGCCTGCGCGTCGATCAGGCGGACGCGCGCGTCGTTCGCCGTTTCCTCGCGCTGGTTGACGAGGAAGAAGTCGCTCGACCCCAGTTCGAACCGGCGACGTTCGGCGGCGGCCAGCCGTTCGGCCAGTTGCCGTTCCTGATCGGCGATCGCCGCCAGCTGTTCGGCCGCGCCGACACCGATCGCGATCCCCTCCACCTCCACCGCGATCTGGTCGCGCAGGAAGCGGCTGCGCGCCGACAGCGCGTCCAGTTCGGCCTGCGCCTCGACGATGCGCCCCTTGGCCGCGCGGTTCTGGAGCGGCAACGAGAAGCGGAAACCCACCGCCGCCTCCAGCGGGGTGCGCGATGGGCCGCCCAGCCCGACCGGGCCGACATCCTTGCCGACCTCGCCGCGCAGGTCGAGCCGCGGGCGCAGGTCGTTCGCGGCCAGCGCCAGCCGTGCCGTCCCCTGATCGATCCGGGTCAGCAGCACCTGAAGATCGGGGCGGCGCTGCACGAAATCGCCGCGGGCGACGACCGCGACGCCGCCCAGCGCGCCGATATCGGTCGGCAGCCGCTCCGGCCCGACCAGCACCGGCTCACCCGCCGCGTCGCGATAATAGAGCGACAGCGCGTTGGCGGCGGCCGCGAAATCCCCCTCGGCGCGTACCACGAGGGCGCGGCGGCGGACCAGGTTCTGATCATTCTCTGCCAACAGGATCTCGGGCCGCGCGCCCAGCTGGACCTGCCGCGCCAGCCCGCCGCGCCGGCTTTCCGACAGGGCCAGCAGATCGCGATAGGCGCGCAGCCGCAGCCCGGCGGCGACCCAGTTCTGATAGGCGTCGATCGCGCGGCGCTGCACGCCGATCGCCACCGCCCCGCGTTCGAACTGCGCGATGTCGATATCGCCCGCCGCCAGCGTCCGCTTCGTCCGCCGTTCGTCGATCAGCCGGTCGCGCAGCAGCGCATAAAGCGCGCCGACCTTCACCTCGCCCAGCCGGTTGGTGTATTGCTCGTCCTCATAGATCGGGAAGTCGCCACGGCTGACGCGGTAATTGCCATAGGCATAGCCGCCATTGCCGGCCAATGGCTGCGTCGCCCGCCCGGTGACATAGGTGCCGTCATAGTAACCGAGCGCGCGCGAACGCCCCTCGGCATCGAACACCGTGTCGAACGCGCCATCGGCGGTGATCGCGCGGCCCTCGGCGGAGCGGACTTTGGCCAGCGCCTCGACAATCTGCGGCGCGGCGCGGGCCGAGGCACGCAGCACCTCGTCGAGCGTCAGCGGCGCGGCGGCGGGCGCCGGGGTCGTGGGTGGCAGCGGCGTGGGCACGAGCGGAAGCTGCGCGGCGAGCAGTACGGGCAAAAGGCGGATCATTTGGGCTTGCCCGCCTTGGTCGCGGCCTTCTTGTCCTCGTCCTGCTTGTCGCCGGCCTGACCGCTCTGCCCCTTGTCGGTCGCGACCTGCCCGAATTCGAGCGGGAAGTCGTTCAGCTGCCGCCACAATTCATAGCCGACGGTCACCGTCTCACCCTGTACCCAGCCCTGCACCTTGCCACCCAGCCGGACGAAGCGCCGTTCGGGCCAAGCGGGCTTGCCCGGCGCCGGTTCGACGAGGATACGGAACAGCCCCTGCGCATTGGCATTGGGATCGATCGTGCGGACGCGCCCGTCGAAAAAGCCGTAGGCGACCGATGGCCAACCGCTGAACTGGATCGCCGGCCAGCCTTCGAATTCCAGCCGCACCGGCCGCCCGGGCCGCAGCAGCGGCACGTCGCGGCCATCGATCAGCAATTCGACCGCGCGCTCGACCCGTTCGGGCGCGACCACCGCCAGCACCGTCCCCGCCGACACCAGCGCCCCGCCGGTCGCGGCGTTCAGATTCTGGATGCGGCCATCGCGCGGCGCACGGACCAGCTGTGCCGATTGCCGGTTCAACTGCACATCGATCCGGTTCAGCTTGGCACGTGATTCGGCGAGTTTGGCCCCCGATTCGGCCACCTTGATCTGGGCTTGTTCGTAATCGCGGCGCGATGCCAGGCCTTCGGAATAAAGTTGCCGCATCCGGCCGACATCGATCCCTGCTACCGCCTGCGACTGTTGCACCGATGCGATCTCGGCCAGCACCTGCGCGCGTTCGGCGGCCAGCCGCGACAGCAGATTGGGATCGAGGTCGACGATGCGCGCGATCGGGTCGCCGCGCGTCACGTGCTGGCCGTCATGAACATACCAGCGTTCGACCCGGCCGGGCACCAGCGCCGTTACCTCCTGCGCGCGGTCCTCGGGATCGAGCGAGACGACCTGCCCGCGGCCCTGCGCGGTCTGCACCCACGGCACGAAGAACAGGACGAACACCGCTGCGGCGATGCCGACCGCCAGCATCCACGCGACGGCAACCGCGACGCGCGGCGGGCGCAGCGTGGCGAGTGTGCGGAAATGCGCCATGGTTTCAGGCGGATGCGACATCTTCACCCTCCTGGTTGGCGGCGGCCTGCAGATCGGCGAGCCGTTCGAACCGGCGTTGCCGGGTCAGGCCGAGATGGAGATAGCCGTCGAGCGTCAGATCCTCGGGCCGGCCGGTACATAGCAGCACGGTCGTACCATGCGCCTTGAGCAGCCGCAGCGCCGCGACCAGCCGTTCGGGCGGCAACAGGTCGAACAGCTGGCCGAGCAGCAACAGTTTCGGACGGACCAGCAGCGCATTGGCGAGCTTGAGCGCCATCGTTTCGCCGACGCTCAAGGGGTAGCCGGTCGATCCCAGTTGCGTGTCCAGCCCCTTGGGCAGGCTGGCGAGGCGGCGTTCCAGCCCGACCGTGCCCAGCGCCTCCATCGCCACCGCGTCGAGTTCGTTGGAGGCGAGGCGGAGATATTCGCGGATCGTCGCCTCGACGATGGTCGAGCGGTCGAGCACGGTCACGTCCGAGCGCAGCCGGTACATGTCGAACGAGCCGAGGTCGGCCCCGCCGATGCGGACCAGCCCGCGTTCGGGCAGCACATGGCGTTTGAACAGCATCGCCAGCCGCCGTTCGGCTCCCGGCTCGGCGACGGTGACCAGCTGTTCGCCCGCCGCCAACGTCAGGTCATAGCGGGCATCGTCGAACACCACGTCGGTCAGCTTGACCGCCCCGTCGCGCGGACCATGATCGCCGCGCACCGTCGGTTCCTGCGGAATCGAGAACAGCAGCGACAATTCCTCCGAACTGGCGACCAGGTCGTAGAAGGTGTCGAGATACCAGCCGAATTGGGAAATGCCGTAAAAGACCCCCGACAGGATCAGCTCGGCGGCGACCAGCTGCCCCAGCGACAATTGCCCGCGCAGGATCAGCATCCCGCCCAGCAGCAACAGCCCGGCACTCGCCAGCGCATAGATCAGCAGGAACGCGACCGTCTGCGCGAACTGATAACGGAAATAGCGGCGATGGGTGGCGACATAGGCGGCGGTCATCGCCTCCGACCGATGCATCGCGAAATCGAGATGGCGCGCCGATTTATAGAAGCCGTTCGACCCGCCGACGCTTTCCAGCCAGCGTGCGGCATTGTGCTTGGCATGGCTGAGCGCCACCGCCCCGCCGATCGCGCCCCGCCGCCACAGCAGCCAGACGACCAGCAGCGCCGCGACCAGCACCGCGTTGAAGGCGAGGAAGACCGGATGATAGAAGCTGGTGATGGTCAGGCCGATCACCGCCTGCAACACGATGGTGAAGGCACCGATCACCAGGCTCGGCACCGATTTCTGGACGACGACCAGATCGAAGAAGCGGTTGAACAGGTCGCCACGATTGCCATCGGCGAAGAACGGGTCCTGCGCATGGACCGCGCGCAGCGTGACCTCGGCGACGACCCGTGCGAACAGGCGGCGTTCGAACGCCGCCATGATCCACACCCGAAGCGCACTGAGCGCCGCGACCATCAGCAGCAGGAGGAGCAGGACGCCCGACAGCGCCCAGAGCGGGGCGGGCATCGCAGTGTTCGCGACGCTGTTGATGAGCAGCTGGACCGAGATCGGCGTGGCCAGCGCCAGCAGGCTGATCGCGATGGTATAGACGATGCCGAGCCGCACATAGGCCGAATCCGGCCCGATGATCTGCGACATCCAGCCGATCGCATCCCGGAACCCCAGTCGTTGCGTCGCCAAAACACACCCCTTTTGCTACGCCCCCGGCCCATTGACATGGCCGCGCGGCGCGACGTTCGTTCCCCTCCCCGATGACGGACCACCCCTGATCCATGCCGCTACAGCGTAACGACATATCATCGAGCCGGGCAATCCGATTTATGATGGATCGCCGATCCTGAAGGGCTATGGCACGGTGGGCTACGTTCCGACCGGGTCAGCTGTTCGCGGTCGATGCCGGCGTATCGCGGGCGGGTGCCTCGAACGTCGCCCAGTCGCCCTCCGCATCCGGGCGGGGCGGCGGTCCGGCGATGCCGACAGGCTCGTTCGCCGCACCGCTGCGCAGGCGGTGGAGATGGACCTTCGCGATCATGTTCGCGGCGATCGGCGCGGTCAGGAACAGGAACAACGAGATCAGCAGTTCGTGCGCGCTCCACACCCCCAGCTGCGTCTGGAAATAGACGACCGAGGCGAGCAGCAGCGCGCCCAGGCCCAGCGTCGTCGCCTTGGTCGGGCCATGCAGCCGCTCCATCGTCGTCGGCAGTCGCACCAGCCCCCAGCTGCCGATCAGCGCAAAGCCTGCGCCCAGCAGCGACAGCGCGACGACGACGATCTCGGCCAGCGTCTTCATTCGACGATATCCCCGCGCAGCACGAACTTGCAGTAGGCGATGGTGCTGACGAACCCGACCATCGCCAGCAACAGCGCCGCTTCGAAATAGGTGGCGTTGCCGCCGATCATGCCGATCAGCACGATCAGCGCGATGGCGTTGATGACCATCGTGTCGAGCGCGACGATCCGGTCGCCCAGCCCCGGCCCGCGCAACAGCCGCCAGCCATTGAGGGTCAGCGCCAACGCGATGCAGCCCGCGGCGATATGAAGCGCGATGACGATCATGCGAAAATCCGTTGCAGTCGTGCTTCGTAGCGCGCTTTGATCCACGCGACCTCCGCCGCCGGATCGGCGGCGTCGAGGGCATGGACCAGCAGGAACCGGCCATCGGCCGATACGTCCGCCGACACGGTGCCCGGCGTCAGGCTGATCGTGCCGGCCAGCATCGTGATCGCCTCGGGCGTGGTCAGGTCGATCGGCACCACCAGCCAGCGGGCGCGCAGATCGGCATTGCGGCGAAGCAGGATCAGCGCCGCCACTTGGAAATTGGCGACGACGATGTCGAACAGCACGATCGCCAGATAGCCGACCAATGCCCGGCCGAAGCGCACCCGCGGCCGGGCGGGCCAGAACGGCTCAGTGAATTTGGGCAGCACCAGCGCGAAGAACCCGCCCAGCACGATGCCACCGACCGTGACGCGGTTGGCCATCAGCAGCCACACGATCAGCAGCATCGCCGACAGCGCCGGATGGGGCAGCAGCCGCCTCATCGGGCCGCGCCCAGGATCGCGGCGACGTATCGCTCGGGCGCCATCACCTGCCGTGCGGCGGCGTCGGTCTGTTCGGTCACCCATCCGGCGGCCACGGCCAGCACCGCCGACAGCGTGAGGAGCACCACCGGCGCGGCGAATTCGGCGGCGGACCGCGCGGTCCCGGCAATGGCGTCGGCCTCGGCCGGTGGCGCTTTCCAGAACAAGGTCGATCCGGTCCGCGAAAAACCGATCACCCCGATCAGCGTCGTGGCGAGGATCGTCGCCCAGACCGCCTGCCACCCCGGCGCGCCGAAACTGGCGTTCAGGATCAGCAGCTTGCCGATGAAGCCCGCCAGCGGTGGCAGCCCGACCGCCGCGATCGCCGTGATCAGGTATAGCAGCGCTGCCGCGTCCTGTCCGGCAAAGCGCGGCGCGGGCACGATCGCATCGGCATATTGCCCGCGCCGCCGCAGCGTCACGTCGGCGACGAGGAACAGCGCCGCCCCGGCCAGCGTCGCCTGCACCAGATAATAGAGTGCTGCGGCCAGCGTCGCCTCACGCCACGGCGCCACTGCCAGCAGCAGCGTGCCGGTCGAGGCCAGCACCGCGAACGCCGCCTGCTCGCGCAAACCCCGCGCCGCCAGCACGCCGATGAAGCCGAGCATCGCACCCGCCATCGCCGCGGGCAGCAGCCACGGCGCCGGCACCCATGCCGCGGCTCCCGCCCCGCTCCCGAACAGCAGCGGCACCGTCCGGATCGTCGCATAGACGCCGACCTTGGTCATGATCGCGAACAGCGCGGCGACCACCGGCATCGTCGCCGCATAGGTGCGCGGCAGCCACAGATGGATCGGCACCACCGCCGCCTTCAGCGCGAATACCGTCATCAGCAGCAGTGCAGCGATGCGCAGCAATCCTTGGTCTTCGCTGCTGAGCGTCGCGATCCGCCGGGCGAGATCGGCCATGTTGAGCGTCGCGGTCAGGCCGTAGAACAGCCCGAGCGCGATCAGGAACAGCGCCGATCCGACGATGTTGACCACGACATAGGCCACCCCCGCCTTCAACCGCAGCGCCCCCTGTCCGTGCAGCATCAGGCCATAGGAGGCGATCAACATCACTTCGAAGAAGACGAACAGGTTGAACAGGTCGCCGGTCAGGAACGCACCGTTCAGCCCCATCAGCTGGAAGTGGAACAGCGGGTGGAAATGCCAGCCGCGGCGATCGGCGGCGGTGACGATCGCATGGCCGAGCACCACCAGCGCCAGCACGGCCGAGAGCAGAAGCATCGTCGCCGACAGCCGGTCGAGCACCAGCACGATGCCGAACGGCGGGGCCCACGATCCCAGCGCATAGCTGCGGATCGCATCGTCCTGCGCCATGGCGAACAGCGCGATCGCCACCGCCAGCATCGCGATACATCCGCCGATCGACAGGATCACGCTGAACACCCGCCGCCGCCGCATCAGCAGCATGGTGAACGGCGCGACGATCGCCGGCACGATGATCGGCGCGATCAACAGATGGTCGGCCGCGGTCATGCGTCGTCCTTCCCATCCGGGTCGGCGCGGCCGTCGACCTGATCCGATCCGGTTTCGAGGAAGCTGCGCAGGCTCAGGATCACGGTCAGCGCAGTCATGCCGAAGGTGATGACGATCGCGGTCAGCACCAGCGCCTGCGGCAGCGGATCGGCATAGTCGGTCACCCCCTTCGCCCAGAGCGGCGGGCGGTCGACGACCAACCGCCCGACCGCGAACAGGAACAGGTTGACCGCATAGGACAACAGCGTCAGCCCCAGCACGACCTGAAACGTCCGGCCCCGAAGCGCCAGATAGATGCCGCCCGCGACCAGCACCGCGATCGCCGAGGCGACGAGGAATTCGAGGCTCATGGCGCACCCTCCCCATCGTGGCGCGCGGCACGCTGCGCGACATGGGCGAGCTGCGCCAGCGCCATCAGCACCGCACCCACCACGACGCAGGCGACGCCGAGATCGAACAGCATCGCCGTCGCCAGCTCGACCTCGCCGATCAGCGGCACATGGAAATAGCCGAAGCTGCTGGTCAGGAACGGCGCCCCGAACAGCAACGAGCCGAGGCCGGTCGCGCTGGCGATCAGCACGCCGGCGCCGATCAGCGCATGCTCGCCGAACTTGCGCCGTTCGTCGGTCCAGTCGAAGCCCGAGGCGAGATATTGCAGCAGGATCGCGATCGAAAAGACCAGCGCGGCGATGAACCCGCCGCCCGGCTGGTTATGCCCGCGCAGAAAGATATAGCTGCCGACCAACAGCGCCAGCGGCAGCAGCAGCCGCGTCGCCATCACGAACATCATCGGGTGCCGTTCGGGCGAATGCGGATCGCCCGACCGCCAGTTCCGCAGCCGCCGCCCCGCCACCCCGCGCGCCGCCGGTTCCAGCAGCGCATAGATGGCAAGCCCGGCAATCCCCAGCACGATGATCTCACCCAGCGTATCGAAGCCGCGAAAATCGACGAGGATGACGTTCACGACATTGGTGCCGCCGCCGCCCGAATAGCTATTGTCCCAATGAAAGCGCGATATGCCGTCGCGCACCGGGCGGGTCAGCACCGCCCATGCCAGCCAGCCCGCGCCGAGCCCCCCCGCAACCGCGATCGCCCCGTCGCGCACACGGCGTGGCACACTCGACAGGCGCGGCGGGCTGCCCGGCAGCAGATGCAGCGCCAGCAGCAGCAGCAGGATCGTCACCACCTCCACCGAGATCTGCGTCAGCGCAAGGTCGGGCGCGGACAGGTGCACGAACGCCAGCGCGATGACGAGGCCGATGACGCTGATGAAGATCAGCGCCAGGTACCGCCGCCGGTCGACCACGACCACCGCGCCGGTCGCCACCACCAGCGCGCCCCAGGCGACGATCGCCACCGCCGGGGCCGGCGTCGTCGCGCCATCCCCGGCCGGCACCGCATGGGACCACCCCGCCTCGACCCCCAATGCGATGGCGACGACGAACAGCACCGCCAGATACCGTTGCAGCGATGCGGCATGGATCGTCCCCGACACCCGCCGCAACCCGACGACGGCCCCCGCCATCGCCGCATCGAACAGCCGCTTGGCATCGGGCGCGGGGATGCGCGCCACGACCCCGGCGACCGACCGATAGCGCCACAGCAGCACGATCGCGCCCAACACTGCACAGATGCTCATCCACAGCGCGGGATTGACGCCATGCCACAGCGCCAGATCCAGCACCGGCGGCGCATCCCCGGTCACCGCCCCGCTCGCCGCTGCCACGATCGGCCCGGCCAGCGTCATCGGTACCAGCCCCAGCACCAGCGCCGCCAGCGCGAGGATCGCCGGCGGCACGAGCAGCGACGCCCCCGGATCGTGCGGCGCCGCGACGTCGCCGGTTCGCCGCGCCCCGAAATGCAGCGCGACCGCATAACGCAGCGCATAGGCCGCCGACAGCAGCGCGGCGATCGTCGCCAGCACCGGCACCAGCGGCACCGGTTCCGCGAACCCGGCATGGGTGCTCGCCTCCAGCATCATCTCTTTCGACACGAACCCGCCCAGCGGCGGCAGTCCGGCCATGGCGGCAGCGGCGAGCACGCCCAGCGTCGCGGTCAGCGGCATGATCGCCGCCAGCCCGCCCAGCCGGCGGATGTCGCGCGTGCCCGTTTCGTGGTCGACGATGCCAGCATGCATGAACAGCGCCGCCTTGAACGCGGCGTGGTTCAGCAGGTGGAACACCGCCGCACTCACCGCCGCGCCGGTGCCGAACCCCAGCAGCATGACCATCAGCCCCAGTTGGCTGATCGTCGAATAGGCGAGGATCGCCTTCAGATCATGGCGGAACAGCGCGACCCCCGCGCCGAACACCATCGTCGCCAGCCCGACCGGCACGACGATGCCGAACCACCATGGGCTGCCCGCCAGCACCGGCCACAGCCGCGCGAGCAGGAACACCCCCGCCTTCACCATCGTCGCCGAATGGAGATAGGCGCTGACCGGCGTCGGCGCGGCCATCGCGTGCGGCAGCCAGAAATGGAACGGAAACTGCGCCGATTTGGTGAAGGCGCCGATCAGGATCAGCACCAGCAACGCCGGGTATAGCGGCGACGCCTGCACCGCATCGGCGCGGGTCAGGATGGTGGCGAGGTCGTAGCTGCCCGCCGCCTTGCCCAGCAGCACCATGCCGCCGATCAGCGCCAGCCCGCCGCCGCCGGTGATGGTCAGCGCCATCCGCGCCCCCTGCCGCGCCGCCGCCTGCTCGCGCCAGAAGCCGATCAGCAGGAACGAGGCTAGGCTGGTCAGTTCCCAAAAGATCAGCATCAACAAGATGTTGCGCGACAGGGCGATGCCGATCATCGCCCCCTGGAACAGCATCAGGAACGACAGGAACCGCCCCATCGGCTCGGACTTCGCCAGATAGCCCTGCGCATAGATCACGACCAGCAGGCCGATGCCGAGGATCAGCCCGGCGAACAGCAGCGCCAGCGGATCGAGCCACAGCGCCAGATCGAGGCCCAGCACCGGCACCCACGCGATCGTCAGCCGCGGCCCCGCCCCCGCCAACGCGGCCTGCGCCTGCGACAGCAACACCGCCAGTCCGGCGGCACTCGCCGACGCGGCGATCGTGACCTGCGCGCCCCGCCCCGCCCGCCGGTTCGCCAGCAACAGCAGCACCGCGACGAACGGCAGCGACAACAGGATCAGCAACGCCATCCGCCACCTCCCGCCTGCACCGATCGACCTTCAGCCAGAACGTCGCCGAACCTTCCCACGCTGGAAGGGAGAGGCCGAACCGCCCCCGTGCGAGCGCGAGCCATGCGATCGTCCGCCGCACCATATCCCTGCGGAGACGAGACCTCCGCGAACATTGACCGCACCGGGTCCCCGCGAAGGCGGGGAACCAGGGCCACACCCCCAAGCGTCTGTTTTGCTTGGCTCTGGACCCCCGCCTTCGCGGGGGTACGGGGTCCTGGGAGACGTGAATGGCTTTCGCCGAGGCCTCGCAGATGCGAGAAGCCAGTACGCCGGACGCAAGCCGTTATGGCGCGCAGTTCCGGCCCCCTGCCTTGGCGAGACCACTGCGATAGTCCGCCGCACCGTGTCCCCGCGAAGGCGGGGACCCAGAGCGACAAGCGCAGGCCGTCGTTTTGCTTGCCCCTCGCCTCCCGCCTTCGCAGGGGCACGGGAGGATGCCACGATAGGCCGACGGCTTTGGCAGGCGTCCCGTCTTCATCGGGGTACCAACGGATCCTGCGGCAGGCGAAGTCTGTTCGTCGCGCCCCCGTCCCGACGGTTGCGCCGATCCCGCCCAAACAGCGACCGGCACCGGCAACCACGGCCGCCCAGCCCTCGACACATCGCAACGAAACAGTTCGATCGGACAATCCGATGCTCCGGGCAGCAGGGTTCACCGCTGGCGGCCCGACCAGCGCAACGACCCTGCCCGCCCCCGACCGGGACGGACACCCGGCGTCGAAACTGCCCGATCGACCGCCACGGCACAAGCCGCTTCGGCAGCGCCCGCGATCAGAAGCTGTAGGCGATGCCGACCGCGCCCAACCACTGGTTGCTCGACCCGTTGCGCGCGACGATCGGGCTGTCGGCGAAATCGTTCAGCAGCTTGCGATAGACGACGGTGCCGAACAGCTGCCAGCCCGAGCGCAGGTCGCCGCTGATCGAGCGACCGCCCAGCACGCCTAGCGTCCAGTTCTTCCACCCGCCGCGCGCGTTATAGACCGGCAGGCCGCTTGCCAGCGACTGGGCCGGGGTGATCGAGAAATAGCTGTCGGCATAGCCTTCGCCGACCCGCTCGGCGGACACGATCACCCCGGCGATGGCGCGGGTGCTGAGCGGCGTCACGTAATTGATCGTCGGGGCCAGCACGGTCGACTTGTGCCCGCCGCCAACATCCTTGCGATAGCTTAGCGACGCCGACAGCCGGTCGAATTGCGAGGTGACGACCCCGGTCTTGCCGATGCCGACATAGCCGCCCAGCTCGATCGCGGTATCGACGGTGCCGAGCGCCCGGACCTGCGCGTCGTCAATGCCCTTGGTCGTGTTGCGGTTCAGGTTCACGACCGCGATCGGCCCCGCCTGGAAATCCCAGGTCGGACCGATGCCGTCGGGGATCAGGTCGACGCTGATCCGGTTGCCCGCTAGCAGGAAGTTGAAGCCGGAGACGCGGCCGGTCGCGGCCGGCACCGGGCTGAACGAATAATCGTCCGACCCTTCGTAATCGGGCAGCACCGCCGCCCCCAGCCCGACGACATAGAAATCGGCACCGGTATCGGTGTTCGGCAGCGACGATGCGGGCACCGCCGGCGTCGCCGCTTCCTGTCCGAAGGCGGGCGTGGCGAGGGCGGCGGCGGTCAGGACGGCGGCGAGAATGGCGCGCAAGGGCGTGGCTCCGAGAAAATATTACTGCCCCGTAACGCTATCCCGCCCGCTTCGGTCCGTGCCGGATACTAGAGCAGATAGCGAATCCGCACCTGTTGCATGGTTACATCACCCGCCAGCGGGAATTCCGATGCGCTGAACTTGGGCGGGCCGAACCGGATCGCCGGGTTGCGCGAAAAGCCGAATCCCTCGCGCGGAATGCCGGCAAAGGTGTCGAGCTTCGCATTGTCGTTCTCGTCATGGATCACCGACACGGCATAGTCGCCGCGCCCTAGCCCGGCGATGCGCACCCCGCGCGCCGCCGCCGGAACGCTGCGGGTCACGGCGTTGCGATCGTCGGTGCAGCCCGGAAAATTCTCGGGATCGGCGGTCAGGCAGAACAGGATCGTGCCCTTGGTCGACCGCAGGTCGCTGACCCGGACGTCAAGCGTGCCGGTCGGCATGGCCCCCGGCAGCGTCGCCAGCGCGAGTGCCGCCAGCACGATTCGCCCGACGCGCGACGCGCGCACGTTCCTTCTCGAAATCGCCGAGACCGCCATCGGTGCCGCACAACCGGTCCCAGAAGCGGAAATAGAGCCCGAAATTGCAGCCATAGCGCTCATGATGCCTCTGATGATGGCTGGCGGTAATCAGCCAGCCGCCCAATCGCCCCGCCCACATGAATCGCGGGAACATTTCCCACCCCATATGGTTGGTGACGCCCATAACCGTCATGATCGTCAGCACCAATGCCAGTGCGCCGACATGGATCGGAATGACGAACACCAGTAGCGGAATTACCACAGCACCGGTTAAGGCTTCGATCGGGTGGAACGCCATCGCCGCCCACGCCGTCGGCGGGCGGCTGGCATGGTGCACGGCATGCGCGATGCGAAACCATTTCGGCCGGTGCATCCAGCGATGCGTCCAATAGAACCACGTATCGTGCGCGAAGAGATACAGCAGCACCGACAGCGGCAGATACCATAAGGGATAAGCGTGGACGTCGCGGTAGATCAGCGTCCAGCCGCGATGCTCCCACCCCCAGGCGACCACGCCCGCCGGCACGCCATAGATCGCGGCGGACAGCAGCGACCATCGGATTTCCTTCGCGATCTGCGCATCCAGCCCACGGTACAGCCCCGGATGCTTGCTGCGCGTCGCCAAGGCGAACCCCGCCGACGCCAGCAGATAGCGGACGCCGACGATCACCGTCATCGCCACGGCGGACAGGAGGATAGCCAGCGGGATCGACATGGGTGGCGCTGTAGCGGATTGCGGCGGGGGATGACACCCCAGATCCGTCCCGCAGGCGGGTACGAATTTTTCGGTAGCGTTTGCCAGCCCATGCCCGCTCCCCTAGGGCATCCCCATGCCAACCATCCATCACTGCGACCTCGCCATCGTCGGCGGTGGCCTTGCCGGCGCGCTCATCGCGCTGGCGGCGGCGAGGCGGCGGCCCGATGCGCGGATCCGCCTGATCGAGGGCGCGGCGCATTTCGGCGGCAACCATGTCTGGTCGTTCTTCGGCAGCGACGTGTCGGACGAACACCGCGCGCTGGTCGCGCCGCTCGTCGCGCATGCGTGGCGCGGCTACGACATCGCCTTTCCCGCGCATGCCCGCACGCTCGACACCGCTTATTATTCGATCACCTCCGAACGACTCGACACCGTCCTGCGCCAGACGCTGTCGCCCGAGACGCTGATGGCATCGGCGCGCGTGCTTGGGGCCAGCCCGACCGCCGTCGTCCTCGCCGATGGCGACCGGGTCGAGGCGCAGGGCGTGATCGACTGTCGCGGGCCGGGCGATACGTCGCTGCTCGATCTCGGCTGGCAGAAGTTCATGGGGATGGAGCTCGTCACCGACGACCTGCACGGCGTCGAACGCCCGATCGTCATGGACGGATCGGTCGAGCAGATCGACGGCTATCGCTTCGTCTACACCCTGCCGTTCGACGCATCGACGCTGTTCGTCGAGGATACCTATTACAGCGACACCCCCGATCTCGATACGCAGGCGCTGGCCGGCCGCATCGCCGGTTACGCACAGGCGCAGGGCTGGAACATCGCGCGGGTCGGCCGCAGCGAGACCGGGGTGCTGCCGGTCGCGATGGGCGGCGATTTCGAGGAATATTGGCGCTCGGGCGGCAATCGCGTGGCGAAGGGCGGGATGCGCGCCGGGCTGTTCCATCCGCTGACCGGCTATTCGCTGCCCGATGCGGTGCGGTTGGCGCATCTGGTCGCCGAGAGCGGCGACTGGTCGGGCGGCGCGCTGCACACGCTGACCCATGATTATGCCGCGACATTGTGGCGACAGCGGCGATTCTACCGGATGCTGGCGACGATGTTGTTCCGTGCCGCCGATCCGGCGGAACGCTACCGCGTGCTCGAACGCTTCTACCGGCTGGATGCGGGACTGGTCGGACGTTTCTATGCCGGCGGGTCGACGCTGTTCGACAAGATGCGGGTGCTGACAGGCAAACCGCCGGTACCGATTGGACGTGCGGTACAGGCGTTGATGGGGAGACAGGGGTGAAGACGGCAGCCGTTATCGGCGCGGGGTTCGGCGGCCTTGCGCTCGCCATCCGCCTGCAATCCGCCGGGGTCCAGACGACGCTGGTCGAAGGCCGCGACAAGCCCGGCGGCCGCGCCTATTACTGGGAACGCGACGGCTTCGTCTTCGATGCCGGCCCGACCGTCATCACCGCGCCCGAAGCGCTGCAGGAATTGTGGCAGCTGACCGGTCGCGACATGGCCGAGGACGTGACGCTGCAGGCGGTGTCGCCCTTCTACCGGCTCAACTGGCCCGACGGCACCAATTTCGACTATACCAACGACGACACGCTGCTGCGCTCCGAAATCGCCAAGCTCGATCCGGGCGACATCGCCGGCTATGCCCGCTTCCTCGAATATTCGGCGGGCGTGTACGAGGAAGGCTATGTGAAGCTCGGCCATGTGCCGTTCCTCGACTTCGCCTCGATGATCAAGGCCGCGCCGGCGCTCGCCAAATATCAGGCGTGGCGATCGGTCTATTCGATCGTGTCGTCGTTCGTGAAGAACGAGAAGCTCCGCCAGGCGCTGTCGTTCCACACTTTGCTGGTCGGCGGCGATCCGATGAAGACCAGCAGCATCTACGCACTGATCCACAAGCTGGAGCGCGATGGCGGCGTGTGGTTCGCGCAGGGCGGCACCAACAAGCTGGTCGCCGGCATGGTCCGCCTGTTCGAGAAGCTGGGCGGGACGCTGATCCTGAACGATCCGGTCGAGCGTATCGACACGCTCGGCGACCGTGCGACCGGCGTCACGACCAAGAGCGGCGTAGTGATCGGTGCCGACATGGTCGCGACCAATGCCGACCTGATGCACAGCTACAAGGACCTGCTGTCGGGATCGCGCAGCGCGCAGCGCAAGGCCAAGCGGCTGGAGCGCAAGCGATTCTCGCCGTCGCTGTTCGTCGTCCATTTCGGCATCAAGGGCACGTGGCCGGGCATCCCGCACCACATGATCCTGTTCGGTCCGCGCTACAAAGGGCTGCTTGCCGACATTTACGACCATGGCGTGCTGTCGGAGGATTTCTCGCTCTATCTCCACCACCCGACCGTCACCGACCCGTCGATGGCGCCGGAGGGGCATTCGACCTTCTACGCGCTGTGCCCGGTGCCGCACACCGGCAAATTCCCGGTCGACTGGGACCAGATCGGCCCGATCCTCGAGAAGCGCATCCTCGACGAGGTCGGCCGCCGCCTGATCCCCGATATCCACGAGCGGATCGTCACCAAGTTCAGCTATATGCCGAGTGACTTCACCCGCGACCTGAACGCGTATCAGGGATCGGCCTTCTCGCTCGAGCCGATCCTGACGCAGAGCGCATACTTCCGCGCGCACAACCGCGACGACGATATCCCGAACCTGTATGTGGTCGGCGCAGGCACGCATCCGGGCGCGGGGATTCCGGGCGTGGTCGGCAGCGCCAAGGCGACGGCCGCACTGATGCTGGGTGGCGAGGACTGAGCCCTTACTCCCAGAAAATCCGTTCGGTTCGAGCAGCTTCGAGCAAAGTCGAGAAGCGTCCGTCGAGAACGCCCCGTTTGGGGCAACCCCTTCTCGACTGCGGTTCTCGACAGGCTCGAACCTGCGCTCGAAGCGAACGGAGAGGAGGAGGGTAGGCCAGCCCCCCGCTTGCCCCCCACCCCCCGATCGCCTACCGCTCCCCACCATGAAGCGCCTGGCCATCTATTGCGGGTCCGCGACCCCCGCCGATCCCGTCTATATCGACTCCGCCCGCGCCGTCGGCCGCGCGCTTGCCGAACGCGGCATCGGCGTCGTCTACGGCGGCGGTCGCCTCGGCCTGATGGGCGCGGTCGCCGATGGCGCGATCGACGCCGGGGGCGAGGTGATCGGCGTTATCCCCACCGCACTGGTCAAGGCGGAGGCAGCACACAAGGGCCTCACTGAACTCCATGTCGTCGACACGATGCACCAGCGCAAACAGGCGTTCACTGACCTGTCCGACGGCTTCGTCACCATCCCCGGCGGCACCGGCACCATGGACGAATTGTGGGAGGCGATGAGCTGGGCGCAGCTCGGCTATCATGCCAAGCCGGTCGGGCTGCTCAACACCGCCGGCTATTACGACCATCTGATCGCCTTCGTGGAAAAAATGGCCGAGGTCGGCTTCATGCGGCCGATGCACCGCGACATCCTGCTGGTCGCCGACACGCTCGACACCTTGCTCGACAAGATGGCCGCGCACACGCCCGTACCGGCGATCATCCATATGAGCAGCAAGGACCTTTGATCCCGCCCCGCGCCGAACTCGTCGCGCATGCCCGCGACACGATCGCGCGCGGCTCGAAAAGTTTCGCGGCGGCCAGCAAGCTGTTCGACCCGGTCACCCGCGAACGCGCCTGGCTGCTCTATGCCTGGTGCCGGGCGTGCGACGACCTCGCCGACGGGCAGGATATGGGTCACGGCATGCAGCGGCTCGACGATGCGCCCGCCCGCTTGCTGTTGATCCGCGAGCGTACCGCAGCAGCACTGGCCGGGCAACCGACCGGCGATCCCGCCTTCGACGCGCTGGGCGTCGTCGCTGCCGAAGTCGGCCTGCCGCACGCGCTGGTGTACGATGTCATCGACGGGTTCCAGCTCGACGCCGATGGCTGGCAACCGGTGACCGAGGGCGATCTCTACCAATATTGCTATCACGTCGCCGGCGCGGTCGGCGGGCTGATGGCGGTGGTGATGGGCGTGCCGGCGCAGGACAAGGACACGCTCGACCGCGCCTGCGATCTCGGCCTCGCCTTCCAGCTTGCCAATATCGCCCGCGACGTGCGCGAGGATGCCGATGCCGGCCGCTGCTACCTGCCGCGCGACTGGCTGGCTGAACAGGGCATCGACCCGGCCGATCCGATGGCGACACCCGACAAGGTGGCGGTCCTCGCCCGGCGAATGGCGGTACGCGCCGCGCTCCATGAGGACAGCGCCCGGATCGGCGCGGCGCGGCTGCCGTGGCGCTCAGCCTGGGCGGTGCTCGCCGCCGCCGACATCTATGGCGGCATCGTCCGGAAAGTCGCCGCCGCCGGCCCCGCCGCATGGGACCGGCGTCAGACGACGTCGAAAGCCGAAAAGATCGCCGCCATCGCCCGCGCCTTCATCGCCGCCCGCTGGCGGCCGGCATGCGAAACCCCGCGCGACCCGGCGCTGTGGACACGCACCGCCTGATGTTACCGTATCCCCGCGCAGGCGGGGATCCAGAGCCACAAGCGCAGACCGTTGTTTTGCTTGGCTCTGGACACCCGCCTGCGCGGGGGTACGGATCAGTTCTCGGATAAGATACGGACCTGCGCAGCCGTCTCGCTCACGTTCGGAATGACATAGGCTCGCCCGCAGGAATCACTCCTCTTCCTCCTTCACCTTGTCCGTCGCCACGGTGATGTCGCGCCCCAGCAACGCCTGCACGTAAATCCGCTGCACCAGCACGAACACGACGATCGTCAGCGGCGCCGCCAACAGCACGCCGATGAACCCGAACATCAGCCCCATGCCGATGACCGAGAACAACAGCACGGCTGGCGGCACGTCGACGGCATGCTTCTGGACGATCGGTTGCAGGATGTTGCCTTGGATCTGCTGGACGATCAGGAACACGACGATCGTCCACAACGCGGTCGACGGCGATACGGTAAACGCCAGCATCACCGCCGGCACCCCGGCGATGATCGGCCCGACATAGGGCACGACGTCCAGCAACCCGGCGATCAGCCCCAGCCCGATCGCCGCCGGCACGCCCAGCAGCCACAATCCGGTCCCGGTAAGCACCGCGACGACGACGATCGCCACCGCCTCGCCCTTCATCCAGCCGCGCAGGCCGCCGGCAGCATCGTCCACCGCCTTGCGCGCGACCAGTTCGGCCTTGGGCGGCACCAGCTTCACCAGCCCCCGGCGATACAGTTCGGGATCGGCCGCCAGGAAGATCGCCCCGACCAGCACCAGCACCGCATCCGACAGCCCCGACCCGATCGACAGGACATAGGTGCCCGCGCGCGACATGATCGTCGACAAGTCGCTGCTCCCCTGCGACAGCAGGTCGCGCGCCGGCTCGCCCAGTCCCCAGCTCTCCAGCTGCCGCTGGATCGCCTGCAGCGCGGGCGGAATCTGCTCACGGATCGTGTCGAACTGTTCGACCAGCTGCGCGCCGAAGCCATAGAAGATGCCGATCACGATCCCCAGCAACAGGATGATCGACGCCGCCAGCGCCAGCCCGCGCGGCAGCCGCGTCCATTTCTGGATGCGCCGCGCGACCGCGCTGAACAGCACCGCGATCACCGTCGCCGCGAACACCAGCAGCACCAGCCGCATCATCGATATCAGCAGCCATCCGGCGCCGACGATCGCCAGTACCATCACCGTCATCGCCGCGACCCGGCCATAGCTCGGGCCTTGCCGTTCCGTTTCGCCGTGCATCGTCGATCCCCTTTGTGCGTGAACGGACAAAGGCTGCGCGGCGTTCCGGTTCGCCCGCGTTACGATCGATTGGCGATCGGGCGGGGGGCTGACCACGCATCGATCGCCGCCCAGCCGGCAATGCCCGGCAACGTCCGCGCGCGCCGCTCGGTCATCCCGCCCAGCGCGATGACCGGCAGGCGCGCTCCGCGGATCAGCATCGCGAACCGGATGCGGCCAAGCGGTCTCGCGCCGGGATGCGAACGGGTGGCGAACACGGGGGAGACGAAGGTTGCATCGACCCCCGCGCGCTCGGCAGCGATGCGTTCGCGCACCGAATGCACCGGCCGCGTCGCCAATCCGTTGTTCTTCCGCGCCTTCCTTCCATGGACGCCATCGGCACCCGGCAGAAACGGTCCGGCGACCAGCAGCGTCAGCCGCCGTGCGCGTGCGATCCGCCGCACCTGCGCAAACATCCGCCGTCTTTTTCCTTCGGGCGTAGCATATTGGCGAAAGACGATACCGCTGCCACGTGGCAACTTCGCCACCTTCGCCGCCACGTCGCCCAGCCGCTCGTCGGTCATCATCCAGCGGCGCGGCAAAGGGTGGCGGGGACGCATGACCGCCTCTATAGCGCGCGCGATGACTAAAACCGAAGCCCCGCTGACCGCCATTCGCGACCGGATCGCCCATGCCGAATCGATCGCGCGCCGGGACGCAGGCGCGACGACGCTGATCGCGGTCAGCAAGACCCACGACGCCGCCACCATCCAGCCGCTGATCGACGCCGGACAGCGCGTGTTCGGCGAAAACCGGGTACAGGAAGCGCAGGCGAAATGGCCCGCGCTACAAGACGTTACGCCCGGCATCGAACTGCATCTCGTCGGGCAGCTACAATCGAACAAGGCCGAGGACGCGGTCCGCCTGTTCGACGCGATCCATTCGGTCGACCGCCCGTCACTGGTCGCGGCACTGGCAAAGGCGATCGACAAGACCGGCCGTGCGCCGGCCTGCTTCATCCAGGTCGATATCGGCGACGAACCGCAAAAGGGCGGCTGCGCGCTGTCGGACCTGCCGGCGCTGCTCGCCGAGGCGAAGGCGGCGGGTCTGCCGGTTGCCGGGCTGATGTGCGTGCCCCCCGCCGGGCTCGACGCCGCCCCCTATTTCGCTCTCACCGCCAAACTCGCCCGCGACAACGGCCTGACCGGGCTCAGCATGGGCATGTCCGACGATTTCGCAACCGCCGTGACGCTCGGCGCCACCCATGTCCGCGTCGGTTCGGCGCTGTTCGGCCCACGCGGCTGATCCTTTCGGAGCTTCTGATGACCCGTCCGCAAGCCTTGTTGTTCGATTTCGACGGCGTGCTGCTGGAAAGCGAATTCGCCGGCAACCGCCAGATCGCCGAGTTCCTCACCCAAGCCGGCCACCCGACCAGCGCCGCCGATTCGATGGCCAATTTCATGGGCCTGTCGGGCACCCACTTCACCCAGGCGATCGAACGCTGGGTCGGCGGACCGATCCCGGCGGGTTTCTTCGAAGCCCGTGCGGTCGAGGATGCGCGTGTGCTGGAGGAAGGCGTCGAGGCGGTGGCCGGCGCGATCGCCTTCGTCCGCTCGCTCCCCGCCGATCTGCCGCGCGCGATCGTCTCGTCGAGCACGACTCACTGGATTGCCACGCACCTGCGCCATCTCGGAATCGCCGACGCGTTCGGCGATCACATCTATAGTGGCAAAGAGCATGTCGCGAACGGCAAGCCCGCCCCCGACCTGTATCTCTACGGGGCGCGGCAACTGGGCGTGCCGATCGAGCAATGCGCGATCCTCGAAGACTCGCCGGTCGGCGTCACCGGCGCGGTCGCCTCGGGCGCGCGCGTCATCGGCCTGTGCGCGGGATCGCATTGCGGCGTCGGCCATGACCAACGCCTGCGCGAACTGGGCGTAACCGAAATCGCGCACGGCTTCGACGAGGTTGCCCGGTTGCTGGGGCTGGAGCCGGCCACGGCCTGACCTGCCCGACCTGCGAGCCGGGGCAACGAACCGCCCTGCGTTACTCGCCCTTCTTCGCCGCCTGTTCCGCCGCCGCCGGATCGACCGACGGTGCCCCCGACGCAGGGGTCGCGGCGTTCACGATGTCGGCGGTATTGGCGGTTGCGCCCTCCTCGACATTCGCGACGCCCGCATCCGCCGGAGCGGCGTCGGCGGCCGGGGCGGCGGGCAGCGGCAGGTTCGAGCCCTGCGAATTCAGATAGGCGATGACGTTCGCACGGTCCTCGGCACTGCCCAGACCCGCAAAGGTCATCTTGGTCCCCGGCGCATACTTACGCGGGCTGGTCAGCCACGCATTCATCGCCTCGAAGTCCCAGTTGCCCGGAATGCCGGTCAGCGCGCTCGAATAGGCGAAGCCGGGGATATGGCCGTGCTTCTTGCCGATCACGCCCCACAGGTTCGGGCCGATGCCATTCGCGCCGCCCTGGTTGACCGTGTGACAGGCCGCACATTTCTTGAAGACTTCCGCGCCCTTGGCGACGTCTGCGGTCGCCAGCAGCGTCGCGATCGGCACCGCCGCCGCACTACCGCCGCCGCCGGCCTCGGCCGCGCCCTCGACCGGATAGCCGGGCTTTTCCGGCGGGCCGGAATGGAAGATCATGCCACTGGCGATGGACAGCCCGAGGGCCGCGGCACATCCGGCCAATACCCAACCCGCGATCGTGTTCGTCCGGTCGTCCATGCGCTGCGCCGTCTCGCCTAAGATGGTTTTGTTTGGGGCCATGCTTAGAGGCGGCATGCCGGACTGGCAAGACAGGCTTGCCGGTTGCCGTTTCGGGGGATAATCGCCGCCCCCCATGCATAAGTACGCCGCACCGGCGCGTCCCCTTGTCGCGCAGATGACCGAAGCCGCCGCCCGCGAACCGCATCGCGCGGTGGCGTTTCAGGGCGCGCCCGGCGCCAATTCGCACGTGGCACTGGCACAGGCGTTTCCCGACGCGCTGCCCCTGCCCTGTTTCGGCTTTGCCGACGCGATCGACGCGGTGCGTTCGGGCAAGGCCGATTGTGCGATCATCCCGATCGAGAATTCGCTGCACGGCCGCGTCGCCGACATCCATTTCCTGCTGCCCGAATCGGGGCTGGTCATCACCGGCGAACATTTCCTGCCGATCCGCCACGCGCTGCTGGGGCTGGGTCCGATCGAGGCGGTGCGCCAGGCGATGAGCCATGAACAGGCGCTCGGCCAGTGCCGCCATTGGCTGAGCGCGCGCGGGATCGAGCCGGTGGCGCATCCCGACACGGCGGGTGCAGCCGCCTCCGCCGCAGCGATGGCCGATCCCAGCGTCGCCGCGCTCGCCCCGCCGGCCGCCGCCAAACTCTACGGGCTGGAGGTGTTGGCCGACGACATCGCCGATGCCGACCACAACACGACCCGCTTCGTCGTCCTCGCCCGCGCCGCGCCGCCCGAGCCGCCCGCCGGTCCGTGCATGACGACACTCGTGTTCGAGGTGAAGAACGTGCCGGCCGCACTCTACAAGGCGATGGGCGGTTTCGCGACCAACGGCGTCAACATGACCAAGCTGGAAAGCTATCAGCGCAGCGGCACCTTCGCCGCGACCGAATTCTTCTGCGATATCGAAGGACGCCCCGGCGAGCCGCATGTCGACCGCGCGCTGGAGGAACTGCGCTTCCATAGCAAGAGCATGCGCCTGCTCGGCAGCTACGGTCGCGCACGCGAGCGGGGCTAGGCTCGTGCGAACCCCGTCCGGCGCA
This sequence comes from Sphingomonas sp. SAFR-052, assembly GCF_051965015.1. NCBI lineage: Bacteria > Pseudomonadati > Pseudomonadota > Alphaproteobacteria > Sphingomonadales > Sphingomonadaceae > Sphingomonas > Sphingomonas sp. SAFR-052. Next base: position 222,368 of record NZ_JBQCMO010000002.1, on the reverse strand, counting down.
CACCGTTCGGGCGGCGTTCGCGGCCATTGCCGTTTGAGGGTCCGCACCCTACAACCCTGTCACCTATGACCGATACAAAAGTACCGTCCCGCGTGTTCCGCGGGGCCAAGCAGGAGGCCGAGGCGGCCCGCGCCCAGCTTTCCACGCCGCAGACCGAGCATCCCGCCTATCGCCTGGCGTTTCAGGACATGGAGTTCCTGCTGCGCGAGGATCTGCGGCCGGTGCGCTTCCAGCTGGAGTTGCTCAAACCCTCGCTGCTGCTCGACGAGGCGAACATCGCCTCGACCTTCGTCATCTACGGCTCGGCACGGATCCCCGAGCCCGAAAAGGCCGAGGTGCTGCTCGACCTCGCGCAGGACGACAAGGCACGCGCGATCGCCGAACGCATCGTCGCCAAGTCGCATTATTACGACGTCGCGCGCGAGCTTGCCTTCAACGCCAGCCAGTTTCCCAACGATCTGAACGGCAAACGGCATTTCGTCGTATGTTCGGGCGGCGGTCCGTCGATCATGGAGGCCGCCAATCGCGGCGCGAACGAAGCCGGTGCCGAATCGATCGGTCTCAACATCGTCCTGCCGCACGAACAGGCGCCCAACCCGTACGTCACCCCGGCGCTGTCGATGCAGTTCCACTATTTCGCGTTGCGCAAGATGCACTTCCTGCTGCGCGCCCGCGCGGTGGCGGTGTTCCCCGGCGGCTTCGGCACGTTCGACGAAAGTTTCGAGCTGCTGACGCTGATCCAGACCGGAAAGATCGAACCGATCCCGGTGCTGTTCTACGGCCGCGAATTTTGGGACCGGGTCGTCAACTGGGACGCGCTGGTCGAGGAAGGCGTGATTTCGGAACGCGACCTCGATCTCATCACCTTCGTCGAAACGGCGGAGGAAGGGTGGAACGTGGTCAAGAAGTTTTACGAGGACCGGAAATAGGCGGACCTTCTCCCCTCCCTGGCAAGGGAGGGGGCGGGGGTGGGTTGGCCGGTTGTAGTGCGCTACCGTTCCCTCGCGGGCCGACCCACCCCCAACCCTCCCTTGCCAGGGAGGGGAGCAAACTTACCGCGCCAGCGCCTCGGCGATCAGCTTGCGGCTGTTGTCGATGCCGTACAGCGCGATGAAGCTGCCCATGCGCGGTCCCTGCGACGTGCCGAGCAGCGTTTCGTAACAGGCCTTGAACCAGTCGCGTAAGGATTCGAAGCCGGCGGTCTTGCCGATCTCGTACACCGCGTTCTGGATCTGCTCGGCACCGGCATCGGCGGGCATCGCCGCGAGGTCGGCGTCGAGCCGTTCGAGCGCCGCGCGTTCGATCTCGGTCGGGGCGCGGCGGTCGGGCTTGTCGGCGACATCGCGGACATAGGCCAGCGCATGGTCGATCAGCGCGTCGAGCGCCGGATAGCGTTCCGGCGAAGCATCCTCGACATAGTTCGCCAGATAGCCCCACACCTGCGCCTTGGTCGCGTCGCCCATTACGCCCACGAGGTTGAGCAACAGTCCGAAGGTCACCGGCAGCGTCTCGGCCGGCGGCGGGCCGCCATGGATGTGGTGGACCGGGTTGCCGAGTCGCTGTTCGACCGCCTGATCGGCGTAATTGGCGCGGAACTGCCAATATTCGTCGATCGCGCGCGGAATGACGCCCAGATGGAGCTGCTTGGCCTTTTTCGGCTCGCGATAGGCGTAGAATGCGACGCTTTCGGGCGGGCCGTAGGTCAGCCATTGTTCGAGGCTGAGGCCATTGCCCTTCGACTTCGAAATCTTTTGCCCATGTTCGTCGAGGAACATTTCGTAGTTGAAGCCCTCGGGCGGGCGGGCGCCCAGCACGCGGGCGATCTTCGACGACTGGGTCACCGAATCGATCAGGTCCTTCCCCGCCATTTCATAGTCGACGCCGAGAGCCACCCAGCGCATCGCCCAGTCGACCTTCCATTGCAGCTTCGCGCCGCCCGACAGGATCGATTGTTCGACACGGGTGTCGCCATCGCTGAACGCGACCATGCCGGTCTCGGCGTCCAACACCTCGACCGGCACCTGCAACACGATGCCGCTCGTCGGGCTGATCGGCAGCACCGGCGAGTAGGTCGCGCGGCGTTCTGCGCCGAGCGTCGGTAGCATGATGTCGAGGATCGCCTGATAGTGCCGCAGCACGCCCTTCAGCGCATCGTCGAACTTCCCGCCGCGATAATAATCGGTCGACGAAGCGAATTCATACTCGAAGCCGTACTGGTCGAGGAAGCGGCGCAGCCGGGCGTTGTTGTGCGCGGCGAAACTGGCGTGCGTCCCGAACGGATCGGGGATTTCGCTAAGCGGCTTGCCGAGATGTTCGCGCAGCATGTCGCCGTTCGGCACATTGTCGGGTACCTTGCGCAGGCCGTCCATATCGTCCGAAAACGCGATCAGGCGGGTCGGCTGATCCGACAATTCCTCGAACGCGCGACGCACCATCGTCGTGCGCAACACTTCGTTGAACGTGCCGATATGCGGCAGTCCCGACGGGCCATAGCCGGTTTCGAACAGGATCGGTGCGCCACCGGGCTTGCCGTCCGGATAGCGCTTCAGGAGCTTGCGGGCTTCCTCATACGGCCAAGCCTTTGAAACCAATGCTGCATTGCGAATAGCGGGGTCGATCATCCGCCCCAGATACGCGGTCGGCCGCAATATTTCCACCGGTTGCAACGCAACCTTGATGCAGGTTGGGCGTAGCGTGATGCGATGATCGTATCTGACGCACCCCGCCTGTCCCGCATCGTGTCCGAAGTCTGGAAACCGGCACTGGCCCTGTTCATCTGGGACGTGATCGTCACGGTCGTGTATTTCGTGCTGCCGTTCAAGGCGCCGTCGCTGCCGCTGACCATCTTCGGATCGGCGCTGGCGCTGTTCCTCGGCTTCCGAGTCAATTCCGCCTATGCCCGGTGGTGGGAGGGGCGGTCGCTATGGGGGCTGATGATCAACGCCTCGCGCAACCTGGCGCGCGGCGCGATCTCGTTCATCGGGCCGGAGAATGACGGTCAGAAGCGGGACCTCAAGCGATCGATCGTGCTGCGCCATATCGCCTATGTCCATGCGCTACGCTGCCAGTTGCGGCGGCTGGATTCGAAGGACGAGGTGCACCGGTTCCTGTCGCGCGACGAGGCGGGCGAGCCGTTGGGGCGGACCAACGTCGCCAACGGGCTGCTCGACGGCACCGGCGCACGCATCGCCGAGGCGCAGCGGCGCGACTGGATCGACAGCATCCAACAAACCAGCCTTGAAAGCGTGCTGATCGACATCGCCAATGCGCAGGGCGGCATGGAGCGGATCAAGAACACGCCGTTGCCGGTGCAATATCGCTTCCTGCCGTCGCTGTTCACCCGGCTGTTCTGCATCGTACTGCCGATCGGGCTGGTCGAGACGCTGGGCATCGCCACCCCGCTCGGGTCGGGTCTGGCGGGGCTGATGTTCCTGGCGGTGTTGCAGATCGGCGAAGATCTGGCCGATCCGTTCGCCAATACCGTCCACGACCTGCCGTTGACCGCGATGTGCCGCACGATCGAGATCGACCTGTTGCAGGCAATCGGCGATCCCGCACCCGAACCGGCCAAGCCCGAGAAGGGCGTGTTATGGTGACGGAACGCGGCAACGCCCGAAATGGTTGAGCCATCGACGGAGGACGACGATGGCCGACGAGCACAAACCGACGAAGAAGATGGCGGCGAACGCCGAAAAGGGCCTGAAGCTGCGCGAAAAATTCGATCGCGGCGGGACCGAGGTCGGCGTGAAGCGCGCCAAGCAGATCGTCGACGGCGGACCGATGTCCGACGAAGACGTCAAATCCATGCACAGCTATTTCGCGCGGCATGGCGTCGACAAGGATGCCAAAGCGCATAATTGGGGCGATGATAAGGACCCTTCCGCCGGTTATATCGCGTGGCTGCTATGGGGCGGCGACGAAGGCAAAGAGTGGGCCGACCGCCAGCGCGAGAAGATAGAGGACTAAAAGTCCTCCCCGGCACAGGGAGGATTTTTGTGTTCCACTTCCGTTCTGACCCCATGCGCGGTAAGGCTCGCAAATGTTCCCCTACCCCGCCCTGCACGCCAGCCATTCGGGCGTCTGGATCGCCGACGCCGATGGCACGCGCGAGGTCAGCCGGGGGGAGGCGATCGCGTGCGTCGCCGATACGCCGACCATCGTCCTCAACGCCCCGCTGATCGGGCAGCGGCTGGGCTATGCCGAGCTGTCGGGCCTCGACCTGCTCGAACTGTTCGCCTTCGTCCATCCGGCGCGCTTCGCGGTGCCGACGCCCAAGGGGATCGCGCAGGCGGTGAACCTGACGCCGCCGTCCGACGAGGCGAGTGTCGCGACTTTGCTGCGCACGGCGGCGGCGGCGCTGATCGCGACTGCCTCGGCACCCTGGAGCGAACAGGAGGGCGCATGGACCGCCGCGCAGTCGCTGTTCCGGCTGCGCTGGCCCTGGGCGCCGGCGCTGGGACAAGTGCTGCCCAAGCCCGCGACCGCCGAACGCTGGCTATTTGCGAAGCTGCCCGAATGGGAGGAGGCACCGCCACGTGGCGCACCGCGTACCGTGACGCTTGCCCCCGATGCGGTCGCCGAACGGCTGGCGACGCTGACCGGTCAGGGGGCGGAGACACGCCCCGGCCAGCGCGCCTTCGCTACTGCCGCCGCCGATGCCTTTGCCCCGCGCGTCGCGCGCGATACGCCCAATCTGGTGCTGGCCGAGGCGGGAACCGGCATCGGCAAGACGCTCGGCTATCTCTCGCCGGCATCCTTGTGGTCGCAACAGGCCGATGGCGCGGTGTGGGTGTCGACCTTCACCAAGGCGCTGCAACGCCAGCTGGCGCAGGAAAGCGAGCGCGTCTTTCCTGATCCGGCCGAACGTCGCGAGCGGGTGGTGACGCGCAAGGGACGCGAGAATTACCTGTGCCTGCTCAACCTCGAAGATGCGTTGCAGGGCGGGTTTCAGGGGCGGGCGGCGGTGCTGGCGCAGCTGGTCGCGCGCTGGGCGGCCTATAGCGCCGATGGCGACATGGTCGGCGGCGACCTGCCTGGCTGGCTGCCGACGCTGTTCCGGCGCAACGGGTCGACCGCGCTGACCGACCGGCGCGGCGAGTGCATCTATGCCGGGTGCCCGCATTACCGCAAATGCTTCATCGAACGCGCCGGGCGCGCATCGGCACAAGCGGACATCGTCATCGCCAACCATGCGCTGGTGATGGTCAACGCCGCGCGCGGGCGCGAGACCGGCACCCGCCCGACCCGCTATGTCTTCGACGAAGGGCATCACCTGTTCGATGCCGCCGATGCGATGTTCTCCGCCGCGCTGACCGGCATGGAGTCGATCGAGATCCGCCGCTGGGTGCTGGGTCCCGAGGGCGGCGGGCGCGGGCGCCGGCGCGGGTTGGCCGCACGATTGTCCGATGTCGCCAGCTATGACGCGGCGGGCGCCGAGGCGGTAGCGGCGGCGGTCGATGCCGCACGGCTGCTTCCCGCCGATGGCTGGCTGGCGCGGGTGCAGGAAGGCAATCCGTTCGGCCCGGTCGAGGAACTGCTCGCCTGCGTGCGCGGCGCGGTGTTCGCGCGGGCCAAGGACGGCGAAGCGGGCTATGGGCTGGAGACCGAACTGACCGAACCGCCGCCCGAACTGGTCGATGCCGCCGGGCCGGCCGCACAGGCGCTCGACGCGCTGCTACGGCCGCTCATTGCGCTCGGCAAACGGCTCGAGGCGGTGCTGACCGAGGGCCCCGACTGGATGGACGGTCCGGCGCGGGCGCGGATCGAGGGAGCGATCGCCTCGCTCGGCTGGCGCGCGGAGACGGTGGCGGCATGGGGGCGGCTGCTGGCGCGGGTCGGCGGCCCGGTCGATCCTGATTTCGTCGACTGGCTGGCGGTCGACCGGGTCGAGGGACGCGAGTACGACATGGGCCTGCACCGCCACTGGCTCGACCCAAGCCGGCCGTTCGCCGAAACGGTGCTGAAGCCCGCGCACGGCGTGCTGGTGACGTCGGCGACGCTGCGTGCAGGCGGCGACTGGGATGTGGCCGACGCCCGCGTCGGCGCGCCGCACCTGATGCGACAGCCGACCCATTTCGCCGCGACCAGCCCGTTCGCCTATGCTGATCAGGCAGAGGTGCTGATCGTCACCGATGTGAAGCGCGGCGACCTTCCCGCCCTCGCCAATGCCTATGGCCGGCTGATCGTCGCGGCGGGCGGCGGCACGCTCGGGCTGTTCACCGCGATCCGGCGGCTGCGCGGCGTCCATGCCCGCATCGCCGACCGGTTGGCGCGTGACGGATTGCCGCTCTACGCGCAGCATGTCGACCCGATCGACACCGGTACGCTGGTCGACATCTTCCGCGACGACCCCCGCGCCTCGCTGATCGGTACGGATGCGCTGCGCGACGGGGTCGACGTGCCCGGCCATTCGCTGCGCATGGTGGTAATGGAGGGGGTGCCGTGGGTGAAGCCGGGCGTCCTTCATGCGGCGCGAAGGCTGGCGGGGGGTGGCAGTGCCTATGACGACCGGATGGTGCGCGCGCGCCTTGCACAGGCATTCGGGCGGCTGATCCGCCGTGCCGACGATCGCGGGTTGTTCGTGCTGCTGTCGGCGGCGATGCCGTCGCGGCTGCTGGGCGCGTTCCCCGATGGGACACCGGTCCGGCGCTGTACGCTGGACGAAGCGGTCGCGCGTGCCCTTTCCTTGGGTACAGAAGTGGGGCATGGGGCGGATGCCCTGCCGATGGAGCCCCTGCCATGAAGACGCTGACGCTGCTGCGCCACGCCAAGTCGAGCTCGGACGATGCCATCGTGCGCGATTTCGACCGGCCGCTGAACGCGAAGGGCGCCCGCGCCGCGACCGCGATGGGCGCGCATGTCCGGCAACTGGGCCTCAAGTTCGATCATCTGGTCGCCAGCCCCGCGGTGCGCGTGGTCGAGACGCTCGATCATTTCCGCCGCGGCTATGGCACGCTGCCCGACGAACAGAGCAACCGGGCGCTGTATCTGGCATCGGAGGGGACGTTGCTCGACACGATCCGCGCGCTGCCGGCCGAGGTCGATCGCGCGTTGCTGGTCGGGCATAATCCGGGGCTTGAGGATCTGGTCCTGCTACTGTCGGCCGAAAGCAACCCGCTGCGCGGCACCGTCGAGGAGAAGTTTCCGACCGCCAGCGTCGCGGTGCTCGAACTGGACGGCGACTGGGCCAGCGCCTGCGATGGCTGCGGGCATCTGGTCACGTTCGTCCGGCCGCGCGACCTCGATCCGTCGCTCGGGCCGAATCACGACTAGCAGCCGCTCGTCGTACGCTGCCCGCCGAAAGGCTGCGGGAATCCCATTACGGACGCATTGAGGGAAGCATCGTGGCACATCCGTCGATCAAACGGCTGTGGGACCGGTATCGGGCCGCCATCGTCGGTGCGTCTAGCGGACCGCCGATAGCGGAGTATTTCTGCGACAATGAGGCGGACGCCAACCGCTGCGCGGATCTGATCCTCGCCGGTATCAAACGGGCAACTGCTTCGGCGTTGGCATCGTATCAGGAAACTGGAGAACCCCTTCCCGAGCCCGGCAAGCTTCTGATCGTGACGAACTGGTCTGGCGAAGCGCAGGGAATTATCAGAACGCACACCGTTACGGTGCGCCGGTTCGGTGACGTTCCGCCTGCATTTGCGATGCTCGAAGGCGAAGGTGACGGTACCCTGACCTGTTGGCGCGAGGCACACCGCGCTTTTTGGGAACGGACGCTCCCGGGTCATGTCATCGACGACGACTTACTGGTAGTTTGTGAGGAGTTCGAGTTGATCGCAACGGCATAACCGCTCCCGAGCGACGATAGCCCTCAACACGCTGTTCACCTCACCGCGCCGCCATCCGCCGCGCGAAGTGGATTTCCACCGCCTGCGACACGCTCTTCGCGATCGCCTTGCGCCCTTCGACCGAATCGAGCCGCTTCGCATCGCCTTCGTTCGACAGATAGCCGGTCTCGAACAGGATCGAGGGCAGGTCGGGCGCCTTCAGCACCATCAGCGACGCCATGCGGTGATAATTGGACTTGAGCGGGATCACCCCCTTCGCCTCACGACCCAATAACCGCGCGAAGCCGGCCGATTCGTTCATCGTCTCGCGCTGCGTCAGGTCGATCAAGATCGAGGAAATGTCGGCCGATTGCCGGCCGAGATCGACCCCGGCAAGGATATCGGCCTTGTTCTCGCGCGCCGCCAGCCGCGCGGCTTCGCGGTCGGAGGCGACTTCGGACAGGGTATAGATGCTGGCACCGCTGGCATCGGGATTGTCGGCGCTGTCGCAATGGACCGAGATGAACAGGCTGGCCCCCAGCCGTCGGGCGATGGCATAGCGTTCCTGCAGCACCAGAAATTGGTCGCGGTCACGGGTCATCGCCACGCGCACCCGGCCGCCAGCAAGCAGCGCATCGCGAATCGCGCGTGCGGTCTTGAGCGTTAGGTCCTTCTCGCGCAGGCCGCCATGCGGCGAGATCGCGCCGGGATCATGCCCGCCATGGCCGGCATCGATCACCACCAGCGGCCGGTCGGCATCGCCCGCCACCTTGGGCAGCGGCAGGCCGCGCCGGGCACGGGCGACCGGTACCGGCACGGTGGCGGTCGCGCGCTGGCGCCGATCGACGACCATCGCTGCCGACGACGAAGCGGGCACGATCGCGCCGACCACCGGTTGCGGCTGGAACCGCATCCGCCCGGCACCGGCCGCCCGCGCGAAGCGCCGGGCATCGACCGGACGCAGGTCGAGCGTCAGGCGGCGTCCGCCATCGGCGAAGCTGCCGCCGGTGACCATCGCCCCTTCGGACAGGTCGAGCACGATCCGGCTGCCATTCTCGCCGCGCACCCCCTGCCGCACCGTCCGCACCGCGCCGCCCGCCGCGCTGCGGCCACCGGGGCGGATGCCTTCGAGGTCGACGACGATGCGATCGGGTCCGGCCATCGCAAAGCTGCTGGCCGCGCGTGCTGGCGAATCGAGACGGATGACGATCCGGTCGTCCGCCACCTCGACCGCGTCGATCCGCTGCGCGGCGGCGGGCGATGCGAACGCGGAGCATGACAGGGTCAGCGCGACCGCCTGTCCGATCCCGAAGCTGGTCCAGCGCACAGCCATGACGAAGCGCCTCTTCCCCCTTTTCGCAAGCTCGTGCCGTACCGACTCCGGCCGTAAACGGCGCCTAATAATCATGGTGAAGCTTAATTTAACCTAAAACACTGCCTAAGAGTACCGTGTAAGGAAGCATGGCCGCGCTGTTGCCGTTCCCGATGGCGGATGCTACGCCTACCCCCACGTCGGTGCCGGGCCTGTCCCGGCGGAGCCGACGCGACATCCCGCGCGCAACCGCCTGCGGGATTTATTCAGGTTGATGTTCGCATGTGGCAAGTTCCGTCCCGTTCCGCCTGTGCCGCTGTCGCGGCCGGCGTCGGGGCGACGGTTGTCCGCCCGGAAATTCCCGGACTGCCCGTGCGAGCAGACGCATATCCCAGCAATCGCGCGCAGGCACCGGGCACAGACCCCGCCGCGCGTTTAGGCGCGCCGACTGGCACAGCCGTCCCGCGCGCCCGGAGAGACTATCATGACCACGCGGATGTTGATCGACGCTCGCCACCGGGAGGAAACCCGGGTCGCCGTCGTCAAGGGTAACCGGATCGAGGAATTCGATTTCGAATCGGCCGAGCGCAAGCAGCTCAAGGGCAATATCTATCTGGCGAAGGTGACGCGGGTCGAACCGTCGTTGCAGGCGGCATTCGTCGATTATGGCGGCAATCGCCACGGCTTCCTCGCCTTCAGCGAAATCCACCCCGATTATTACCAGATCCCGAAGGAAGACCGCGACGCGCTGCTGGCCGAGGAAGCCGCACACGCCGCCGAGGAAGCGGCGCTGCGCGCGGGCGAGCATGACGACGATGTCGATTATGACGATCACGATCATGACGACGATGCCGAGGGCGGTGTCGAAGTCGTCGAGCGTGACGAGGACGAGGACGACACCCACGACGAGGAAGAGGGCGAAGACGCCCCCGCCCCGCGCAAGCGCAAGGCGGGCGGCGACGATGCCGCGGTCGAGGCGCTGCGCCAGCGCCGGCTGAACCTGCGTCGCCGTTACAAGATCCAGGACGTGATCCGCCGGCGGCAGGTGCTGCTGGTACAGGTCGTCAAGGAAGAGCGCGGCAACAAGGGCGCGGCGCTGACCACCTATCTGTCGCTCGCCGGCCGTTACTGCGTGCTGATGCCCAACACCGCGCATGGCGGCGGCATTTCGCGCAAGATCAGCTCGGCCGCCGATCGCAAGCGGTTGAAGTCGATCATGGCCGAACTGACGCTGCCGGCGTCGATGGGCTGCATCGTCCGCACCGCCGGGCTCCAGCGCAGCCGGCAGGAGATCAAGCGCGACTTCGATTATCTCGCCCGCCTGTGGGACGGCATCCGCGAACAGACGCTGACCTCGTCGGCGCCGGCTTTGGTCTATGGCGACAGCGACCTCATCAAGCGCGCGATCCGCGATATCTACAACAAGGATATCGACGAGGTGATCGTCGAGGGCGAGGACGGCTTCCGTCACGCCAAGGACTATATGCGGCTGCTGATGCCCGCCCATGCCCGCCGGGTGAAACAGTACGCCGACGCCGTACCGCTGTTCCAGCGCGCGCATGTCGAGGATCAGCTGGCCGCGATGTACAATCCGGTCGTGCAGCTGAAATCAGGTGGCTATCTGGTCATCAACCCGACTGAGGCATTGGTGTCGATCGACATCAACTCGGGAAGGTCGACCCGCGAACACAATATCGAACAGACCGCGACCGCGACCAACCTAGAAGCGGCGCAGGAAATTGCGCGGCAGCTACGCTTGCGCGACATGGCCGGTCTGGTCGTGATCGACTTCATCGACATGGACCATGGATCGAACGTCCGTAAGGTCGAGAAGGCGATGAAGGAGGCGCTGAAGAACGATCGCGCCCGCATCCAGGTCGGCCGCATCTCCGCCTTCGGCCTCATGGAAATGAGCCGCCAGCGGCTGCGCACCGGTGTGCTCGAGGCATCAACCCGCCAGTGCCCGCATTGCGAGGGTACCGGGCTGGTCCGCACCGCATCGTCGGCGGGGCTGTCGGCGCTGCGCCTGATCGAGGACGAGGCCGCGCGCGGTCGCGGCTCGCTGATCCAGCTTCGCGCCAGCCAGGAAGCAGCGTTCTACGTCCTCAACAAGAAGCGCGCCGACATCGCCGAGGTCGAGGACCGGTATGGCGTGACCGTCGAGATCGTGCCCGATGCCGAGATCGAAGGCGCGCGCATGGCGGTCGAAGCGTCCGGCCCGCCGCCCGCGCATCCGCCGAAGATCGAACCGCTGGTCGTCATCGACGACGAGGACGATGCCTATGACGACATCGAGGACGAGATCGACGAGGAGGTCGAGGAGGACGCGGTCGAGGAAGTCGCCCGCGCTCCGCGCGGCGACGACGAGGGCGAAGGCCGTGGCAAGCGTCGCCGCCGCCGCCGTGGGCGTCGCGGTCGCAACCGTGAAGAAGGCGACGTCGAGGGCGACGCCGGCGACGATGCCGATGGCGAGGTGGACGCCGACGAACCGGTCGAGGCCGATGCCGGCGAAGGCGACGTTGCCGACGAAGCGGCTCCCGAAGCGGAAACCGCCGATGAAGGCAGCCGGCGCAAGCGTCGCCGCCGCGGTCGTCGCGGTGGCCGCCGCAGCGAAGGCGCGTTCGATGCCGCCGATGGTGCCGGCACCGTCGCCGATCTGCCGGCCGGGGACGATGCCGTAGAACCGGTTGTCGCCGAAGAGCCCGCGCCTGCGGAACCCGTCGCCGAGCCCGAAACGGTCGAGGCCGAACCGACGCCCGCGCCGAAGCGGACCCGTCGTCGCCCGAGCGCACGTGCCAAGGTCGAGGCGGTCGCCGAACCCGCTCCGGCGGAACCGGTGACGATTGAAGCCGGCGATGCCGCGCCGGTCGTGGTGCCCGATCCGGTCGAGACGCCGACCGTCGAAGCCGAACCGGTTGCCGAAGCGCCCAAGCCGAAGCGGACCCGCCGTCGCAAGGCCGATGCCGAGCCGGCAGCGGCTGCAGAGGCAGCACCGGTCGAGCCCGAAACGGCACCCGCACCCAAGAAGCGCCGCGCGCCGCGTCGCAAGGCCGCCGAGCCGGTCGAGGCGGCTGCAGTAGAAACTGCACCGGCGCCCGAACCGGTCGCTGCCGAACCGGCGGTCGCTGAACCGGCGGAAGTCGAGGAGGCAGCGGCCGATGGTGAGAACCCGACGCCGCGGCGCGGCTGGTGGCAGCGCACCTTCGGCAACTGATCGCCACGATCGGTGTCACGAACGAAAGGGCGGCCCAATGGGTCGCCCTTTTTCGTATCAGTCGGCGGCGTCGGTCCGCGGTTCGCGTACCAGCGCGTCGCAGGCGACCTCGATCCGCACCGCCAGTCCTTCACGCCGCCAGTCGCGGGCGATCGTGCCCGCCAGCTGCTGTTCGATGCTGAGGGTCGCCAGCCGGGTGCCGAAGCCCGCCGTATCGGGCGGGCTGTCGATCGCCGGGCCACCCTGTTCGCGCCAGTCGATGGTCAGGGTGTTGCCGCGACAGGTCGTCTCGATCGAAACCTGCCCGTCGGCCGTCGACAGCGCGCCATATTTCGCGGCGTTGGTCGCCAGTTCGTGGAACAGCAGCGCGACCGGCGTGGCCCCGCGATCGTCGATCGCCACGTCGTCGCCGGTCACCTGCCACTGCTCGGCGGCATAGGGCGACAGCAGGTCGCGCAGCACATGATGCAGCGTCGCCTCGCCGACCGAGGGTCGCGACACCTCGCTATGCGGCCGGGCGAGATCGTGCGCCGCACCCAGCGCCGCGACGCGCGCGGCCAGTTCGTCGGCAAAGCCGCGCATCGCCGGCATCCGTCGCGCCGACATGCGGATCAGCCCGGTAATGATCGCAAAGATGTTCTTGATGCGGTGGCTGAGTTCGCGGCTGAGGATATCGTTCTGCTCGGCGGCGCGTTTGGCCGAATCGATATCGGTGCAGGTTCCGATCCAGCGGACGATCTGCCCCGCCGCGTCGCGCACCGGCAGCGCCCGCCCCAGCACCCATCGATATCGGCCGCTGTGATGGCGCAGGCGATATTCGATCTCGTAATCCTCGCCGGTCGTCAGGCTGTGGCGCCAGCGGGCCCAGGCCCGGTCCTGGTCGTCGGGGTGGAACATACCGTTCCACCCTTCGCCATTGGTCGATCCTTCGGGCATGCCGGTAAAACGATACCACTGCGCATTGTAATAATCGTGATGCCCGTCGGGGCGGGTGGCCCAGACCATTTGCGGCATCGCATTGGTCAGCGTGTCGAGTTCGGCACGGGTGGCGGCCTGCGCGCTCTCGGCCTCGCGCCGCGCCGCGTCGCCGCTCGCCACCGCCAGCCAGCGCGGATTTCCCGCGGCATCGGGCGCCGTCGCGGTAACGGTGAAGACGGTTTCGCCCGCGTCGCCGCCGATCCGGACGACGAAGGGTCGGCGACTTGCCGTCCCCGCCCGCCAATCGTCGGTCGCTGCCGCCCGTGCTTCGGGCGTTAGCGAACAGAGCCAAAGATCACCCGGCAATGCCGTGCCGATCTCGTCGCGCCATGGACGATTGGCCCACAGGATTCGTCCGTCGCGGTCGGCGGTCCATGCCGGAACCGGTATCCGATCGGCGATCTCGCGCCAGACGGGATCACTGGTTTCGATCACCGGCACGTCCATTCGTCGTTCGTCCTTCTGTCGTTCGCGGCGCAACATTGCCGTGCGCTAACTGTCCCGCTTCTGGCCCCGTCCGAGCAATTGTCGCTAGACAGTTATGCCCTGGACCTTTCGGCCGTCCTCAAGTCAATCTAGGATAATCCATTGCCACCAGCCGGTTGAAAGAGGTAAAATATTTCCCATAAATGTTTCAAAACTGCCTTCCGTCCAGATCGGACCCATTGACCTGAAGGTTGATGCGACGCAAAGCCAGCATCAGAAAAGGAGAACTCCATGTCCGAAGACGGATCCGAACTGAACGCGATCGAACTGGCGACCGAACTGACCATCGCCTGGTTGAACAACGGCAACAACCGCGTCGCCGCAGAGGATGTTCCGACCTTCCTCCAAACGATGCACGCGACGGTTCTGGGTCTGGCATCGGGCAACGTCGAACCGGAAGAGGCCGCGCCGCAGCAGGAACATGTCGCCGCGGTTTCGGTGCGCAAGTCGCTGGCGTCGAAGGACCACATCATCTCGATGATCGACGGCAAGCCGTACAAGACGCTGCGCCGTCACCTTGCCGGTCACGGCCTGACGCCGGAGACCTATCGCGAGCGCTATGGCCTGCGTCCCGACTATCCGATGGTCGCCGAAACCTATTCGCAGAGCCGTCGCGACATGGCCAAGCGCATCGGCCTCGGCCGCAAGGCGCGCGGTGGCGATACCGACGAAGCCGCTGTCGAGGGCGAAGCCGGCGATGCGCCGCGCCGTCGCGGCCGCAAGCCCAAGGCTGCCGAATAAAGCGATCGGGGCGGCCATTGTGCCGCCCCTTTCGTCATGCGAGCGGTACGACCGTGCCGTCCGCCCAGCGATGCGTGCACAGCTGCGCCTCGGGCGTATCGTCCGCCTCCAACGCCGCGACCGTTACCCAGCCTTCGCCGCGCAGCCGTGCCGCCGCCGCCCGATCGGTACCGATCGGCAGGAACAGCCGCCGCCGGTCCTTGGCGCCCAGCCCGGCGTCGAGTAGCGCATCGGCGTAGAGCGAGAAACCCACCGCCGGTTCCTCGCGGCCATCGGCATGACACACCGTATAGCTGCCGCCGCGCCCGATCTCGCCCAGCACCCCTTGCGCGAACAGCGAGAAGCCGAGCCAGCTCTGATATTCGAAGCCGTGCCGCTCGGTCGGATCAAGCGTCACTGCCACGCGACCCGCGAGCGTCCCCGCGACCGCCTCGATCGCGTCGAGCCGCGACGCCAGCCGTCCGGCCTGATCGGTCGCGCGCAGCCGGGCGAGCGCGGTGTCGAACGGCCCCGCCGCCTCGACCAGCGGCAGATAGGCCGGATCGATCGCCGCGACCCGCCCGGCATCCTTGGCATCCAATGCCGCGATCAGCGCGTCATGCTGCGGCCCCGGCGGATCGCCTGCCAGCGTCGCGACCAGATCGGGCAGGGTGAAATCGATCGAGATGCCGGTGACGCCCGCCGCCGCCAGCGCCTCGACCGCGACGGTCACGATCTCGGTCGCCGCCGCCACGCTGTCGAGCCCGATCAGTTCGGCCCCCATCTGCCGCGACGCGCGGCGCGGCGCCAGTTCGCCTGCGCGCAGCTTCAGCACCGGCCCGGCATAGGACAGCCGCACCGGGCGCGGATGATGGCCCATGCGCGTCGCCGCGATCCGCGCGACCTGTGCGGTGATGTCGGGCCGGATCGCCAGCGTCCGCTGGCTGACCGGATCGACGAAGCGCACCGCATCGGTCGCCGCCGTCCCCTTCAACCGTCCGGCCAGCCCCGCCTCGAACTCGGCGAGCGGCGGGTCGACCTGTTCATAGCCATAGCCATGCGCGACGCCCAGCACCGCCCCTTCGAACCGGCGCAGGCCATCGGCGGCGGGGGGCAGGCGGTCGTGAAACCCTTCGGGCAGGAGGCCGGTATCGTTCATGGCGCTTCCCCTAGCGCGAGTCGCGACGCGGCGAAACCGTGCCCGACGGCAAAACGGGCCGCCGGATCGCTCCGACGGCCCGTCCCTTGCGTTCGAAAGCCGATCAGAATTTGAGCGGCATGACCGTCTTGACGCCCGGAAGCGAGCGGACCTTCGCCACCAGTTCGGGCGTGACCGCTTCGTCGACCGACAGCAGCACCACCGCTTCGCCGCCGGCATCGCGCCGGCCGAGGTGGAAGGTACCGATGTTCACCCCCGCTTCGCCGAGCGTCGTGCCGATGCGGCCGATAAAGCCCGGCGCGTCCTCGTTGACGACATAGAGCATGTGTCCGGCCAGATCGGCCTCGACCTTGATGCCGAACAGTTCGACCAGCCGCGGCTGGGCATTGCCGAACAACGTACCCGCGACCGAGCGCTCGCCGGCTTCGGTCTTCAGGCTGACGCGGATCAGCGTGTGGTAATCGCCCTCGCGGTCGTTGCGGACTTCGCGCACTTCGATGCCGCGCTCTTTCGCCAGGAACGGCGCGTTAACCATGTTCACCGTGTCCGACTGAACGCGCAGGAACCCGGCCAGCACCGCGCCGACGATCGGCTTCTGGTTCAGTTCGGCCGCGGCCCCTTCGCTGTGCACCGACACGCGCGCGATAACGCCGGTGGTCAGCTGCCCGACCAGCGAGCCGAGCTTTTCGGCGAGCGCCATGTACGGCTTGAGGCGTGGAGCCTCTTCGGCCGACAGCGACGGCATGTTCAGCGCGTTGGTGACGCCGCCCGATACCAGGAAATCGGCCATCTGTTCGGCGACCTGGATCGCGACATTGACCTGCGCTTCGCTGGTCGACGCACCCAGATGCGGGGTCGAGATGAAGTTCGGCGTGTTGAACAACGGCGACTCCTTCGCCGGTTCCTCCACGAACACGTCGAGCGCCGCGCCCGCGACATGGCCGCTGTCCAACGCGGCCTTGAGTGCCGCCTCGTCGATCAGCCCGCCGCGCGCGCAGTTGATGATGCGCACGCCCTTCTTCGTCTTGGCAATGTTCTCCGCCGACAGGATGTTGCGGGTTTGGTCGGTCAGCGGGGTGTGCAGGGTAATGAAGTCGGCGCGCGCCAGCAGCTGCTCGAGCTCGACCTTCTCCACGCCGATCTCGATCGCGCGTTCGGGCGACAGGAACGGATCGAAGGCGATGACCTTCATCTTCAGGCCCTGCGCGCGGTCGGCGACGATCGACCCGATATTGCCGGCACCGATCAGCCCCAGCGTCTTGGCCGTCAACTCGACACCCATGAAGCGGTTCTTTTCCCACTTGCCCGCCTGGGTCGAGGCATCGGCCTCGGGCAGCTGACGGGCGAGCGCGAACATCAGCGCGATGGCATGTTCGGCGGTGGTGATCGAGTTGCCGAACGGCGTGTTCATCACGACGACACCCGCAGCCGACGCGGCGGGAATGTCGACATTGTCGACGCCGATCCCGGCGCGGCCGACGACCTTCAGATTCTTCGCGGCGTCTAGGATCGCCTTGGTCACCTTCGTCGACGAACGGATGGCGAGACCGTCATAGTCGCCGATGATCGCGATCAGTTCCTCGGGCGTCTTGTCGGTAATCTCGTCCACCTTGACCCCGCGTTCGCGGAAGATCTGGGCGGCTTTGGGGTCCATCTTGTCGGAAATCAGAACTTTAGGCATGGTTGGTTCCTTACCTCCCTCTCCCCTTCAGGGGAGAGGGCCGGGGAGAGGGGAAGTCGGGGAGCGGGCGGAAAGGTGGCGCGACAGCCCCTCTCCCAACCTCTCCCCTGAAGGGGAGAGGGGTTAAGCGGCCGCCTTCGCCGTCGCGTAGGCCCAGTCGAGCCACGGCCCGAGTGCCTCGATATCCGCCGTATCGACGGTCGCGCCGCACCAGATGCGCAGGCCCGCCGGCGCATCGCGATAGCCCGCGACGTCATAGGCGGCACCTTCGGCCTCGAGCAACGACGCCATCTTCTTGATGAGCGCCTCGTCGGCACCCTCGACGGTCAGGCAGACGCTGGTCTTCGACCGGGTCGCCGGATCGGCGGCGAGATGGCCGAGCCAGTCGCGCTCCGCGACGATCTTGTCGAGCGCGGCGGCATTGGCGTCGCTGCGCGCGATCAGCCCGTCGGCACCCAGCGACTTCGCCCATTCGAGGCTGAAGATCGCATCCTCGACCGCCAGCATCGACGGCGTGTTGATCGTCTCGCCCTTGAAGATGCCTTCGGTCAGCTTGCCCTTCGACACCAGCCGGAAGACTTTGGGCAGCGGCCATGCCGGGGTGTAGGTCTCCAGCCGTTCGACGGCGCGCGGGCCGAGGATCAGCACGCCATGCGCGCCCTCGCCGCCCAGCACCTTCTGCCAGCTGAACGTCGCGACGTCGATCTTCGCCCAGTCGATATCATAGGCGAACACGCCCGAGGTCGCGTCGGCGAACGACAGCCCCTCGCGGGTCTCGGGGATGAAGTCGGCGTTCGGCACGCGCACGCCCGACGTGGTGCCGTTCCAGGTGAACAGCACGTCGTTGGTCCAGTCGATCTCGCCGAGGTCGGGCAGCTGGCCGTAATCGGCGCGCACGACGGTCGGGTCGATCTTCAGCTGCTTGACCGCATCGGTCACCCAGCCTTCGCCGAAGCTTTCCCACGCCAGCGCGGTGACGGGGCGGGCGCCTAGCATCGTCCACATCGCCATTTCGAACGCGCCGGTGTCCGATCCGGGCACGATGCCGATGCGGTGCGTGTCGGGCAGCTTGAGCAGCTCGCGCATCAGATCGATGCAATATTGCAGCCGCTGCTTGCCGATCTTCGAGCGGTGCGACCGGCCGAGGCTGACGGGGTTGAGGCGGTCTGCGGACCAGCCCGGCGGCTTGGCGCAGGGGCCGGACGAAAAATAGGGACGCGCAGGGGTCGTCGCCGGTTTCGGCGGAAGCTCGGTCATGTCAGTCTCTCCTCACAGAGAGCACGCGCTGCGTTGGGACAGCGTGGCCCGCCGCGGCCATTAGCGGCGTCGTTGCGGCGATACAACCCATGTTGTTGCGATGTTCGGCGGTTTTGCGCACGATCCTTGCCCGAACCGGAAACTGGAACCGGATGCGACCTTACGGCGTTGCCACCCATTGATATGTCCCATGCGTACCCTTCCTCGCCTACCGTCCTGATCGTCGAGGACGAGATGCTGGTTGCAATCGACCTGGAAGCGTCGCTGGAGGAACATGGCTATCGCCCGGTCGGCATTGCTGCCGACATGAGCCGAGCAATGGAACTGGCGACGACGCGCCCCGACGTGGCGCTGGTCGACTGTAACCTGCGCGACGGGCCTACGGGACCGATGATCGGGCGGATGCTCGGCCGCAACTATGGCACCACGGTCATCTTCCTGACCGCAAATCCCAATCTGCTGAACGAAGGGATCGATGGTGCGCTCGGCGTGGTGTCGAAACCGTGTGGCTATGATTCGGTCGGGCGGATCGTCGATTTCGCGGTCCGTGCGCGCGGCGGCGACCTGTCCGAACCGCCGCTCGGCATCAAGCTGTTCGGCACGCCCCCGGAACTGCGCGCGATCGCTTAACTCGCGGTTCAGCGCGTCCCAGCCATAGCCGGCGTTGACCCGTGTCCGGCCGATGGCCGATAAGGACGTTCATGAAGCGCGCGCTGGGCGGCATCGCTGCCGCCATTCTCCTGTTCGTACAGCCGGCCGCCGCGCAGTCGCTGCTGCGCGATGCCGAGACCGAGGCATTGCTCAACGACATGTCGCGGCCGATCGCGGTCGCGGCCGGGCTCGACCCGCGCAACTTCAACGTCGTGCTGTTGCAGGACAAGTCGATCAACGCCTTCGTGGCGGGCGGGCAGACCGTCTATATCCATTCGGGGCTGATCGACGCCGCCGACGACGCCAACGAGGTGCAGGGCGTCATCGCTCATGAAATCGGTCATATCGTCGGCGGGCACGTGCCGCTGGCCGGACGCGGCATGGCGCCGGCGACCGGCATCACCGTACTCAGCCTGTTGCTCGGCGTCGCGGCGATGGCGGCGGGCGCGGGCGAAGCGGGAGCGGGGATCCTCGCCGCGGGACAGCAGGCGGCGATGAGCAGCTATCTGGCGTTCAGCCGGACGCAGGAAAGCGCCGCCGACGCCGCCGGCACCCGCTTCCTGCGCAGCGCCAATGTCTCGGGACAGGGGATGCTGGACTTCTTCAAGAAGCTCCAGAACATGGAATATCGCCTCGCCATCCCCCAGGACAACAGCTACCAGCGCACCCACCCGTTGAGCGGCGAGCGCATCGCCAACCTGACGCAGGACGTACAATCCTCGCCCGCGTTCAAGGCGCAGACCGATCCGGCGCTGGAAGTGCGGTTCAAGCGGGTGCAGGCGAAGCTGCGTGGCTATGTCAGCGATCCCAAGGATACGCTGCGCCGCTACCCGGCCAGCGACCAGAGCGTCTACGCCCATTATGCCCGCGCCTATGCCTATCAGAAATCGGGCTATCCCGAGCAGGCGGCGGACGAGACGCTGGCGCTGGTCAAATCGGCGCCCGACGACCCCTATTTCCTCGAGCTCGAAGGGCAGATCCTGCTCGAATCGGGCAAGCCCAAGGAAGCGCTGTCGGCACTGCGCGAGGCGACCGAGCGGACGCGGTCGTCGCCGCTGATCGCCGCCAGTTTCGGCCACGCGCTGATCGCGGCGGAGGACCCGGCGCTGCTCGACGAGGCCGAACGGGTGCTGAAACAGGCGGTGGCGCGCGACAACCAGAACCCGTTCGCCTGGTATCAACTCAGCATCCTCTACGAACGGCGCGGCGATCCCGCGCGCGTCGCGCTGGCGATGGCGGAATATACGGCGCTGATCGGCGACAATGGCATGGCGCTGGCCAGCGCGCGGCGGGCGATGGCGTTGCTGCCGCAGGGGTCGACCGACTGGATCAGGGCACAGGACATACAGATGACGTCGCAGACCGCTCTCGAGGAAGAGAAGCGCAATCGCAGGCGGCGGGGCTGACCATGAGCCGGATGGGTAGCATCGCAATGCTGGCCGCGGCGGCGGTGGCGGGTGCCGGCGGGGCGATCGTCGCGCAACGGGTGGCAACCGACCGGACGGCGACCGAAACGGTCGTGCGCGACTATATCCTCGCCAACCCCGAAATCCTGCCCGAAGCGATGCGGCGGTTGCAGGCGAAGGAAGCGGGCAAGGCGGTGGCGGCCAACCGCGCGGCGATCGTCGACCCCTTTCCGGGCGCCATTGCCGGCAATCCCGATGGCGATGTCAGCGTCGTCGCCTATCTCGACTATGCCTGCGGCTTCTGCCGCGCCAGCCTGCCCGCGATCAGCGGGCTGATCGCGAGCGACCCGAACGTCCGCATCGTCTATCGCGAACTGCCGATCTTGTCGCGTGACAGCCGCACCGCTGCCGAATGGGCGCTGGCGGCGGCGTTGCAGGACAAGTTCAAACCGTTCCACGACGCTCTCTACGCCGCCGGCCGCGTCGATGCCGGATCGATCGAGGCGGCGGCACGGACGGCCGGGCTCGACCTGAACGCCGCGCGCGCCGCGATCGCATCACCGCAGATCGCGGGCGAGATCGAACGCAACCTGAAGACCGCCGGCGTCCTCGGCTTCAGCGGCACGCCGTCCTGGGTGGTCGGCGATCAGGTACTGGGCGGCGCCCAGACGCTGCCGGCACTTCAGGCGGCGGTGGCGGAAGCGCGCAAGGCGAAGGCGACACCGGCCGCCTGAGCCTTTCCTCCGTCATCAAACCATGGAACAAGCCCTGCCATGGAAACCATTCTTTCGATCCGGGGCGTTGCCAAGACGTACAAGTCCGGCACGGTCGCGTTGCAGCCGACCGATCTCGACATCGGCAAGGGCGAGATCTTTGCGCTGCTGGGCCCGAACGGCGCGGGCAAGACGACGCTCATCAGCATCGTGTGCGGTATCGTGACGCCGAGCGAAGGGACGATCACCGCCGCCGGGTTCGACACGGTAAGCGACTATCGCGAGACGCGGACCCGGATCGGTCTGGTGCCGCAGGAATTGCTGACCGACGCGTTCGAGACGGTGCTGGCGACGGTCACCTTCTCCCGCCGGCTGTTCGGGCGGCATGCCGACCCGGCCTTTATCGAGCGGCTGCTGCGCGACCTGACCTTGTGGGACAAGCGCGACGCGAAGATGACCGAGCTGTCGGGCGGCATGAAACGCCGGGTGATGATCGCCAAGGCGCTGGCCCACGAACCCGACATCCTGTTCCTCGACGAACCGACCGCAGGCGTCGATGTCGAACTGCGCCGCGACATGTGGCGGCTGGTCCATGAGTTGCGCGAACGTGGCGTCACCATCATCCTGACCACCCATTATATCGAGGAGGCCGAGGAAATGGCCGACCGGGTGGGCGTCATCGCCAAGGGCCGGCTGATCCTGGTCGACGAGAAGGCGGCGCTGATGCGGAAGCTCGGCAAGAAGACGCTGACGCTGACCCTGAGCGAACCGATCGCCGAGGTGCCCCCTGCCCTGTCGCACTGGCCGCTGACCCTGTCCGACGAGGGCCATGCGCTGACCCTGTCGTTCGATGCCAAAGCCGAGGATAACGGCGTGCGCGCGCTGTTACGCGCCGCCGACGAGGCGGGGATCGCGTGGAAGGATATCGCGACCAAGCAGTCGAGCCTCGAGGATATCTTCGTCGGGCTGGTGCATGAGCAGGAGGGCCGGGCATGACCTTCAACTGGCATGGCGTGCTGGCCATCTATCGCTTCGAACTGGCGCGGTTCGGGCGGACGATCTGGACGTCGCTGGCGACGCCGGTCATCACCACCTCGCTGTATTTCGTGGTGTTCGGCACCGCGATCGGCAGCCGGATGAACGAGGTCGGCGGCGTGCCCTATGGCGCGTTCATCGTTCCCGGATTGATGATGCTGACCATGCTGACCGAAAGCATCTTCAACGCCAGCTTCGGCATCTTCATGCCCAAATGGTCGGGCACCATCTACGAACTGCTCTCGGCACCGGTCTCCACGCTCGAAACGCTGGTCGGCTATGTCGGCGCGGCGGCGAGCAAGTCGTGTATCGTCGCGTTGGTGATCTTTGCCACCGCGCATCTGTTCGTCGACGTGCAGGTCGCCCACCCCTTCTGGGCTTTATGCTATCTGCTGCTGGTCGCGGTCACCTTCTGCCTGTTCGGCTTCATCCTCGGGCTATGGGCCAAGGGGTTCGAACAGTTGCAGGTCATTCCGCTGCTGGTGGTGACGCCGCTGACCTTTCTGGGCGGCGCCTTCTACTCGATCGACATGCTGCCGGGCGTGTGGCGGACGATCAGCCTGTTCAATCCGATCGTGTATCTCATCAGCGGGTTTCGCTGGACCTTTTTCGGGGTCGGCGATGTTCCGGTAGCGGCCAGCCTCGGTGCGACCTTCGCGTTCCTGTGCATCTGCGTCGCGGTGATCACCGTGATCTTCCGCACCGGATGGCGGCTGAAGAAATAGGGGAGTCCGCAATGGATCTGGGAATTGCCGGCCGCAAGGCGATCGTGTGCGCATCGAGCGCCGGGCTGGGTCGCGCCTGCGCTTTGGAACTGGCGCGCGCCGGGGTCGATGTCGTCGTAAACGGGCGCGATGCGGCGAAGCTGGCGGCGACAGCCGCGGCGATCCGGGAAGAAACCGGGGTGACGGTGACCGAGGTCGTCGCCGACCTGTCGACCGACGAAGGCCGCGCCGCGCTGCTCGCCGCCTGTCCCGATCCCGACATCCTCGTCAACAACAATGGCGGGCCGCCGGTCAAACCCTATACCGAGCTGGCGGCAGACGGCATCCGCGCCGGGCTGGAGAGCAATTTCGTCACTCCGGCGTTGCTGTTGCAGGCGGTGTTGCCCGGCATGGTCGAACGCGGCTTCGGGCGGGTGGTCAACATCACCTCGGGCTCGGTCAAGATGCCGTTGCCCGGCCTCGACCTGTCGAGCGGCGCGCGCGCCGGCCTGACCGGCTTCGTCGCGGGAATTGCGCGTCAGGTGGCGGGATCGAACGTGACGATCAACGGCCTGCTGCCCGGATCGTTCGACACCGCACGCATCGCATCGATGAGCGAGGCGGCGGCGCAGAAGAACGGCACGACGCCTGCGGAGGAAAAGGCGAAGCGGGCCGAGGCGATCCCGGCCAAGCGAATCGGCGACCCGGCGGAGTTCGGCGCGGCGTGCGCATTCCTGTGTTCGGACCGGGCCGGCTTCATCACCGGGCAGAGCCTGTTGATCGATGGCGGGGCGTTTCCGGGGATTATGTGATTTTCACGCGAAGGCGCGAAGAGATTGCGCCGATCGCCAGACGTCGATTCCTTTGTCAAGCGGCGTCGCCCCAGCGCAGGCTGGGGCCACGGGCGGCTCCTGCCGCGTGCTATCAGCGGGAGATCCCAGCCTTCGCTGGGAGGACGACCGTGTTCGGGCATGTCGATCGATCTGCGCTCTTCGCTTCGCGCCTTCGCGTGAAAATCAGAAAATCCCGAGAAACTTCTTGCGCTGTTCCTTGCGCTCGCCGCGGTTCGACCGCCCGTCTTCGGCCTTGGCGGTCGTCCCCCGCCCCACATCGTCCCGCGCCTCGCCATCCTTGGTCCGCTGCGCCCGGGCGGTCGCGCCGGCGAGGATCGGGCCGCACGCCGCGCCCTTCGCATCGCCGGGATCGACGAACGCCAGCACCCCGGCCAACGGCGTCGCCACGACCGCAAGGCCAAGGCCAGCACCGGCGCGACCGAGCAGTTCGGGGCTGATGACCGAATAGCGTGGCGAAGCGAAATAACCGCCGATGCCCACCGGCGACTGGCCGGCGAACAACGAGAATCGCTTCGAATCGGCGCGCACGGCCAGGTCGATCGATTCGTTGCGGAAACTGAAACCGCCACGCCCGATCATCACATTCTTCTGCGTATCGATCAGGATCGGGTCGGCCGCCGCCACCCCGCTGCGCACGGTAAAGCCGATCAGCCCGCAATTGATCCGCACCGGTTCCTTCAACCGTCCCTCGAACATCTTCTGCGCAAAGGTGCCGAGGTCGAGCTCGGACAACTGCACGTTGCGCGTCCAGAAACTGCCGGCGGGCAGGATGATCGCGATCCGGCCGTTCGAACTGGCCAGCGAATCATGGACGGTGTCGCCGGTGCCGGTCAGCTTCACCCGCGCCTTGACCGTGCCCGACGTTCCCGCTTCCTCGACGCCCCAGCCCGCCAGCAACCGTCCCATCGGCGTCGGCGACAGGCGGATGTCGTAGTCCGTGACGGCGGGGCGGCGCCGCGCGTCGATCACCACGTCCGACGCGACATTGCCGCGCGCCATCGCAAAGGTCAGCGGCGAGAGTTTGAGCAACCGGTCGTTCAGGTCCAGCGTCAGGTCGACGTCGGATACCGGCAGGCTGCGCGCGCGGACGCTGGCAACCTTGTAGCGGACCTTGGCGTCGAAATTGCGCAGCGCCTCGACGTTCAGCTTCGCATCGGGAAGCAGGCGGGGGGCGCCGCCCGCGCGTTCGATCACACCCGCCGCGCCTTGGGCCTCGACCCGTTCGAGGTCGTAGCCGACGAACGCCGACATATCGACGATATCGAGTGTGCGCGACGTCAGGTCGGCGGTCAGCAGCAGGCGCGGTTCGCGCTGCGTCACGGTCAGGCTGCCGGCCAGATCGCTGTCGCCGAACACGCCCTTTAACCGGGTGAATTTCCAGTCGGGACCGTCCTTGGTCATCCGCCCGGTCAGGCGATAGGTGCGGGTGTCGGGGGTCACGATGCCGAGCACCGCGAACACGTCCGACAGGTTGCGCCCGCGCAGCCGCACGGCAAGGTTCGATCCGTCGAGCTCGGTCGGGCCGGGCAGGGTACCGGCAAGGATCGCGACCGACCGCGCGACCTCGATCCGGGCGGTCAGTTGATTCTGCCCGCCGCGAATCGTCGCATCGGGCGACTGCAACTGTCCGGTCAGGCGGAACGGGCGTCCGCGCACCGTCCCCTGCCCGGTCGCGCGGATCGCGCCGGCGAATTGCGCGTCGCTGGTCTGCACCGTGTCGAGCGTGAAATTGCCGTCGAGCAGGAATTGCGGATCGCGGTAGCGGATGCGCGTGTCGCGGAACGTGCCGGCGCGCACGATCGGCAGGTCCAGCTTCTTGCCCGGCTTGTTCGGGTCGCCGAAGGTCCAGGTATTGCGTTTGCGCGCTGCGTCCCAATGGAGATCGGCGCGTGCCCCGTCGAGTTCGAGCCAGTTGACCCGCCGCCGCCCGAACAGGAAGGTCAGGGTGGCGGTCGAACTGTCGAGCTTTTTCGCTTCGAACAGATTGCCGCCGCCCGCCCAGCCGGGGTTCGATACCGACAATCCTTCGCCCAGGAACTTCAGGTCGATCGGATTGAAGTAGAGTTGGAAATCGCCGGCGACGCGGACGGTGCGGCCGCTCTGCGACGATGCGATCCGCTCGAACGTGCCCTTCAGGAACCGGCCCTTGGTCACGAACAGGATCAGCCAGGCGAGGAACAGCGTCCCGACGATGCCGGCCAGCGTCCTGAGCGCGATCCGCCGCCAGTCGCGGGTGCGGCGGGGGGTGGCGGGGGCGCCGGTCGTCGGGGAAACTTCGGCCATCGCCCCTCAACCGTTCGCAGCCGTAACGAGTTCCGGTGGTTGCGTTCCGCGCCCATCCGGGTTAGGGGCGCGCTCTTTCCACGACCTTTCGGGATTCGCCCGGCCATCTGGGGCTGCCGCGGCAATCCGCACGTCGTGATTTTTGAGGAGACCAAAATGCCCAAGCTCAAGACCAAGAGCGGCGTCAAGAAGCGCTTCAAGTTCACCGCCACCGGCAAGGTGAAGCACGGCGTCGCCGGCAAGCGCCACCGCCTGATCTCGCACAACGCGAAGTATATCCGTCAGAACCGGGGGACCTCGGTCCTCGCCGATGCCGATGTCGCGCACATCAAGGCATGGGCACCCTACGGTCTTCGCTAAGGAGTAACGAGACATGGCACGCATCAAGCGCGGCACGACCACCAAGGCGAAGCACAAGCGGATTTTGGATCAGGCGAAGGGCTATTATGGCCGTCGCAAGAACACCATCCGCATCGCGCGCCAGGCCGTCGAAAAGGCCGGTCAGTACGCCTATCGCGACCGCAAGGTGAAGAAGCGGACCTTCCGTGGTCTGTGGATCCAGCGCATCAACGCCGGTGTCCGGGCGGAAGGCATCACCTATTCGCAGTTCATGCACGGCTGCAAGCTGGCCGGCATCGAACTCGACCGGAAGGTCCTGGCCGATATCGCGATGCACGAGGAAGCCGCCTTCAAGGCGATCGTCGCGCAGGCAAAGGCCGCCCTGCCGGAGCAGGCCGCCGCGTAACGCGCTGCGGTTCCTGTTTGCGGGATGAAAACGCCGGTGGGGCAACCCGCCGGCGTTTTTCGTTGTACGGCCTACACCTGCCCGGTCTCGACCTTGTCGCCATGCGCAGCGACCATTCCACGCGCCAGCAACGTCGCGACCGCATCGGCCACGTCCTCGGGCGTCCGGTCTTCGTCCCACACCCCGTATCGCAGGCCCAGGAACACGTTCATGCCCATGATCGCCCAGGCATGCACTTCGGACACCTCGCGCGACACTTCCCCCCGATCCGCCGCCGCACGCAGCCTCGCCGCAATCCGGTCCGCCGTCGTCGAATAATGCCGGCGGAAACTGGCCGGATCGACGAACTCCGCCTCGTCGATGATGCGGTAGATTTCCTTGTGCGCCCGCACGAAGCGGATGAATTCGAGCAGCCCGGCGCGCTCGGCCGCGATCTGTCCCTCCGCCTCGCGAATCGCCGGCGCGACATGATCGCGCACCTGCGCCGACATGTCGGCGACCAGCGCGCGGAACACCGCGTCCTTCGAATCGAAATAGGTGTAGAAACTGCCGAGCGCCACGCCTGCCCGCCGGGTGATCGCGCTGATCGATCCTTCGTGAAATCCCTTCTCCCCGAACTCGGCGGCGGCAGCGTCGAGGATCGCGCGGCGGGTGCGGCGACCGCGTTCGGTGCGCGGCATCTTGTCGTCGCTGACGCCCGTCTCGGCCATCTGTTCGCTCTCCCGGTCCGGGAAAGTTGAAACCCGGTTCATCTTTCAGTATAGCCAAGCGCAACGACGTACAACCCGGCCAAACGGGTGGCGTCCATGCAGGGAGAGGTCGATGCGTCGCACGTTCGGAATTCGCGCCGGTTTGCTGATGGGGGCGGCGCTCGTCGCATCGCCCGCACTCGCACAAACCACCGAAACGCCCCCCGAAACTCTGGCCGCATCGGCGTCGGTGGTCGCGGATCAGGGTGACGGCGACATCGTCGTCACCGCCCGCCGCCGCGCCGAAAGCGTCATCGACGTGCCGATCGCCATGTCGGTGGTGACCGGCGATCAGCTGACCCGCACCGGTGCGGTCGATATCACCGCCTTGCAGGACAAGACGCCCAACCTGACGCTGCAGATCGCGCGCGGCTCCAACTCCACGCTGATCGCCTTCAGCCGCGGCGTCGGCCAGCAGGATCCGCTCTGGGGCTTCGAACCGGGTGTCGGCCTGTATCTCGACGACGTCTATGTCGCCCGGCCGCAGGGGGCGGTGCTCGATATCTTCGACGTCGAACGGGTCGAGGTGCTGCGCGGGCCGCAGGGAACGCTCTATGGCCGCAACACGATCGGCGGCGCGATCAAATATGTGACGAAGCGGCTGGGCAACGACTTCGCCGGCACCGCACGCGCATCCTACGGCGCGTATAATCAGCTAGACCTGATCGGGCAGGTCACGGTGCCGCTCGGTGATACGTTGTCGATCGGCGGCGCGGTCGCGCGCTACAAGCGCGACGGTTACGGCCGGAACCTGACCACTGGTGCCGACCAATATGACAAGGACGTGCTCGCCGCGCGCGTCTCGGCCGAATGGACCCCGACCGACAGCATCTTCGTCCGCCTCGCCGGCGATCGCACGCTCGACCGGTCGAACCCGCGCCACGGCACCCGGCTGCTCGCGAACGGTACCGACCCGCGCTATGCGCCGACCCCCAGCGTCTACGACACCCGCGCCGGCATCGGCGATCGTAATCGCGTGGTGGCGCAGGGACTGTCGCTGACCGGCGAGTTCCAGCTATCCGACCTGCTGACCTTCAAATCGATCAGCGCGTACCGCGAAGGCGCCACCAACACCGTCATCGATTTCGACAACACTGCGCTCCCCACCCTCGACGTGCCCGCCGAATATGACGACTGGCAATTCACCCAGGAACTGCAACTGCTGATCCAGGGCGATCGGTTGCAGGGCGTCGTCGGCCTCTATTACCTCGATGCCGACGCCTCGGGCGCCTTCGACACCGTGCTCGGCCTCGCCAACACCACCACCCTGACCTCGGGACAGGTAAGGACCAAGAGCTATGCCGCGTTCGGCGATATCAGCTACGACCTGACCGACCGGCTGAAGGTGTCAGCCGGCCTGCGCTATACCAAGGATGACAAGACCGGCACCGTCTTCCGCCGCAACTATACCGGCATCCGCTCGCCCCGCTTCGGCAATGCCGCCGCCGTGCCCGGCCTGATCCGCACCGATTACACCAACGATCGCAGCTTCGACCAGTTCACCCCGCGCGTGTCGATCAGTTACGAGCCGCGACAGGACCTGAACCTCTATGCATCGTGGGGCAGGGGGTTCAAATCGGGCGGATTCGACATGCGCGGCGACGCGGTGTTCACGCCGACGACCGTCAATGGCTATGATCCCGAAAAGATCACCAGCTACGAAGTCGGCATGAAGGGCGCGTTCCTCGACCGCACCCTGTTCCTGAACATGGCCGGCTATTATTCGCGCTACACCGACCAGCAAGTCACGATCCAGGTGCCCAACGTCAATGGCGGCATCGCCAGCTTCGTCGACAATGCGGGCAAGGCGGACATTTACGGGCTGGAGATAGAGGGGCGGATGGTCCCGTCCCGCAATTTCTCGGCACAGGTCTCGTTCGGCTACACCAATGCCGATTACAAGGAATTCCTGACCTTCATCGGCGGCGGCACCACGCCGGTCGACGTATCCAACCAGCGTGTGTTCCAGAATACGCCCGAATTCACCGCCGCCGCATCCTTCACCGCCTCGACCGATTTCGCCGGTGGATCGCTGTCGGTAACGCCCGAAGTCACGCTGCGCAGCGATTATTCGCTGTTCGAAATTCCGACGCCGGCACTCGATCAGGACGGCTATGCGCTGGTCAACGCCGCGGCCAACTGGATTTCGGGCGATGGCCGCTATCGGATCGGCATGGCGCTGCGCAACCTGACCGATCAACGCTACCGGGTAGGGGGCTATAATTTCCCCGGCGCGCTCTTCGGCAATTCGATCATCGGCTATTACGGCCCGCCGCGCACGGCAACGGCGACGTTCGAGGTGAAGTTCTAAATCCTCCCCGGCACGGGGAGGGGGACCGCCGCGCAGCGGTGGTGGAGGGGGGCCTCCGCTTCCACCACGGTTGCGTTCGCGGCGATCCCCCTCCACCAGCTTCGCTGGTCCCCCTCCCCGTAAACGGGGAGGATTTTCGAGTAGCCCAATGAAAAACGCCCGCATCACCCTTGCCATGTTGCTGCTGGTCTACAGCTTCAACTTCCTCGACCGGCAGATCCTCTCGATCCTTGCCCAACCGGTCCAGCGCGACCTCGGCCTCGATGACGGACAGATGGGGATGCTCGGCGGCCTTGCCTTTGCCGCGCTCTATTCGACGCTGGCGATTCCGCTCGCGTTGATCGCCGACCGCACCAGCCGCACCTGGGTCATCACGGTCAGCCTTGCCGTGTGGAGCGGCTTCACCGCGCTGTGCGGCACCGCGCAGAATTTCACGCAAATGTTCCTCTACCGCCTCGGCGTCGGGGTGGGGGAGGCGGGTGGCGTCGCCCCATCCTATGCGCTGATCGCCGACACCTTCCCCCCCGAACGCCGCGCCCGCGCGCTCGCCATCTATTCGCTCGGCATCCCGCTGGGCGCGGCGGGGGGCGTGCTGCTCGGCGGCTATATTGCGCAGGCAGTCGAGTGGCGCACCGCCTTCTACAGCGTTGGTCTGGCCGGACTGGTCATCGCCCCCTTCTTCCGCTGGATCGTCAAGGACCCGCCCCGTGCCGCCGCCAGCGCCGACCGCATCCCCGTCGGCCGTGTGTTCGGCATCCTCGCGCGCAAGCCCAGCTTCTGGCTGCTCGCCTTCGGCGCGGCGGCGGGGTCGATATGCGGCTATGGCGTCGGCTTCTGGCTGCCCAGCCTGATGATGCGCAGCTTCGGGCTCGATCTGGTCCAGACCGGCCAGTTCTTCGGCGCGCTGCTGCTGACCGGCGGGGTCGCCGGTATCCTGCTCGGCGGCTCGCTCGGCGACCGGCTGGGCGCGCGCGACGAACGCTGGTACGCGCTGCTGCCCGCGCTCTGCTATGTGCTGGGCACCCCGCTGTTCATCGCCGGGGTGCTGTCGAATGGCTGGCTCGCCGCCTTCACGCTGTTCGTCATCCCGCAGGCGCTGGTCTATGTCTGGCTCGGCCCGGTGCTGACCGCCGTGCAGCACCTCGTCCCCGCCCATATGCGCGCCACCGCCTCGGCCTGTTTCCTGCTCATCAACAACCTCATCGGGCTGGGGATGGGCAGCTGGGTCGTCGGGCAGCTGTCGAAGGGTTTGGCGCCTGCCTACGGTACCGAATCGCTACGCTATGCGATCGCCGCCGCCCTGTGCCTGTATCTGGTCGCCGGTGCGCTGATGGCGCTCGCCAGCCGCCGGCTCGGGCGCGACTGGGTGGCGTAACCGCGTTCGCCTGCAAGCCGTATCCCCGCGAAGGCGGGGATCCAGGGCCAAGCAACGTGTCGTACCCTCCGAAACCCTGGACCCCCGCCTGCGCGGGGGTACGGTCGTAACAAGAGACTACCGCTCCCGCGTCGCCGCGAACGTCACCTTCGAATAGCGATCGGCGATATAGCCGACCTCCCACGCGCTCTTCGCCAGAAACACCGGATTGCCGTCGCGGTCCTTCGCCATCGCCGAACGATGCAGGTCGGTGAACGCCTTCAGATCCGCCGGATCGCTCGCCGAAATCCACCGCGCCGTCTCGAACGGCGCCATTTCCAGCCCCGCCGCGACCTTGTATTCGACGTCCAGCCGGCTCAGCAGCACTTCCAGCTGCAACTGTCCGACCACGCCGATGATCCAGTTCGACCCGATATCGGGGTAGAAGACCTGGGTCACCCCTTCCTCGGCCATGTCGTCGAGCGCCTTGCGCAACTGCTTGGTCTTGGTCGGGTCCTTCAACGCCACGCGCCGCAGGATTTCGGGGGCAAAGTTCGGCAGACCGGTGAAACGCACATCGGCCCGCTCCGACAGCGTATCGCCCACCCGCAGCGTCCCGTGGTTGGGAATGCCGATGATGTCGCCCGGATAAGCCTCATCCGCTAGTTCGCGTTCGCGCGCGAAGAACAGGATGGGGGAGTGGATCGCAATCGGCTTGCCATGGCCGGTCGGGGTCAGCTTCATGCCGCGCTTGAACGTCCCCGAGCACAGCCGCATGAACGCGATCCGGTCGCGGTGATTGGGGTCCATGTTCGCCTGCACCTTGAACACGAACCCGGTCACGCGGTCGTCGGTCGGGTCGACCGCGGCCGGCTCGGCCGGCTGCGGGCGGGGCGGGGGGGCGTGGCGCGCGATCGCATCGATCAGCGAATCGACCCCAAACTCCTTCAGCGCCGACCCGAAATAGACCGGGGTCAGGTCGCCCGCGCGATACGCCGCCGCATCGAAGCCGGCATAACCGCCCGTCGCCAACTCGGCCTCTTCGCGCAACCGCTCGGCCCCTTCGACCGACAGCACCGCGTCGATCCGTTCGTCGTCCAGCCCGGTGAACTGCTCGACCTTGCCCTGAAAATCCTTGGTCCCCGCCTCGGGCTGCAACAGCCGGTTGTCGACCAGGTCGTAAATACCCTCGAACTGCCCGCCCATGCCCGCCGGCCACGTCATCGGACACACGTCGAGTTGCAGCATGTCGGCGACTTCATCGAGCAGCGCGAACGGATCGCGCCCCTCGCGGTCGACCTTGTTGACGAAGGTGATGATCGGCACGCTGCGCAACCGGCATACTTCGAACAGCTTGCGCGTCTGCGGCTCAATGCCCTTGGCGGCGTCGATCACCATCACCGCCGAATCGACCGCGGTCAGCGTGCGATAGGTGTCTTCGGAGAAATCCTCGTGGCCCGGCGTGTCGAGCAGGTTGAAGGTCAACCCGTTCCGCTCGAACGTCATCACCGACGAGGTGACCGAAATCCCGCGCTGCTGCTCGATCTTCATCCAGTCCGACCGCGCTCGCCTGGCGGCACCGCGCGCCTTGACCTCACCCGCCAGATGGATCGCACCGCCGAACAGCAGCAGCTTTTCGGTCAGCGTGGTCTTGCCGGCGTCGGGGTGGGAGATGATCGCAAAGGTGCGGCGATCGGAAATATGGTCCATCGCCGGCCTTTAGTGCCGGGCGGAGAGGGCGGCAAGATTGGGTTCGTGTCGCGGGGGAAGAAGGCGGGTTCGCGCGAAGGCGCGAAACCCAGCCTACCTTCTTCGCTTCGCGTCTCCGCGCCTTCGCGTGAAAATCAACCTTCCAACGTCACCGCCATCGCCGCCCGATGCGACTGCCCTGGCGCAACGCGGTGGATACCCGGCTTGTCGAAGATATCGCCGGCAAACCCTTCCGGATCCGCAATCCCGTCCCACGGCTCGATACACACGAAGCTTGCACCCGGCTTGGTCCAGATACCCAGCTTGGGCATCCCCGGAAAATCGACCCGCAACTGCGGCCCGTCTCCCGCCCCATAGCGGACCCAAGTGCTTCGAACTGGATCGAAAACCAGCGCATCCTTCGCGAACAGTTCGTCGGTCAGCGTCAACACCCGGTCGACCACCGGATCGGGCCGCCGCTCCGGCGCGATCGTCCCGTTGTCCGCGATCGCCGCGACCGTGCCAACTTCCGCGTCCGAAAACACCATCCGATGCTCCGCACGGTCGCGGCCATAGGGCAGCGGCCACGCGAACGCCGGATGGAACCCGATGCTCGCCGGCAGGTCGCGCTCACCGGTATTCGTAACCGTTACAACGCTGTGCAGCGTCGCACCGTCCAGCGAATGTTCCACGTGGAGCATGAACGCGAACGGGTATTGCTTCCGCGTCTCTTCATCGTCGACCAGTTCGAACCGGACGGACGTGTCGCTCTGTGCAACCTTCGCAAACTTCCGCCGCCGCGCAAACCCGTGCTTGGCCATGTGGAAGACTTCACCATCCAAATGATAGCGATCGTCCTGCACCGCGCCGATGATCGGGAACAGGATCGGCGCATGCCCGGTCCAATAGGCCGGATCGGCATTGGTCATCAGTTCGCGACCGTCCGCATCCTTGATCGAATGCAGCTCGGCACCCAGCGGTTCGACCGCTACGGTCAGCGTACCATTGGTCAGGGTCACGGTCATGCGCGCAGGCTCCCGCCGATCTTGGTCGCCGCAGCGACGATCTTGTCCGATATCGCCTTCAATTCGGCATCGGTGAAGCTCTTGGCGCCGGGCTGCAATGTGACCTCGATCGCCAGGCTCTTATGCCCCGGCTCGACGCCGGCGCCTGCGAACACGTCGAACAGCCGCGCATCGACGATCGCCGCCTTGTCGGCGCCGCGCACCGCACGCACCAGCTGGTCACCGCTGACGCTGTCGGCCACCACGAACGCGAAGTCGCGCGTCACCGCCTGCAATGCCGGCGGCGCATAGGCCCCGCGCATCGCCCCGCCGCCGCGCTTGGCCGGCAGTGCGTCGAGATACAGTTCGGCCGCAACCGTGCCCGCGGGCAGGTCGAACGCCTTGGCGATGGTCGGGTGCAACACGCCGAAGCTCGCCAGCACCGTCTTCGGCCCCAGCCTGAGCGTCGCCGACTGC
The DNA here is from genome assembly GCF_051965015.1 of Sphingomonas sp. SAFR-052. Lineage (NCBI taxonomy): Bacteria > Pseudomonadati > Pseudomonadota > Alphaproteobacteria > Sphingomonadales > Sphingomonadaceae > Sphingomonas > Sphingomonas sp. SAFR-052. The sequence continues at coordinate 187,808 of NZ_JBQCMO010000002.1, read as the reverse complement.
CCCGGATGATAGACGTCGCCCGGCGCCTCCATCACCTGCAGATTGCCGACCGGCGCCCCCGCCGCCTCGAGCAGCGCCAGCAACTCGCCCTTGGCATCGAACGCGTCGAAGCCCTGCGCCTTGCCACCGCGCCAGCCGCGCGGGGCCCGCTCGCCCGCGAACACGATGCCGAGCGTCATATGCTCGCCGTCCGCCAGATAGCGCCGCCCGATCTCGAACAGCTTCACGCTGCTCGCCCCACGCTTCAGGTTGCGGGCCGCTGCACTCAGCAGTCCGGGCAGCAGCGATGGCCGCATGATCCGCATATCGTTGGCGATCGGATTGACGACCTCCCACGCGCCGCCACCGAATGGCGCGGCTTCGTCCTCGGCGATAAAGCTCCACGTAATCGCCTCGGCCAGCCCGCGAGCGGCCGCCGCACGCCGGATGCGCCGCTCCAGCTTCTGTTCGGGTGTCGCGGTCGGCACCGCCACGCCCGCCGGCCGGTCGAGCGGAGTCGAGGGCACCTTGTCCAGCCCTTCGATGCGGACGATTTCTTCGACCAGATCGGCGGTGCCGTCGATATCGCGCCGCCAAGACGGCACGGTCACTTGCCAGCCATCGCCGACCGAGAACCCCAGCCGTTCGAGGATATCGCGCTGCCGATCCTCGGCGACATCCAGCCCGCCCAGCGTCGCCACCCGCTCGGGCTGATGGGTGATGGTGCGCGGCGCGACCGGCGGCGACCCTGCCTTCGTCACGCCACTCGCGGTCCCACCGCACAGCCGCAGCACATAATCGGTCGCGATGGCGAGTCCCTGATCCAGAAACGCAGGATCGACCCCCCGCTCGAACCGCGTGCGCGCATCGCTGGTCAGCGCCAGTTTCTGCCCGGTCCGCGCGATCGCTTCCGGCGTGAAATAGGCGCATTCGATCAGCACGTCGGTGGTCGTCGCCGACACGCCCGAATGCTCGCCGCCCATGATGCCGCCGATATCGTGCACGCCCGCATCGTCGGCGATCACCGTCTCGCCGCTGCCCAGCGTGTACGTCTTGCCGTTGAGCGCGACGACGCTCTCGCCCGCCACCGCCTGACGCGCAACCAGCCCGCCGGTCAACTTCGCCAGGTCATAGACGTGCAGCGGCCGCCCCAGATCGAACATCACGTAATTGGTGATGTCGACCAGCGTCGAAATCGGCTTCTGCCCGATCGCGTTCAGCCGCTTGCGCATCCACTCGGGCGACTCACCATTGGTCAGCCCGCGCACCGCCTGCGCATAAAAAGCCGGACAGCCCGCTACATCCTCGACCCGCACGTCCGGCCCGTCACCCTCGCCGGCAACGACCGGCACCGCCAGCGGCTTCAACGTCCCATAACCCGCCGCCGCCAGATCGCGCGCGATGCCGCGTACGCCCATGCAGTCCTGCCGGTTGGGCGTGACGCTGACGTCGATCACCGGATCGTCGAGCCCGGCATAGGCGGGGAAGGGGGTACCGACCGGCGCATCGTCGGGCAGCTCGATGATCCCGTCATGATCGTCGCCCAGCTCCAGTTCGCGGGTCGAACACATCATGCCGTTCGATTCGACGCCGCGGATCGCCGCGACCTTCAGCACCATGCCGTTGGCGGGCACCGTCGCACCCGGCATGCCGAACACGCCGACCAACCCGGCGCGGGCATTGGGCGCGCCACACACCACCTGCAACGGGCCGTCCCCGGCATCGACGGAGAGCACCTGCAACTTGTCCGCCTGCGGATGCCGCTCGGCGGTCAGGACACGGGCAACGCGGAACGCCGCCAGCTTCTCGCCGGGATTCTCGACGCCCTCGACCTCTAGCCCGATCCGGGTCAGCCCTTCAAGGATCGTGTCGAGCGGTGCGTCGGTGTCGAGATGCTCGCTGAGCCAGCCATAGGTGAACTTCATGCCGTCACTCCCCCCGACAGCGTGGGCACGTCCAGCGCCGAGAATCCGTAATGTTTCAGCCAGCGGAGGTCGCCGTCGAAGAACGGGCGCAGATCGTCCATGCCGTATTTCAGCATCGCCAGCCGGTCGACGCCGGTGCCGAACGCAAATCCCTGCCACTCGTTCGGGTCCAGCCCGCACGCTTCGATGACCTTCGGATGGACCATGCCGCTGCCCAGCACTTCCATCCAGCCGCCATTGCCCTTGCTCGGATCACCGCCGACCACGCGCCGACCCTTTTCCAGCGTATAGCCGATATCGACCTCCGCCGACGGTTCGGTGAACGGGAAATAGCTCGGCCGCAGCCGCAGCACGATGTCGTCGCGCTCGAAATAGGCTTTCAGGAACGTCTCCAGCGTCCATTTGAGATGCCCCATATGGATGCCGCGATCGATCACCAGCCCCTCGATCTGATGGAACATCGGCGTGTGCGTCGCATCGCTGTCGCTGCGATAGACCCGGCCCGGCGCGATGATGCGGATCGGGGGTTTCTGCGCCATCATCGTGCGGATTTGGACGGGGCTCGTGTGCGTTCTGAGGACGTAGCGTTCGGGGGCGCCGGTGGCGGAGCCACCGTCGTCGGACGGCGCCTGGGCGCCGCCGGCCGCGCTTGCGGTTCCCTCGCCCTGCGGGCTTCGGCGCTGCGCGTAAAACGTATCATGCATCGCCCGCGCCGGATGCGTCTCCGGAATGTTCAGCGCGGTGAAGTTGTGCCAGTCATCCTCGATCTCCGGACCAGTCGCGACGGCAAAGCCCAGATCGGCAAAGATTTCGGCCAGCTCGTCCATCACCTGCGAAACCGGATGCACCCCGCCCGGCGCCGGCCGGTCGACCGGCAGCGTCAGGTCGACGCGCTCGCTCGCCAGCTTCGCCGCCAGCGCCTTCGCCTCCAGATCGGCCTTGCGTGCGGCGATCGCGGTCGTCACCGCCTCGCGCAGCGCATGGATGCCGGGGGCGACCGTCTGGCGTTCCTCGGGCGACAGGCCACCCAGCGTCTTGAGCAGGCCGGTCACCGCCCCCTGCTTGCCCAGCGCATGGACACGCACCGCCTCCAGCGCATCGACGCCCGGGGAAGCATCGACGGCGGCAAGCAGGTCGGCACGCAATTGGTCGAGATCGGGGGTCACGGTCGCTCCGGTATCGGGATATCCGGCCGGCTTTATTGCGGAACGGATGCGAAGCCTAGGCCGTATCGACATCGGGGACCCAACCCCACACTCCCGCGCGTTCCGCCACCCCATTTTCCACCGGACTCTATTTCTTGAGCAGATCCTTCAAGCCGCCGAGCGCCGACAGCGGCCCCGCCTCTTCTTCCTTCAACACACCCGCCGCGCGCAACGCTTCCTCGGCATGCGGGCCGCGCGGATAGGGGTCGAGCGCAAGGGCGAGGGTTTCGGCCGCTGCTTCGCCGAGGTCGATCGACGCGCCGGTATAGAACATCGTGTCCATCGCCTCGTCGTCCAGCTCGAGCTCCCCGCCCTCGACGCTGCCTTCGGGCAGGAAGCGCAGGGTGAAGGGTTCGTCGACCGACTCGGGCACCGGTTCGCCGCTTGCGACGCAGGGTTGCGCGACCTCCGCCTTCAACCGCCCGGTAGCGACGATGCCGGCGGCGTCGCGGCGCAGGCTATAGTCTGCCTCCAGCGATTCGAGCGCGAGCAGGCCGAACCGGCCCATCAGCCGGCGGCGTTCGTCGGCATCGGCCGCGATATGCTGGCGGGTTTCGCCTTCGCCGATATGGTCGATGCGGACGGGGCGGTGGAATTCGGGGGTCATTCGGGCAGCTTTCCGGCAAGAAGATCGTCGACCGATACGGTATCGAGCGCGGCGCGCAGCCGTCGCAGATGCGCCGCGACATAGACGAGAGCATGGGCATCGGGTTCGACGCCGCGATAGAGGTTGCGGACCAGGGCGGCTTCGAACGAACCGTCGGCCAGCCCGTCGCGATACGCGCCGAGCCGCCCACCGAGCATCGCCATCATCCGTCCGATATGCTTGCCAACGACCATGTCGCCAAAGCCGATCTGGCGCAGCTGTCCGTCCATATCGTCGACGAAACATTCGGCGAGCGACGCGGCGGGTGCGGCCCCCGCCCCCTCGCTCTCCAGCCGCAGCATGACCATCGCGAGGATCGCAGCGATCATGTCGAACCGGCCGTCGAGCGTGTCGGGCACTTGGCCTTCCAGATACCAATGCGGTTGCCGCCCGCGCGCGACGACCGCGTCGTACAGGGTGGCGGCGGCCCGCGGGGGCGGCGCACGACGGAACAGGCGGGGCAGGCGCATGGCTCTCCGGCAAGACAAGGGCGCGCTTGTGGATGGCGCGGGTCCGTCATATTGAACGCGTGGCCGCGCGATGCAATCGGGCGTGGCCCGGTCGCGCGTTCGCTGGACGGAGATTTTATGGTTCGCTTCCCCACCCGTGGCGCAGTGGCGCTGATGATCGCCTGTGCCGCGGCGGGCCTGGGGGGCTGCACGAAGCTGCGCAGCCATCAGGGCTATGTCATCGATCCCGATCTGGTCAATGCGGTGCAGCCGGGCGTCGATACCCGTCAGTCAGTGCTGCAGACGCTGGGCACGCCGACCTTTGTCGGGCAGTTTTCCGACCGCGAATGGTTCTATCTGTCGCGCGACAGCCGCAACCTGGCGTTCAACCGTCCGCGCGCCGTCGACCAAACGACGCTGAAGATCACCTTCGATCAGGCGGGCAATGTGACCAAGATCGACCGGACCGGCATCGACCAAGTCGTCGGCATCAGCCCGTCGGACAAGAAGACGCCGACGCTGGGCCGTGAATCGAACTTCTTCAGCGATCTGTTCGGCAATATCGGCACGGTCGGCGCGCCGGGTACCGGCGGGCCGGGGCCGGGCCAGCAGTAATGGGGCGGGCAGACGGCCGCTACCGGGCCCGCACAACCCTTTCAGAAAGCTGACCAGCGCATTCGCCGATCGTTCAGCGCGACTCGGGCATCCCGTCGTCATCCACCGAGGACGGGAGAGAGTATATGCGTAAGATCATCCTCGCCATGCTGGCCGCGACGGTCGCCGTGCCGACCTTCGCCGCACCTGCCGCCGCGCAATCGGCGCGCGAATTGCGGCGCGACCGGGCCGACTATATCGACGCGCAACGCGAATATCGTCAGGCGCTGCGCCATGGCGATCGCCGCGACATTCGCGACGAACGCCGCGACCTGAACCGGGCGCGTGCGGATTATCGCCAGACGCTGCGCGAGCGGCAGTGGCGGCGCGACGACTGGCGCGGCTATCGCAACGGGCATCGCAATTTATATGCACGCGGCAGCTGGAACGCGCCGTTCCGCTATCAGGCATTTCGCCCCGGTTCGGCGGTCGGACGTCCCTTTTATGGACAGCGTTACTGGGTGAGCGATCCCGGCCGGTATCGCCTGTCGCCGGCGCGTGGCGCCCAGCGCTGGGTCCGGCATTATGACGATGTCGTGCTGGTCGACACCCGGCGTGGACGCGTGATCGACGTGGTCCGCAACTTCTACTGGTAAAATAACGGGCTGGGCCACTGGCCCGGCCCGCGGTTCGGCCGCGCCGTCAGTACGCTCGGCGCGGCCGGTGCGCGGGGGCACCAGTCCCGAAAGGGGATTTAGGACCGGTTTTGCGAACGTCCGGGACTCGCAACGGTTCAACCGCAACGCACAAAAATCTGAACCATGTCGCTCATGCTTTTAGGTGAGGCGGCTTGCCGTGCCGCCAGCCGTCCGACTAGTTTCGTATACGGGGCAAATCGGGGGCTGAGATGGATGCGGCGGTCGCGTGGATCGACGGCATTGCGCGCGAAACCATGTTGTTCGCCGCGATCGGGTTCCTGATCGGCGGTATCGACGATCTGGCGGTCGATGCCGCCTATTTCGTTCGCGCGATCCGCCGGCGGTGGCGCGGTTCGAAGGTGCCGGTGCTAGCCGATTTTCCGGCCGCAAGCTGTACCGGGCGGATCGCGGTGCTGGTGCCAGCGTGGGACGAGGCCGCCGTGATCGGCGCGATGCTGCGCGCAACGCTCGGCCGGTTCGACCATCCCGACTGGCGGCTCTATGCCGGCGCCTATCCCAATGATGCGGCGACGATCGCGGCGATCACGGCCGTGGCGGCGGAGGACGATCGGGTCCGGATGGTGCTGACGCCGCGCCCCGGCCCGACGACCAAGGCCGACTGCCTCAACGCACTGTGGCGCGCGGTGTTGGCCGATGGCGCGGCACAGGGCAGGGCGTTTACCGCGATCGTGCTGCATGATGCCGAGGATGTCGTGCATCCCGGCGAATTGCGGCTGTACGACCATCTGCTGTGCCACGCCGATGCAGTGCAGATCCCGGTGCTGCCGCTGCCCGATCCCGCGTCGCGCTGGGTATCGGGCCATTATATCGACGAGTTCGCCGAATCGCATGGGCGGCAATTGCCGGTGCGTCATGCGCTGCGCGCGGGATTGCCGTTCGCCGGCGTCGGCTGCGCAATCTCGATCGCGATGCTGGCGCGGATCGCCGCGACGCGCGGTGGCGCGCCGTTCGACGAAGCCAGCCTGACCGAGGATTACGAACTGGGCCTGACCGTCCGGGCGCTCGGCGGGCGGGGGGTGTTCGTCCATGCACGCGAAACGCCGGATGGCCCGCCAGTCGCGGTGCGCGCCTATTTTCCGGCGACGCTTGCCACCGCGATACGACAAAAGGCGCGGTGGATGACCGGCATCGCGCTGGCGGGATGGGACCGCACCGGCTGGCATCGCGGCTGGCGCGATCATTGGATGCGGATGCGCGATCGACGCACGATCCTGGCGATCCCGGTGCTCGCCATCGCTTATGTCGCGCTGCTGGCATGGGGGCTGGACGAAGCGGTGCATTGGTGGCGCGGCAGCGAACCGGCGGCGATCGACGGCGACATGCTGTGGGTGTTGTACGCCAATGTCGCGCTGTTCCTGTGGCGGATGGCGGTGCGGTTCGAAATGGTGCGGCGTGCCTATGGCTGGCGGGAGGCGCTGCGATCGATTCCGCGTGTGTTCGTTGGCAATTTCGTGGCGCTGTTCGCCGCGCGACGGGCGGTGGTGCGCTATGCGGCGCTGCTGCGCGGACGGCCGGTGCGGTGGGACAAGACCGCGCATCATTTCCCAACCGACCTTCCCGCATGATGGGACCAGGGCGCGGCCGCCCGGTCCGGTTTCTGGCGATCGTCACGATCGGCTGGGTCGGCATGCGCGTTGTGCTGTTGCTGCCCGATGCGGTGGAGGTCGTGACACGGGGCGCGGCAGGGTTAGCGGTGCCGAAGGTCGTGGCTGCGCCAATGGCGAACCGCCGGAGTTTATCAACTCTTTTTCCACAGGTTTTTCGACAGGTTTATCCTCAGCGACGGATGACCCGATCCAGGACGATGCCGACGGGCCAGGTAGAATTGGCATTGGTCGCACCCGCTGCAGCGGTGGCGCAACCAACCGTGGCGGCTTTGGACACGCCCATACTGTCACGACCCGACCTGCCGCCAGGTATGGTACGGCCGAGGCTGAGTGGCAGCGCGTGGTTGGCAGTGCGGGGTGGATCGGCGATCGGCGGTCCGGTGCAACTGGGTGGCGGGCAGGCTGGGGTACGGGTGCGGCTGCCGGTGAGTGCCAGCAACCGCATCGCGCTGGTCGGACGGGTCGCTGCGCCGCTGGCGGGGCAGGGAAGCGAGGCTGCGATCGGTGTCGAATGGCGGCCAGGCGGGGGTGCCGTCGCGGTCGTCGCCGAACGACGGATCGCGCTCGACGGGGGCGGCAACGGAACGGGCCTGGGCGTCATCACTGGCCTCGACCGCGCGATCGGCGAGCGGATCGTCGTCGAAGGCTATGCCCAGGCCGGCGTCGTGCTGCGGGCGGGGACGCAGCCCTATGCCGATGGTGCGGCGCGGGCACTGTATCGCATCGGGTCGGGACGATTGCGGCTGGGCGTCGGCAGTTGGGGCGTGGCGCAGCGCGAAGGGGCGCGCCTCGATATCGGGCCGTCAGCGGTCGCGGTGCTGCCGCTCGGCAGCCAGACGGTGCGGCTGTCGCTCGACTGGCGGCAGCGGGTGGTGGGACGGGCGGCACCGGGATCGGGACTGGCGCTGACGCTCGGCAGCGACTTTTGAGGGCAGCGACTGGCCGTACGACCGCGAACGCGGTAACCGGGACCGCCATGGACCTCTACCTTCCCATCGCCAACCTATCGGTCAATGCGCTGGTCATCGTCCTACTGGGCGGTGGGGTCGGGTTCCTGTCGGGCATGTTCGGGGTCGGCGGTGGGTTCCTTACCACGCCGCTGCTGATCTTTTACGGCATCCCGCCGACCGTCGCCGCCGCATCGGCCGCCAGCCAGGTGACCGGGGCCAGCGTGTCGGGGGTGTTTGCGCATCTGCGGCGCGACGGGGTCGATTTCCGCATGGGATGGGTGTTGGTCGCGGGCGGCGTGTTGGGCTCGATCGCCGGGGCGGGCATCTTCCGCCTGCTGCAATCGAGCGGGCAGATCGATACCGTCATCGCTATCCTGTACGTCGTGATGCTTGGGTCGATCGGCGGGCTGATGCTGAAGGAGGCGATCGGTGCGGTGCGGGTGTTGCGCGGCGCCATCCCGCCGCGTGCGGCGCGGCGGCGGCACCATCCATTGGTCGCGGCATTGCCGCTGCGCTGGCGCTTCTATGCGTCGGGGTTGTATATCTCACCCTTCGCGCCTTTGCTGCTGGGGTTCGCGACCGGCATCCTGACCGTGCTGCTGGGGGTCGGCGGCGGCTTCATCCTTGTGCCGGCGATGCTGTATCTGCTCGGCATGGGGACGCGGGTGGTCGTCGGCACCTCGCTGTTCCAGATACTGTTCGTGACCGCCGCGGCCACGATGGTCCATGCCCTGACGACCAAGGCGGTCGATATCGTGCTGGCGGTGCTGCTGCTGATCGGATCGGTGACCGGTGCGCAGATCGGCGCGCGGTTCGCGCAGAAGGCCAAGCCCGAATATCTCCGCCTGGCGCTGGCGATCATCGTGCTCGCGGTGGCGTTCCGCATGGCGCTGGGGCTGGGATGGCGGCCCGACGAAATCTTCACGGTGCAGCCGGCGTGAAGCAGGCGCTGACCCTCGCGCTGCTGGCCCCGCTGACGATGGCGGCGGCGCCGGTGCTGGTGCCCGACGTGTCGACCCGCGACGTGCGGATCGCGTACAGCTTTACCGGCGCGGAACTGCTGCTGTTCGGGGCAATCCTCTATCCCGGCGGGCGCGTGCCGCAGGGTGACACCCCGGCGGAGGTCGTGGTGGTGGTTAAGGGGCCGCCCGAATCGATCATGGTGCGTGAGAAGGAAAAGGTTGCCGGTATCTGGGTCAACGCCGACCGGATGCGCTATCGCTCCGCCCCGTCCTTCTACGCAATCGCTTCGGCGCGACCGATCGAACGGATCGTCGATAAGCGGACGCGGGCGATCTACGAACTGGGACTCGACAGTTTGCAATTGTCCCCCAGCGCCGGTACGTCGGCGGAAGATCAGGCGCGTTTCGTCAAGGGATTCGTCGGCCTGCGCGAGCGGGCCGGACTGTATGTCGAGGCACCCGATGCGGTCGAAATCACCGACGACGTGCTGTACCGCGCCAACATCACCATTCCGGCGCGGGTACCGGTGGGCAAGTTCACCGCGGAAACCTTCCTGATCCGCGACGGGCGGGTGCTGGCGGCTGCGGTTCGCGACATCGATATCCGCAAATCGGGGTTCGAGCGGTTCGTGGCGATGGCGGCGGAACAGGCTTCGGTGCTGTACGGGCTAGCGGCGGTATTGCTGTCGGTCGGGTTCGGCTGGGCGGCAGGCGCGCTTTGGCGGCGGTTCTGAATGAGAGGGTAGACCCCTCGCGTCACTCAAAATCCTTGGATCGCCTCCGGGTCGATCGCGCCGATCAAGCGGCGGGCGGCGCGGCGGGCGAAGGCGAGCGTGCAGCGTTTGCGGACATGGGCGGGCAGAGGGGTCGTCGAAGCTTCGCGCAGGATCGTCGCTTCATAGCGATCGGCGACGATGATGCCGGTGCGCTCGGGCAGGAACGCCTCGCCGCCGAGCGGCCCGACATCGAACCCAGCTGGGACCGCCCAGAAATAGCGGTCGCAATGCCCAAGATAATCGGTCCATTTGCCGTCGCCGAGCAGGTCAGCGCGCGATACCTTGATCTCGACGATGACGATCTGGCCCCGCGCATCGATCGCCATCAGGTCGGCACGGCGTCCACCGTCGAGCGGGACTTCGGCCATCGCGGTCAGATCATGCGCCAGCAGCATGCGGGTGACGCCGCGGGCAACCTCGGCAGCGATCAGTGGATGGGAGTCGGGCGCGGGCGGCAGGGCGCCGAGGGCTAGGCTGGCCATGCCCGCATAATAGGAACATTATGCGAACGAGGGAAGCACCTTTCGCCGTACCGATCACACGTCAGCGATAAAAAACGTGATTGCCGAGCAATGCGACGCGGGTGTGGTTCCATTTCGGGCTGACGCGGCGGGCATGGAAGAACAACGCCCCTTCGGCGGGGCTGTCCCACAGGTCCTGCGTGGCGATCCGGGCGATGGCGACCGCGGTCTTCCATGCCGGGCGGCTGGTGTCGACGTCGGGCAGGCGACCGCCCTTCACGAACGAGAATTGACCGCGCTGGGTCAGCACGCCGCATACCGATGTGGGGAAGCGACCCGAGGTCGTGCGGTTGAGGATGACGTCGGCGACGGCGAGTTGGCCGGCGAGTGGTTCACCCTTGGACTCATAATAGACGCCGATCGCGAGACAGTTGAGTTCTTCGTCGTCGATCGTGGCGGTCTGGGCGGCGACGGCGGCGTCTAGCGTCGAGAAATCCGCATCGATATCGGTAGCGACAGCGGACTTGGTGATTTCCTGAACGATTTCAGCGGGAGCGGCGAATTGCACCGGAACCTTTGCCGGGGTCGACAGGTTGTTGACACGTCCGGGCGAGGCGGTTTCCTCGGCCGATAGCGGTGCGCCCAAGCCGGCGAAAAGGGACATGGCGGCGAGAACCGCCATGGGGAAGCGCAGCTTCATCCGTCGTCACTGTCGTGCGGTGAACCGGCACGCCAAACCCGTTCCACGTGGAACCCGTGCGCCTGCCCCCCGACTGCGCCACCGATCGAAATCCTGACCGGTCCAGCGCTGATCTTCGTTGCAGCGCGGGTACGGCCCCAAAGGTTAACAGGTCAATTCGCCCATAGCGTTTCAGCGGCCAACGGTTCGACTGCTGCGACGATCGCCTCTACCACCCATAAATCGGGGTCGCGGGCGCGGCGCCCCTGCCAATAGTCGGTCAGCGCCGCTTCACCCACCATATCCGGTTTGCGCCGGACGATGCGCGACCGTCCGTCGAGGTCGCGTTCGCGTTCGAACAGGCGGGCGATGCCGTCGCGGTCGATCGCCAGCAACAGGATGATGCCGGAGTCCCGATCACCCTTCGCCAATATCATCGCGCTCCCGCCGGCCTGCTCCACAGCCCGCGCGAAGGCGTTGACGCGCAGTGCCGTCGGCAAGTCGTTCATGGCTGGGCGTAGCCGGGCAAGGTGGCGAGGGGAATGCGGCTCTTCATGAAGGTGCCGGTACCGCGTGCCGCTTCCTCGCCGTCACCATCGATCAGATGGGCGTCGGCGATGAACACCCGGCGCTTGCCGCTGACCCAGCGCCCCTCGGCAATCACCCGCCCGGGACCGAGCGGCCGTTGCAGCAACAGGTTGAAGGCGGTCGTCAGCAGAAAGCGATCGGTGACCAGACTGTTCGCCGCATAGAAGGCGGCATCGTCGAGCATCTTGAAATAGGTCGTGCCATGCGCCGCGCCGGCAGCATGGAAATGCCGTTCGCCGATGGTGAAGTGGATGCGCGCCACGCCGGCTTCGACGATTTCGAGCCGGGAATCGAACAAGCGGTTGATCGGGGCGGCGGCATAGAGCGCCTCCAACGCCCGGAAATGCGCCGCCTCGCCGGCGGGCGTCTCAGGCGGCGTCACGTGCCTCGACACCCGACAGCAGCGCATAGAGCGCGTCGGCCGATCCCGCTCCACGCAATTTGGCGCGGAACGCCGTATCGCGCAGCGCGCGCGAGATCCGCGCCAGCGCCTTCAGATGATCGCCACCGGCATCGGCGGGCGAGAACAGCGCGAAGATCAGGTCGACCGGCAGTTCGTCCACCGCGCCGAAATCGATCGGCCGGGCGAGGCGGACGAACACGCCATGCACCGCGCCCGGCCGGTCGAGCCGGGCGTGGGGAATGGCGATCCCGCCACCGAATGCCGTGGTGCCCAGCTTTTCGCGATCGGCCATGCGATCGGCAAGCAACTTCGCATCGGCCCCGGTCACCGGTTCGGCGACGGCGGCGATGTGGGCGAACAACGCCTTGCGGGTGCCGGCGGAGCTATCCGCCAGCACCGTTTCAGGTGTCAAAAGATCATGGAAATCGTACAAGTCAGGCTGCGCGATTGGGCTCGACCCAGCCGATCGTGCCGTCATGGCGGCGATAGACCATGTTGAACGATCCGGTGCCGCTATTCTTGAATAGCAGCGCATTGGTGTTGCGCAGGTCGAGCATCATCACCGCGTCGGACACGCTGGCATCGGGCACGTCGACGCGGGTTTCGGCGATGATGAGGGGAGCGTCGGCAACTTCCTCTTCCTCCTGCTCGCTACCGCCGAACACGGTGTAGCCGGCATTGTCGAAGCCATTGTCGTAACCGCCGGCCTCGTTCATCGCCACGACCTGCGCCGCGTTGCGATCCTTCAGCCGGCGGGTATAGCGACGCAACTGCTTTTCGATCTTGTCGGCGGCACCGACGAACGCGCCCTGCGCCTCCTGTCCGCTGTTATGCCCCTTGAGCACCAGGCCTTGGGTCACATGACAGACAATGTCGCAGACGAAACCGTTGTCGTGCGGTCCCTTGCTGAAGGTCGCGGTCGCCGAGATCGCGCGCTGGAAATATTTGTCGGCGATGCCCTGGAGTCGCTCCTGGACCATCTCCTTCAGTGCGTCCCCAGTGTCGACCTGGTGCCCCGAAACCCGGATGTCCATGTAATCCTCCGTCATTGTGAAATCGTGTGAGCCGCTCGAAGCGGGTGGTGTCAACGCCTCACATCGGCGACTGGCCCCATAACGGGTCCTTCAATGTCGCGACGAAGGCGGCGTGGACGGCAAGTTCGTCGGCGCTGGGTGCAAACTGGCGCGGCGGCCGTGCGCGCGACGGGGCGATGGTCTCGATCGTCTCGACGGTGATCGTCGGCGCCGCATCCAGACCGAAGCCGATCTGGCGACCGCCCATCAGTTCGACATAGACCTGTGCCAGCAACTGGGCGTCGAGCAGGGCGCCATGCAGCACGCGGCGGCTGCGATCGATGCCGAAGCGGACGCATAGCGCGTCGAGCGTGTGCTTGGCGCCCGGATGGCGGCTGCGTGCCATCGCCAGCGTATCGACCATCCGCGACAGGCAGATCGGATCGCGTCCGCAGGCGCCCAGTTCGCCATTCAGAAAGCCGAAGTCGAAGGTGGCGTTGTGCGCGATGAGCGGACTGTCGCCGATGAACGCCAGCAGATCGTCGATCGCGGTATGAAAGGCGGGCTTGTCGGACAGGAAAGCATCGGACAGACCATGCACCGCCTCCGCCTCCTTCGGCATCGGCCGGCCGGGGTTGAAATAGGCGTGATAGACATTGCCCGTCTCGACCCGATTGACCAGTTCGACACAGCCGATCTCGACCAGTCGGTCGCCTTCCGAAAATTTGAAGCCGGTGGTTTCGGTATCGAACACGATCTCGCGCATTACGACCTTATCCGCCTTCGCCGCCCCCCATGCAAGCGACCAGCACGGCGACCTGCGCCTTGGTCGCGGCGAGTGTGGTGTCGGTGTAGATAAGATGCGTCGCGCGCTGTCGTTTTGCGGCGTCGGGCAGTTGCGAGGCGAGAATCGCGGCAAAGGCCGACTCGGTCATGGTCGGGCGGGCAAGGACGCGGGCGCGCTGAATCTCGGGGGCGGCGGTGACGACGGCGACGGAGTCGCAGCGTGCGTCGCCGCCGGTTTCGAACAGCAACGGCACGTCGAGCACGACCAGCGGCGCGTCGGCATGGTCGTACAGGAAGCGCTGACGTTCGGCGGCGACGGCGGGGTGGACAATCGCTTCCAGCCGACGGCGCGCCAGCGGATCGTTGAAAATGCGTTCGCGCAGGGCAGGGCGATCCACGCCGGCCGGACCAGTGGTGCCGGGGAAGGCGGCCTCGATCGCCGGGAGCAACGCGCCGCCCGGTCCTTGCAGGGCATGGACGGTGGCATCGGCATCGAACACCGGCACGCCGAGATCGCGGAACATGCCGGCAACCGTCGACTTGCCCATGCCGATCGAGCCGGTCAGGCCGAGGATGTGGGTCATGGCTTCACCGCCGCCCCCATAACCTTAGGCAGGCGGGGGTTCGGTTCGATCGCAAATTTCTCACGCCAGCAATCGTGCGCGCAGTTCGTCGTCGCGGTCGCGAGGGGGGGGCGCACCGAAGAACAGTTCGAACGCGAACGCCGCCTGTCCGACCAGCATCTCCAGACCATCAACGGTATCCAGCCCGCGATCATGCGCCTGCGCCAACAGCGGCGTTTCGATCGGGGCATAGACTGCGTCATAGACGACCGCATCCTGCGGCAACGGCGTCAGATCGATGTCGAGCGGCGGCTGACCGGTCATGCCGAGCGTGCTGGCATTCACCAGCAACTTGACCGACGGCAGCGGCGCGGAGAGGGGCAGCGCGTCGCCCTTCAGGCCGAAGGTGGCAAGCAGCGCGGCGGCCTTGAGCGGATTGCGGTTGAGAATCGTCACCCGACCGACCCCAAGTTTAGACAGCGCGAACAGGATCGCGCGCGCAGCGCCGCCGGCCCCGATCACCGCGACCGGTTGCCTGGTCAGGTCGAGACCGGCGATCGGAGCGTGGAATCCGGCGGCGTCGGTGTTGGTGCCGATCCAGTCGCCGCCTTCGCCGCGGAACACGGTGTTGATCGCCCCGATCGATCCGCGCACGTCGCCGGGATCGGCGACGTGGTCGAGCGCGGCCAGCTTGTGCGGCACGGTGACGTTACAGCCGCGCCAATTCGGGTCGGCGCAGCGCGCGGTGAAATAGTCCGCCAGCGCCTCCGGTTTCACGTGGAACCTTTTATACTCGGCATCGATGCCGAGCTGATCCAGCCAGAAGCTATGGATCAGCGGCGATTTGGATTGGGCGATCGGGTCGCCGATCACTTCGGCATAGGGTTTCATGCGGGCAACATTCCCCGTTGGCGCAAATAGCGCGCGATTTCGAGCAAGGGCATGCCGAGAATCGTCCAGTGATCGCCGTCGATGCGGTCGAACAATTGCACCCCCGGCCCCTCGATCCGGAAACAGCCGACACAGCCGCCAATGGCGGGCCATTCGGCATCGAGATAGGTTTCGATGAACGCGGCGGATAGCGGGCGGACGGTCAGCTTGGCATGGCCGATATGGCGCCAGACCGGACGTCCGCCCTCGACGAAGACCGCCGCGCTGAACAGATCGTGGCGACCACCCGACAGCGCGCGGAGATGCGCGGCGGCATCGGCGCGATCGACCGGCTTGTCGAGGACAGTGCCATCGGCGAGTGCAACGACTGAGTCCCCGCCCAGCACCATTGCCCCGCCGACGCGGGTGCCGGCGCGCATAGCCTTCATTTCGGCGAGCGCATCGGCGAGGTCGCGGGGTTTGAGATTCTCGCTCGCCAGCGCCGCCTTGGCCGCTTCTTCGTCGAGACCGCTCGGGATGGCATCGTGTGGAATGCCGGCGGCGTCGAGCATCGCCCGGCGCGTAGCGCTCATCGAGGCAAGAACGAAGCTCATGCGCGCGGCTCCATGCGGCGTTCGTTGCACAGGGTGATGATCGCCGCCGCGGTCTCCTCGATCGAACGGCGGGTGACGTCGATCACCGGCCAGCCATTGTCGGCGAACATCCGCCGCGCGAACGACAGCTCGCGGACCACCGCATCCTGTTCGACATAATCGGTGTCGGGCATCTGGTTGAGCGACAACAGCCGGTTGCGCCGGATCGCGATCAGCCGGTCGGCACTGGTCGTCAACCCCACGACAAGCGGGCGGTGCAGCCTGAACAGAATCGGTGGCGGCGGGCTTTCGACGACGATTGGGATGTTCGCTGTCTTGTACCCGCGATTGGCGAGATAGATCGAGGTCGGCGTCTTCGACGAGCGCGACACGCCGGCCAGCACGATATCGGCCTCTTCCCAATCCTCCGACGCGATGCCGTCGTCATGGGCGATGGTCCACTGGATCGCGTCGACGCGGGCAAAGTAGGCGGCATCAAGACTGTGCTGGCGGCCCGGTCGCGCCTTTGCTTCCTGGCCCAACAGGCTCGACAGCGCGTTGCTGACCGCGTCCATCGGCGCGACGATCGGCAAGCCGAGCGCGGCGCAGCGGGCCTCGAGCATGCGCCGGATCGCCGGATTGACCAACGTATAAAGCACCAGCCCGGGATTGACCGCGATCTCCGCCAGGATGCGTTCGAGATGCGCTTCGGATCGCACCATCGGCCAGAAATGGCGCATCGTGTCGACATCGTCGAACTGCGCCAGCGCCGCCTTGGCGATATTCTCCAGCGTCTCACCGGTGGAGTCGGACAGGAGATGGAGGTGCAGCCGCATCGGGGGCCTTTCTGCACAAGGCTGTGGATAAGTCGGGGGCAGGGGCTAGCGTAACTCGCCCCCGCCGCCAAGCTGTGGAAAAGCCCGATATCGCTCCAGAGTTATCCACAATCCCGGCACAGGCGGCGATTCAACCCACAGCCTGTGGATAATGTGGACGGCGTCGGGTGAATCGGCGGACTCCTGCGGCTTTGCGCCCGTCAATCTGTTGGCATTTCGGGTAATCCACCATAAGCCCCGTTACCCACCGCCCAACCACTTCCAACCACCCAATTAGAATCTACTTATTAGTAGAGGAGTGACGACGCTGACCGGTTCTCCCTCTCCGAAACCGCTTCTCCGGGTGCTGGCCGGCGAGAAGCAGTCTGTGCCGCCAATGTGGCTCATGCGACAGGCCGGACGCTATCTGCCCGAATATCGCGCGTTGCGGGTGGAGAAGGGTGGGTTCCTCGATCTGGTGAACGATCCCGCCGCTGCAACCGAAGTGACGTTGCAGCCGCTCCGCCGCTTTGCGTTCGACGGGGCGATCCTGTTCAGCGACATATTGATGGTGCCCAACGCGCTGGGGCAGAAGCTGTGGTTCGAGGCGGGCGAGGGGCCGCGGTTGGCGCCCGAGTTGCGAACGCGGGTGGCGATCGATGCGCTGGTGCCCGATGCGGCGATCCTCGACCCGGTCTACGCGACAGTACGCGGAGTTGCGGCATCGTTGCCCAAAGCGACGACGTTCCTCGGCTTCGCGGGATCGCCGTGGACAGTCGCTACCTACATGATCGCCGGCAAGGGCAGCCGTGAGCAGGCCGAGGCGCGGCGCATGGCCTATGGCGATCCGGCGGCGGTACAGGCACTGATCGACCGGATCGTGGCGATGACGATCGACTATCTCGTCGGTCAGGTCGAGGCGGGCGTCGAGGCGGTGCAGTTGTTCGACAGCTGGTCGGGGAGCCTTGCCCCCGCCGAGTTCGAACGCTGGGTGATCGCGCCGACGGTGGCGATCGTCGAAGGATTGCGCGCACGGGTCGATGTGCCGATCATCGGCTTTCCCAAGGGGGCGGGCGGCAAGCTTGCCGCCTATGCGCGCGAGACGCGGGTCGATGCGATCGGGCTGGACGAGACGGTCGATCCAGTCTGGGCTGACCGCACCCTTCCTACGGGCCTGCCGGTGCAGGGCAATCTCGACCCGCTGCTGCTGATCGCCGGTGGCGAGGCGTTAGATGCCGGGATCGACCGAGTGCTGGCGGCGTTCGCCGACCGGCCGCACGTCTTCAACCTCGGCCATGGCATTCAGCAGGACACGCCGATCGCGCATGTAGAGCGACTGGTGGCACAGGTGCGGGGGCAGTGAGCGGGTTCCTGGGCGGCGCCTATCTTTGGGTAAAGGCGGCGCATATCGTGTTCGTCATCTTCTGGATGGCGGGACTGTTCACGCTGCCGCGCTATCTGGTGCATCATCAGGAGGGGTTGGGCGATCCCGCCGAGCCGCCGCGCTGGATCCGGCGCGAGGCGTTGCTCAAGCGGATGATCCTGACCCCGGCGATGGTAATCGTCTGGGTACTGGGGTTGTTGCTCGCCGCCAATGTCGGGCTGTTCGACGGGGGGGCGGGGCTGGGCTGGCTCCATGCCAAATTGTTAGGGGTGGTGCTGCTTAGCGGCTATCATGGCTGGGCGATCGGCTATGCCCGCAAGCTGGCGGCAGGGCGGCCGACGCTGACCCCGAAGCAGTTGCGGCTGGCGAACGAATTGCCGGCGCTGGCGGCGATCGCGGCGGTGGTGCTGGCGGTGGTGAAGCCGTTTTAGGGGGAGCGGATATGTGGACGATGCTGGTCGCGTTGCAGGCGGCGGCGACGCCGGTGCCGGCGGCGGTAGAAGCAGACCTTACCTGTCTGGCGGTCATCGCAATGTCGGTCGAGCGCGCCACGCCCGAGCAGCGTAGCGGGCTGATCGGTGGGCTAATGTATTTTATGGGTCGCATCGATCAGGTGCGCCCCGGCTTCGATTATGCCGGACAGCTGACGCGATTGATGAACGCCAGCGACGCGACGGACAAGCTACGCGCGGCGCAACCGCGTTGTTCGACGATTTTGCGAGAACGTGGCGAGTCGATGCAGCGTTGGGGCCAAGCGTTGCAGAATAGCGGGAAGCGATAATATGCAGCTGGTGCTGGCGGGGATGGTCCTAGGCGTTCCGCCGGCCATGGCCAGTACAAATGACGATCTGCGCTGTATCGCGGCAATCTCGCACTCGCTGGCTACTGCCGAAACGCAGCAACGCGCTGTGCTGACGACGGGCATGGCATATTTCGTCGGGCGTGTCGAAGGCGCGGCGCCGGGAACCGACATCGCCGCTGCGGTCGACCGGATAAAAAGAGCGCCGGACGCGCAGGCTGTGCTCGAACGCGTCGGCTTGTCCTGCGCTCAGCAAGTGCTGGCGAACACGACGCTCTTCGCCCGACTGGATCCGGCGGTCGCGAGGATCGAACAGAACCACTGACAGCGTCACGCGGCTTGACTTGCAGCAAGCCGCGACCTAGGTCGAATGACAGTGGCGCCCGGTCCTCGGTGCGCCCGTCCCAGCTGCTTGCGTCCGCCCTTTCTGCCGACCTTGCCTCTACCTCGCTGATCTGGACCACCCCCAATGCATCTAAAAGACTTAAAGAAACACGCCCCCGCCGAACTGGTCTCGATGGCCGAGGAATTGGGGGTCGAAGGCGCGTCGACGATGCGCAAGCAGGACCTGATGTTCGCGATCCTCAAGGCGCGCGCCGAAAATGGCGAGCAGATCATGGGGGTCGGCACGATCGAGGTTTTGCAGGACGGCTTCGGCTTTCTGCGCAGCCCGGAAGCCAATTACCTGGCCGGACCGGACGATATCTATGTCTCGCCCAACCAGGTCCGCAAGCACGGCCTGCGCACCGGTGACACGGTCGAGGGCGAGGTCCGCGCGCCCAAGGACGGCGAGCGCTATTTTGCGCTCAGCAAGCTAGTCTCGGTCAATTTCGACGATCCCGATGCGGTCCGCCACCGGGTCAACTTCGACAATCTGACGCCGCTCTATCCCGAGCAGAAGCTGACGCTCGACCAGCTCGATCCGACGATCAAGGACAAGTCGGCGCGGGTCATCGATATCGTCAGCCCGCAGGGCAAGGGCCAGCGCACGCTGATCGTCGCGCCGCCGCGCGTCGGCAAGACCGTCATGTTGCAGAACATGGCGAAGGCGATCACCGACAACCACCCCGAAGTCTTCCTGATCGTCCTGCTGATCGACGAGCGGCCCGAAGAAGTGACCGACATGCAGCGCAGCGTGAAGGGTGAGGTCATCTCCTCGACCTTCGACGAACCGGCGCAGCGTCACGTCCAGGTCGCCGAAATGGTGATCGAAAAGGCCAAGCGGCTGGTCGAGCACAAGAAGGATGTCGTGATCTTGCTCGACAGCATTACGCGTCTGGGCCGCGCGTACAATACGGTCGTGCCTTCGTCGGGCAAGGTGCTGACCGGCGGTGTCGACGCCAATGCGCTCCAGCGGCCGAAGCGCTTCTTCGGTGCGGCGCGCAACATCGAGGAGGGTGGGTCGCTGTCGATTATCGCCACCGCGTTGATCGATACCGGCAGCCGCATGGACGAGGTCATCTTCGAAGAGTTCAAGGGCACCGGCAACTCGGAAATCGTGCTCGACCGCAAGGTGGCGGACAAGCGCATCTTCCCGGCGCTCGACGTCGGCAAGTCGGGCACCCGCAAGGAAGAGCTGCTGGTCGACAAGACCAAGCTGTCGAAAATGTGGGTCCTGCGTCGCATCCTGATGCAGATGGGCACGGTCGATGCGATGGAGTTCCTGCTCGACAAGATGAAAAATTCGAAGACCAACGAAGACTTCTTCGACAGCATGAACCAGTAAGCGTTCGCCCTGCGACATACTGTCGCAGGAGTCGAACGCGACCGGCCGGCGGGGCAAAGCCCCGACCGACGACGCGGGCTCCGCCCGCGTGCCGCCCCAACCCCCAACGCCCGCTTTTCCATCGGGAAAGGCGGGCGTTGTCGCATTCCGAACCTTTTCCCCCTATCTTGGCGCAAACTCGTATCGGGAAGGGCTCCCATGAAGATCAACGTCGAAGTCGATTGCACCCCGGAGGAAGCGCGCCGCGCGATGGGCTTGCCCGACTTCACGCCGGTCCACGAACGCTATGTGGCGATGCTGACCGAGACGATGGAGAAGGGCGCCAGCCCCGAACTGCTGAACCAGCTGATGCAGAGCTGGGCGCCGATGGGCGAAGCGGGCATGACCTTCTGGCGCAAGATGTTCGAGACGGCGGGCCGTGGCGGCTGACACGATCTTCGCGGTGTCGAGCGGGCGTCCGCCCGCCGCGATCGCCGTACTGCGGATTTCGGGACCAGATGCTGTCGCCGCCGCGACCCGATTGGCGGGCAGGCTGCCGGCGCCCCGCCGTGCGGGCGTTCGGGCGCTGCACGATCCTGTGGATAACCAGTTGCTCGACCGGGCGTTGGTGCTGGTGTTTCCGGGACCGGCGACGGCGACCGGCGAGGATCTGGTCGAGTTGCATCTTCACGGGGGTCGTGCAGTCGTGGCGGCGGTCGAGCGAGCGCTGGCGGTGATGGAGGGGCTGCGCGCGGCCGAGGCGGGGGAGTTCACCCGGCGGGCATTGGCGCATGGCCGTATTGACCTGACCGAGGCCGAGGGGCTGGGCGACCTGTTGTCGGCAGAGACCGATGCGCAGCGGCGTATGGCGCTGGCCAACAGCGACGGACGGTTGCGGCGCACGGTGGCCGATTGGAGCGCCACTGCCACGCGACTGTCGGCAATGGTCGAGGCGGTGCTCGACCATGCCGACGAGGACGATGTCGATGCCAGCGACGATGTGCTGGCGATGGTTCGTCGCGAAGCGGCGGCGCTGTCTGGCGCGATCGATGATGTCTTGGCGGTGCCGCCTGTCGAGCGGTTGCGCGACGGCGTCCGGGTCGTCCTAGCTGGGCCACCCAATGCCGGCAAGTCGACCCTGCTCAACGCACTGGTTGGTCGCGAGGCAGCGATCGTTTCGCCGCTGGCCGGCACGACGCGCGACGTGATTGAGATACCGGTCACCCGCAGCGGCATCGCATGGCTGTTCCTCGACACTGCCGGGCTGCGCGACGATACGAGCGATCCGATCGAACGCATCGGCATCGATCGCGCGACCGGGTCGATGGCGACGGCGGACATCGTGTTGTGGCTGGGGGACGGAACGGCGCCGGTCGAAGCGGTCGCGTTGCATGCCCGTTGCGATGCCCGCGACGACGTTGCGCCGGATCGCATCGCGGTATCGGCGACCACGGGGCAGGGGTTGGCGGTGCTTTGGCAGGTACTGGTCGACCGGGCATCGGCCCTGCTGCCGAAGGTCGACGATCTAGCGCTCAACCGGCGGCAGGCAGGTCATGCCGGTACCGCGGCAGCGGCGCTGCGCCGTGCAAGCCGGCAGCAGGATCCACTGTTGCTGGCGGAAGAACTGCGCTATGGCGTGCAGGCATTCGCGGCACTGACCGGAATGCGCGCGACCGAAGCCGTTCTTGACGATCTGTTTGGTCGCTTCTGTATCGGCAAATGATGTTCCACGTGGAACCTGTGCATGACTTTTGATGTGATAGTGATCGGTGGCGGCCATGCCGGTACCGAAGCGGCGTCGGCAGCGGCGCGGCGCGGCGCGACGACGCTGCTGATCGATTTCGAGCCGGCGCGGATCGGCGCGATGTCGTGCAATCCGGCGATCGGCGGATTGGGCAAGGGCCATATCGTCCGCGAGATCGACGCGTTTGACGGGTTGATGGGACGCGCAGCGGATGCGGCAGCGATTCATCACCGGATGCTGAATCGGTCGAAGGGATCGGCGGTACAGGGGCCGCGGGTGCAGGCGGATCGCGTTCGCTATGCCGCCGCGGTGCGCGCGTTGCTGTTGCATCCGAAGCTGACGATCATGGCGGGCGATACGGTTGCGCTGACCGTGGATGGCGAGGGTGTCAGCGGCGTCGAACTGGCCGATGGCACGCGGATCGCGGGGCGGACCGTCGTGCTTGCGACCGGCACGTTTCTCGGTGGAACGATGTTTCGCGGTGACGAGCGGGCGATCGGCGGCCGGACCGGCGAACGGGCCGCGACACGGCTGGGGCAGCAGTTGCGCGATCTCGGGCTGCCGATCGCGCGGCTGAAGACCGGCACGCCGCCAAGGCTGGACGGGCGGACGATCGACTGGGCGGCTTTGCCCGAGCAACCGTCCGATGCCGATATCTGGACGATGTCGCCGCTGTCCGATCCGGCACGACGGCTGCCGCAACTGGCCTGCGCCATCGCTCGGACGACCGCGCAGACGCATGACATCATCCGTGCCGGGCTGGACCGATCGCCCTTGTTCAGCGGATCGATCGAGGGGCGCGGTCCGCGCTATTGCCCGTCGATCGAGGACAAGGTCCATCGTTTCGGCGATCGCGACGGGCACCAAATCTTTCTCGAACCCGAAGGGCTCGACACCCATCTGGTCTATCCCAACGGCGTGTCGACCTCGCTGCCGACCGATGTGCAACAGACGATGCTACGCAGTGTCGCTGGGCTAGAGCGTGTCGAGATTGTTACACCGGGCTATGCGGTCGAGTATGACTATATCGATCCGCGCGCGTTGACGCCGACGCTGGCGCTGCGGGCGCTAGGTGGCCTGTATTTCGCCGGACAGATCAACGGCACGACCGGATATGAAGAAGCGGGCGGACAAGGATTGATCGCCGGTGCCAATGCCGCTGCGGCCGCGCTGGGATTGGACCCGCTCTTCCTGTCGCGCGAGTCGAGCTACATCGGGGTGATGATCGACGATCTGGTGTTGCAGGGCGTATCCGAACCCTATCGGATGATGACGGCGCGTGCCGAATATCGCCTGCACCTCCGGTCCGACAATGCCGCGACCCGGCTGGGTGCGATCGGTGCGGCGGCGGGGCTGTTGTCGCCCGCGCGTCAGGCACAGCAGGATGCTCGCAACGCGCGACGCGATGCGTTGTCCGACGAGCTTGCCCAGCGACACGTTGCGAACGCGCTGGCCGCCAGGGGAGCGCCGGTGAGCGGCAGCGACACGCGCAGCGGTAGCGAGTGGTTGCTGGTCGCGGGGATCGAACCACGCCATCTTGGGATCGTCGACGAGGACGAAGTGCTCAGCGAATTGATCGAGGATGCGCGCTACGCGCCCTATCTGGAACGGCAGGCGGCGGAACTGGCGGCGGCGCGGGTCGATCATGTCGATCTTAGGCCGGACTTCGCCTACCGGGCGGTTCCCGGTCTGTCGAACGAGATGGTCGAGAGGCTGACCAGCGCTGCTCCGGAGACGCTGGCAGCGGCCGGGCGCATCCAGGGCGTAACGCCGGCGGCGCTGGTTGCGATTCTGCTGCATCACCGTTCCGGCAAGCTCGCGGCATGACCGAAGCGGAGGCGCGCGACTGGATCGAGTCGCGCTTTGGGACCGAACGGACCGCGCTACTGGCGCGTTTCGCCGATCGCATCATTGCCGAAACCGAGCATCAGAACCTGATCGCGGCGTCGACGATTGACCATATCTGGGAGCGGCACCTGCTCGATTCTGCGCAACTCGTACCGCTGGCAGCGACCGCCGGTACCGGCGACTGGATCGATATCGGATCGGGGGCGGGCTTTCCCGGCATCGTTGCGGCGGTGCTGACCGATCGGCGGGTCGTCCTGGTCGAACCGCGCGCGCGGCGGGCCACACTGTTGACGGACATGGCGCGGGACCTTGGCCTGACGAATGTCGTCGTGCATCAGGCAAAGATCGAAAAACTAGCCGCCGATCGCCCTGCGGCGATCATCAGCGCGCGTGCCGTCGCGAAACTTTCGATGCTGTTCGCGATCGGCCATCGGCATAGCAACGCCGATACGATATGGGTGTTGCCGAAGGGACGTTCGGCCGCCGATGAGGTCGCCGAGGCCGGCGCCGACTGGGCCGGAACGTTCCACGTGGAACACAGCGTAACCGATCCGACCTCGTCGATCGTGGTCGCCAGGGGAGTGCGCCGAGCATGATTTGCATCGCCATCGCGAACCAAAAGGGGGGCGTCGGCAAGACCACTACTGCGATCAATGTCGGCACCGCGCTGGCGGCGACTGGGCTCGATGTGCTGATCCTCGACCTTGATCCGCAGGGCAATGCTTCGACCGGACTCGGTATCGGCCGCAACGACCGCGAATATTCGACCTATGACCTGTTGGTCGGCGACATGATGCTGAACGAAGCAGCCGTCGCGACGCGGGTGCCGCGGCTGTCGATCGTGCCGGCGACCGTCGATCTGTCGGGGGCCGAGATCGAGTTGATCGAGTTCGAGGCACGGACCCACCGACTCGATCGGGTAGTCGAAGCAAGCGGCGGCAAATGGGACGTGATCCTAATAGACTGTCCGCCGTCGTTGGGGCTGCTGACGATCAACGCGATGGTCGCTAGCCATGCGCTGCTCGTGCCGCTGCAGTGCGAGTTCTTTGCGCTGGAGGGTTTGAGCCAGTTGCTGACCACGGTCGAACGTATCCGTGGTCGGTTCAATCCGGGGCTGGCGATCCTGGGCGTAGTGCTGACAATGTATGACCGCCGCAACCGGCTGACCGATCAAGTGTCGGACGATGTGCGCGCGGTGTTGGGGAAAGTGGTGTTCGATACAGTGATTCCGCGCAACGTCCGTCTGTCCGAAGCGCCGAGCCACGGGATGCCCGCGCTGATCTACGATTATCGCTGTGCCGGGTCGGAAGCCTATATCGCGCTCGCCCGCGAAGTGATCGCACGACTGCCCGGCCTGGCGGAGGCGGCATGAGCGAACAGGCAGCACCGCGTCGACCACGCGCCGGCGGGCTGGGACGCGGGTTGAGCTCGCTGCTGGGCGAACCCGATGGCGAGCCGACCAACCCGCGCAGTTCGAGTCCGCCCAGCGGCGTCCGCCAGATGCCCGTTACCGCACTGTCGCCGCTGCCGGGACAGCCGCGACGCTTCTTCGACGAATCGGCGCTCGACGAACTAGCGGAATCGATTTCGGCACGCGGCGTGATCCAGCCAATCGTCGTGCGCCCGCACGGCAAGGGCTATCAGATCGTCGCCGGCGAACGCCGCTGGCGCGCGGCCCAACGCGCACGACTGCACGAGGTGCCGGTGGTCGTTCGCGACTTCACCGATACCGAGACGATGGAAATCGCGCTGGTCGAGAATATCCAGCGTCGCGACCTGACCGCGATCGAGGAGGCGGAAGGCTATCGTCGACTGATAGATGAATTCGGCCATACGCAGGAGGCGCTGGCGAACCTCGTCGCCAAGTCGCGCAGCCATGTCACCAATTTGCTCCGGCTGCTCGAACTGCCCAAGCCGATCCAGGATATGGTCGGCGATCAGCGGCTGAGCATGGGTCATGCCCGCGCACTCATCAACGTGCCGGGCGCGGAAACGATCGCCGAGAAGGTCGTCGCCAAGGGGCTGTCGGTTCGCGACGCCGAACGGCTGGCCCGCAATGCGCGCGAACCACGCGAGGGCAAGCCGACGCGCAACCCCCGCCCAACGAACGAAGGTGGCAGCGGGGACGGTGCCAGCGACGCCGATCTGCGCGCACTCGAACGGCAGCTTGGTGACGTGCTCGGACTGAAGGTCGATATCGTCTTCGGCGAGAAGGGCGGGACGATCACCGTTGGCTATTCGACGCTCGGGCAGCTCGATATGGTTTGCCAACGGTTGAGCGGCGAACGCATCTAATACGCAAAATTTACGGGTCCGTCGGTAGGTTGCCGGGCATGACGCTTCACACCCGCCCGCCATCGTCCGTTCCAATAGCGGCCGAGTCGATCGACGTGGCAGGACCGATCGGCATCCTGCTGGATATCGCCGGCGCATCGAGCCGGTTGCTGCTCGACCTGCCCTCGCTACAGGCGCTGGCAACCGATCCCGACGATCCGGCGGGCCAGGTCGGGCAGGTCGGGTCGCTGGTGACGATGCAGGTTGGCCAGATGTGGATCGTCGCTGCCATTCGATCGATCCGACTGGCCGATGACGGTATCAACCTGGTCGCCGATGTCGATTTGATGGGCGAGGCGTATCAACCCGACCCTACCCAAGGGCTGCGCGGGTTCCGGCGCGGGGTGACGCGCTATCCGTTGCCGGGAAGTCCGGTCTATCCGGTGTCGCGCGACGCGCTGCGACAAATCTATGCCAAGCAGGACCGGCCACATATCACGGTCGGACGGGTGCATATGGCCCCCGATATGCAGGCCGCGCTGTATGTCGACGCGCTACTCGGAAAGCATTTTGCCCTGGTTGGGTCGACCGGCACCGGCAAGTCGACCTCGGCCGCCCTGATCCTGCACCGCATCTGCGAGGCGAGCCCGCACGGTCACATCGTCGTAATCGACCCGCATGGCGAATATGCCGCCGCATTCGTCGGCACCGGCGAACTGCTCGACGTGACGAACTTGCAGCTGCCCTATTGGCTGCTCAGTTTTCAGGAGCATTGCGACATATTGCTGTCGCCCGATGGTCCGGCGCGGCAGGTCGAGGCGGATATTCTCGCCCGCTGCCTGCTCGCCGCCAAGGGCAAGAGCCGCATGGCGGCGGAGGTCGCGCGCCTGACCGTCGATACGCCGATCCCCTATCTGCTGACCGACCTGTCGAACATCGTCCAATCGGAGATGGCACGGCTCGACCGGGCCAGCGACAATGCGCCGTTCCTGCGGCTGAAGGCGCGGATCGAGGAACTGCGTGGCGACCCGCGCTACAGCTTTATGTTCTCAGGCATGCTGGTCGCAGATACGATGGCGGCGTTCGTCAAACGCGTGTTCCGTCTGCCGGCACAGGGCAAGCCGATCTCGATCATCGACGTGTCGAGCGTACCGTCGGAAATCACCTCGGTGGTGGTCGCGGTGCTCAGCCGGCTGGTGTTCGATTTCGCGCTATGGTCGCGCGGGGAAGCGTCGCGGCCGGTGCTGTTGGTCTGCGAAGAGGCGCATCGTTACGTGCCGAACGAACGCTCGGGCACCAATTCGGCGGCGGCGACGATCCTTGGCCGCATTGCCAAGGAAGGGCGCAAATATGGCGTGTCGCTGGGGCTGATTACCCAGCGCCCCTCCGACCTTGCCGAAGGGGTATTGTCGCAATGCGGCACGATCCTGACCATGCGGCTCAACAACGAACGCGATCAGGCGTTCGTGCGCGCAGCGATGCCCGAGGATGCGCGCGGCTTTCTCGACGCGATCCCGGCGCTGCGCAACCGCGAATGCATCATCGTCGGCGAAGGGGTGACCACCCCGATCCGCGTCGCCTTCGATCCGCTGGAGGCCGAACGCTGCCCGGCATCCGCTTCGCCATCGTTCACGTCGCTGTGGCAGGAATCGGGTGGCGAGGAGGTGATGGTCGACCGCACCATTCGTCGCTGGCGGACGGGGCGTTGATTAGCGCGCGGCGACGCCCATCAGGCGGCCGACCAGCGCGCGGAAGCGACCGAGTTCCGCACCCTGCAGCCGCTGCACCGTCGCGAAGGCGACCGAGCGCGGATTGACCGGCACGCCGTTCTTCCACAGTTCGTAATGCAGATGCGGGCCGGTCGACAGGCCGGTCGACCCGACATAGCCGATCACCTGGCCACGCGCGACGCGCGTACCGGGAGCGACGACGATCCGGCTCATATGGCCATAGCCGGTGGCGAGACCGCCGCCATGGTCAAGCTTCACGAAATTGCCATAGCCGCCGTGCCGTCCGGCGATCGCGACGCGGCCATCGGTCGTCGCGCGGATCGGGCTGCCATAGGCGGCGGCGAAGTCCATCCCCTTGTGCAGTCGGCGGAAGCCGAGCACCGGATGGACCCGCCAGCCGAAGTTGGACGAAATGCGCGCCGCGACCGGCCAGATCATCGAGCCCTTGCGCTCGCCGACCCCCTTGGGATCGAGCCATTCGGTGCGGCTGCCATCCTGCCAACGGACGAGGCGGACGTCGCGACGCCCTTCGAGCCCGGCATAGAGGAGTTGGCCGAGCTGGACCTCGCCAGTAGCGGCGCGGGCCTGCTCGACGATCAGGTCGAATCGGTCGTCCTGTCCGACCTGGCCCATGGGCACGAGGCCGGAGACGGTGCGGATATAGGATTCGACCGCCTTGGCTGGGGCGCCGGCGGCGCGCGCGGCACGGTACAGGCTGGCACCGACGCGCCCACGAATGCGCAGCGGCGTGTGGTCGATCGCGATCGGGCGCGCGTCGAGGCGCAGCGTGCCGCCTTCGCGCACGACCTCCAGCGCAAGATCGAACTTGGCACGGAAGGCGAGCCGTTCGAGGGGGCGCGGCAGGCTGGGTGTGGCGCGACGACCAAGCGTGATGTCGAGCCGGGTACCGGGCGTCAGTTCGGCGGGATCGACGCGGCCCGCGATCATCGCCGCGACCTGCTGCGCCTCGCCCGCACCGACGCCGGTGCGCTGCAATGCGCCGGCGACGCCGCTGCCAAGCGTCGCGGTCGCCTCGACGATCGGGCGTTCGGGGGTGTTGGCGAGCGGACGGACCCGCGATGTCGCCGCCAGCCGCATGCCGCTGGTGCCGCCCAGCGCACTGGCGCCGAACGACAGGCTGCGCGCTTCGTCGAGCGCGCTACCGTCGAGCGCCGCGGGCACCGCGCTATAGATCGGGCGATCGAAACCGGGTGAGAGCATCCACACCGCGCCGCACAGCGCGGTGCAGGTGGCAAGGCCCCGCCACCAGTCGCGCGATCCGATGTCGGCGCCAAGATCGGGGGTCCAGTCGAACGACTCGATCCGCCCGCGCCATGCCGGGGCAGCGACTACAGGCGCACGACCGAAGCGCAGCGCGCTGGTGCCGCCGGCCAGTTCCAGTCCTTCATCGGTACGCAGGAACACCCATAGCCCCCAGTTTAG
Organism: Sphingomonas sp. SAFR-052; assembly: GCF_051965015.1. Lineage (NCBI taxonomy): Bacteria > Pseudomonadati > Pseudomonadota > Alphaproteobacteria > Sphingomonadales > Sphingomonadaceae > Sphingomonas > Sphingomonas sp. SAFR-052. The sequence continues at coordinate 158,298 of NZ_JBQCMO010000002.1, read as the reverse complement.
GCCGCCCGACCCGGCCCCATCTTCTCCCCTGTGAAGCCGAAGATTTAAAGTCAAATGAACCATTCCGCAGACGGTCGCCCCCTGCGGCAGTCCGTGGTGCGGTAGCGGCAGGGCGAAACTGTCCCACGGAACCGCGGAAAGCCGTTGCGTCGTGCCGCGACAGCCCCGATGTTGTAGGGGATGAGCCAGTTCGCGCGTAGCCCGGTCACCGCTGTGCTGGGGCCGACCAATACCGGCAAGACCTATCTCGCGATCGAGCGGATGTGCGGGCATGCGTCGGGGATGATCGGGTTTCCGTTGCGCCTGCTCGCGCGCGAGAATTACGACCGGGTCGTGGCGCTGAAGGGCGTCGAGAATGTCGCGCTGGTCACCGGCGAGGAACGCATCGTTCCGCCCAAGGCGCGCTGGTTCCTGTGCACCGCCGAATCGATGCCGCTGGAGCGCGAGACCGCATTCGTTGCCCTGGACGAAGCGCAACTGGGGGCTGATTCCGAACGCGGCCATGTCTTTACCGACCGGCTGCTGCGGGCGCGCGGGCGCGAGGAGACGATGATCCTTGGCTCCGATTCGCTGCGGCCGATGGTGCGCGCGCTGATCAAGGATGCCGAGATCATCTCGCGCCCGCGCTTCTCGACGCTGAGCTATGCCGGCGCGCGCAAGCTGTCGCGACTGCCGCGCCGGTCGGCGATCGTCGCCTTCTCGTCCGAGGAAGTCTATGCCGTGGCGGAGGCGATCCGCCGGATGCGCGGCGGAGCGGCGGTGGTCATGGGCGCGCTGTCGCCGCGCACCCGCAATGCCCAGGTCGAGATGTTCCAGTCGGGCGAGGTCGATTATCTGGTCGCGACCGATGCGATCGGCATGGGGCTGAACCTCGACGTTGCGCATGTCGCCTTCGCTTCGCTGCGCAAGTTCGACGGACGGCGGCAGCGGCGGCTGACCATCGCCGAAATGGCGCAGATCGCCGGCCGCGCCGGACGGCATCACCGCGACGGGACGTTCGGCGCGCTGGTCGAGGAAGGGCCGAACGCCTTCACGCCCGAGGAAGTGCTGGCGATCGAGGGGCATCATGTCCCGCCGCTCGAACGGCTGTATTGGCGGCGCGGCGAGCCTGATTTTTCGAGTATCGACGCGCTGATCGATAGCCTGTCCGAACGGCCGACCGATCCGGTGCTGACCGCCGCGCCCGAGGCGATCGACCTGATCGTGCTGAAACGGTTGGCCGAAGAGGATTGGGTGCGGGCGCGGACCCGGTCGCCGGCAATGGTCCGCCGGCTATGGGCGGCGTGCGGCGTGCCCGACTTTCGCAAGCTCGGCCCCGATCCGCACAGCCGTTTCGTCGGGCGCATCTTTGGTCACTTGAGCGAGGGGGCCGGGCATATTCCGCATCAATGGTTTGCCGACGAATTGCAGCGGCTCGACCAGATGAGCGGCGATGTCGAGACGATCGCCGGGCGGATTGCGGCGGCGCGCAGCTGGGCCTATATCGCGCATCGCGCTGACTGGCTGCTCGACCCCGAACATTGGGCGGCCCGGACCCGCGGCGTCGAGGAAAAGCTGTCCGATGCGCTCCACGACCGGCTTCGCCAGCGCTTCGTCGATCAGCGGACCACGCTGCTGCTGCGGCGTATCGGGGCGGGCGCAGCCGACCTGCCGGTCGATGTCGCTGTCGATGGTGCGGTCAGCGTCGACGGCCATGCGCTCGGCCGGCTGACCGGCTTCCGGTTCGAGGTGTCGCCCGATACCAAGGTCACCGACAAGCGCCTGCTGATCGCCGCTGCCGAGAAGGGGCTGGCCGCCGAACTGCGCAAGCGTGGCGCCGAACTGGCGGTCGCGGGTGAGGCCGAACTTGCGCTGGTGGCCGAGCCCGGCTCCGTGCCGGCGTTGACGTGGAACGGGTTGCAGGTGGCGACGCTGACTGCTGGGACGACGCTCGACCGACCGGTAGTGACGCTCGACCGCAGCCTGCAGGTGCTGGACCGTACCGCACAGGGGCAGGTGCGCGATCGGCTGACGGCATGGGTACAGCATGAAATGGCCAAGCGTGCGCCGACGCTGGGCGCGTTGGCGGCGCTGGCGCGCGATCCCGATGCGGGCGGTAGTGTGCGCGCGGTGGCGGCGGCGCTGACCGAGGTCGGCGGCATTGCGCCGCGCGATGGGTTCGAGGCGATGCTGGTGCCGCTGTCGGCGGACGACCGGCGGCGGCTGCGCAAGGCCGGGGTGGCGATCGGCACGCTCGACCTGTTCGACGCGCGCCTGTTCAAGCCGGCCGCGGCGCGGTGGCGGGCGGCGCTGCTGGCGGCGCGTGACGGGCATGTGATCGAACCGCTTGCCCCCAATGCCGCGACGGTGCTGCCGGCAGGGCAGGGGGCGTGGGGCTATCGCCGCTTCGGGCCGCAAGCGGTGCGCGTCGACCTGGTCGAACGGCTTGCCCGCGCGGCGCATGACGCGCGGCGCGGCAATGCGCCCTTCGCCCCCGATCCGGCGCTGGCGACGTCGATCGGGCTTAAGCAGGAGACGATCGCACGAATGATGGCGCAGCTCGGCTTCCGCCCGATCGCGGCAGAGGGCGAGCCACCGCAATGGCGTTGGCAACCGCCGCGCCGCCGTGGCCCGCCGCCGGTACAGCCACCCCGCCCGCGTCCCGGCAACGCGTTTGCCGCGCTCGCCGAACTCACGTCGCGCCGTTGATGGCGGCACGCGCGCCCGAGCCGGTCCCGCATATGCGGCTCGACATGTTCCTGTGGTATGCGCGCTTGGCAAAGACGCGCAGCGCGGCGCAGGCGATCGCGATCAAGGGGACGCTACGCCTCAACGGACGGCGGATCGAACGCGCGCATTGCCCGGTGCGCGTTGGCATGGTCATCGCCTTTCCGCAACAGGGCCGGGTGCAGATCCTGCGGGTCGAGGCACTGCCGACCCGGCGTGGACCGCCCGCCGAAGCGTTGACGCTGTACACCCGGCTGGAACCGACCGGGTCCGCCCCCGTTGACGAGGGCGAAGACCCGGCATAACGCGGGATCGACTCGATTTTCCCGGAGCTTGTTCGACCCATGACCTACGTCGTCACCGACGCCTGCATCCGCTGCAAATATATGGACTGCGTTGAGGTGTGTCCGGTCGACTGCTTTTATGAGGGCGAGAACATGCTCGTCATCAACCCCAGCGAATGCATCGATTGCGGGGTGTGCGAACCCGAATGCCCGGCCGAAGCAATCCTGCCCGACACCGAAAGCGGCTTGGAACAGTGGCTGGAGCTCAACAATACCTATTCGGCGCAATGGCCTAACGTCACCCGCAACGCCAACCAGACCCCGCCCGACGCCGACAAGTGGAAGGGCGTCGAGAACAAGATCGAGCATTTCTCGGCTGAACCCGGCGCGGGCGACTGACCGGCCGGCCGGGCCGGCGCACTGTCCCAAATCGTTTCACGTGGAACCACGGCCGGTCCGCACGCGCGGTTCTGGACGCGTGGCTTTGCACTGGTAATTTTCTTACCAAGATGTTATAGACTGACGGGACGGAGGCAAACATTCCATGCTCCGCCCGGAGATCACCTTTAGCAACGTTCCCTGACCACCCCGCAGCCGCCGTTCGAACAGCGATTGGCGGAGGACGATGGTATCGGAGCGACGACCACGGAAAGGTTACCAATGGCTGCCAAGGCATTGTCCTTCGATGTCGGCGACTATGTCGTTTACCCCAAGCACGGCGTCGGCCGTGTGATCGAACTCCAGCGTAGCGAAATCGCTGGCATGCAACTCGAACTCTATGTGCTGCGCTTCGAGAAAGAGCGGATGACGCTGCGCGTTCCGACCAACAAGGCGGAAAGCGTCGGCATGCGCAAGCTGTCGTCGGACAAGACGATGCGCGAAGCGATGGAAACGCTGAAGGGCAAGCCTAAGGTCAAGCGGACCATGTGGTCGCGCCGTGCGCAGGAATATGAAGCGAAGATCAATTCGGGCGACCTCGTGTCGATTGCCGAAGTGGTCCGCGACCTCTTCCGTGCCGACGACCAGCCCGAGCAGAGCTATTCCGAACGCCAGATCTTCGAAGCCGCGGCCAGCCGTCTGGCGCGCGAGCTGGCGGCGATGGAACAGGTCGACGAACCCAAGGCGTTGGAGCGGATTATCGAGATCCTGCGCGATGCCGCGGCGATCTATAACAAGGAAAAGACTGCCGCCTGAACCGGTTGCAGTCGAACGACAAAAAGGGCGGCCGGCAACGGTCGCCCTTTTTCATGTCGTTGCAGTAGCATGGTCTTCCGCCTTAGTGTATCGTATCACCGATACACATCGGGAGAGGGCGATGCGGTGGGCGGCAGCGATGATAATCGGTCTGGCCGGCTGTAGCAGCGGCGAGACGGCGCGCGATGCGGCGCCGACCGTCCGTGAGATAGCGCTGCGCGACTTTACCGGCGTTGCGCTCGACAGCGGCGATCAGGTCGAGATCACGCAAGGTGACGGCTTTTCGGTTCGTGTGGAGGGCGATGCCGCGACACAGGACCGGATCGACATCCGCCGCGAAGGCGACCTGCTGAAGATTGGCCGCAAGCCTGGCGGGCTGTGGAGCAGCAGCGATACGGTCGCCCGAGTCCGCGTCACCATGCCGGCGATTCGCGTCGGCGTGCTCGCCGGGTCGGGCGACCTGTCGATCGACCGTACGGGCGACGACTTCGCAGGGACGCTCGGCGGATCGGGTGACATGACGATCGGCCAGTTGCACGGGGACACGGCGGCGCTGACCGTCGCTGGCACCGGCAAGATCGCCGCGGCCGGCGCGGTGCGACACCTGAACCTGTCGGTCGCGGGCAGCGGCGATATCGATGCGCGACAGGTCAAGGCGTCGGAGGCGACGGTATCGGTGGCGGGCAGCGGCGACGTCGCCGCCGACATCGCCGGGCCGGTGCAGGTCTCGCTGGTCGGCAGCGGATCGGCGACGCTCGGTCGCGATGCCCGCTGTGTCGTCAACCGGATCGGCACCGGCAGCGTCGATTGCGGCTGATCCGCTTGCCAACCGCCAAGCGACAGGGGATGCAGGAGCCATGCTCGCCGCCCTGATCGTGCTCGCCCTTACTCCGCCCCTCGTGACCCAGCCGATACAGGCCGAGCGGCGGCTGATGCTGACCTGGTTCGATCGGATTCGCGTCGATGGCCCCTTCACGGTCGAAATCCGCGCCGGCCCGGGACCGAATCGGGTGGTCGGCGATCCCCATTCGATCGAGGCGGTGCAGGTCCGCCTTGATGGCCGCACGCTGGTCGTCAGCCCGGCGCGCGACGACCGTGGCCGCCCGGTCGCCGCGCCCTCGCCGGTGGTCGAGCTGTCGACCGATCGGCTGACGGCGATCGCCGCCGATGGCGCGGGGATGGTCCGTATCGATCGCATGGCCGGGCCGCGCGTCGATATTGCACTGAGCGGCGACGGCGCGGTCACGATCGGCGCGGTCGATGCGGAAGTCCTTTCCGCGATGGTGATCGGCAGCGGCAGGCTGACCCTGTCGGGCAAGGGCGGGCAGGGCCGCTTTGCAGTCAACGGTCCGGGCAGTATCGACGCGGCAGCGCTGACCATCGACATGCTGCAGGTCCGCAGCGAAGGGGCAGGCAACAGCCACTACCGCGCCCGCTATTCGGCCGATGTCAGCGCCGAAGGGTCGGGCAGCGTCACGGTCGACGGATCGCCGCAATGCCGGCAGCGCGGCACCGCGACGATCCGCTGCGGCTGACTTACGCCGCTTCGCGCGCCAGCACCGGATAGTCGGTATAGCCCTCGCTCCCGCGCGAATACCATGTCGCCATATCGTCGGCGTTCAGGTCCGCGCCGAGCTTCAGCCGCTCCGGCAGGTCGGGATTGGCAAGGAACGGCCGGCCGAAGGCGATGGCATCGGCGATGCCGGCATCGAGTTCTGCCTGCGCATTCTCGCCGCGATAATCCTGGTTCAGCACCAGCGGTCCGGCAAAGACCTTGCGGATCTCGGGCGACACGCGCGGCTGGGTCGCGCTGCCGAAGGTGCCGTCGGGGCCCGGTTCGCGCAGTTCGAGGAAGGCGATGCCCTTGTCCGCCAGTAGCTTCGCCGCGGGGACGAACACCGATGCCGGATCGCTGTCGATCACCCCCTGCGTATCGCCATTGGGCGAGAAGCGCACCGCGGTCCGTCCTGCGCCGACTTCGGCGATCAGCCGGTCGACGACTTCGTCGAGCAGCCGGATACGGTTTTCGGGCGACCCGCCATAGGCATCGTCGCGGTGGTTGGCGCCGTCACGCAGGAACTGGTCGATCAGATAGCCATTGGCAGCATGCAACTGCACGCCGTCGAACCCCGCGGCCTTCGCATTGCGCGCGGCACGCGAATAATCGTCAAGCACCCGCGCAATATCGTCCAGTGTCGCGGCGCGCGCCGCCGCATACGGCTTCTTGCCGTCATAGGTATGCGCCTTGCCCGGCGCGGTCGTCGCCGACGACGACAGCGGGGCGGCACCACCCAGGAAATCGGGATGCACGACCCGGCCCATATGCCATAGCTGGGTCACGATCCGGCCGCCGGCTTTGTGGACGGCGTCGGTCACCGGCTTCCACGCGTCGACCTGTTCGTCAGTCCACAGTCCCGGCGCATAGGGCCAGCCCAGCCCTTCGCGGCTGATGCCAGTCCCTTCCGAAATCAGCAGCCCCGCCGAGGCGCGCTGCGCATAATAATCGGCCATGATCGCGGTCGGCACATGCTCCCGCGTTGCCCGGCCACGGGTCAGCGGCGCCATCAGCACGCGGTTGGGCGCTTCGATATCGCCCAGCGTGATCGGATCGAACAGAGTCGGCATAGGGTAAACTCCACAAAACTTGGAAATCAGGCGACGCCGCAAAAATAGGGCGGTAGGGGGCGGCATGCAGCCGGTAACGCCTGAAACAAAAATTATGCCGCACCCAAGATCACCGCGTCGCGCAATTGCCGCCGTCATCGCCGCCAATGTCGCGCTGGCGTTCGGGCCATGGTTCGTGCGGTTGGCCGATACCGGGCCGGTCGCCGCCGCCTTCTGGCGGATCGCGCTGGCGCTGCCGGTGCTGCTGATTGCAGCGCTATGGACCGATCGCCGTGCGGTCGGGCGGGCGGGATCGATATTGGCGCCGCTGCTGATCGGTGGCATCGCCTTCGCCGTCGATCTCGGCGCATGGCATATCGGTATCCTGCGCACGACGCTGGCTAATGCGACGCTGTTCGGCAACTGCGCGGTGCTGATCTTCCCGATCTATGGCTTCGTCGCGATGCGCCGCTGGCCGACGCGGGCGCAGGGGGCGGCACTGCTACTGGCGGCGGTGGGCGGGGTGCTGCTGCTCGGGCGCTCGGCCGAATTGTCGTCGCGCCATCTGGCCGGCGACCTGTTCTGCGTGCTCGCCGGAGTCCTCTACGCAGTCTATTTCATCGCGATGCGCCGCGTGCGGCAGACGATGGCACCGGTGCCCGCGCTCGCTCTGTCGAGCATTGCCAGCGTACTGCCGCTGCTGCTGCTGGCGATGGCGCTGGGGGAAACGATCCTGCCGACGCAATGGGGTCCGCTATTGGCACTGGCGCTGGTCAGCCAGATCGCCGGGCAGGGGCTGATGATCTATGCGCTCGGGCATCTCAGCCCGCTGGTCGTCGGCCTCGCGCTGCTGGTCCAGCCGCTGGTCGGCGCGACGATCGGCTGGGCGGCCTATGGCGAGCGGCTGACGATGCTCGACGCGGTCGGCGCCGTGCTGGTCGCCGCGGCGCTGGCATTGGTCAGCGCGCGGCGACCGGCGGCGCAGTAGTCAGGACAGCGTCGCCGTATCGGTCAGCGCGCGGAAGTCGCTCAGCGACCGGTCGAAGAAATGCGTCCGCGGCGCATCGAAGGTCGCCATGTACAGCTTGCCCGCGATCAGCGTCGCACGCGCCTCGCCCCGGCGGGGCAGACGGTCATTGTCGAGATAGCTATAGCTGAAGCGGATACCCGGCTGGCCGAGAAACGGGTCCGGTGCCGATCCGGTGACCTGGAAATCGGCGATCTGCCGTTCGGTGCGATAGGTCGTCTCCAGCAGTTCGGGGATTTCGACCAGCAGCGTCGATTGCTTGAGTTTCGGCAGCGGCTTCTGCTTGCGGCTGGTTTCGCGGACCAGCGGTTCGTCGGCGGCAATTCCAGCATACCAGGTGACGTCGTTCAGCTGCTCGCCGTCGAGCGTCCACGTCTCGGCCTTCTTGCCCGGACGGATCGACAACAGGTTCCAGTCGCGCGGCGGCGTGACGCGCAGCGTCGATCCGGCGATCACGACCGGCTTTCCCTTCTCGCGATAGCCATTGGCGGCGACCGGGGCCGCCAGCATCGAAACGGCAACGAACAGCAGCGCACTACGGCGCAGGCGGCGGACAGACATGGTCATGGCTCCACGGGTTCGGCCGGGGCGAGCATGGCGATCATGCCAGCATCCGGCGCATCGGGTTTCAGGTGCAGATAGCGGCGCAGCGCTGTGCGCCCCTCGCTCGGCCGGCCGGTCTTGAGCAGCGACAGCCCCAGCCCGCGATAGGCATCGGCAAGCGCGGGATCGCCGGCGACGGCATTGGCGTAGAATTCGGCGGCATTGACCAGATCGCGCGGATTGCCGCGCGCGCGGTACAGGTCGCCGCGCGCCAGCCACAGCCGCGGGGTCCAGCCCTGTTCGGCCAGCATCGCGATCAGATAGTCGCTGGCGCCGAAATCGTTCAGCTTGATCTGATCGTCGAGAAAGGTTGGCAGCCACGGCGCCAGCGCCTGCGCATAGCGATCCGCCCCGTCGTCGCGGGCGTCCCCCTGCGGATCGGCGAGCGCCGCCATCGTCGCAGCGCGCTCGGCGTCGGGCGGATGTGACGCGGAAAAGGCGAACAGGTCGTAGCGCGGCTTCGACAGTCCGCGCGCACGCGACGACGCTTCAGCCTCCGCCATGACGTTGCGCCAGACGCTGGCCGCTGCCTGTGGCCGCAACATGCCCTGATTGAGATAGCCGAGACCCAGCAGATCGGCCTCGCGTTCCTGATCGCGCTTGTACCGGTACAAATGGCCGTACACCGACCATTGCAGGTCATTGTACCCGGCGCGCGTCTGATAACCCGGTGCCATTGACGCCAGCACCGCCGCCCAGCTCAGGATGTCGGTCCCAGTCCGCCGCGCCTTGAACCTCTCCAACGAATGGCGGCGTTCGAAATGGCCGAATTCATGGCCGAGGATCGCGCCCAGTTCGGCCTCGTTGCGCACCCGCAGCAACAGGCCGCTATACACACGCATGGTGCCGTTCGGGGACATGCTCGCGTTGAAGAACGGCACGCGCAGGATATAGATTCGCGTCGCTGCGCAGCGATCCTTGCCGACCGTCGCGCACAGCACGCCGCGGACATAGCCGTTCAGCGCCTCGTCGCGGATCACCTCGGGCGCATTGGCCAGCGCGCGCTCGTCCTCGTCGGCCTCGCGCCAGAAACCGATCTCGTCGACACCCTGCGGCTGATAGACGCCGGCATAGGGCGGCGGGGGCGGTGCCTTGTCTACGGGCACGGCGGCGGTGGCGAGCAGCGCGACCAGCGCCGCCGCGCCGCGCGCGAACGCGGTCATCGCGCGGCGGTCTTGACCGGCGTCGCCGCTGCGGCCGGGGCCGCGGTGCTGCCGGGAATGCCTTCGAGCAACTGGCTGATCCGCTTCTGCGCACCCTCCGGCGTCCGCACGTCACCGCCCATGGCATTGTCGGCGTTCAGCCAGACCAGTTCACCGGTCTTCAGATCGACTAGTCCGGCATAGCCAGCATGTTCGCCCGACTTGACCGCGACGCCCGGCCCGAGCAGCGCCACGACCTGCAGGATCTTGCGCCCGGTCGATCCGTACGCGTCCTTGTTATACAGGAACAGCGCATAGTCGGCGTCCTTGGCACCGGGCAGCGCGGCGATGCCGCTGCCCAGCGACCAGTCGAACACGCTCGATTTGTTGTCGCGCTTCTTCGTCGGCAGGCGGTTGCCGGGGAAGAATTGATAGTTGATGACCGATTGCGAGACCGCCGCGAACAGCCCGGCATATTCCTCGACCAACTGCGCATCGGCGCCATAGCTTTCGGGGGCGGTAATCACCTTGTTGCCCAGCCGCTGCTGCTGTTCGGCAAGCGCGGTTTCGAGGTTCTTGCGCGCCTGTTCGGTCCAGTCGCCATTCGGTTCGAACATGCCGCCGGTCGATTGCGCACCGACCGACACGGTCGGACGGAAGACCAGGATCGTCTTGCCGCTGCCGGCGGGCAGTTCGAACCCGGCCTTCGCCGCGGTACGCTCCTGCGCGCTCGCATCGACGACCGCCAACGACAGCACCGCCGCAACCGCGACGGCCAACATCCGACCTACGTACATGAAGCCCCCCAGCTTGATATACGATCGACGATATCGCCGCGACCGTAATCGCGCAAGCCGGCGGCAGCAGACAGACCGCACCGTTTCGGGGCGATCGTCAGGCGACTCCCGCCCGGCCGAGATCAACCAGCGCCTCGCCGAAGCGGGTGATATCGCCCGGCGCGAAACCGGCGATGTTGATCCGGCCGGAGCCCGCCATATAGATGCCGTGCGTCGCGCGCAGCCATTCGATCTGGGTCGGCGACAGCGGCAAGGTGGCGAACATCCCCTTGCCGCGACCCAGCGGGGCGAGATCGACCGATCCCGCCCGTCCGATCGCCGCCAGCTCGGCGCGCAGCCCTTGCAACCGGGTGCGCAGCGCATCGAGCTCGCCGCGCCAGTCGGCGGCGAGCTGTTCGTCCTCCAGCACGATTCGCACCGCCGCCGCGCCATGATCGGGCGGCATCGACCAGTTCGCCCGGGCGAGCGCCAGCAGGTTCGACAGCACGATGTCGCGCGCCTCGGCATCGGGCGCGGTCGCCCACAGCGCACCGGTACGTTCGCGGTACAGCCCGAAATTCTTGTCGCAGGAATAGGCGACCAGCGCGAACGGCACCGCATCGATCACCGCGCGCGTGCCCGCCGCATCGCTCGCCATGTTGTCGCCCAGCCCCTGATAGGCGAGGTCGATGAACGGCACGAGCCGGCTGTCGGCGATGGCGGCGGCGATCGCTTGCCAATCCTCGGGCGTGGGATCGATGCCGGTCGGATTGTGACAGCAACCGTGGAGCAGGATCGCGTCGCCCGCCTCCGCCTGACCGATCGCGGCCTGCACCGCAGGCAGGTCGACAGTCTGCGCGCCCATATCGAACATGGCGTGGGGCACGACGACGATGCCGGCGGCGGCAAAGACCGGCGCGTGATTGGCCCAGCTCGGCTGCCCGATCAGGATGCGGCGCACGCCCGCCTTTGCCAGCAACTCCGCGCCCAGCCGCAGCGCGCCGGTCCCGCCCGGCGTCTGCAATCCGCAGCGGCGGTCGGCGGCAGGGGTGGGGCCGAACACCAGCGGTTCGAGCAGCGCGACGAAGCCCTTGTCGCCCTCCGGCCCCAGATACGCCTTGCTGTCCTGCGTCGCGATCAGCCGCATTTCGGCTTGCTTCACCGCCTGCATCACCGGGGTATGGCCGTGATCGTCGCGGAAGACGCCGACGCCCAGGTCGATCTTGTGCGCGCGCGGATCGGCCCGGAACGCACCGATCAGGCGCAGCAAGGAGTCGGCGGGCTGCGCGACCAGCGAACGAAACGGCATGAACATCCCCGAAATGGCGGTACCGCCGCGCCTATAGGCCGATCGATCCGGCGAAGGCAGGCCAAAACGGCGTACCGCTTTCGGACGATTACTCCTGTCGTTCGGCCAGATAACGTTCGAGATCGTCGCTGCCGCCGATGCGCTCGCCGTCGATGAACACCTGCGGGGTCGTGCCGACGCCGTGCTCGGCCTTGAACGCGTCGACCTCCTCGCGCGATCGCAGGATCTGGTCGTCGACGCTGTAGCCCGCCGATTGCAGCAACTGCTTGGCATGCACCCCGAACGGACAGATGTGATCGGGCAGGACCATGCGATAGAGCGTGGCGTTCGGGGTATCGGCCATGACGAAATCCTTCTGGAACAGGCGGTCCCCGCCACAGCGCCCGGACCGTCCCCGGGTTCCGCCGTTGCCGTTTGTGCCGCCACCCCCTAGCTAGACGAGATGATGGAGGATGCGATGGCCCCGCTGGCACCTGCCGACCTGACGCTCGACGAACTGCGCGCGGCGCTTGCCCCGCTGGTCGCGGCCAATGCTGCGTTCGACGGCTGGAACGACAAGGCGGTTGCCGCCGCCGCGCAGACCTTCGGCGCCAATCCCGATGTCGCGCGCCTCGCCTATGCCGGTGGCGCGGTCGACATGATCGATGCCTGGTTCGCCGAGATCGATCGGCGCATGATCGACGCGTTGCCCGCCGACCGCCTGTCGGCGATGAAGATCCGCGAGCGCATCACCGCGCTGGTCGAGGCGCGGCTGGCGGCGGTAGCGGGCGAGCGCGAGGCGCTGCGCCGCGCGCTGGCGATCCTCGCCATGCCGCAGAATGTCGCGCGTGCGGCGAAGCTCGGCTGGCGGACCGTCGACCTGATGTGGCGGTTGGCCGGCGACAGCGCGACCGATTACAACCATTATACCAAGCGGGCGATGCTGGGCGCGGTCTATGCCGCGACCGTCACCGTGTTCCTCGACGACGAAAGCGGCGGCCATGCCGATACCCGCGCGTTCCTTGCGCGGCGGATCGACGGCATCATGCGCTTCGAAAAGTTCAAGGGGCGGATGCTGGCATCGCGCGATCCCGAACGGCGGTTAAGCCTGTCGCGCTTCGTCGGCCGGCTGCGCTATCCGGCTGTTTGAGCCAAAAAAGAATCCGCTTTCCTTGGGTCGGGCTTATTGCTAATTAGTCGCAATGCTCGCTCCCAACCTCAATCTCGCCCAGTTGCCGCGGACCCAGCAGGCGACGGTCGCGTCGATCGAATGGGACCGGATGTCGCCGACCGAGGCACGGCGCCTGCGTGAATTCGGGCTGGATGAGGGCGTCGATATCGAACTACTCCACCGCGCAATGCTAGCCGGCGGGCCGCTCGCCTGTCGCATCGGGCGGATGACCGTCGCGCTGCGTGCCCATGTCGCCGGCGCGATCCGCGTCGCACCGTTGGCAGGCTGACCGGACCCGACGTGAACCCCGCACCTCTGGTCGCACTGGTCGGCAATCCCAATGCCGGCAAGACCGCGCTGTTCAACGCGCTGACCGGCGCCCGGCAGAAGGTCGGCAATTATCCGGGCGTAACCGTCGAACGCCATTCGGGTCGCCTCGCGCTCGACGACGGGCGACCGGTCGAGCTGGTCGACCTGCCAGGTACCTATAGCCTTGATCCGTCCAGCCCCGACGAAGCGGTCACCCGCGACGTCGTGCTCGGGCGGCAGGCGGGCGAGCGTGTCCCCGATGCGATGATCGTCGTCGCCGATGCGACCAATCTCGACAATCACCTGCGCTTCGTCCTCCAGCTGAAGTCGCTTGGGCGGCCGATGGTGCTGGCGCTCAACATGATCGACATGGCGGCGCGCGACGGGTTGAAGATCGACCTCGCCGCGCTGTCCGCCGAACTCGACCTGCCGGTGGTGGCGACCGTCGCGGTGCGCAAGCGCGGGCTCGACGAATTACGCGCCGCGCTGGCCGCCGCGCTGTCGGGCGCTGCACGCTCGACACCGATCGATGGGGTCGAGGCCGATATCCGCCATTTCCAGCGCGAGGCGCGCCGCATCGCCCGCACCGCCGTCGTCGAACAACCCCGCTCGCGCGCGGTGACCCGCGGCGTCGACCGCATCGCGCTCCACCCCGTCGCCGGGCCGATCCTGCTGCTCGCCATCCTGTTCGTGATGTTCCAGGCAGTGTTCAGCTGGTCCGAAGCGCCGATCGGCTGGATCGAGGGGGCACAGGGCTGGTTGGCCGATACGGCGGTGGCGACGCTGCCCGACAATTTCCTGCGCGACCTGCTGGTGGAGGGGGTCATTAACGGCGTCGGATCGGTGGTGGTGTTCCTGCCGCAGATCCTGATCCTGTTCGTGTTCATCCTGCTGCTCGAGGCATCGGGCTATATGGTCCGTGCCGCCTTCCTGATGGACCGGTTGATGAGCGGGGTCGGCCTGTCGGGTCGCGCCTTCATCCCGCTGCTGTCGTCCTTCGCCTGCGCGATCCCCGGCATCATGGCCACGCGCTCGATCGACGATCCCAAGGAACGCTTGACCACGATCCTGATTGCACCGCTGATGACCTGTTCGGCGCGGCTGCCGGTCTATGCGGTCATCATCGGCGCGTTCATCCCGGCACGACAAGTGCTGCCGGGGGTCGGGTTGCAGGGGCTGGTGCTGCTGGTGCTATACCTGACCGGCATATTGGGCGCGGTCATCGCCGCCTTCGTGCTGCGCCGCACCGCGACCAAGGGCGTGGGCGGCGGGTTCCTGATGGAAATGCCGCGCTATCAGCTGCCCTCGATCCGCGACATCGCGATCGGGCTTTGGCAGCGCGCCTATGTGTTCCTGCGCCGCGCAGGCACGATCATCCTGCAGGTCACGGTCGCGCTGTGGTTGCTCACCTCCTACCCGGTCGCACCGGCGGGGGTGAAGCAGTCCGAATATTCGATCGCCGGGCGGATCGCGTCGGGGCTGGAGGTCGTGCTGCGGCCGATCGGCTTCAACCACGAAATGTCGCTGGCGGTGATCCCGGCGATGGCGGCGCGCGAAGTCGCGGTGTCGGCGCTCCAGACCGTCTATGCGATCGATGCGGCGGACGAGGAACAGGGCGCGCAGGAACTGGGCGGGCGGCTGGCCGGTCGTTGGAGCCTCGCCACCGCGCTCGCCTTCCTCGCGTGGTTCGTGTTCGCGCCGCAATGCCTGTCGACGATCGCCGTTGCCCGGCGCGAGACCAATGGCTGGAAATGGCCGCTGGTGATGATCGGCTATCTGTTCGCGCTCGCCTATATCGCGGCGGGGGCGACCTATTGGACGGCGGTCGCCTTCGGGCTCGGCTGACCTTCTCCGACAATCCGGGATCAATCCTCCCGCTTGACCCCATCCAGCAACGCCTTGCGCCGGGCGGCATCGGCGTCGTCGCGGGCCTTTTCGGCGGCGGTCCGACCGAATTTCGCGCGGTTGGCATCGGCTTCGTGGGCACGTTCCGCCTTGGCGCGGGCCTTGCGGAAACGGTTGAGGTTGATGACGTCGCCCATCGCGATTCCTTTCGACCCGAAATCTGCCGTGTCATCGCCGGATTGACCAGTCCGAAACGCATGTTGCCGCAAGGGGCGATGCGGCGTAGCGGGCGCCGGCGGGGAAGGGCGACAGGCGGATGGGAACAGGCAGGACGGCAGCACTGGCGCTCGCGCTATTGGCGACTGCCTGTGGCGGCGGTGGTGAGGCGGAGGGCGGCACGGTAATCGCGCCGAATCCGACGCCGACCCCGACGCTCGCACCTTCGCCGACCCCAACCCCGACGCCCAGCCCGACCGGCTGGTGGCGCCCGACGTCGGCGACGACGTGGCAATGGCAGTTGAGCGGCACGATCGACACCCGCTATGCCGTCGACGCCTATGATATCGACCTGTTCGACGCGCCGCCCGCGACGATCGCCGCGCTGCATGCCGCCGGGCGGCGCGTCATCTGTTATTTCTCCGCCGGATCGTCCGAAAACTGGCGCAACGACGATAGCCAGTTCACCGCCGCCGATCGCGGTGCGGCGCTCGACGGCTGGGCGGGGGAGCGCTGGCTGGCGGTCACCTCGACCAATGTCCGCCGGGTGATGGCGCTGCGGCTCGATCTGGCCAGGGCCAAGGGCTGCGACGCGGTCGAACCCGACAATGTCGATGCCTATGCCAACCGCAATGGCCTCAACATCACCGCCGACCAGCAACTCGACTATAACCGCTTCCTCGCCGCCGAGGCGCATAAGCGCGGCCTGTCGGTCGGCTTGAAGAACGATCTGGATCAGGTGGCGCTACTCGCCCCGGCGTTCGATTTCGCGGTCAACGAACAATGCCATGAATATGCCGAATGCGGCCGACTGGCCCCGTTCCTGACCGCCGGAAAGCCGGTGTTCGTCGCCGAGTATAAATCCGCCTATCGCACCAACAGCGGCGGTGCACGCGACACGATGTGCGCGGCGTCGCGGGCGCAGGGGCTGCGGACGCTGGTGCTGCCGATCGAACTCGACAACCGCTTCCGCTTCAGCTGCGACGCCAACTGACGCTGGCAAAGCGGTCCGCGCTGGCATAACAGCGACGATCAGGTTTCGAACGAGGATTTTTCAGCGATGGCTGGTAGCGTCAACAAGGTCATTCTGGTGGGCAATCTGGGCCGCGACCCCGAGTCGCGCTCGTTCCAGAATGGCGGTAAGGTGGTGAACCTGCGCATCGCCACGTCGGAATCGTGGAAGGACCGCAATTCGGGCGAGAAGAAGGAAAAGACCGAATGGCATTCGGTCGCGATCTTCAACGAAGGGCTGGCGAACGTCGCCGAACGCTTCCTGCGCAAGGGCTCGAAGGTCTATATCGAAGGTCAGCTCCAGACCCGCAAATGGCAGGACCAGAACGGTCAGGACAAGTACAGCACCGAAATCGTGTTGCAGGGTTTCAACAGCGTGCTGACGATGCTCGACGGTCCCGGCGGTGGTCAGGGCGGCGGCGGTAATCGTGGCGGCGGCGACTTTGGCGGCGGTGACGATTTCGGCGGCGGCTCGGGTGGCGGCTATGGCGGCGGCCAGAGCGGCGGATCGCGGGGCGGCGGCAGCGGCGGCGGCTATAATTCGGGCGGTAACAAGGGCGGGAATTTCGGCGGCGGCTTCGGCGACGATCTCGACGACGACGTGCCGTTCTGATCGCGGGCGCGGTACGTCTCCCTCTCCCGCCGGGAGAGGGAAGCGGCCCGTCCGGCGCAGCCGGAGGGGAAGGGTAAGGGTGAACCTTATCGGGCAGAAAACCCTTAGCCCGGCCGTTTCAACACGAAGGTCGTAACCGACCGGGGCGGCGCGACCATCACGCGCCCCGCGACCGGCGCGGCATTGTGTGTCGCATCGGTCACCACCGTTTCCGACAGGCGATAGCCGGTCATGGCCAGCGACAGGTCGCGGCGGATCGGCCCCGGATTGACATGCACCACCACCAGCGTCGCTCCATCGGGCGACAGGGCGGCGATGCTGTCGATATCGTCGATCGGCACCAGCCGGTAGCCGGGCCGGATGTAGCGGCTGAAATTGGCCATCGCCCAATATTTGCGGGTGATGTGGATCGGATGCGGAGCCGCCGCGGGTGCGGTCAGGTCCATCTTGATAAGGCCCCAGTTCGATCCCGGCTTGCCGTTGCGCCCGCTCAGCGTCTCGACCGCCTGCCAGAATACCCAGGCCGCCGGTTCCAGCCGCCGGAAATCGCCGACCAGATGCTCGGCAAAGGCGAGCGGCGTCGTCATGCTCTCGAAATTCTCTAGGTCCTTGTCGGCGCTCATGTCGTGCTCGCTCATCCACAGCCGGATGTTCGCAGCGCGCGCGATGTCGCGGACGGCGGTCTGGTGGGTGTTGCCATAGCTGTGGACGTTCAACTGCCCGACCCGCGCCCGCGTCGCCGGGCTCCAGCCTTCCCAGTCGCGGACGAACAGCGTCGAATTGGTCTCGTCGGGGGCGGCGATCACCGTCTTGAGCCCGCGTGCTTTCAGCGCCGCGTCGGCCGCATCGATCATCTGCCCCTGCCGCGCCGGGCTCCAATGCGCGCCCTCCTGCGTATTGGCGGCGAACCAGTAATCGGTATTCGGCTCGTTGACCGGCGACAGCGTGCGGAAGGTGATGCTGTGGCGGCGCTGCAACTCGTCGACGACCCGCGCCAGATAGGCCGCGAAGTACGTCTCGGCACCGGGGCGCAGATTGTCGTCAGTCCCCTTGGTCGCGCCCGACACCCGCCCGCTGACGGTCATGAACCATGGCGGCGAATTGGAGAAGGCTTCGAAGATCGGCTGGCGGACGCGGCTGCGGATCGCGTCCAGCCACCATCGTTGATCGGCATCGGCCGACCAGTCCCACATCGCCGGATCGTCGGGCCGCCACCAATCGGTACCCGTTGCACTCGCGGGTTGCCGCCAGAAACCCGGCACCGCCGCCCCGGTGCGCAGATAGGGCGGGGTATCGGCGGCATTGCCCCCACCGATATTGTAGCGCGCGATCGTCCAGCCGAGCCCGCCCGGACCGTAGAACAGATCGGCCAGCCGCTCGCGCGTGGCCGGCGGATAGCCGCCGGTGACGTTCGCGAACCAGGCCAGTGCCGTGCCCCAGCCTTCGAACGTCGTCCCCGGTCGGTCGGTCGCGACATGCAGCGTGATCGCCACCTTTGCCGGTGCCACCGCAGTGGGTGCCTGCGCAACCACCGGCGCCGATATGCCGGCCAGAAGCAGCATCGCCGCCAGTTTCCGCATCGTCCGCCGCCGTACTTTCATCGTCACTCCCCGAATTGTCCGACAAGCGTCACATTCTGGATCGCCTGCCCATTTTCTGAAACGTCAGCCGATTGACGATTGCGTGTCCTCACGCGCCTGCTGCAACAGCGCGACCGTCGCTTCGCGCGCGCCCGCAGCGTCGCCAGCGGCGATCGCTCCGAACAGTTGCCGATGCTGCGGGATCGAGTCGCGCGGCTGGCGACTCTTGCGGTGTTTGAACATCGTCGTCCACCGCACCGCCGCCCCAATACTCCCCGCCAGGCTGACCAGCAGTTCGTTTGCCGTCGCCTCGAGGATGATGTGGTGAAAGCGCTGGTCGGCAGCCTGCCCGGTCGCGCTGGCGAGGCCATGGCGCGCCATTTCCTCCAGCGCATGGCCCATCTGCGACAACTGCTCGCCAGTGCGCAGCACGGCGGCCAGTTCGGCAGCGGCGGGTTCGACGATCATCCGCAACTGGAACAGGTTGTCGACGAAGCCCGCCGGCGGCTCGCCTTCGAACATCCATGCCAGCACATCGGGATCCAGCAGGTTCCACCGCGTGCGGTTGCTCACCTTGGTGCCCGTCTTCGGCCGGCTGACGATCAGTCCCTTGCCCGACAACATCCGCAGCGCCTCACGTACGACGCCGCGCGAAATCCCGCGTTGGTCGGCTAGGTCATATTCCCCGGGCAGGATCGATCCCGGCGGATAGCGGCCGGTGACGATGGCGATGCCGATATCGCGCGCCGTCTGGGCATGGGCCGATCCCGTGTTCCGCTCATTCGTCAATGTGGTGTCGCTCCTGCCCGCCTAACCTGAAGCAATCCAAAAAATCGTCAACACGGTATATTGTTTAACAAATAGGATACGGTTATTAAATCGGACAACTGGACGGCGTTACGACGCGATCATGCGCGACGACCGCCCGGTAATGGGGAGGATGACGATGGCTTCTTTGCGTACTTCGTTCCGTCTGGGCGCGTCGCTCACGGTAATCGGGATCGCCGGACTGGCCCAGGTCGCGGCGGCACAGGACGCGCCGACGCGCGGTTCGCTGAATGCCGCACAGGCCGCCGAACAGGGTGTCGATGGCGACGATATCGTCGTGACCGGGGTGCGCGAGAGCCTTCGCACCGCACAGGCGATCAAGCGCAATTCGGACCAGATCGTCGATTCGGTCAGCGCGCAGGACATCGGCAAGCTGCCCGACGTCAATACCACCGAAGCGTTGCAGCGCATCACCGGCGTGCAGATCCAGCGCCGATATGGCGAAGGCGCCACCGATTTCGACCACCGTACCCAGCCGGCGATCACCGTCCGCGGCCTGACCCAGGTGCAGAACTTCCTCGACGGCCGTGCGGTCTATTCGGCGTCGGGCGGCCGCGCCTTCGACCTCGAAGGGATTCCGCCCGAACTGCTGTCGGGCATCGACGTGTACAAGAACGCGCCGGCCAACATCATCGAAGGTGGCGTCGGTGGAGCGGTCAATCTGCGTACCCGCCGGCCGTTCGATTCGTCGGGCGAAGTCATTTCGGCAACCGCCCGTGGCAATTACTATGACCGCGTCGATAAGCCGGGCTATGCCTTTTCCGGCCTCTATTCCAACCGTTACGATACCAGCATCGGCGAAATCGGCCTGTTGGTGAACGCGGTCTATTCGAAGAGCCAGTATCGTCAGGACGGCCTGCTCGCCGGACCGTTCGGCGAAGCGCGCCCCGGTTCGATCGCCAACGCGCCGTCCAACGCACAAATTCCCTACGGCTTCGAAGTCTATGACGATACCGGCGACCGCAAGCGTTTCGGCATCGCCGCCGCGGTCCAGTGGCAGGCGAGCGACGATCTGCTGCTGACCGCGCAATATCAGGGGACCAAATACTGGTTCAACCGGACCGGCGCCTATTATTACGATTACAACAACCTGCCCGGCAACCAGTATGATGCGCAGGGCCGAGTGACGCAGTACAACACGTTGCCGACGCCGGGCGCCGCCTTCACCTTCAACGACGATGGCTATGCGACCAGCGGTTCGCTGTCGCCGCAGACGTTCGAAACCGGCCGTTTTGACCAGGAATTGTGGAGCGCGTCGCAGAACCTGACGTTCAACGCCGCATGGCAGGCGACCGACCGTGCCAAGGTCAGCTTCGACGTCCAGTATCTGACGTCCTATTACAATGCCGACCGCAACGGCCACGTCCTGTCGCTCTACAGCCGCACCGGACAGAATGCGACCGGTCAATATGGCAGCACGGTTGCGCCGCACCCGTCGACCGTCATCTTCGACCTGCGCGGCAAATATCCGCGCTGGGACGTGACCAATCCGGCGGTGCTCAACAATCCGGCCAACTATACGCTGCCGTTCATCGCCGACTCGCTCCAGCGCAACGACGCCGATACGCTCGCGCTCGCCTACGACCTCGAATATGAGGTCGAGGGCGGCTTCCTGAAGAAGCTGCGCGGCGGTGCGCGCTATGCCGACAATTCGATCGATCTGCGCGGCACGTGGAACGGCGTCTGCCTGTATCAGGGAATCGCACCGGGCTGCCGCGACGTGCCGCAGGGTACGCCGCTGATCCCGCTCAGCAACTTCCCGCAGCTGGCGATGAAGGGTCCGTCGAAGAACTGGTTCGACGGCAATACCGTGACCGGCGGCATCCTCTACCCGGCCTTCCCGGCCGGCGACGGGGTGTGGGAACAGACCAAGGCGCTCTACGCGCTGTTCGGTGCGCAGACCAAGGATGCGTTCACCCCGGGCGACCTCAACACCCAGACCGAAAAGACCTATACCGCCTGGGGTATCGCCGATTACGCCTTCGACGTCGGCAGCGTGAAGCTGGATGGTGGTCTGGGCATCCGCATCGTCAAGACCAAGACGACGTCGATCGGTACCCAGTTCAATGCGAATGGCAGCATCACGCCGCTGTCGGTCGGCAACGACTATACCAATGTCCTGCCGAGCGTGAACATCCGCGCCCGCTTCACCGACCAGTTCCAGATGCGTTTCGCCTATTCGAAGGGGGTGGCGCGGCCGAACTTCGACGTGCTGTCGACCAACGTGACGTTGCAGAACCCGAACCAGGTCGATCCCAGCAACGGGCTGCCCTTCGCCAGTTCGGGCAACCCATATCTGCGCCCGATCAAATCGGACAATCTCGACCTGACCGCCGAATGGTATTTCGCGCCCACCGGATCGCTGACCGCCGGCCTGTTCTACAAGTCGGTCAACGGCTTCCTGTCGAGCGGCCGGTTCATCGGCACCTATGGCGGACGGTCGTACAACGTGAATTCTTCAGTCAACTCGGGCGACGGCACGGTCAAGGGGCTGGAGGCCGGCTATCAGCAGTTCTTCGACTTCCTGCCGGGCGTGTTCAGCGGCCTGGGCGTGCAGGCGAACTACACCTATGTCGATTCGAACGTCGAAAACCCGTTCTCGTCGTCGGCGAACAACCTGCCGTCGTCGCTGCCGCTCGAAAAGCTGTCGAAGCACAGCTACAACCTGATCGGCCTGTACGAAAAGGGTCCGATCACCGCCCGCGTCGCGTGGAACTGGCGGTCGAGCTATCTCGAACAGACCACCGGCAGCGGCGCCAACGGCCAGGGCCAGTTCGCCAAGCCCTATGCCTCGCTCGACGCATCGGTCAGCTACAACCTGACCGACAAGATCGCGGTATCGGCCGACGTCGTGAACCTGAACAACCGCATGAACGTGCTCTACATCGGCACGCCATCGGCACCGCTGCAATATCAGTTGAACGATCGTCGCTTCGGCCTGTCGGTCCGCGCGACCTATTGATCCCCTCCTGCCGGCGTGGTGACCTCCGCCACGCCGGCAATTTTTCGGGGTAGAGTTTCGATGCGGATCGCACTGGATCGGGTGACCGTCCATCATGTCGGAAACGAACGCGAACCCGTCGTGGTGATCGACGGCGCGACCGGGGTTGCCGATGCGCTCATCGATCATGCCGCGACGCGCGCTACCTTCGCACCGGCGGCTAGTGTCGGCAGCCATTATCCGGGGCTGCTCGGCACCGCGCCGACCGCCTATATCGATGGGCTGGTGCGCGACGTCCTGCCCTTGCTCTCGCATCATTTCGGCGGACCGGCGTTGCGCCCGGTCCGCGCGCGCGGCAATTTCTCGCTGGTGACCGCCGATCCCGCCGACCTGTCGGTCGAACAGCGCGCGCCCCATGTCGATGCCGCCGACCGGCTGCAATTCGCAGCGGTCCATTATCTTTGTTCGGGGGATCAGGGCGGGACCGGCTTCTTCCGGCACCGCGCGACCGGCTTCGAAACCATCGATCCCGATCGCCTGTCCGCCTATGACGCCGCCCGGCGCGAGGAGGAGGCACGCTCCCCCGATGGGTATCCCGGACAGGACGGCGATGCTGCCTTCGCGCCGATCGCCCAGTGCCGGGCAGTGCGCGACCGGATCGTGCTGTACCGCGCGGCGCTGCTCCATTCGGGGCTGATCGCGCGCGTGCCCGACCATGCCGACGATCCGCGGCGCGGGCGGTTGACTGGCAATCTCTTCCTGCAATGCGCGGTCGCGGCATGAGCGCGCCGCTGACCAGCATTGCCATCATCGGCGGCGGTACCGCCGGCTGGATGGCCGCCGCGGCGCTGTCGCGGGTGCTCGGCCGATCGGTCGCGATCACCCTCGTCGAATCCGAAGCGATCGGCACGGTCGGGGTGGGGGAGGCGACGATCCCGCCGATCCAGGCGTTCAATGCGCTGCTCGGCATCGACGAGAATGATTTCGTCCGCGCGACCCAGGGCAGTTTCAAGCTCGGCATCGAATTCGTCGATTGGGGGGCGAAGGGCGACCGCTATTTCCATCCGTTCGGGGTGTATGGCATCGATTTCGGCCCGATCCCGTTCGAGGCGATGTGGCACCGGCTGCGCGCGGCCGGCGAAGCGGGGCCGCTCGACGCCTATTCGATCTGTGCGGCAGCGGCGCGGAGCAACCGGTTCCAGCGTCCGCTCGATCCGCCGGGCAATACTCCGCTCCACCATATCGGCTATGCGTTCCACTTCGATGCGGCCCTCTATGCCGCCTATCTGCGCCGCCTCGCCGAGGCGGCGGGCGTGGTCCGACGCGAGGGGCAGGTGGTCGATGTCGTGCGCGCCGCCGGGGACGGCCGGATCGAGCGCGTGACGCTCGCCGATGGCGGGCAGGTCGCGGCCGATCTCTTCATCGACTGTTCGGGCTTCCGCTCGCTGCTGCTCGGCGAGACGCTCGGCAGTCCGTTCCAGGACTGGTCGCACTGGCTGCCCAACGACCGTGCGGTCGCGGTGCCCAGCGCCAATGCCGGACCGCCGACGCCCTATACCCGATCGACCGCGCGCGCCGCGGGCTGGCAATGGCGCATTCCGCTCCAGCATCGCACCGGCAATGGCTATGTCTTTTCGAGTGCGCATTGTTCGGAGGACGAAGCGACCGCGACGCTGCTTGCCAATCTCGACGGGGCACCGCTCGCCGATCCACGCATGCTGCGCTTCCGCACCGGGCGGCGGCAGGAATGCTGGATCGGCAATTGCGTCGGCCTCGGGCTGTCGACCGGCTTTCTCGAACCGCTCGAATCGACCAGCATCCATCTGATCCAGGCGGGTATCGCGCGGCTGCTCGAAATGCTGCCGGGGCGCGACCCCGATCCGGCGATGGTGCGGCGCTACAACCGGCTGATGGCGGCCGAATTCGACGGCATCCGCGACTTCGTCATCCTGCATTTTCACGCGACGGCACGCGACGATACGCCCTATTGGGACCATGTCCGCACCATGGCGGTGCCCGACACGCTGGCCGACCGCATCGCCGAATATCGGGCGACCGGGCGAGTCTATCGCGAGGCCGACGATCTGTTCACCCGGACCAGCTGGCTGGCGGTGCTGGATGGGCAGGGGGTGCGCGCGGCCGGGCATGATCCGCTGGCAATGGCGATGCCGCTGGCCGAAGCGCGCGAACGGCTGGCACGGATCGCGGCGGTGACGGCGGCGGCGGCGGGACGGATGCCGGGGCATGGCGCGTTCATCGCCGCGCACTGTGCGGCGCCGATTGCATCGCCGGCCTGATTGTATATTGTCAGACAAAATTGGTAGTCGGGAGAGAGACGTGAAGCTGAGCAGGATGCTGGTCGGGGCCGGTGCGATGGCATTGGCGATGCCGGCAATGGCGCAGGCGCCGAAGGTCGATCCGGTACAGGTCGATCCCAGCCGGCCCGACTGGGAAAATCCGGCGGTGTACGCGCGCGGCAAGATGCCGGCGCACGCGACCGGTTTCGCCTTCGAGACCCGCGACCGCGCGCTCGCCGGCGATCGCGCGCAGTCGAGCCGCTTCCTGTCGCTGAACGGCGACTGGCGCTTCAACTTCAGCCCGTCGGTCGATGGTGCGCCAAAGGGGTTTGAGGCGCCGAACTACGACGTGTCGGGGTGGAAGACGATTCCGGTGCCGGCGATGTGGCAGGCGCAGGGCTATGGCCAGCCCAAATACAACAACATCACCTATCCGTTTCCCGCCAATCGCCCGCTCGTTCCGCACGACACCAACGAAACCGGTTCCTATCGCCGCGACTTCGACCTGCCCGCAGCGTGGAGCGGCGACGATGTGATCCTGCACATCGGTGCGGCGGGATCGGCGTACCGCGTCTGGGTCAACGGACAGGAGGTCGGCTATTCGGAGGACAGCAAGCTGCCGTCCGAATTCGACGTGACGCGCGTCGTGAAGCCCGGCCGCAATACCGTGGCGGTACAGGTCATCCGCTGGTCCGACGGTTCGTATCTGGAGGATCAGGATTTCTGGCGCGTGTCGGGGATCGAGCGCGAAGTCTATGTCGCGGCGGTGCCAAAGACGCGGATCGCGGACTTCTTCGTCCATGCCGGGTTGGACCCGCAATTTCGCGACGGCCGGCTGGCCGTCGACGTCGCGGTCAAGGGGACGGGTGCGGCCAAGGCGCGCATCGTCCTGCTCGACGGCACCCGCGAAGTCCTGTCGCGCGAAGCGGCGGTCGGCGGGCGCGGCGATGCGCGTGCGGTAACGCTCAAGGCCGATGTGGCGGGGGTGCGGCAATGGAGCGCCGAGACGCCCAATCTCTACACCCTGCTGGTCGAACTGGTCGATGCGCAGGGCCGGGTGATCCAGTCGACGCCGCAGCGGATCGGGTTCCGTGACGTGCGGATGCTGAACGGCAAGGTGACCGTGAACGGCCGCCCGATCGTGATCCGCGGCATCAACCGCCACGAGCATGACCCGGTGACGTTCCACGTCATTTCCGAAGAATCGATGCGCCGCGACATGGAGTTGATGAAGCGCAACAATTTCAACGCGATCCGCACCTCGCACTATCCCAACGACCCGCGTTGGTATGCCCTTGCCGACGAGATGGGCATGTACGTGATGGACGAGGCCAATATCGAGAGCCACGCGTATATGGACTACGCGAACAAGCATCCGGAATCGCGCGCGAAGTTCCAGATCGGCTTCGATCCCGCCTGGGAAGGTGCGCATGTCAGCCGCGTCATGAACATGGTCGAGCGCGACAAGAACCACCCGTCGGTCATCTTCTGGTCGCTCGGCAACGAAGCCGGCATCGGCCCCAATTTCGAAAAGGCGGCGGCGGCGATCCGCAAGCGCGATAGCGGGCGGCTGGTCTCCTATCTCGGCTGGGGCACGCTCGACTGGGATCATCAGCCCAACCCCTATGTCGATATCTATGCGCCGATGTACGACGACGTCGAAAAGATGGTCGACTGGGCCAAGGATCCAAGCCGCAAACAGCCGATGATCCAGTGCGAATATGCCCATATGCAGGGCAATTCGGGCGGCAATTTCAAGGAATACTGGGACACCATCTACCGTTACCCGGACAAGCTGCAGGGCGGCTTCATCTGGGACTGGGTCGACCAGTCGATGTACCGCACCAACAAGGACGGCAAACGCTATTGGGGCGATGGCGGCGAATACGGCCCCAATCCCGGCGGCGATATCGAGTTCGGCGACGGGCTGAACCAGCCCGACCGCACGCCCAATCCGCAGCTCTACGAGGTGCAGAAAGTCCTGTCGCCGATCCAGTTCGAAGGGTTCGATCCCGCGACCGGCCGCCTGACCGTGCGCAACCGCCACGATTTCCGCGACCTGTCGGGCTTCGCCTTCGACTGGGTGATCGAGGAGGACGGGGTGCCGGTCGCGACCGGGCAGTTGCCCGCGCTGACCACCGTCGCGCATGGTACCGAGGCAGTGACCGTGCCGCTGGCGTCGCTGCAACGCAAACCGGGTGCCGAATATCTCGTGACGGTCCGCGCGCGGGCAAAACAGGGCGCGGTGCCGATGGTCCCCGCCAACTATGTCGTCGGCTGGGAACAGTTCGCGCTCGGCAAATCGGTCGCGCCGGTCGCAGTGCGCAAGGGTAATGTGACGGTCGCCGATAGCGCCGATGCGGTCCGGCTGTCGGCGAACGGCGCGTCGCTGTCGATCGATCGCAAGACCGGCCTGCTGGAGGGATATCGTAGCGGCGGTACGACCCTGATCGAAGGGGGCGCGCCGAATTTCCACCGGGCGCCGACCGACAACGACCTTGCCAACGGCAACCTCGCCGATACCTCTGCCTGGGAGCCGATCGCCGCCAACCGCCAGGTCCGCTCGGTCACGACCGAGCGTGGTGCGGACGGTACGGCCAGCGTGCGCGTCGATTACGAGATGGGCGCGGGCGCCGCTTCGTTCGTCACCACCTACACCATGGCTGGCGACGGTTCGGTGGCGGTGGTCGGTGACTTCGTACCGCTCAAGAGCGACCTGACCGCACCGATCCGCATCGGCATGGCGTACACGCTGCCGACGTCGATGAAGACCGTCGAATGGTATGGCCGCGGCCCGCACGAAAGCTATGTCGATCGCAAGACCAGCGCCGCGATCGGCTTGTGGCGCGGCGCCATCGCCGACCAGAACCATGATTACATGCGACCGCAGGATACCGGCAACAAGGTCGATGTGCGCTGGATGGAGTTGAGCGGGGCGGGACGCGGGGTCCGCGTCGTCGGCGACACGCCGCTGATGATGCAGGCGCTGGCCTTCCCCTACACCGACCTCGACCGTCGCGAACCGGGCACGTGGAAGTCGAGCGACATCGTGCCGCACGATCATGTCACGTTGAACATCGACGCCGCGCAATGGGGCATCGGCGGCGACACGACATGGGGCCATGTCGGCCAGCCGCACATGGAATATCGCACCAAGCTGGTGCCAACGCGCATCGCCTTCCGCCTCGAACCGTTCAGCGGCGAGGGAACCATGCCGAACAAGGCACGTCCGGCCCGCGCGACTGAGGCGCAGTGATGCACCGCGCGGGCATTGCGGTGGTGCTGGCGGCGGGACTGCTGGTGTCCGCCGCCGCGCCCGCGCCACGCTGGGACAAGCCGGCTGCGGCCAACCCGCTGCTGCCGGGCTATTTCGCCGACCCGTCGATCGTGCGCGACGGCGGTCGCTGGTACATCTTCGCTACCATCGATCCGTGGGGTGACGACCGGCTGGGGCTGTGGACGTCGGACAATGGCCGCGACTGGCGCTTCTCGCTACCCAACTGGCCGACCAAGGCGGCGGCGACCAGCCCGAGTTCGGGCGATTCGAAGGTCTGGGCACCCTCCGTCGTAAAGGCCGCCAATGGGCGCTGGTACATGTACGTCTCGGTCGGCAGCGAGGTGTGGGTCGGCAGCGCGGCCTCGCCCGCCGGGCCATGGGCCGACGCCAATGGCGGCAAACCGCTGATCGCCAAGGCGTTCGCCCCTGACTATCACATGATCGATGCCGAAGCGTTCATCGACGATGACGGGCAAGCCTATCTCTATTGGGGATCGGGCTGGAACTGGACCAACGGCCATTGCTTCGCCGTGAAGCTGAAGCCAGACATGGTGACGTTCGACGGCGCCCCGCGCGACGTCACCCCACCCAATTATTTCGAGGGGCCATTCATGGTCCGGCAGGGGCGGCACTATCTGCTGACCTATAGCGACGGCAAGACGACCACCGACACCTACAAGGTCCGCTATGCGATCGGCGACACGCCGTTCGGGCCGTTCCGCGAAGGGCCGGACAGCCCGATCCTGTCGACCGACGCGGCACGGCAGGTCATCAGCCCCGGCCATCACGCCGTGTTCCGCTCGGGTGGCCAGCCCTATATCCTGTATCACCGGCAGGGCCTGCCCTTTCCGCCGCCGGGCGACGCGGTGCTGCGGCAGGTGGCGGTCGATCCGCTGACGATCCGGTCCGATGGCAGCATCGCGCGGGTCGTGCCGAGCCATGGCGGCGCGGTTAAGGGCTTCGCCGCGCGGCGCGACACCGGCTTGCACTGGCAAGCGAGCGGGCAGGGCAGCGACGCGCTCCACGGACCGGAGCGGGCGGCCGACGACAATTACGCGACGTGGTGGGAACCGGCCAAGGGCGCGCCGCCGCAATTGACCGCCGATTTGAGCGCGGTGCGATTGGTCAAGGGCAGCGCTTTGCGGATGCGCTTCCCAACCCGGCGCTACATGTTGTCGGTCGAGGGATCGCGCGACGGGCGGGTCTGGCAAAAGCTGGCGACGGCGGATCAGGCGACCGGATCGCCGATCGAGCTAAACCACCCCGCCGGTGTCCGCTATCTGCGGTTGCAGGTTCCCGCCGATGCTGGCGTCTGGGAGTGGACGTTGCGTTAACGCGATCCCCCGAACTGCACTGAAACACTGATGCCTACGCCCTGACAGGACCGTGGAAGGGTGGAGCGATCGGCGCTGGTCGCGGTCGCAGCCATGCAGCACGCCGCCCCAGATTTCCGTTGCACGAACGCCGCCTTTCCCCAACCATGCCTGCAACGAACAGGGGGAGGGATCGATGAAGGCACCGGTTTCGCTCGCGATATTGGCGTTTGCGCTCTGGCCAGCGGTTGCGGCGGCGCAAACGCCGGCACCGGCCGCGCCGGTCGCCAATTGCCTGCCGAAAAGCTGGCTCGACCTGCAACCGCCTTATAAGTCGGTCGAGGTCCTGCCCGATGGTCGCGTCACCTTCCGCCTGTGTGCGCCGCTCGCGCGCGAGGCGAAGGTCATCAGCCCCGATTTGGGCGATCTGATTCCCGGCGGGGTGACCGATGGCGTCGTCAACGGGCTGGCGCTGACCCGCGACGCGACCGGCCTGTGGACCGGCACGACCGGCCGCGCGGTGCCCGCCTCCCCCTATCGCTTCAGCTTTCAGGTCGATGGCGCCCCGGTGCCCGATCCGCAGGGGACGATGTTTTCGGAACGGCTGACCGGCGTGACCAGCGTGTTCGAAGTCCCCGGCCCCGCCGCCGCGTTTCAGGAATATCGCAAGGACGTCGCGCACGGCATGGTCGGCACGATCGAATATTGGTCGAACGGTCTCGGGATGAAGCGGCGCGCGCATGTCTATACGCCGCCGGGCTATACGGGCGATGCGCGGCGCTATCCGGTGCTGTATCTGGTCCATGGCGCCGGCGACAGCGACGACAGCTGGACCAGCATCGGCCATGCCCAGTACATCCTCGACAATCTGATCGCCGCTGGACAGGCGGTGCCGATGATCGTCGTCATGCCCAACGGCCATACGCCGATGCGGCCGAACCAGAATATGCTGGTCAACACCGATTTCGGCAGCGACCTGACCACCGATCTGATCCCCCTGATCGATCGCAGCTATCGCACCGTCGCCAAGCCCGACATGCGGGCGATGGCGGGATTGTCGATGGGCGGCGCGCATACGCTGAACTTCGGCCTGCCGCGCTCCGACCTGTTCCGCTATGCCGGCATCTTCTCGATGGGATTGGGGTTCCAGGACCCGGCGAAAGAAATCCCCGACTACGAAACCCGCAACGCCGCCGCGCTGCGCCGTTCGGCCCGCGACATGAAGCTCGTCTGGTACGGCATGGGCAAGACCGATTTCCTCTACCGCACCGTCGCACCGACGCGGGCGATGCTCGACCGATACGGCATCCGCCACACCTATGTCGAAAGCGAGGGCGGGCATGAATGGGGCAATTGGCGCAGCTATCTCAACCAGTTCGTACCGAAGCTGTTTCGGGTCCGCAGCTGACGCCAATCTACCCGACAGGCGGTAGTTCTGTACGATATGGCGGACCCGGTGGCGGGGGTAGGATCGGCCATGCCCAACCAGACCCCACCCCAACCGCACGTCGCCCCCGAACCCGAGGATCGCGACTATCTGCTCAAGCGCGCCGACCAGCATCGGCGGCAGGGCGAGCAGTGCGACGACGCCAGCCGCGCGCTCCATGCGCGGTTCCAGCGCATGTATGAGGATCGCGCCGCCGCGCTGCCACCCGGCGACGACTGACCGCTTGCCACCGGGCGGTTTCGCACCGTAGGATCGCACCCATAAAAAGGTCGCGCATCGGCACGCGGCCTGTCGGAAGAGGCAGCGACGATGCGTCGGCAGCAACAGGAACGGCGGTGACTGCAGGCGACGCCCATCGCCCGCCGTTCATCGATGCGCATTTCCATCTGTGGGACCATGGCGTGCTGCGCTATCCGTGGCTCGACGATCCGGCGAACGCCGCGATCGCCGCCGACTACCGGATCGACGATTACCGGCGCGAGACCGCGGCATGGAATCCGGTCGGCGCGGTGCATGTCGATGCCGGGGCGCATCCCGATCAGGGGCGGGCGGAAACCGACTGGCTGGGCGGGGTCGCGGCAGCGGATCACCTGCCCAGCGCGATCGTCGCCCGCGTCGCGCTCGACCGCGCGGATGTCGAGGCCGAACTGGCGTGGCAGGCGGCACAACCGGGGGTGCGCGGAATCCGCCACCTCATCAACTGGCATCCCCGCGATGCCGCCCGCTGCGCCTATGATCGCGACCTGACCCGTGATTCCGCATGGGGCCGGGGGTATGCGCTGCTCGGCAAGTACGGGCTAAGCTTCGATTTTCACGGTTTTCCGCCGCAACTGGCGGGCCTTGCCGAACTGGCGCGGGCGCATCCCGACGTTCCGGTGGTGCTAAACCACCTCGGCCTGCCGATCCTGTCCGACGGGCTCGACGAATGGCGGCGCGGACTGATCGCCTTTGCCGAACTGCCGCATGCCGCGATCAAGCTGTCGGGGGCGGGGTTCGTCGACCCGGCGCTCGACCGTGCGGTGCTGGCGCCGATCGTGGGGGAGGTGATCGACCGCTTCGGTCCCGACCGGGTGATGATCGCGACCAATTTCCCGACCGACCGGCTGGCGGCGGGGCTCGATGCGACGTTGGCGACCTATGCGGCGCTATTGTCGGACCTGTCCGACGATGAACGGCGGGCGGTGTGGGGGCGGAGTGCCGATCGCTTCTATCGGCTGGGCCTGAATCTGTAGGAGAGACGCATGAAGGCGACACGGCGCGAGATGATCGGGGGCAGTCTGGCTGCGGCGGCAATGGCGCCCGCTGCGGCGTCGGCCGTACCGACCCAGCCGACGCCGATGGGCGCGGGCCGCGCGCTGAAGGTGCCGCCGCCCGCGCGCTTCACTGCCGACTGGGCCTCGCTCACCTCGGGCTACAGCGCGCCCGACTGGTTCCGCGATGCGAAGTTCGGCATCTGGGCGCACTGGACCGCGCAGTGCGTGCCGGAGGCGGGCGATTGGTATGCGCGCGAGATGTATCTGCCGGGCAGCCGCGCCTACGACCATCACCTCAAACACTATGGCCACCCCGCCGATCGCGGCTTCATGGAAATCCAGAACCTGTGGAAAGCGGACCGCTGGGACCCCGCGCGGTTGCTCGACATCTACAAGAAAGCCGGCGCCCGCTACTTCATGGCCTTGGCCAACCACCACGACAATCTCGATGCCTATGCGTCGCGCCATCATGCCTGGAACACGACGCGGGTCGGGCCAAAGCGCGACATCGTCGGCACCTGGGCGAAACTGGCGCGGGAACGGGGACTTCGTTTCGGGGTGTCGAACCATTCGGCGCACGCGTGGCACTGGAACCAGCCCGCCTATGGCTATGATCCCGACGGGCCGCGTGCGGGACAGCGCTACGACGCGTACAAGCTGACCGCTGCGCAGGGGCGGGGCAAATGGTGGGACGGGCTCGACCCGCAACAGCTTTATACCGGGCGGCACATGCCGATGCCCGACGGCATCCGCACCCGCGACGAAGCCAATCTCTGGCACGAGGCGACCGACCGGCTATGGACCGAGGGCGTGCCGGCCAACAGCGACTTCGCGCGCAACTGGGAACTGCGCTGCCGCGACCTGATCGAGCAGCACCGCCCGGACATGGTCTATTTCGACAATTTCGACCTGCCGCTCGAACAGCACGGGCTCGACCTGACCGCATGGTATTACAACCAGTCGATGGCGTGGAACGGCGGCCGGTTGGAAGCCGTGGTCACCGCCAAGACGACGCCGCCGCAGCGGCGTATGGGAATTGTCGATGACGTTGAACGTGGCGGCAAGAGCTATATCGAGCGTTTCCCCTGGCAAACAGATACTTGCATCGGCAATTGGCACTATGACGCCGATCTGGCGGCGCGCGACGGATACAAGTCCGCGGCCACCGTCATCCATACGTTGTGCGATGTCGTGTCGAAAAACGGCAATCTGATGCTGTCGGTGCCGATGCGCGGCGACGGCACGATCGACGAGAAGGAGGAGCGGATCGTCGGCGAGATCGGCGACTGGATGCAGCGTTTCGGCAGCGCGATCTATGCGACGCGGCCGTGGAAGCGGTTCGGCGAGGGGCCGACCCGGGCAGGCCAAGGGCTGTTTTCGGAAGGCGGTCCCAAGTCGCCCTATGGTGCCAAGGACATTCGCTACGCGACGCGCGGCGACGATCTGCACGCGCTGGTGCTCGGCTGGCCCGACGACAATGTCGTGCGGCTGACGCTGCTCGGCAGCAACGATCCGACGCTGACCGGCGAAGTGCGCCGCGTGACCTTGGCCGGCGATACCACACCGCTGTCGTTCCGCCGCAGCGGCGAAGCGCTGGAGGTGACGCTGCCGCCCGCCGCGCGTCATCCGATCGGGGTCGCGCTGGTGCTGTCGGGGCGGGGGCTGACCGCTTGAAGGCGCTGGTCTGTGCCAGCCGTTCGACCTTCGCCTCGAATCCCGCGAACCGCCGCGTCCGGCGGCGGGCGAGGTACTGCTGCGGATGCGGCGCGTCGGGCTGTGCGGCACCGACTATCACATCTATGCCGTCAAGCACCCGTTCCTTAAATATCCGCGCCTAATCGGTCACGAACTGGCGGCCGAGGTCGCCGAGGTGCCGACAGGCAGTCGGTTGACCGTCGGGCAGGTGGTGACGGTCAATCCCTATCTGCCATGCGGTACCTGCCGCGCATGCCGGCGCGGCAAGCCCAATTGCTGCGCAGCAATTCGCGTGCTGGGCGTGCATGTCGATGGCGGGCTGTGCGAATGGCTGCCGTGCCCGAGACGGCGATGGTCGAATTTCTCGCGATCGGGGCGCACGCCGTCCGGCGGGCGGAGGTCGGCACCGCGCTGTTAGCGCGTATCGCGGGGACCGAGCGGATCGTACTGGCCGATACGCAGCCGCAACGGTTCGACTATGCCCGCGGCCAGTTCGGGTTCGAGGAGAGGGTCGTCGCCGATGCGGCGTTGGCCGATACGCTGGCGGCGATGGCGCTGACGCGGATGCCGCAACTGATCGACGACGCGGACAGCGTGTTGAAGGCGATCGTCATCCTTTAGCGCCTGCCTCCGCCGCCGGGATCACGCCATCGGCGACCAGCCGGTGCAGCGCGTCGATATGGCCATTGTCGCGCGCGGCGTCGGCGACCGAGGTCATGACGACGGTGAGGCGCAGGTCGGGTACGACATACACCATCTGCCCGCCATAACCCCAGGCGAAGCGCACCGGATGGCCGCGCATCTCGGTCAGGAACCAGCCATAGCCATAGGCCTGTCCGCTCCATGGCGAGACCGCGCGCGGCGTCCAGCAGGTCCGTACCCAGCCGGCCGGCAGGATACGGCGTCCGTCGACCACCCCGTCCAGTCGGTAGAGTTCGCCGAACCGAGCGAGCGCGCGGGGCGACAGTCGCATCTCGTTGCCACCGAAATAAATGCCCTGCGGATCGGCCGGCCAGACCGGAATGGTGAGCCCAAGCGGTTCGCCCAGCCAGTCGCGGGCATTGGCTAGCGTACTGCGACCGCTCGCGCGGGTTAGCGCGGCGGAGAGCAGATGCGTCGATCCGGTCGAATAGAGCATCGCCGTTCCCGGATCGGCGACGAAGGGACGGGACAGCGCGAAGCGGACCCAGTTGGGGCTCGATACCCAGCGGCCATAATATTCGCCCGAGGTCCGCTCCAGCCCGGCCTGCATCGACAGCAGGTTGCCGATCGTCACCCGGGCCAGCCGCGGGTCGGGATCGGCCGGGGCATCGGCGCGCAGGATCGGCAGCACCGGCTGGTCGACGCCGGTGAACACGCCGCGGGCGATGGCGATGCCGACCAGCGCCGACATCACCGATTTCGACGCCGACTTGATATTGACCGGCCGGTCGAGCGCCGGGCCGCCATTGAACACCCGTTCAGTCAGCGGCCGACCGTCGCGCAACACCAGCAGCGAGCGCAGGCGGGGCAGGCGTTCGGCATCGGCGATCGTCGCCCGCATCCGCCCGGCGTCGAGCCCGTTTGTCGTCGGAGTCGCCATCGGTTGCGGCGGGGGTGTCGCGCCGCCGTCGCACGCGGCGGTCAGCAGCAACAAGCAAGGGAGCAGGGCGCGCATCCATTCCCATGTCGGCGGCCGTCGCCCACATACAAGTCGGGCGGCAGGTTTCCCCGCCGCCCGTCGAAGGTGGAAGGAGATCGGGAAGCCGATCAATCCTCCTGAATGAGGCTGGTCTTGGCCGAGTCGCGCATCCGCAGATAGACGATCAGCGAGATGCCGATCATCGCGGTGACGTACCAGTAGAAGCCCTGTTCCCAGCCGGCATCCTTGAACTTCAGCGCGACGAATTCCGCCGTGCCGCCGAAGATGGTGTTGGCCAGCGCATAGGGCAGCGCCACGCCCAGCGCCCGGATATGCGCCGGGAACAGCTCCGCCTTCACCACTGCGTTGATCGAGGTGTAGCCGGTGACGATGATGAGCGCGGCCATCACCAGCAGCCCGGCGGTCGTGGCATCGCGCGTTTGTTCGAGCGCGCTGAAGATCGGATAGGTGAACAGCACGCCGGCAATGCCGAAGCCGATCATCAGCGGCTTGCGCCCGATCTTGTCCGACAGGCCGCCCGCGATCGGCTGCAACAGCATGAACACGAACAGGGTGATCGCGTTGATCTGGGTCGCGGTCTCCTTGGTGAAGCCCGAGGTGTTGACCAGGAACTTCTGCATGTAGATCGAATAGGCGTAGAAGGCGAGCGTACCGCCGGCGGTCAGCAGCATGACCAGCGCGGTTTCCTTCGGATGGTTGCGCAGCAGCATCAGGAAGCCCGACTTCGGCGCATCGGTCTTCTTGGCGTTCTTGTAGCTCTCGGTCTCGGCAAGGCCGCGGCGCAGGTAGAAGACGACGACGGCGAGCACCGCGCCGACGAAGAACGGGATGCGCCAGCCCCATGCCTCCAACTCCGCCTTCGGCATGACCGATTGCAGCAGCAGGAGCAGCAGGATAGCGAGCAGCTGGCCGGAGATCAGCGTGACATATTGGAACGACGAGAAGAAGCCGCGCCGGTCCTTGCCCGCCATTTCCGACAGATAGGTCGCGCTGGCGCCATATTCGCCCCCGACCGACAGCCCCTGCATCAGCCGCGCGAGCACCAGTAGCGCCGGGGCGATCAGGCCGATCGATTCATAGACCGGGGTGCAGGCGATGATGAGCGAGCCGGCGCACATCAGCGTCACCGACAGCGTCAGCCCGGCCTTGCGACCATGGCGGTCGGCATAGATGCCCATGATCCACGCGCCGATCGGCCGCATGACGAAACCGATCGCGAACACCGCCGCCGCGCTCAGCAATTGTGCGGTCTGGCTGGTTGATGGAAAGAAATGCGGCGCGAAATAGAGGGTGAAGGCGGAATAGACGTACCAGTCGAACCACTCGACCAAGTTGCCGGTCGATCCGCCGATGATCGATTTCAGGCGCGAATTGGTCGACGGACCGGTCGCGACCGATGGATGGGGTATGGAGGCCACAGCATCTCTCCCAAGATTGCTCGTGCCGACATTGTTGCCGCACTACGAACCATAGAATGACCGATCCCAAGCATTCTACGAACCGCTTTTCGCGTTATGATAACATACTGAAAAATAGCGTTATAAACTCTTGCCGGCATATTTGCGCGGTGGATCCGCGCAAAAATCCGCATGGCGCTGTGGGGCGCCGTGCGATAACCTGCACGCATGGGCTGGCTGTACCGCAGGACGACGTTGATCGCCGGGATCATCGTCGCGATCGCCACGATCGGGATGATCTGGCTGGCGGCTTTCCTCTGGTTCGAGCAATCGGGGCTTGCCGCGTTGCGCGACGATACCGCCCGCACCGCGCGGCAGCAGGTGCGCCTGTTCGCCAGCGACCTTGCCAAATTCCGGCTGCTGCCGATCGTGCTCGGCGAATATACCGACCTGCTCGATGCGCTGCGCTGGCGCGATCCGGCGGCGACCGATCGCATGAACGGGAAGCTGGCGCTGTTGGCGCAGCGGACCGGCGCGCCGGTCATCTATCTGCTCGATCGGACCGGGATGACGGTGGCGGCGTCGAATGCCGGCACGGCGGAGAGCTTCGTCGGGCGCGACTATCGCTTTCGACCCTATTTCGTCCGGGCGATGCGACAGGGCGCGGCCGAATATTTCGCGGTCGGCAATGTCAGTGGCCGGCCGGGCCTGTTCCTCGCCCGCCGGATCGGCAGCGCCGGCGACCCGGCGGGGGCGATCGTGGTGAAGGTCGAGTTCGACGACCTGATCCGGGCCTGGGCCGGCGATCCGGGTCAGACATTGGTGACCGATGGTCGCGGCATCATCTTGTTCGCGACCGATGCCGGCGAACGCTTCCGCATTACCCGGCCGCTGTCGGGGGCGGCACGCGCCGATATCGCCCGCAGCGGCCAGTTCGGCGACGCGCCGCTGTCGCCCAGCCGCTATCGCTTCGACGGCGGCACCGCGCGGGGGCCGGGGGGCGAGGCAATGCTGCTCGCCCGTGCCGCCATGCCGCTTGCCGGGTGGCAGTTGCTGCATGTGGTGCCGACGCAGCGGACGCTGCGCGATGCGGCGGCGCTGGCGCGGTTGACGACGATCGCGGCATCGCTGGCGATTGCCGCGCTGCTGGCGCTGTTCCTGTGGCGATCAGTGCGGGCGGCGCAGGCGGCGCGGTACCGTGCGTCGCTGGAAAGGGTGGTGGCGGAGCGGACCGCCGCCCTGCGCGCGGAAATCGCCGAGCGCGCGACGATCGATCGTCGCTTCCGCGAGGCGCGCGAGGAACTGGCGCAGGCCAATCGGCTGGGGTCGCTGGGGTCGATCACTGCTGGCCTCGTCCACGAAATCAACCAGCCGGTGGCGACGATCCGTACGCTGTCGGAGAATGCGCAGCATCATCTGGCGAGCGGGCGGATCGACCGGGTGGCGGCGAACCTGTCGACCACGGTCGAACTGACCGCGCGGATCGGCGCGATCACGCAGGAGATGCGGCGCTTCGCCCGGCGCGGAAAGGGGACGATCGGTCCGGTGCCGCTTGATGCGGTGATCGCCGGCGCGCTGCTGCTGGTCGGGGACCGGTTTCGCATGGCCGGGGTAACGCTCGCGGTGCCGGCCGCCGGGCAGCCGGTGGTGCGCGCTGGGCGGGTGCGGCTGGAACAGGTGCTGGTCAATTTGTTGACCAATGCGTTGGAGGCGGTGCGGGACACGCCCGACGCGCGGGTCGAGGTGCAGGTCGAACCGGCCGGCGATCGGGTATTGCTGATCGTCGCCGACAACGGCCCCGGCATCGATCCGGCGATCGCCGACGACATTTTTCAACCCTTCGTCACCAGCAAGGCCGATGGGCTGGGACTGGGGCTGGGGATCGTGCGCGACATCGTCACCGAATTCGGCGGCACGGTGACGGTGGTGCCGTCGCCCGCCGGGGCGACGTTCCGCGTGACATTGCAGAAGGAGACGGGCGATGATCCTGCTGATTGATGACGACGACGCGCTGCGCGCGGCACTGGTCGATTCCTTCGCCATTGCCGGGCTGGAGGTGGACGACTTCGCCGATGCAGCGGCCGCGCTGGCGCGCGTCACGCCCGACTTTCCGGGCATCGTCGTCACCGACATCCGCATGCCCAAGATGGACGGCCATGCCGTGTTCGAGGCGGTCAGCGCGCGCGATGGCGAGATTCCGGTGTTGCTGATGACCGGCCATGGCGACGTCGCGATGGCGGTGGCGGCGATGCGCGACGGGGCGTTCGACTTCATCGCCAAGCCCTTTGCAGCCGATCACCTGATCGCCAGTGTTCGCCGCGCGTTGGAGGTCCGGCGGCTGGTGCTCGAAAACCGGCGGCTGCGCGCGTCGGTCGATGCGGCGGCGGAGGACGATTATCCGCTGATTGGGACGACGTCGGCGATGGATGCGCTGCGCGACAAGCTGCGGCAACTGGCGCAGATCGACGTCGACGTGCTGATCGAGGGGGAGACCGGCACCGGCAAGGAACTGGCGGCGCGGCAACTGCATCGCTGGAGCAAGCGGCGGCATCACGGCTTTGTGTCGGTCGACTGCGCGGCGCTGCCCGACCATCTGGTCGACGAGATATTGTTCGGCACGCGCGGCAGCGGCGGGCGGATTGCCGAGGCGGATCGCGGCACGCTGTTCCTCGACGAGATCGACAGCATGTCGAGCGCGGTACAGGGCAAGCTGCTGCGCGTGATCGAGGAGCGCGAACTGCCCGCCAATGGCCGCGAACCGCCGCGCGTCGTCAATCTGCGCGTCATCGCCGCCGCCAAATCGAACCTGGCCGAGGAAGTCGCGAGCGGGCGGTTTCGCGAGGATCTGCTGTACCGGCTGGAGACGATCCGGCTGCGCATCCCGCCGCTCCGCGAACGCCGCGCCGACGTGCCGATGCTGTTCGCCTGGTTCCTGCGCGATGCCGCCGCCCAGTATAATCGGCCGGTGCCGGCGATCACCGCCGAGGTCGAGGCGCGGCTGATGACCGATCCGTGGCGCGGCAATGTCCGTGCGCTGCGCAATTTCGCGGTGCAGACCGTGCTGGCGCTGACCCGCGACGATCCGGGCGAAGCGGGGCTGTCGCTGACCGAGCGGCTCGCGCGGCTGGAGGCGGCGATGATCGGGGAGGCGCTGCAACAGGCGGGCGGCGACGTGACCGCCACGGCCGAGACGCTGGGACTACCGCGCCGCAGCCTGTACGACCGGTTGCAGCGCCACGGCATCGACGCCAGCAGCTTCCGCCGGCGTGAGGGGGATGCGGCATGATCGGCCATGTCGCGATCATCGGCGCGGGCTTTTCGGGAACGCTGCTCGCCATCAACCTGCTGCGCCATGACGGGCCGCGCGCCACGTTGATCGAACGCGGCGGGGCGGCCGGGCAGGGGGTCGCCTACGGCATGGCGCAGCCCGACCATCTGCTGAACGTCCGTGCCGCCAATATGAGCGCCTTTCCCGACCGGCCCGATCATTTCGTCCGCTGGCTGGCCGAGCGCGGCGACGGGCAGGGTGGCGGCGATTTCGTGCCGCGCGCGACTTATGGCACCTATCTGCGCGACCTGCTGGCCAGCGCGCAGGCAGCGGCGCCCGACCGGCTCACGATCGTCGAAGGCGAGGCGGTGGACTGCGACGGCGGCACGGTTCGCCTGCACGACGGGCGGACCGTCGCCGCCGATGTCGCGGTGCTGGCGGTCGGCAATCTCGCGCCGCAGGTGCCGCCGGGGCTCGATGCGGTGGCCGGATCGCCCGCCTATGTCGGCAATCCATGGGAGGCGCGGGCGACGGCCGGGCTTGGCGACGAGGATTGCGTGCTACTGGTCGGCACCGGGCTGACTATGGTCGATGTCGTGCTGACGCTGGAGGCGCGGGGGTTTGCCGGGCGGATGGTCGCGCTGTCGCGGCGGGGGCTGTTGCCGCACCGTCATGCCCCCGCCACGCCCGGCGACCCGCCGCTGGCCGAACGACCGCGCCCGCCGCTGTCGGCACTGGTGCGCGCGGTCCGCGAACGGGGCGACGCGATCGGCTCGCGCAGCGCAATCGACGAACTGCGCCCCTTCACGCAAGGCATCTGGGCGGCAGCGGACGGCGAGGAACGCCGCCGGTTCCTGCGCCATTTGCGGCCATGGTGGGATATCCATCGCCACCGGCTGGCCCCCGCCGTCGCCGACCGGATCGCCGCGCTGGTCGACAGCGGGCGGCTGACCGTGCTGGCGGGCAAGACCTGCGATGCCGCACCGGCCGAAGGTGGCATCGACGTGCGCTGGCGACCGCGCGGCAGCGATGCGGTGCAGACGCTGCACGTCACCCGGATCATCACCTGCACCGGACCGCAGGGCGATCTGGCGCGGACCGACGAGCCGCTGCTCGCGCATCTCCATGCCACCGGCCGCATCCGTCCCGATCCCGAGCATCTGGGCATCGAGGTCGAATCGACCGGTCGGGTGGTTCGAGCCGATGGCGCGAGCGACGATGCGCTGTTCGCGATCGGCCCGATGACGCGCGGTGCGTTCTGGGAGATCGTTGCCGTGCCCGACCTGCGGCGCCAGGTGTGGGACGTCGCCCGCTATCTGTCGAACGCGCACTGGGTCGGCGGCGAGGGACTGTAATAGTGCGTTGCAGCAACGCTAGTTTTGCTTCGTTGCTGCGCAGGCCCCTCGCTCCGACATAGGTGCGATGCAGATTTCCAGAGTTTGGCCGTCGTTCGGCGTACAGGTCGCGATCGGTATGACGGTCGGTGTCGGTCTCGGCTTCGTCGCGGCGCAGGCGGGCGGGGCCGATGGCGCGATCGGTACGACGCTGCACACCGTCGGGCAGATTTTCGTGCAGCTGCTCAAGGTGCTGGTCCCGGCGCTGGTGTTCACCGCGATCGTCGGATCGATCGCGGCGCTGCGCGACCTGCCCAATGCCGCGCGGCTGGTCGGGCAGACGCTATTGTGGTTCGCGATCACCGCGCTGATCGCGGTATCGATCGGTATCGTGCTGGCATCGGTCATCCAGCCCGGCCTGCACAGCAGCGCGGCCGTCGCCACCGCCACCGCGCCGACGACCGTGGGTAGCTGGCTCGATTTTCTGAAAGGGCTGGTGCCGGCCAATCTGATCGGCCTGACCGCGACGACGAAGGTCGCCGACGGCGCGGCGACCACCGCGCTCGGCTTCAACGTCTTGCAGATCATCGTCGTCGCAATCGCGGTCGGCGCCGCCGCGGTCCGGGTCGGGGCGGCGGGCGAACCGTTCCTCGCCTTCAACACCTCGGCGCTGATGATTCTGCGCCGGCTGCTGCGCTGGGTGATCGCGCTGACCCCGATCGGGTCGGCGGCGCTGATCGGCGATGCGATCGTCCGCTATGGCTGGAGCACGCTGTCGTCGCTCGGCGCGTTCGCAGGCACGGTCTATCTCGGCCTCGGCCTCGTGCTGCTGGTCGTCTATCCACTGTTGCTGGCGGTGCATCGCATCGATCCGCTGTGGTTCTTCCGCCGCGCATGGCCGGCGATCCAGCTGGGCTTCGTCACCCGCTCGTCGGTCGGCACGCTGCCGGTGACGCAGGAGTTGACCGAGCGCGCCCTAGGCGTGCCGACCGCCTACACCGCCTTTGCCGTACCGCTGGGGTCGACGACTAAGATGGACGGATGCGCCGCCATCTATCCGGCGGTCGCGGCAATCTTTGTCGCGCAGTTCTTCGGCCTAATGCTGCATGCCGCCGACTATGCGCTGATCGTAATGGTATCGGTGCTGGGATCGGCGGCGACCGCCGGGCTGACCGGTGCGACGGTGATGCTGACGCTGACGCTGACCACGCTCGGCCTGCCGCTGGAGGGGGCGGGGCTGTTGCTGGCGATCGACCCGATCCTCGACATGGGCCGCACCGCCGTGAACGTCGCCGGACAGATGCTGGTGCCGACGATCGTCGCCAAGCGCGAGGGGCTGCTGACCGAACGGTCCGCGCCGGCCGAGGTCGCGCTGGCTGGCTAAGTTTAAAGCCGCGGGCCGGCGACCGGTGCCTTTTCGGCGGCGGCCGGCTTGTCCTCAATCGTCTTGAGCAGCACCGGGGTGCGGGTATCGCGCTTGGCGTAGTCGCGCGCCGACATGCCGGCGAGGACGTCGGGCTGATCGGGATTGGCCCCGGCGGCAATCAGCGTGCGCACCATGTCGACGTTGCGCAACTGGACCGCGCGGATCAGCGGGGTCTCGCCGCTGCTGTTGCCGAGGTTCAGGTTCGCCTTGCGCGCCGCTAGCGCGTTGATCGCCTCGACCGACCCGGCCTCGACCGCCAGCAGCGCGGGCGTGTTGCCGCGATTGTCCTGGATATTGGGGTTGGCGCCTTTGGCGAGCAGGAAGCGGAGATAGGTCAGGTTGCCGTTCTTCGCGACGATATGCAGCGCGCTTTCGCCGGTCGACCGGTCCTTGGTATTGATGATCGTCTGGCCCGGCTGGCCGAGGATGTCGTTGACCTTGTTCCCGTCCTCGTCGCGGATCGCCTTCAGGAAGGTATAGCCCGGTGACATCTGCTGGGCCTGCGCGGCGGCGGGCAGCATCAGCGCGGCGGCGAGGAGGAGGCGGATGGCGGGCATGGAACAGGCTCCGAAAGGACGTTACGCGGCTTGCAAGGCGTCGCCTATCAGATCATGGCTGGCAACACCATGAACAGCATCGTCCGCATCCTCGCGCCAGCGCTCGCGCTGGTCCTTGCCGCCTGTGGCGGACAGGCCGAATCGCCGGGCACGCCGCCTTTGGCCGGGGCGCGTATCGGCGGGCCGTTCGTCCTGACCGATTCGTCCGGCAAGGTGGTGCGCGACACCGATTTCGCCGGCAAATGGCGGATCATGTATTTCGGCTATACCTATTGCCCCGATGTCTGCCCGGTCGATGTCCAGAACATCGCCGCGGGCGTGAAGGCGTTCGAGGAGGAGTCGCCCGAATTGGGGGCGAAGGTCGTGCCGATCTTCGTCACGGTCGATCCCGAACGCGATACGCCGGCGGTGGTCGGCAAGTTCGTCTCCGCCTTCCACCCGCGCATGGTCGGCCTGACCGGCAGTGCGCAGGCGATCGCCGACGCCGCGCGTGCGTACGGCGTCACCTATGCCAAGTCGCAGCCGCCCGGCGCCACCGAATATCTGATGGACCATAGCCGCACCGCGATCCTGATGGACCCACAGGGCCGCCCGGTCGCGCTGCTGCCGCAGGACGAGGGCGGGCCGGCGGTCGCCGCCGAGCTGAAGAAATGGGTCCGGTGA
The DNA here is from genome assembly GCF_051965015.1 of Sphingomonas sp. SAFR-052. NCBI lineage: Bacteria > Pseudomonadati > Pseudomonadota > Alphaproteobacteria > Sphingomonadales > Sphingomonadaceae > Sphingomonas > Sphingomonas sp. SAFR-052. The sequence continues at coordinate 114,591 of NZ_JBQCMO010000002.1, read as the reverse complement.
GCGGGCGTTTCTGGGAAGAGCTGCCGCTCGCCGCGCTCGACCGTGCGCAGTGGGAGGCGCTGTGCGACGGTTGCGGCAAATGCTGCCTGCACAAGCTGGAGGATGAGGATACCGGCGAAATCCATGCGACCAATGTCGCGTGCAAGCTGCTCGACCGGCGCATGGGCCAGTGCAGCGACTATCGCCACCGCCATGCCTATGTTCCCGAATGCGTCCGGCTGAACGCGCGCAATGTCGGCGAGATCGAATGGCTGCCCTCTACCTGTGCCTATCGGTTGCGGAACGAGGGCAAGCCGCTGCCCGACTGGCATTATCTGAACAGCGGCGACCGCGAGAGCGTGCATACCGCCGGCCAGTCGACGCGCGGCTGGACGGTGTCGGAGAATGACGTCGGCGACCTCGAACATCACCTGACCGACCGGACGCTGTGATCGACGGGGTCGAGGTCGTCCGCCATCCCCGCGCACGCGTCGCGCGGCTGTCGGTCGATCCGGCGACCGGGCGGGTACGGCTGACCGTGCCGAAGCGGATGGCGCTGGCCAAGGCGGTGGCCTGGGCCGGCGAGAAGGCGGAGTGGATCGCGGCACAGCGGGCAAAGCTGCCGCAAGGGCGGCCGTTCGTCGATGGCGCGGTAGTGCCGGTGGCGGATCGCGCGGTGCGGCTGGTGTGGGTTGAAGGAGGTTCGCGGACGGTGCGCTTCGTCCCTGCCGCCGACCGTGCCCCCGCGCAGGCGGGGGCCCAGGGCCAAGCAGAACAGCCGTCAGCGATTGGAGCTCTGAATCCCCGCCTGCGCGGGAATACGGCTGAGGATGACGAATGGGCGCTCACCTGTGGCGGCCCGATCGAACAATTCCCCGCCCGTATCGAACGCTGGCTGAAGCGCGAGGCACTGCGCCTGCTGACCGAGGATACCGCACATTATGCGGCAAAGGCCGGGGTCACCGTCGCGCAGGTCGCGGTCGGCGATCCGAAAGCGCGCTGGGGCAGTTGCAGTTCGAGCGGAACGATCCGCTACAGCTGGCGGCTGCTGCTCGCCCCCGGCCATGTCCGCCGCGCGACCGTCGCGCATGAGGTCGCGCACCGGGTGCATATGCATCACGGCCCGACCTTCCACGCGCTGTTCGCCACGTTGTTCGAGGGCGATCCCGACGCCGCCCGCCGCTGGTTGCGCGCGGAAGGGGCGGCGCTTCACTGGTTCGGGCGGGGGTCCTCTTCCGGGTAGCCAAGCGGGGGCTGGCGACGATCGGGCAGTGGCCGGCGCTGCGCCGGTGCCGGCTGATCGGGGCGCGGGCCGCGGCCGAGCGCGCGGTCGATCCAGTCCTGGTCGAGCTGTTCGTCGGGCACGCGCGGCTGCGCCGGTGCGTCGTCGCTCGGATCCACATCGCCCTGTTCGTGGCCGGTGCGCGGTTGTTCGATCGGATTGCCGTCGGGATCGACATAGACCCGGTCGTCGGGCGCGCCGTAATAGCTCTCCGCGTCGGGCTCCTCCTGCCATTCGGGCAGCGTCACCTTGGTATTGAACTCCTCGACCGGGCGGTTGGCCACCGCTTGGCGCATGAACGCGGCGAAGGCGCGCGCGGGGGCGGTGCCGCCCTGCAGACCGGCGACCGCCTTCGCATCGTCGCGGCCCATCCACACGCCGGTGGTGATGCCCGACGAGAAGCCCATGAACCAGCCGTCCTTGTACGACGTGGTCGTGCCGGTCTTGCCCGCGACCGGGCGGCCGATCTGCGCCGCGCGACCGGTGCCGGTGTTGACCGCGGTCTGGAGCAGGTCCGTCATCTGCTGCGCGACATAGGGCGCGACCAGTACCCGCGAACTGTCGACCTGATGCTGGTAGATCACCGATCCGTTGGCGGTGACGCGGGTAATGCCATAGGGCACAACCGCCGTCCCGCCGCTCGCGACCGAGGCATAGGCGCGGGTCAGGTCGATCAAGCGGACGTCCGACGTGCCGAGCACCATCGCCGGCTTGGTATTGATCGGGGTGGTGATGCCGAAGCGGCGCGCCATGTCGGCGACGGTCGCGAAGCCGACCTCCTGCCCCAGCCGCGCCGACACGGTGTTGAGCGAATAGGCGAAGGCGGTGCGCAGCGACACCTGCCCGCTGAAGCGGCGCGACGCGTTGCGCGGGGTCCAGCCGTCGATGGTGATCGGCGCGTCGTTGACTTGGCTGTCGGGGTTCATGCCGGCTTCGAGCGCCGCGAGATACACGAACAGCTTCCATGCCGACCCCGGCTGACGCGTCGCCTGCGTCGCGCGGTTGTATATCGACGACACATAATCCTTGCCCCCAACCAGCGCCCGCACCGCGCCGTCGCGGTCGAGCGCGACCAGCGCGCCCTGCACGCCGGCCGGGGCGTTGGCGCGGATCGCGGTATCGGCGCTTTGCTGCATCGCCGGGTCGAGCGTGGTCCACACGTCGAGCGGCGCCTCGGTCTCGTCGATCAGCGTTTCAAGCTGCGGCAGCGCCCAGTCGGTGAAATAGCGCACGCTGTTCTGCTGCGGTTCGGGGGCGAGCTTGATCGCCTGCGGATCGGCGTCCATCGCCTGCGCCGCGGTGATCGCGCCGGTTTCCTGCATCAGCTTCAGCACGACGCCGGCCCGCCCGACCGCCGCCTCGGCATCGGCAGTGGGGGAGTAGCGCGAGGGTGCCTTGACCAGCCCGGCGATCACCGCCGCTTCGGACAGCGACAGGCTGGTGCCGGGATGGTTGAAGAAGCGCCGCGACGCCGCGTCGATGCCGTAGGCGCCGCCGCCGAAATAGACCTTGTTGAGGTACAGCTCGAGGATCTGGTTCTTGGTGAACTTGCGCTCCAGCGCCAGCGCGAGGATGATCTCGCGGAACTTGCGCCCGACGGTATAGCTGTTCGACAGGAAAATGGTGCGCGCGACCTGCTGCGTGATCGTCGATGCGCCCTGCAACCGCCGGCCGGTGCCGCGATTCTCGATCGCGAACTTGGTGATTCGCGCCAGCGCCACCGGATCGACGCCCCAGTGCGAGCGGAAGCGGCGATCCTCGACCGCGACCATCGCCTCGCGCATCGGCGCCGGGATCTGCGAATACGGGATCCATTCGCCATAGCTCGGCCCGAGCGACACTAGAATCGACCCGTCGGCGGCGCGCACGCGAATCATCTGCCCATTGGGTGATGATTTGAGCTGGTTGAAGGACGGAATGTTCGATTTGGCGTTGTAGACCGCGACGACCAGCGCGATCGCCGCCATCACCGCCAGGCCCAAGCCGATCCCCAGCGTCCAGCGCAGGACGCGCCGCCAGCGGGAGGGAGCGGCGGCGGGCCGCTTCTGCGGACGTTGGGAAGAGCGTGCCATGAAGATGCGCCGGATACCGCTTCCATGCCAAGGGGCACAAGCCCTGTGCGGCGATGCGCGCCGGACTCGCCGCGTTCCGCACAACGAAAAAGGGCTCGCGTCGCCGCGAGCCCTTCTTCAAACCGATCGGCGGACGATCAGTTGTCGGTGATGAACGACGGCAGGCCGTTGCCGCCTTCGTTACCCTCTTCGCGACGCGGACGGTCGCCACGGTCGCGGCGCGGACCGCGATCGCCACCGTCGCGGCGGGGACCACGATCGCCGCCTTCGCCGCGGGGACCACGGTCGCCGCCATCACGACGCGGCCCGCGCGGGCCACGGTCGCCGCCTTCACGCGGTTCGCGCGCCGGGCGGGTGTCTTCCAGCTCGGCACCGGTTTCCTGATCGACGACACGCATCGACAGGCGCACCTTGCCGCGCGGATCGACTTCGAGAACCTTGACCTTCACTTCCTGCCCTTCGGACAGGACGTCGGCGACCTTCTCGACCCGCTCGTTGCGGATTTCGCTGACGTGGACGAGGCCGTCCTTGCCGCCCATGAAGTTCACGAACGCGCCGAAATCGACCAGGTTGACGACCTTGCCGTTGTAGATCTTGCCGACCTCGGCTTCTTCGACCAGTCCCTTGATCCAGTTAACGGCGGCTTCGATCTGCGCCGGATCGGACGACGACACCTTGATGACGCCCTCGTCGTCGATGTCGACCTTCGCGCCGGTGGTGGCGACGATCTCGCGGATCACCTTGCCGCCGGTGCCGATCACTTCGCGGATCTTCGACTTGTCGATCGAGAAGGTCTCGATGCGCGGCGCGTGGGCCGACAGCTCGGTGCGGGTTTCGCCCAGCGCCTTCGCCATTTCGCCGAGTATGTGGGCGCGGCCTTCATTGGCCTGCGCCAGCGCGACCTTCATGATCTCTTCGGTGATGCCGGCGATCTTGATGTCCATCTGCAGGCTGGTGATGCCTTCGCTGGTGCCCGCCACCTTGAAATCCATGTCGCCGAGGTGATCCTCGTCGCCCAGAATGTCGCTGATGACCGCATAGTCCTTGCCTTCGAGGATCAGGCCCATGGCGATGCCCGACACCGGACGCTTCAAGGGCACGCCTGCGTCCATCATCGACAGCGATCCGCCGCACACCGTCGCCATCGACGACGAGCCGTTCGACTCGGTGATGTCCGACAGGACGCGGATCGTGTAGGGGAACTCCTCCTTCGACGGCAGCACCGGGTTCAGCGCGCGCCACGCCAGCTTGCCGTGACCGACCTCGCGACGGCCCGGCGCACCGAAGCGACCGACTTCACCGACCGAATAGGGCGGGAAGTTGTAGTGCAGCATGAAGCGTTCATAGTGCAGGCCGTTCAGGCCGTCGATCATCTGCTCGGCGTCCTTGGTGCCGAGCGTGGTGGTGCAGATCGCCTGCGTTTCGCCGCGGGTGAACAGCGCCGAACCATGCGCGCGCGGCAGGAAGTGGACCATCGCCTCGATCGGGCGGACCGTCTTAGTATCGCGACCGTCGATGCGGCGGCCGTCTTTCAGGATGGCGGTGCGAACGATCTCGGCTTCCAGCTTCTTCACGAGCTTGAGCGTGCCGAGATACTGCGCCGGATCGCTTTCCTTCAGGTCGGCGAACGCGTCGCGCGCCTTGGTCCGGGCGTCGTTGATCGCGTTCTGGCGGGCCTGCTTGTCGGTCAGCTTGTAGGCGGCGGTCAGGTCCTTGCCGATCAGCGACCTCAGCTTCTTCTTGGCGGCCGACTGGTCGGCGACCGGTGCCAGTTCCCACGGATCCTTGGCAGCCTGTTCGGCCAGGTCGATGATGCAGTCGACGATCTTCTTCGACGCGTCGTGCGCGAACACGACGGCGCCCAGCATGACCTCTTCCGACAGCTCCTTGGCTTCGGATTCGACCATCATCACCGCATCGCCGGTGGCGGCAACGACCAAGTCGAGATCGCCTTCCTTCACCTGATCCAGCGTCGGGTTCAGGATGTAGTCGCCGTCCTGATAGCCGACGCGCGCCGCGCCGATCGGGCCCATGAACGGCACGCCCGAAATCGTCAGCGCCGCCGATGCCGCGATCATCGCGAGGATGTCGGGCTCGTTTTCGCCGTCATAGCTCAGCACCTGGGCGATGACGTTGATTTCGTTGTAAAAGCCTTCAGGGAACAGCGGGCGGATCGGACGGTCGATCAGGCGGCTGACCAGCGTTTCCTTTTCGGTGGCACCGCGCTCGCGCTTGAAGAAGCCGCCGGGGATGCGGCCCGCCGCCGAATATTTCTCCTGATAATGGACGGTCAGCGGAAAGAAGTCCTGCCCCTCCTTGACCGAGCGTGCGGCGGTGACCGCGCACAGCACCACCGTCTCGCCCAGCGTCGCGATGACCGCGCCGTCGGCCTGGCGAGCAACGCGGCCCGTTTCGAGGGTCAGCGTCTTGCCGCCCAGGTCCATGGTGCTTTTCTTGATATCAAACATGTCGTTTCCTTTACACCGGCGGCCCTATGCGCGCCGGGGCAGCTTGGATGGATGCCCATCCCGAGTGTCGGACCGTTTCGGCCCGGTGTCCCATGTCGCCGGATTGCGACGGGACGGCTTGGCCGGAGATCCGGTCGCAAAGCCTATACCCCGTTTTGCGGGGAATTTCGTGGGCGGAGTTGGCCGCCCCCCATGGAAAAAGGGCGGCCCGTCGGACCGCCCTTTCTTCGTTACTTCCGAAGGCCGAGCTTCGCGATCAGCGCGCTGTAGCGCTCCGCGTCCTTCTTCTTCAGATAGTCGAGCAGCGAACGCCGCTTGTTGACCAGCATCAGCAGACCGCGACGCGAGTGGTTGTCCTTCGCATGGGTCTTGAAATGCTCGGTCAGGTTCTGGATGCGGGTGGTCAGGATCGCGACCTGCACTTCGGGGCTGCCGGTGTCGCCTTCGGCGCGGGCATGTTCCTGGATGAGGGCCTGACGGTTTTCAGCAGTGATCGACATCGTCGTCCTTTCTATTCGAGGTTGAAGCCGCGGACGACCCGGGTTTCCCCGCCTTGGGTCTCGACCAGCGCCACCGGCACATCGTCCAGTGTCGCAAAGCCCAGACCATCCTCCGCTGCAAACCCGATCAGTCGAAGCCCCTTGCGGAGCCGCCCTGCCTGATCGGGGTCGAGGGACAGAGCCGGGATGTCGTCCAGCCCCGCCCCCAGTGGCAGGAGCGTTTCTTCAAGCGCGTGGCCCTTACCCAATTCCGCCAGTTTGTCCAGCGAAATGGCCGGGGCGAGGGTGAAGGGGCCGGCCTTGGTGCGGCGGAGCATGGTGACATGACCCACTGTGCCGAGCGCCAGCGCGATGTCGCGGGCGAGGCTGCGGATATAGGTGCCCTTCGAGACGAAGGCCGAAAGGGTGATTTCCTCAAGCTTCTCCCCGGGACGGGGAGGGGGACCATCCGCAGGATGGTGGAGGGGGGAGGCCTCGTCCACAACGGTTGCGTTGCGGGGCGCACCCTCTCCACCAGCTTCGCTGGTCCCCCTCCCCGTGCCAGGGAGGATTTGAAGTTCGAACACCGACACCTGGCGAGTCGCGAGGACGACTTCCTCGCCCTTGCGGGCAAGGTCATAGGCGCGTTCGCCATCGACCTTGAGCGCTGAATAGGCCGGCGGCACCTGCTCGATCGGTCCGGTAAATTGCGCCAGCACCGATTCGACACCGGCCAGCGTCGGCCGCACGGGCGACTCGGCGATCACCTTGCCCTCAAGGTCCAGCGTATCGGTCTGCACCCCGAACCGGATGGTGAAATCATAGACCTTCGACGCATCAAGCATCCGCCCAGCGAGCTTCGTCGCCTCGCCGATCGCCACCGGCAGCACGCCGCTCGCCAGCGGGTCGAGCGTGCCGCCATGGCCGACCTTGTGCTTGCCATAGCCGCCCTCGCGCAGCGCGCGCTTGACCGCCGACACGATCTGGGTCGAGCCGGGGCCGAGCGGCTTGTCGATGATGATCCAGCCGTGCATCAGCGCATTGCCTCGCAGAAATGGCGGCGGCACAGCGCGACATAGCGGTCGTTGCCGCCGATCTCGGTCTGTTGACCGGCGCGGACGGCATGGCCGTCTGCATCGACACGCAGGTTCATCGTCGCCTTGCGCCCGCAGGTGCAGACCGACTTGAGTTCGATCAGCGCGTCGGCAATCGCCAGCAGTCGCGCCGAGCCGGGGAACAGGTGCCCCAGGAAATCGGTGCGCAGGCCATAGGCCAGCACCGGCACGCCAAGTTCGTCGGCGATGCGGGCAAGCTGGTCGACCTGCCCCTCGGTCAGGAACTGCGCTTCGTCGACCAGCACGCAGCCAACCGGGTCGGCGGCGATACAGGCGTACAGGTCGCTGCTCTCATCGAACGGGATCGCGGGCGCCGACAGGCCGATGCGCGATCCGATCACGCCCATCCCCTCGCGCGTGTCGATCGCGGCGGTGAACAGCTTCGTCGTCAGCCCGCGCTCCCGATAGTTGAAATCGGCCTGAAGCAGGGTCGTCGATTTGCCGGCGTTCATCGACGCGTAGTAGAAATAGAGCTTGGCCACTCAGTCCTCGGCCGTACCATTGCCCGGTTCGAGGTCGCGCGCGACCTTGGGATCGCGCAGCAGCTGGTCGATACGGGTGCCTTCGTCGAAGCTTTCGTCGATCAGGAATTTGAGCTTCGCGGCATATTTCAGGTTCACCCGCCGCGCGACCTCCGACTGGAGATAGGCGGTGTTGGTGCGCAGCGCCTTCAGCACCACCTCCTCGTCCTTGCCGAGGAACGGTTTCACGAACACCGTCGCGTGGCGCAGGTCGGGCGACATGCGGACTTCGGTGACCGAGACGAAATGGCTGGCCAGCACGTCGTCATGCACGTCGCCGCGCGCGAGAATGTCCGAGAGGATGTGGCGGACCTGCTCGCCGACACGGAGCAGGCGGACCGAGCGGGTTTCTTGCGTGGAGTCTGACATGATCTAACCGAATTGACAGTGGAACCAGTGGCTGTCGAGTCGCTGGCACCAGATGGTGTGGTTGCCGAACACCCGTGCGATGTCGGCGGCGACCGGTCCGCCGTTCCAACCGCGCGCGGCGGCCATGCGGTCGGTCGGGTCGTGGACGATGGCGGCCCAAGTGCTGGTCGCAGCCATTACGGTGGGAAAGGCGATCCGCGATCCCGATCGTTCGATACCGGCGACGCCGCCTGGCACCGGGCCACCGGCAATCGCTCGATCAAACCCGCTACGCTCCGATCGCAACCGCCACCATGACGGCGCGACATGCGACCAATAGAGCGCGTTGCTTGCGAGGAACGCGGCGAAGGGGAGAGTGAATATCGGAATAAAGGTCGGCAACAGTGCCGGCATTCCTGCCGCGCGCCACCGCCAACTCCGTACCAGTCCGTCGATCAGCAGTCCCAGCCAGCACAGCGCCAGCAGACTAGCGACGACCGGTATCGCCCCATAGGAAAGAAGGTTGGCGACGAACAATGCCGCCGCCCCGCCGATCACCCAGGCGGCGGTGAAGCGCAACCGGGGGCGGAGGGTGGCGGCAAGGGTTGCCCCCTGCCGCCCGTCACTCACAGCGTGCGGTCGCGCAGTTCGACCTCATAGGTTTCAAGGAAGTCGCCCGCCTTGATATCGGTGAAGTTCTGCGTGAACGTGACACCGCATTCCAGACCCGCGCGCACTTCGGGGACATCGTCCTTGAAGCGACGCAGCGACGCGATCTCACCCTGGTAGATGATGACGTCGTTGCGGGTGATACGTGCCTTGAGCGCCTTGCGGATGATACCTTCGACCACCAGCAGACCCGCGGCCTTGCCATGTTTGCCCGCCGAGAAGACCTCGCGGATTTCGGCACGGCCGACGACCGTCTCGAACGCTTCCGGCCCCAGCGTACCTGCCATGCCCGCACGGATATCGTCGGTCAGCGTGTAGATGACGTCGTAATATTTCAACGCCACCTTGTTCCGCTCGGCAATCTCGCGCGCCTTGGCATTGGGACGGGTGTTGAAGCCGATGATCGGCGCTCCCGATGCCGCGGCCAGCGTCACGTCGCTCTCGGTGATGCCGCCGACGCCCGAATGCAGGATGCGCACCCGGATATCGTCGGTCGAAATCTTGTTGAGCGAGCCGACAATGGCCTCGACCGACCCTTGGGTATCGGCCTTGACCACCAGCGGATATTCGATCGCCTGCTTCGACTTCAGCGCCGAGAACATGCTTTCGAGGCTGGCCGGCGCCTGGGTCGTGCGCTTCTGAAGCAGCACGCCCTGACGATATTCGGCGACTTCGCGGGCACGGGCCTCGCTCTCGACGACCTGGAGCGGATCGCCCGCCATCGGTACGCCCGAAAGACCCAGTACCTCGACCGGAGTCGAGGGCCCTGCGGTCTTCACCTGGCGGCCCTTGTCGTCGATCAACGCGCGGACCTTGCCGCTTTCCGCGCCGACGACGAACACGTCACCGACCTTCAGCGTCCCGCGACGGACCAGCACTGTCGCGACTGGACCACGACCCTTGTCCAGCTTCGCCTCGATCACGCTGGCTTCGGCCGGGCGATCGGGGTTGGCCTGCAACTCGAGCAGTTCGGCCTGGAGCTGAATTTTCTCGATCAGCTGGTCGAGACCGGTCTTCTTGAGCGCCGACACTTCGACGTCCTGCGTTTCGCCGCCCATTTCCTCGACCTGCACGTCATGTTCGAGCAGGCGTTCGCGGATACGCTGCGGGTTCGCCTCGTGCTTGTCGACCTTGTTGATCGCGACGATCATCGGCTTGCCCGCGGCGCGGGTGTGATGGATCGCCTCGATCGTCTGCGGCATCAACCCGTCATCGGCCGCCACCGCGAGGATGACGATGTCGGTGACGTCGGCACCGCGCGCGCGCATTTCGCTGAACGCTTCGTGGCCGGGCGTGTCGAGGAAGGTGATCCGCGACTTGTCCTTCAGCGTGACCTGATAGGCGCCGATATGCTGGGTGATGCCACCGGCCTCACCGCGCACCACGTCGGTGCCGCGCAGAGCGTCGAGCAGCGACGTCTTGCCGTGATCCACGTGACCCATGATCGTGACGACCGGTGGACGCGGCTGCAACGCTTCGGCCGAGTCCTCGGCGGTATCGAGCGCCAGATCGACGTCCGAATCGCTGACGCGCACGATGTTGTGGCCGAATTCGGTTACCAGCAGTTCGGCAGTGTCCTGATCGATCGTCTGCGTCATCGTGACGGGCATGCCCATCTTGAAGAGCGTCTTGACCAGATCGGCACCCTTTTCCGCCATGCGGTTGGCGAGTTCCTGCACCGTGATCGCCTCGGGCACCTGCACGTCGCGGACCTGCTTGACCTGCGGTTCACGCGGACCGCCAAAGCCACGCTTTTCCTTCTCGCGTGCACGCTTGAGCGCGGCGAGGCTGCGCGAGCGTGCGCCGTCGTCGCCCAGCGCACGGGTGACGGTCAGCTTGCCCGACTGGCGACGATCGTCGCCCTTGCGGTCGCGCGACGGCGCGGGACGCGCCGGTTCGTTGCGACGCGGAGTCGCCTGTCCGGTGCCCGACGGCGTCGGGCGTGCGGTCTGGCCACCGGCAGCGGCGGTCCGGGCGGCCGGAGTCGCGGCCGCCGCCGGTGCGGGCGCGGGGGCCGGCTCGGGCTTGGGCTGTGGCTTCGGGATTTCCGGGCGCTGCACCGGAGTGAAGCGACGCGGTGCCGGCCGGTTGGGGTCGGCGGTCAGGATGATCGGCTGCGGTGCCGGCGTGGGTGCCGGGGCCGGACGCGGCGCGGGCTTGGCCTGCACCGGGGTAGGCTTCGGCGTGACCGGCGCGGGGGCAGGGGCGGGCGTCGGTTCCGGCGCTGCCGCGACCGGTTCCGGCTTCGGTGCCGGTTCGGGCGCAGGCGCAGGTGCTGCCTCGACCGGTGCGGGCGTCGGCTCGGGTGCCGGCGTCGGCGCAGGCGCTGGTTCGGCCACCGGCGCAGGCGCAGGAATCGGTTCCGGCGCAGGCGTCGGCTCGGCGGCAGCGCGTGCCTTTTCCTCGGCCCGAGCGCGCTCGGCTTCCGCCGCTTCACGGGCAAGGCGTTCGTCGCGACGACGATGTTCCTCGGCCGCGTTCATGCGGGCCTCTTCGGCCTCGCGCAGCAACTTGGCTTGCAACTCGTGGCGCGACAGGCCGGCATTGCTGCTGGCGGCCGGACGCGGGGCGGGGGCCGCCGGCGCGGGCGCCGGACGCTGCTGTGGCGCGGGCGCCGCTTCGGGGGCTGCCTGTTCGACAGGCTGCTGTTCTTCGCCGGGACGGCCAAGCACACGGCGGCGCTTCACCTCCACGACCACCGTGTTGGAGCGGCCATGGCTGAAGCTCTGCTTCACCTTGCCGGTTTCCACGGTGCGCTTGAGGCCGAGCGGCGCGCGGGTGCCCAGCTTCGGCTTGTCGTTGTCGATGTCGCTCATCCGGTTACTCAGGTTCCTGCTTCAATTGGTCGACGCCAATGTGTCCGACAACGTCCGTGCCGGAAAATTGCGCCGTCGATGCGCCCTGCGAAGATGTTTCGCAAGCCGTAGGGATAGGTTCGGGTCCGATAAAGTGCAGCCAGCGGGACAGCGCGTCATTGGCTCGCTGTGCCGCCCGTGCGTCGGTCAAGCCGACATGTACCACATTTTCGCGCCCAAGCGCCAATGACAATATGGTGCGTGGGACCGGCAATGCCAATCCCTTGCGCCCGGAACCTTCGTCATCGGTTCCGACACGCCATGCCTGCGCCAATTTTCCGGCGCCATCGGGGGCGGCATCGGACGCATGGTACAACGCGTACAACTTGCCGCTGCGTGCCGCCTTGTCGATCGCGGTGCCGCCGATCACGACGAAGCCCGACTTCGCCTCCAGCCCCATCCGGTCGAGCGCATGGCGCCGCAGCGCATCCTCGACCAGTTGCGGCAGGTCGGCGGGGATCGTCAACGCCGCGCTCTTGAACGCGCGCGCCAACGCGCCTTTCAACCGCCCCTTGGCGATCGCGGTTTCCAGCTCGGCACGCGTCACCCCGATCCACGCGCCGCGGCCGGGAGCCTTGGCACGGACATCGGGCAGCACGTCGCCGTCGGGCGAGAGCGCGAGTCGGACCAGCCCGTCGCGTGAGCCATGTTCACGCGACAGGATACAACTACGCTCGGGGCTGTCGGTTAGCCGCGCGGTGTCATTGTTCGGATTCCGCAACTGCGTCCTCCGACTCTTCGACCGCAGCGTCTTCATCGGCGAACCAATGGGCGCGGGCGGCCATGATGATCTCGTTACCCTGTTCGTCGGTCAGGCCATATTCGGCGAGGATGCCGCCCTTGGGCGTTTCGCGCTTCGGAGCGTCGTCGCCGCGACGGCGGGGTTCGGCCTTCTTCTTTTCGACCAGTTCGTCGGTGGCGAGGTCGGCGAGATCGTCGAGCGTTTTGATCCCCGCCTTGCCCAGCGTGACCAGCATCGCTTCGGTCAGATAGGGCAGTTCGGCCAGCGCATCCTCGACGCCCAGAGCACTGCGCTCTTCGCGCGCGGCCTGTTCGCGGCGCTCGATCGCTTCCTGCGCACGGCTTTGCAGCTCCTGCGCAAGGTCTTCGTCGAAGCCTTCGATGCTCGCCAGTTCCTCGATCTCGACATAGGCGACTTCTTCGAGTTCGCCGAACCCTTCAGCGACCAGCAGCTGCGCCAGCGTCTCGTCGACGTCGAGTTCCTTCTCGAACATGCCCGAGCGTTCGATGAATTCCTTCTGCCGCTTTTCCGACGCATCGGCTTCGGTCAGGATGTCGATCGCCTTGCCGGTCAGCTGGCTTGCCAAGCGGACATTCTGGCCGCGACGACCGATGGCGAGGCTCAGCTGATCGTCGGGAACGACGACCTCGATGCGGTCTTCCTCTTCGTCGAGCACCACGCGCGCGACGTTGGCCGGCTGTAGCGCGTTGACGACGAAGGTCGCGGTGTCGGGCGACCACGGGATGATGTCGATCTTTTCGCCCTGCATTTCCTGCACGACGGCCTGCACGCGGCTGCCCTTCATGCCGACACAGGCGCCGACCGGATCGATCGAGCCGTCATGCGAGATGACGCCGATCTTCGCGCGCGACCCCGGATCGCGGGCAGCGGCCTTGATCTCGATGATGCCGTCGTAGATTTCGGGCACTTCCTGCGCGAACAGCTTCTTCATGAAGTCGGGATGCGCGCGGCTGAGGAAGATCTGCGGGCCACGGTTTTCGCGGCGGACGTTCAGGATCAGCGAGCGGACGCGGTCGCCGACGCGGACCGCTTCGCGCGGGATCTGCTGGTCGCGGCGGATGACGCCCTCGGCGCGGCCGAGATCGACCACGACATGGCCGAATTCGACGCGCTTGACGACGCCGGTGATGATCTCACCCTGGCGATCCTTGAACTCTTCGAACTGGCGCTCGCGCTCGGCGTCGCGGACCTTTTGCAGGATGACCTGCTTCGATGCCTGCGCCTGGATACGGCCGAATTCGATCGGGGGCAGCGGGTCGACGATATAGTCGCCGACGGTCGCACCCTTCTGAAGCCGCTGCGCGTCCTTCTCGCCGATCTGCTTGAAGTGATCGTCGACCAGCTCGACGACTTCGAGCACGCGCCACAGGCGCAGGTCGCCGGTGTTCGGATCGAGCTTTGCACGAATGTCGTTTTCCGACCCGTAGCGCGTCTTGGCGGCGCGCTGGATCGCGTCCTCCATCGCCTCGATCACGATGGCCTTGTCGATCATCTTTTCCGATGCGACCGAATTCGCGATCGCGATCAGTTCCGCCCGGTTGGCGGTGACGGCGGTGGCCATGTCAGTTCAGTCCTTCTGCGTCAGCCGGTTCGTCGTCGGCAGGTTCGTCTTCATATTCGTCGGCGCCCTCGGTCGACAGCGGTGCCGTCGCCTTCAGGAGGGCATCGGTAATCAGGAGCTTGGCATCGACGATCGCGGCGAAGGGCACGGTCATCGCCTTGTGCTTGCGCACGTCGATGCTGACCTGCCCGCCCTCGGTGCCGAGCAGTATGCCGGTCAGCTGCTTGCGATTGTCGATCGGCGCATCGAGGGTCACGCGCGCCTCGAACCCCTTCCAGTCGTCATAATCGGCAAGGCGCGTCAGCGGCCGGTCGATGCCGGGCGACGAAACCTCCAGCCGATACGCTTCCTCGATCGGGTCCTTCTCGTCGAGCATGTCGGAGATGCGGCGCGACAGTTCGGCGCAGTCGTCGATGGTCAGCTGCCGCGTGTCGGGACGCTCGGCCATGACCTGCAGCGTCGGGTCCGACTTGCCGCCGATCATTTTCACGCGCACGAGTGCGAAGCCCAGCGCCTGCGCCTCGGGTTCGATCAATCGCGTCAGTTCGGCGATATCCGCCATGCCGTCTCCATCAGCTACGCCGCTTCGCTGCCGGTCCCTGTCGGGGCCGGCCTCGGCACGTTGGCGATGTCGAGGAAGCAACGTCCATATATGTAAAATTGCGTGTCTCGGCAAGGGGCGCAGGATCGTCACGCCCGACACGGCGTTGCCACCGGCAAAACCGTCTGTTCGAGAGGATTTCGCTGATGCTGCCGTTCCGTTCGCTGATTCCCGCCGCCGCCCTGCTGGCAGCGTGCAATGCCGGCAGCGATGTCGATGCCGCGCCGGTCGTAGTGTCGCCCGCACCGACCGCCACTGCGACACCGACACCGACACCGACGCCTAGCCCGACTACCGGCGGCGTGCCGTTCGCGACGCGCGAGGTGGCGACGTTCAATGCGCCATGGGCGATGACCTTCCTGCCCGACGGACGGATGCTGGTGACCGAAAAGGGCGGCACGCTGTTGCTGGTCAGTGCCGATGGCAGCCAGCGGACCACCGCCGCGACGATTCCGGTCGATTCGGCAGGGCAGGGCGGGTTGATGGACGTGGTGCTCGCCCCCGACTTCGCGAACAGCCGGCGCGTGTATCTCAGCTATTCGGTGGCGGGTGACGGCGGCAAGGGTGTGGTGCTCGCGCGCGGGGTGCTCGACGGCAACCGGGTGACCGGCATCACCGAACTGTTCCGCGCGACGCCGTTCGTCAGCGGTGACGGCCATTATTCGGGCCGCATCGCCTTTGCTCCCGATGGCCGACACCTGTTCTTCACCAATGGCGAACGGCAGAAATTCGATCCGGCGCAGGATCCCAAGGCGACGCTGGGCAAGGTGTTGCGCCTGACGCTCGACGGACAGCCGGCGGGCGATCCGGGACTGACGGCGCGGGGGTTCCATCCGGCGGTGTGGTCGTACGGGCACCGCAACCTGCTGGGCATCGCCTTCGACGCACAGGGCAATTTGTGGGAACAGGAAATGGGGCCGAAGGGCGGCGACGAGGTCAATCTGATCCTCGCCGGGCGCAACTATGGCTATCCTTTGGTGTCGGAAGGCGATCATTATGACGGGCGCCCGATCCCGCGGCACAGCACCCGCCCCGATCTGGAAGCACCCAAGGTCGCGTGGAACCCAGTGATCTCGCCGGGCGGGCTGATCGTCTATTCGGGCCGGATGTTCCCGCAATATGCCGGCGACCTGTTCATCGGCGGCCTGTCGAGCGAGGCACTGGTCCGGGTCGACGTCAACGGCACCAATGCCGCCAAGGGCGACCAATGGCCGATGAACGCCCGTATCCGCGAGGTGGAGGAGGGGCCGGACGGCGCAATCTGGGTGTTGCAGGACGGCGCCAATGCCAAGCTGCTGATGCTGACCCCGCGGGGTTAGAGACGGGCGAGCGTGGCCGGGTCGCGCTTACCACCATAGAAGGTGTCGAGGATCGCGGCGAACAAAGGCTCGCCGCCATCCGCCGCCACTTCGAACAGCGTCATCGACGAACGCAGCTTGATCGCGTCGATCGATCCGAGGATGCGGCCGATATCTTGTCCACGATGCGGCAACAGGGCCTGTGCCGATTCGCGGAGTCGCGGCCCGAGCAGCGGATGGTCAAGATAGGCGCGGGCCTCGGCGAGGTCGCGAATCGCGAAGTGGCGTGCGGTCGGGCTCTGGCCGAGTCCCGCGATCTGCGGAAACACGTACCACATCCAGTGGCTGCGCTTGGACCCGGCGCGCAATTCGATGAGCGCTTGCCGGTAGCTGTCGCGCTGTCCCTCGACGAAACGGTGCAGGTCGCTGTCCATCGACGGGACATGGGGAGGCGCGGCGGCATCGCCAGTGCTGACAACGTTTACCGTTGATCCGTATACCAAGGCTGGCCTAGCATGGTGGCACCAACGATCCTTGGGAGGGGACATGTACAAAAGCTGGATGGCGGCCGCTCTGGTTGCCGTGGTCGCTGCGCCGTCGACCGCGCAGACCGCCGAAGATTTCGCCGCGAAGGTCATCAATGCGCCGATGCCAGGCAGCCTGCAGGTCTATGGCATTCCCAAGCCAGCGCTGACGCGGACCAAGGATGTCGACGGCGGCAAGATGCTCAAGCTGGTGATCCCCGGCGCCGACAAGGACCCCTGGAAGATCCAGCTCCAGTCGCCGACCGTCGCGCCGGTGGCAAAGGGTGACCGCCTCGTCCTCGCCTTCCATGTCCGCGCGACCGGCATGCCGGCCGGCACCAAGGCGAAGATCGCGAGCGCCGGCATCCAGCTGAACAAGGAACCCTATACCACCATCCTCGGCGGGCCGATCGAAGTGGGTGAGGCGTTCGAGTTCCAGCAGGTGTCGGGCAGGGCCGATCGCGACTATGCGGCGGGCGAGCTGATGGCGTCGCTGCAACTGGCGACCGGCAAGCAAACCTTCGAATTCGGGCCGATGTTCATCATCAACCTCGACAAGAAGTGAGGCCGGGGGCGACGCGGGTCAGTCCCGCGTCGCCGTCAGAAAATAGTCGAGCGAGATATCGTCGGACAGCTTGAAGCCGTGCGTCGCCGAGAAGGCGAGGCCGGTCGGCGGCGATACGGTCATGCCGCCGTTGCGCAGATGCGCGGCAAGTTCGTCGGGGGTCAGGAACCGGTCCCAGTCGTGCGTGCCGCGCGGGATCAGGCCGATCCCCTCACCGACCGCGATCATCGCGAGGCGCGACAGCGCGGTGCGGTTGGGGGTCGACACGATCAGCAGCCCGCCCGGTGCCACCGCCTGCGTAAGGGCATGGGCGAAGGCGGCGGGATCGGCGACATGCTCGATCACCTCCAGCGAGGTGACGAGGTCGAACTGCCGCCCGGCGACCGCTTCGACGCCGCCGGCCAGATATTCGATCGACAGGCCGGATTGGGCGGCATGGGCGCTGGCCGCGCCGATATTCTCGGGCGCGGCATCGACGCCGGTCACTTGTCCACCCAACCGGGCGAGCGGTTCGGCGAGCAGCCCCGCGCCGCAGCCAACATCGAGCACCGTCCTGCCCGCCAGCGGGGTGAAGCCGAGCCCGTCGCCGCCCCAGTGCGAATCAATCGCCGACCGGAGGAAGGCGAGGCGCACCGGGTTCAGCCGGTGGAGCATCGCCGAGGTGCCATGCGGGTTCCACCAGTCGGCGGCGAGCTCGCCGAAATGCGCCGCCTCGCGCGCGACGACGCTTGATTGCGTGGGCGCCGCTTTTCCGGACATAAAGATTGCTTCGCTTGCGTTCGTCATGACGCTCTCCTATCAGCCGCCGCCATTCCCCCCAAGGATGAATGGCAAAACGCATGGCGCGGATCGTGATGAAGTTCGGTGGCACCTCGATGGCGGGGATCGAACGCATTCGCAACGTCGCCCAGCGCGTCAAGCGCGAGGTCGAATCGGGCAATCAGGTCGCGGTGGTCGTGTCGGCGATGGCGGGCGATACCGACCGGCTGGTCGGCTTCTGCCGCGAGGCGTCGGCGCTGTACGACCCGCGCGAATATGATGCGGTGGTGTCGTCGGGCGAACAGGTGACCAGCGGGCTGCTCGCCATCGCGCTACAGGCGATCGGGGTGTCCGCACGCTCGTGGCTCGGCTGGCAATTGCCGATCCGCACCAGCGACGCCCATGCGACCGCGCGCATCGAATCGATCGACACGGCCGCGCTCGACGAAAGCCTCGCCCGCGGCGAAGTGGCGGTGATCCCCGGGTTCCAGGGCGTGACCGACGACCATCGCATCACCACGCTGGGGCGCGGCGGGTCGGACACGTCGGCGGTGGCGATGGCGGCGGCGATGCAGGCCGATCGCTGCGACATCTACACCGATGTCGACGGCGTCTATACCACCGACCCGCGCATCGTGCCGCGCGCGCGCAAGCTGGCGCGGGTGACCTATGAGGAAATGCTCGAGCTCGCCTCGGTGGGGGCGAAGGTACTCCAGACCCGGTCGGTCGGGCTGGCGATGAAGGAACAGGTCCGCGTCCGCGTGCTGTCGTCGTTCGACGATACGCGCGACGAGGATGGATATCGTGGAACGCTGATCGTCGGCGAAGAGGAAGTGACGGACATGGAACGGCAGCTCATCACCGGCATCGCGCACGACAAGAACGAGGCGAAGATCACGCTGGTCGCGGTGCCCGATCGCCCCGGTGCGGTCGGATCGATCTTCGGCCCGCTGGCCGCCGCCGGCATCAATGTCGACATGATCGTACAGAACATCGCCCATTCGGCGGGGTCGACCGACGTGACCTTCACCGTGCCTGCCGCCGAACTGGCCCGCGCGCTTGACACGCTGGAAAAGGCGAGCGGCGATATCGGCTTCGCCAAGCTGCTCCACGACACGCGCGTCGCCAAGATCTCGATCGTCGGCGTCGGCATGCGGAGCCATGCGGGCGTCGCGTCGACCATGTTCCAGACGCTGGGCGACCGCGGCATCAATATCCAGGCGATCACCACGTCGGAGATCAAGGTCAGCGTGCTGATCGAAGAGGATTATACCGAACTGGCGGTGCGCGTGCTGCACACCGCCTATGGGCTGGACGCCGAGGCGTAACCAGATCCTCCACGCGGAGCGGGGAGGATTATTCGCCGATGAGGTGGACGGCGATCCGGCGCCGGTGGGCCGCGCGGCGGTGTTCGAACAGGTAGATCCCCTGCCAGGTGCCGAGCACGGGGCGGTGGCCGATCACCGGAATCGACATCGACGTATTGGTCAGCGCCGTGCGCAGATGCGCGGGCATGTCGTCGGGCCCTTCCTCGTCATGGGCATAGCGGTCGCTTTCCGGCGCGATGTGGCGGAAATAGCGTTCGAGGTCGTCGCGCGCCGCCTCGCTCGCATTCTCCTGCACCAGCAGCGAGGCCGAGGTGTGGTGGCAGAACAGCGTCAGCAGCCCGCTGGCGATGCCCGTCGCATCGACCCAGTGCCTCACCTGTCCGGTAATTAGCACCAGCCCCTGCCCGTTGGTGGTGACGATCAGTTCGCCATGTTCCTGTCGCATCATCGTCGCTGCTTGCCCGAAGCCGTCCCGGCGCGCTAGGCGGAGCAATGACCAATGTTTCGATCGGCGCCGAGCGCCTTGCGCGCCGCATGGCGCGTGGCTGTGATTTCCTGGGCACCGAGACCGCGATCCTGTGCGGCGCGATGTCGTGGGTGTCCGAGCGCAACCTCGTCGCCGCTATCTCCAATGCCGGCGGGTTCGGGGTGATCGCATGCGGGGCGATGACCCCCGAGCTGCTCGATGCCGAGATCGCCGGGACCAAGGCCCTGACGACCAAGCCGTTCGGCGTGAACCTCATCACCATGCATCCGGCATTGTTCGACCTGATTGCGGTGTGCGGACGGCATGGCGTGACCCATGTCGTGCTGGCCGGCGGCCTGCCGCCCAAGGGGTCGCTGGAGGCGATCAAGGCGACGGGTGCCAAGGTCATCGCCTTCGCGCCGGCGCTGGCACTCGCCAAGAAGCTGATCCGCTCGGGCGCCGACGCGCTGGTGATCGAGGGGATGGAGGCCGGTGGCCATATCGGGCCCGTCTCCACCAGCGTCTTGGCGCAGGAGATGCTGCCTGAGGTCGCCGATCAGGTGCCGGTGTTCGTCGCCGGCGGGATTGGTCGGGGCGAGGCGATCGCCGGTTACCTCGACATGGGCGCGGCGGGCGTGCAACTCGGCACGCGCTTCGTCTGCGCGACCGAATCGATCGCGCATCCGGCGTTCAAGAAGGCATTCCTGCGCGCCTCCGCCCGCGATGCGGTGGCGAGCGTACAGATCGACCCGCGCCTGCCGGTCATCCCGGTGCGCGCGCTGAAGAATGCCGGCGGCGAATTGTTCACCGCCAAGCAGCGCGAAGTCGCGCAAATGCTCGACGAGGGCGGCGTGGCGATGGCCGAGGCGCAGTTGCAGATCGAACATTATTGGGCAGGCGCGCTGCGCCGCGCGGTGATCGACGGCGATGTCGAGCATGGGAGCCTGATGGCCGGGCAGTCGGTCGGCATGGTGACGAAGGAAGAACCGGCGGCGGAGATCATCACCACGCTGATGGCCGAAGCCGCGCAGGCGCTGGAGAAGCGGGCGGCCTGAAGGTCAAAGTTCACTAAGTTCACACTCGCGCGATTTGTGTCGCGGACATGCCGGGTCGATCGGCGCGCGGTTTTTGACCGGTGCGGGTCGGGGCGGCGACGATGCGAAAGAGCGTTCGGCGAGCCTGTCATGGCTTGGCGGTGTAGGAAAGCGTCGTTCGGGGCAGGACAGGGCGATCTGTCCGCCCTTGCCGATTAGCGCGCTGGCGGGCCGTCTTCCTTCAGCCACGCCAGCGCCGGCTCCCGGTCCTCGAACAGCGCGACGTTCGGGGCGAGGCGCCTAGCCTGCATCTTCAACAGCGTGCTGTTGACGATGATCGCGATCCGGCGGGAGGACACGTTGGGGTCGGCGGCGATCTGTTCGAGCAGCGGCAGCACATCGCGCGGCTGAACTGCGAAGGGCGTCATGTCGAACAACGTGACCTGTTGTCCCAGCGTACAGCCCAGCGTCGGCAGGCGCGCGAGCGTGGTGGCCAGCGCGTCGCGGAACCGGGCGACGATCGCCGGGTCCCATAGCCCACGCAGTTCGATGTCGAGCAGCTTGCGCGCCGGATCGATCCGGATGGTGAAGGTAGCGTCGTCGATCTGCAGCGAATCGGGCATTCTAACCTATTCCGCCATCAGCGGTTTTTAGGCAACCGAACGCCGCCGATGTCGATCAATAGGCGCGGCGGACCGCAAATTCGACCGCCTCGACCATTGCATCCTTGGCGGGGCCATCGGGGAAGCGACCGATCGCGTCGATCGCGCGCTGGCCATAATGGCGGGCGCGGGCGAGCGTGTCGTCGACCGCGCGCGACGACTGGACCAGCTGGATCGCATGCGCGAAATCGGCGTCGCCCGCGCGCTTGCCCGACACCGCATCGCGCCAGAAGCCGCGTGCCGCTTCGTCGCCGCGGGCATAGGCGAGGATGACCGGCAGCGTCATCTTGCCTTCGCGGAAATCGTCGCCGGCATCCTTGCCCATGGTGTCGGCATCGGACACGTAATCGATCGCGTCGTCGACCAGCTGGAAGGCGATGCCGAGATTGCGGCCATAGGCGTCGAGCGCGGCCTCGTCGGCGTCGGAGCGTTCGGCGACGATCGCGGCGATGCGACAGGCGGCGGCGAACAGCGCGGCGGTCTTGGCGCCGATGATGTCGAGATAGCGATCCTCGGGCGTGTCGATGCGGCGGATCGCGGTCAACTGGTTGACTTCCCCTTCCGCGATGACCGCGGAGGCCCCCGACAGGACGCGCAGCGCCTTCAGGCTTTCCGCCTCGACCATCAGCTCGAAGCTCTTGGAGAACAGGAAGTCGCCGACCAGCACGCTGGCGGGATTGCCCCAAATGATGTTGGCGGTGCGCTTGCCGCGGCGCAGGTCGGACCCGTCGACGACATCGTCGTGGAGCAGCGTCGCGGTGTGGATGAATTCGACCGCCGCCGACAGCAGGTGATGGCGCGTGCCGCCATATCCGATCAGCTTCGCACAGGCGAGCGTGAGCATCGGCCGCATCCGCTTGCCCCCGCCCGCGATCAGATGGCCGGCGAGTTCGGGGATCAGCGGGATTTTCGACTGCATCCGGTCGAGGATCACCGCATTGACGCGATTCATGTCGTCGGCGACCAGCGCCATCAGCGGATCGAGCGAGGGTTCGGTCCGCTTGTCGAGGCGGTGCAGGGTAGCCGTCATGTCCCAGCGATGTGGCGGTTCATGTCGGCGAACGCAAGGGAAAGGCGGGGTTGCGCGACGCGCCCGGTCGCGCGAAAGGGGCACCCCGGCACCACTCGCCGTTCAGGAAGGATCGCCATGTCCGATGCGACGCTGCAACGCTTTCGCCAGAGCATCGACAATATCGATGCCGCGCTGGTCTTCCTGCTCGCCGAACGGTTCAAGGTGACGCAGGCGGTCGGTCGGTACAAAGCGGACGAAGGGCTGCCCGCCGCCGATCCGGGGCGCGAGGAGGCACAGATTGCGCGGCTGCGCGCGCTGGCCCGCGACGCCGATCTCGACCCCGAATTCTCCGAAAAATTCCTGCGGTTCATCATTGACGAGGTGATCCGCCATCACCGTTCGATGCAGGACGGCAGCAACAAGTGAGCGACGACCGGATCGTCTTCGCCCCCGACGATGTCGACCTGACCCGCTCGCCGCTGCGCCGCGACATTGCCGAGCCGACCTATGTGCTGGGCGCATTCAATCCGGCGCTGACGCGACTGCCGAACGGCAATCTGCTGCTGCTGGTGCGGATCGCCGAGGCGCTGCGCGAGCCGGTGCGCGGCGGGCAGGTACGGTCGATCCGCTGGACGCCGCAGGGCTATGTGCTCGACGCCTTCGCGGCCGATGCGGCGGACGTCCGCGACCCGCGGTTCTTCGCGCTGATGGGCGGGGCGTATCCGTTTCTCGGCCTCACCTCGCTGTCGTGGCTGTTGCCGGTCGAGCTGTCGGCCGATGGGCGGCGGGTGGTGGCAGTGCATTACGACCGCGCGGTCGAACCGTCCGCCGATTATGCGCAATACGGCATCGAGGATCCACGCATCGTCCGCATCGACGGCGCGTACTGGATGACGGTGTGCGGCGTGTCGGGCGGACGGCTGTGCACGGTGATGTACCGCTCGGACGACGGGTTCGACTGGCGGTCGCAGGGGATCGTGCTCGACCATGGCAACAAGGACATGGTGCCGTTCGAGGGGCGGGTGGGCGATCGCTTTGTCTCGCTCACCCGGCCGCTGTCGGATGCGTGGTTCGTCGCGGCACCCGATGGCGCGGAGGGAAGCGGGCCGAGCATCAACCTCGCCACCTCGCCCGACATGCTGCACTGGCGGCCGCTCAGCGAACCGGCGATCAGACCGTTGAAGGGGGCGGCGGCGTACAAGCTGGGTGGCGGCACGCCCCCGGTGCGGACGGCGCGCGGGTGGACGCTGCTGTATCATGGCGTCGAGAAACAGGGCGCGGTGGGGGTGTATCGCACCTATCGTGCGCTGATCGATGCCGATGCGACCCGGGTGCTGGAGCGCGACGAATCGGTCGCGGTGCTGGAGGCGGCGCCGGCGCTGATCGCGCCGATCGCGCACCAGGCCTATCTCCCGCAGCCGGTGGTGTTCACGACCGGGATCGTGGCCGATGGCGACGACTGGATCGTCGCGTCGGGCGAGGCGGATCTGGCGTGCCGGCTGACGCGGATCGCGGGGCGGCGGCTGGACTGATCCTCTGTTGTTACCTTTCCCGTTCGCTTCGAGCGCAGCTTCGAGCCTGTCGAAGGCCCGTATCGAAGCACTGCCTCAGACGGTCCTTCGATACGCCATTTCGACAAGCTCGAACCTGCTCGAACCGAACGGGTAGCCTAGAGGTCAGACCCCCAACCACATCCTGAGCGGATTGGCCGGGTCGGCCATCAGCTTCACCGTCAGTGCCAGCGAGATGACGACCAGCAGCGGCCGGATCGCCCGTCCGCCGAAGCGGATGGCGAGCGCCGCGCCGACCTGTCCGCCCGCCAGGCTTGCAACCGCCATGGCGATGCCGAGCGTCCACCATACATGCCCGCCCGCGACCAGCACGGCGACCCCGGCGAGATTGCTGGCGAGGTTCAGCAGCTTGGTATGCGCCACCGCCCGCGTCGCGCCCATGCCGGCGGCGGTGACGAGCAACAGGGTGAAGAACGATCCGGTGCCGGGGCCGAAAAACCCGTCATAGGCGCCGATCGCCGCGACCGCGAGCAGCAGCCCGGCGGGCGCGAGACGGGTATGGGTATCGACGTCGGACAGGCGCGGACCGAACAGGAAATACAGCGCCATTGCGACCAGCAGGACCGGCAGCACCCCCGACAGGAAATGCGGGTCGATCGCCTGCACCAGCGCCGCGCCGCCCGCCGCCCCGGCGAACGAGGCGAGCGCCGGCCAGGCGAAGCGGCGCAGGTCGATATGGCCCTTTCGCCAGAAGGCGAAGGTCGCCCCGGCTGTCCCGCACGAACTCTGCAGCTTGTTGGTGCCGAGCGCCGCGACCGGCGGGACGCCCGCGGCGAGGAGCGCGGGCAGGGTGATGAGCCCGCCACCACCCGCCATCGCATCCAGCGTCGCCGCGCCGAACGCGACCAGCATGAGCAGGGCGATGAGGTCGATGTCCATGCGCGCGGCCGTAGCGGGCATGGGCGTGTTGCGAAAGGGAGTGGGGAGCTTCTGTTGCCCGGTGCTCCCCGTACCGCTGGAATCCCCTTCTGTTGCCCGGTGGGGTCCAACCGCGCTATTTTGGAGTAACTTCAGGCCGTGAGGCCCTTAGTTACGCCGCAATCGCGAGTGCTTCGTTATCGTTGGCACTTGTGTGTATGGGCCGTTGCGGTGGTCCCATTCCGAACGAAAACAGCGCTTTTCAACACACGTCGATCCTGGTTCGGCCCCGTCAGAAACGGTGTCCAGAAACACCACCTTATGGTGGAGCCGCCGGGTACTGCCCCCGGGTCCGCTGCGTCTATTGCACGCCGCAGTTTATCGTCATAGCCGGCTGGAAGCCGACAAGGGGGATATAGGCGGTTGTCCCGGCTTTGAAAAGAAGCGTACTTCCCTTGCCGTATCGCAAGTGGCATGGGCGTTGAACGATGTTGACCCAGCGTTCCCGCTATGCGTTGCGCGCGATGCTGTTCCTTGCCGAACAACCCGCGGGCGAGGCGCCGATGCCGATGCACCGCATCGCCACCGCCGCCAACGTGCCGCGCAAGTTCCTCGAACTGATCCTCGCCGATCTGCGCGAAGCGGGGTTCCTGTTGTCGACGCGCGGCAAGGCGGGCGGCTATCACCTCGCCCGGCCGGCGCACCTGATCTCGCTCGGCGAAATCATCCGCGTGATCGAAGGGCCGCTGGCGTTGGTGCCGTGCGTCAGCCGCACCGCCTATCGTCCGTGCGGCGATTGCAAGGACGAGGCAAGCTGCGCAATCCGCCACGCCATGGCGCGGGTGCGCGACGAAACCGCACGCATCCTCGACGGGACCAGCTTGGCACAGGCGGCGGCGCTGGAGCTGGCAGCGGCGTAACCGCGCGCGGGCAGGATCACGACGCTTGACCGGCAGGTCCGCTCGCCTAAGCCTCTCCGCCATGCAATCGCTCGTTTCCACCACATGGCTGGCCGACCGGATCGGCACGCGTGGCTTGATCGTCCTCGACGCGACGTTCGTGCCGGTACAGCCTGATCCCCCACGCGACGAAGCCGCCGACTATGCCGCCGCGCATATCCCCGGCGCGCGCTTGCTCGACCTGCGCGGCCTGTCGACGGGGCAGGCGACGTCGCTGCCCGCCGCGGACAAATTTGCGCAACGGATGGAAGCGATCGGGGTCGGCAACGACGCGGCGGTCGTGCTGTACGACGATTCGCCGCACCATACGGCGGCGCGGGCATGGTGGCTGTTCCGGCGGTTCGCGCCGTCGCTGCCGGTCGCGATCCTCGATGGCGGTTTTGCGAAGTGGCAGGGCGAAGGGCGATCGGTCGAAACCGGCGAGGCGATGACGGAGGCCGCGCGGTTCATCGCCGATCCCGATCTGGCGGCGGTCCGGACCAAGGCGATGCTGATGGCTGGGGATGGCGCGCAGCTCGTGGATGCCCGGTCGCCGGCGCGGTTCGACGGGAGCGAGGCCGATCCGCGTGGGTTGCCGTCGGGGCATATTCCGGGCAGCACCAACCTGCATTATGCGCGCTTCTTCCGCGACGACGGGACATGGCGTTCGCCCGACGAACTGGCGGCGCTGTTCGCGAGCGAAGGCGTCGATCTGGACCGGCCGGTGACGACGACCTGCGGGTCGGGCATCACCGCCGCGATCCCCGCCTTCGCGCTGCACCTGCTGGGCCGCGATGCGGCGCTGTACGACGGCAGCTGGAGCGAATGGGCCGCCGATCCACACACGCCGAAGGTGACCGCATGAGCAAGCACGACACCCCGCAATCGCCCGCGACGCGTGTCGTCACCGGCGGGCGGCGCGACGAATGGACCGGCGGCGTCGTCAACGTGCCGGTCTGGCGTGCCTCGACGATCCTGTACGACGACGTCGCCGATCTGCGCGCGGCGGCGGGGGCGAACACGCATCACCGGCTCTATTATGGCCGGCGCGGTACGCCGACCCAGTGGTCGCTGGCCGAGGCGCTGACCGAATTGGAGCCGGGGGCGGAGGGGACGTTGCTCTACCCCTCGGGCGTGGCGGCGATCACGACCGCGCTGCTCGCCTATCTGAAGCCCGGCGATCACCTGTTGCTGCCCGACAGCGCGTACGACCCGACCCGCGCCTTCGCCAATGGGATGCTCAAGACGATCGGGGTTGAGACGACGCTGTACGATCCGGTCGTCGGCGCCGGCATCGCCGAGTTGATCCGGCCGAACACCAGGGTGCTGTTCCTCGAAAGCCCCGGCAGCCTTACCTTCGAGGTGCAGGACGTGCCGGCGATGGCGGCGATCGCGCGGGAACGGGGCATCACGACGATCCTCGACAATACCTGGGCGACGCCGCTCTTGTTCCCGGCGATGGCGCATGGCGTCGACGTGACGATCATGGCCTGCACCAAATATGTGGTCGGTCATTCGGACGCGATGCTGGGATCGGCGACGGCGGTCGCGTCGCATTGGCAGGCATTGCGCGATGCGACCTATCAACTGGGCCAGCATGTCGGGCCGGACGACGCCGCGCTGGGCGCACGCGGGCTCCGGACGATGGCGGTGCGGTTGAAGCAGCACGGCGAGTCGTCGATCCGTATCGCCAAATGGCTCATGGACCAGCCGGGCGTCGCGCGGGTGCTGCATCCCGCGCTGCCCGGCTGTCCGGGGCACGACGTCTTCGTCCGCGATTTCCGGGGGAGTGCCGGGCTGTTCGCCTTCGTCCTCGACGGGGGTAGCGACGATGCGCGCGCGGCGTTGATCGACGGCCTCGCGCTGTTCGGCATCGGCTATAGCTGGGGCGGGTATGAGAGCCTCGCACTGCCGATCGATCCGCATCGCTATCGCAGCGTCACACGGGCGCAGGCCGAAGGACCGATGATCCGGTTGCAGATCGGGCTGGAGGATACCGACGACCTCATCGCCGATCTCGACGCCGGCCTCGCACGGTTCCGGGCGACGCGGTGAACGGGGTCGCCGACTGGCTGGCGGCGCGCGGCCTGCCGGTCGGCGGCGGCGCGGGATTGATCGAGGCGGGCGTAGCGCTCGGCCTCGTGCTGTTGTCGTTGGCGCTCGGCTGGTTCGCAGGGCGCTGGGCGGGGCCGGGGCTGACCGGGCTGTGGCGTGAGCGGGTGGGCGAGCATGCCACCGGCATCGTCGAGCGGCTGTGCGACATCGTCCGCCATCTGGTCGCGGTGCTGGCGCTGGCGATCGTCGCGCAGGGACGCGACTGGGGGGCGCTGGCCGACATCGTCGTCGGCGTGGCGCTGGGCGCGGCGGTCGCACGGCTGGCGGTGCAGTTGCTGCGCGGCGTCCATCTGGCGCGGTGGATGGCGTGGACCGTCGGTTTCATCCTGTTCGTCGCCGTGCTGTCGGGCGCGATCGGCGGGCTGGAGCCGATCACCGATACCCTCGATGCGATCGGCTTTTCGATCGGGCGAAGGCGATTGTCGCTGCTGGCGCTGGTCAGCACGCTGCTGACCGCCGTGGTGCTCTATGCGAACGTGCGGATCGTCAACAAGCTGGTCGCGCATGGCGTGGCGCAGGCCAAGGGGCTGGACCCGGCGCAGAAATTGCTGGCGCAGAAGCTGGCATCGATCGCGGTGGTCATCACCGCCTTCTTCTTCGGGATCGACCTGCTCGGCATCGACCTGACGACCTTCGCGATCTTTTCGGGCGGATTGGGACTGGCGGTCGGCTTCGGGTTGCAGAAGACGGTCGGCAATCTGATCGCAGGGATCATCCTGTTGATGGACCGCTCGATCAAGCCGGGCGACGTGATCGTCGTCGGCGACAGCTTCGGCTGGGTCAACAAGATCGGGGTGCGCGCGGTGTCGGTCATCACCCGCGATGGCAAGGAACATCTGATCCCCAACGAAAACCTGATGACGCAGGAGGTCGAGAACTGGTCCTTTTCCGACCGCAACGTCCGGGTGCGGATTCCGGTCGGGGTGGGGTATGAGACCGATTTGCGGCTGGCGCAGAAGCTGATGTTGCAGGCGGCGGTGGAAAGCCCGCGCGTGCTGCGCAGTCCCAAGCCGAATGTGTGGCTGATCTCGTACGGCGATTATGCGGTCGAGCATGAGATACTGGCGTGGATCAGCGACCCCGAACAGGGGGTCGGCAATGTCCGGTCCGACGTGCTCAACCGGCTGTGGGACCTGTTCAAGGAGAACGGGATCGAGATTCCGGTGCCGCGGCGCGAGCTGCTGTTCCGCGATGGGTTGACGGTGACGCGGGAGTAGGGTGCGCCTGCTTTCCTCACGTCACCCCAGCGAAGGCCGGCGTCTCCCGGTTATAGTTCAGGACGGGAGCCGGCAGAGACCCCAGCCTGCGCTGGGGTGACGTGAGGGGCGGCCGACACCTTTCCTCGCAACGTCTCACCCCCTATCTTCGCCACCGTGACGACCATCACCGCCCGCATCGCCGAGGGCGTCCGTGCCGTGCCCGCCGATCAGTGGGATGCGTGCGCGGGCACGGGCAATCCGTTCCTGTCCCACGCCTTCCTCTCGGCGCTCGAGGCGTCGGGCAGCGTCGGCGGGCGGTCGGGATGGCAGCCGCTGCCGATCATCGTCGACGATGCCGCCGGCATGCCGGTCGCGATCGCGCCCGCCTATGCCAAGGGGCACAGCCAGGGCGAATATGTGTTCGATCACGCCTGGGCCGATGCGTGGGAGCGGGCGGGGGGCGATTATTACCCCAAGCTGCAGATCGCGGTGCCCTTCACCCCGGTACCCGGCCCCCGACTGCTGCTGCGCGATGCCGAACAGGCGCCAGCGCTGATCGGTGCGATCGAGGCGGTGGTGCGGCAGAACGGGCTGTCGTCGGCGCACGCGACCTTTGTCGACGAGGCGCAGTTGGCTGCGTTTCAGGCGGCGGGCTGGCTGACGCGGGCGGGGACGCAGTTTCACTGGGCCAATCGCGGCTATGGCGGTTTCGACGATTTCCTGAACGAGCTTGCCAGTCGCAAGCGCAAGGCGATCCGCAAGGAACGCGCGGCGGCGCTCGACGGGCTGACGGTGCGGCACCTAACCGGGCGCGACATCCGGCCCGAACATTGGAATGCGTTCTGGGCCTTTTATCAGGACACCGGCAACCGGAAGTGGGGCCGGCCGTATTTGACGCGCAGCTTCTTTCCGCTGTTGACGGAGACGATGGGCGACGCGGTGCTGCTGATCCTTGCCGAGCGCGACGGCCGGCCGATTGCGGGGGCGCTCAACCTGATCGGTGGCGATGCGCTGTATGGACGCTATTGGGGCGCGGTGGAGGAGGTGCCGTTCCTCCATTTCGAGCTATGCTATTATCAGGCGATCGATGCCGCGATCGCGCGGGGCTTGCAACGGGTCGAGGCGGGGGCGCAGGGCGAGCACAAGCTGGCGCGCGGCTATGTGCCGGTGACGACCTGGTCAGCGCATTTCCTGCCCGATCCCGGTTTCCGCCGCGCGGTCGCCGAGTTTCTGGAACGCGAGCGCGCGGCGGTGGGCCACGAGCAGGAATATCTGGGCGAGATGACCCCGTTCCGGCGGGGGTGAGCTTTGAATTACCGGCATTGAACCGTACGTCATCCCAGCGCAGGCTGGGATCTCCCGGTGATGGCACGCAGCAGGAGCCGCGAGAGGCCCCAGCCTGCGCTGGGGCGACGTGTTCAGTCGGATGAATCGGGCTTTGCGTTTACTTCCGCCCGAACATCCCGCCGAGATTGCCGAGCACGTCGCCCGCACCCTTCGGATCGAGGTCGAAGCCGAATGCCTGCGCCACCTGTCCCAGCGCGTCGGCGCCGCCGATTTCGGACAGGATCGCCTCGATCTGATGGCGTGACACGCCGCTATGGTCGGCGGCGTCCTGTGCCGGGTCGGCATGGCCGGCGAACTTGCCGAGCAGGCCGATCACGGTCTGCACCTGTTCGGGGGTGATGCCCGCCTTTTCGGCGATGGCGGGCAGGTCGAAGCGGCCGGCAAGGTTCAGCGCGTTGTTGAGAAAGTCCATGGGCGTCTCCTTTACCGGACGATCGTGTCGCGTGCCGCCATCTGGCGTGACGGGCGGCGGCGGGGTTTGGCAAACGGCCGATTGCCCAGATCGCTCCATGTCAGCACCGGCGGGGGCACGCGGTGGTCGATCCGGAACAGCGCGCTGCGACCGTTGCGCCAGATCGGCACCAGCCCCTGTTCCAGCCGGCGGTCATATCTGGGCGGGCGGATCAGCCAGACATAGTCGAAAGCGTCGCGCGGGAATTTGTACAGCGCCCCGGCGATCGGCCGCCAATATTCGCGCGGGCATTTGACGTCGGTGACCAGTTCGGATGGATCGTGCGAAAAGCCGCGCGCGGGCTTGTAGCGCACCGTCAGCAATTGCCCGCCCGCCATCGACCATTGATCGTTGGCATAGGCCAGCCGCCGCGCCAGTGCCATGCCGGGCAGATGTTGCAGCCGGGTCATCCGCCATTCGTTGTAGCAAGTCTCCCCGACGAAGGTGACCAGCCGCGCGCCGACCGGGACATGGTCGAGCGCCGCCAGTTCGCGGTCGTAATCGCGATCGTACAGCCAGAAGCTGGCGGTGGTGGCGCCGATCCGCCCGACGAAGATGGCAAGACCGATCGCGGCCAGTACCCCGGCATGGCGGATCGACAGGCCGGGCTTGGGGCGGAGCGCGATCAAGCAGATGCCGAACAGATACGGGACCAGCCGCATATCGGCATAGGCCGACCCGAACACGATGCGCGGCAACAGGATATAGACCGCGATCAGGAACAGCGCCGACAGGCCGAGATTGCGCGAATAGCCGATATTGGGATCGCGCAGCCCCTTGAACAGCACGAGGTAGAAGACCGCGACCGAAGCGAGGTCGTAGAGTTGCCATCGGTCGCGCAGCGTCATGGTCATCCACAACATCTTGGCGCGCCAGTTGAACCAGTCGGCGGTCTGCCCGCCGACATGCCCGCCCGAACGCCACAGCAGCATCAGCAGCGCGGGCGGAGCGAGCACGAGGCAGTGCAGCCCGGCATGGAAGGCGGCGGCGAACCAGTTGCGCCGCCGGTCATGTTCGCGGATCAGCTCGGCCGAGGCGGCGAGCACGCCCAATGTCCCCCAGCCGAAAGTATGGGTCAGCCAGATCAGCCCCGCGATCGGCACGAACACGATCCCGCGCAGCAGCAGCCGCCCCTGCCGCCCCAGCCGCAGCCACAGCGCGAAGGCGTTGAGCGCGAGCGCCATCGACAGCGCGAAGTTCGCGAAACCGAAATGCAGCGGAAAGCTGTAGACGATCGGCAGCGCGAACAATGCGGTCGCCGGGATGCGGCCATGCACCTCGCGCGCGATCCACAGCAGTCCGACCGCGGTCAGCGGCGGGATCGCCATGATGATGAGCTTGACGGTCGGTTCGAGGCCGAGCAGCGGCTCGAACAGCCAGACCAGCAGGTCGACGCCGAGATTGCCGATCAGGCTCCAGTCGAAATTATACCAGTCGTGGAACCAGGGTGCCTGTCCGGTGTCCCAGAGCTGCTGGACACGGTAGCGCCCCATATGGCCGGGCAGGTCGACCAGCGGCGGGACGTCGGGCCATAGCAGCGGGACGACCGCCAGCACCGCCATCAGCGCGACGAACCATCGCGTCTGCCACCAGTAAAGTCGATCCCCCTGCATCGCGCGCTTTTAGTCGCCGCCGCCCCCGTTCGACAAGCGTTCAGCATCGACGACGCGAAAGGCACGCAGCGTACCGCCTGTCGCGACCGGTACCAGCCATGCGGGGGTATCGCCGCGTTGCAGCAGTTCGATCAGGCTTCCCGCGCGCAGCCGCTCGATATTGTGCTCACGCAGGTCGCCGGGACACACCGCGACATAGTCGATTGCCCAGCGACGGGCCATCGCCTGCGCCCGATCGGGCGACCCGAGGAAGAAGCGGTAGGAGGCGAGATTGCCGCTGTTGTTGCGGTGATAGGGGGCGGCCACGACGTGGTGCCGGGTCAGCCCGATGAAATAGGCGCCGTCGTTGATCGGGGCCATGATCGTGCCCGTCGGCAGCCGCCCGACCATCAGGAACGGCGCGGCACGGACGCAGTCGTCATAGATGCGCCGCGCCTGCGCCTCCGGCCGCGCGACGATCCGGTCGAGGCCAACCCCCATCAGATACCACAGGATGCCCGATCCCGCCGCCCACCAGCCGAGGCGTCGGAAGAGGTCGGCCCTGTCGTTCGACGCGGCGATCCGGACCGCCATCGGAATCGTTGCCAGCCCGGCGAGGATATAGGTGACCCGAACCCGCGCGATCGCCGCGATCAGGCTGATGCAGAGCAGAACCGCGAATGCGATCCATCGCCGATCGGCGGACCGGACGGCCTGTACGATCGCGGCCAGCGATCCGATCGTCGACAGGGCGCCGAAGGCGAGGATCGTACCTGGCGAGTTCTGTTCGAAGAACAGGCCGCGTGCCTCGCTGACATTCGCCATCCAGGCCTGCTTCAGAAACGGATGCAGCGCGTCATAGGGGCCGGCAAGGCAGACCATCGAGGTTTGCATGACCGACAGGGCGACGACGGCCCCAATCAGCGCCGCCGCCACCAGTCGCATCCGCCAGCCCCGCGCCCGGCGACCAGCAAGGCCGAGCGCCACCCAGCCCGCGCCTAATGCCAGCGCGGCGCTGGTCGAGGCCGGGGTGAAACCGTCGCACCATTGGCGCGGCCATGCGTTGGGATGGAGGAAGGCGAGCATCAGCCCGGTGCCGAGCAGCAGCGTCGCGCCGAACCCGCGGGCGCGCGCGTCTTCCGCGGCATTCCCCGTCAGCCACAGACAGCCGAGCCCCGCCATCGCCGCGACCAGTTCGGGTGCGGACTCCAGCCCGATCGCCAGTGTCGCCACCGCGATCAGCCCCATTGCCGCGCCATTCGCTGTCGACGGACGCCCGATCAGCCCGGCGGCAAGCGCGAAGATCAGCACGATCTGCAGCGCGTGATGATCGATCCGGCCGGGCACGAACAGGATGATCGTCGGGAAGGCGATCGCAGCGAGCAGGATCGCGACCGGGCGCGCCGCCCGCCCGCCCAGCGTCGTGGCGATATGCGCGGCAAGCAACAGGTACAGGAACAGCAGCAGCGCGGGCCATGCGATCACCGCCGACACCTCCGCCCAATGGGCACCGACCAGCGGCGTCAGCGTGAGAATCATCGCCGCGGGCACCGCATCGGCCAGCCGCGACCAGTGCATCGGCGCCCCCCCGGGCGGCCCCAGCCGATATTGCATCAGGTCGTTCAGCCGTTGCCCGCCGATCCAGTCGCGAATCTGCGCAAGCCGCATCATGTCGTCATTGTCGGGCAGTCGCAGCAACCGGAGCGCAGGCCATTCGGCGAGCGTCCGGGTCAGGGTTAGCAAGATCGCCAGCGTGACCGCGAGCAGCAACGACACCCGCCAGGATGCGCGATCGGTGGACGGTTGGGTGGCGGGGATCATGTCCTGCCAAATGCCCGGAGCATGCTTAATTTTGCGTATAGCCGTTAACCAACTCTTCGTTCCTTGCCCGGCATAGCGATACCATCGCCGCATGGAGCGTCCTGATGCCCGCCGTCGCCGTTTCCCCGTTGCCCGACGAACCCGCAGCGACGCTCGATCGCATCGAATTGTCGATCGTCATGCCCTGCCTGAACGAAGCCGAGACGCTGGCCGTGTGCATCAAAAAGGCGCGGGCGTTCCTCGATACCCATGGCATTGCCGGTGAGGTCATCGTCGCCGACAATGGATCGACCGACGGATCGCAGCAGATCGCCAATGCGATGGGTGCGCGGATCGTCGCCATTCCGGTGCGCGGCTATGGCGCGGCGCTGGCTGGCGGCATCGATGCGGCGCGCGGCACATTCGTGGCGATGGGGGACGCCGACGACAGCTATGACTTCGGCAGCCTGTTGCCGTTCGTCGAGCGGCTGCGCGGCGGTGCCGATCTGGTGATGGGCAACCGGTTCCTCGGCGGGATCGCGCCCGGTGCGATGCCGTTGCTCCACCGGTTCCTTGGCAATCCGTTACTCAGCTTGCTCGGCCGCGCTTTTTTCGGAACGCCGGTCGGTGATTTCCATTGCGGTTTGCGCGCATTCCGTCGCGATAGGGCACTGGCGCTGGGCCTGACGTCGCCGGGCATGGAATTCGCTAGCGAGATGGTGGTCAAGGCATCGATCGCGGGGTTCGCCATCGCCGAGGTGCCGACCACGCTGGTGCCCGATGGGCGATCGCGCCCGCCGCACCTGCGCACGTGGCGCGACGGCTGGCGGCACCTGCGCTTCCTGCTGCTCTATGCGCCGCGCTTCCTGTTCCTCTATCCGGGGCTGGCGCTGCTCTTCGCCGGGCTTGGCGCAACCGCGATGCTGGCGACCGGCGACGTCGCGATGGGGGGCGTCGCGTTCGGCGTGCACACCATGATCTTTGCGACGATGGCGGCGCTGATTGGGGCGCAGATGGTCGGGCTGGCGGTGCTGGCGCGACTGTTCGGCATCCGCACCGGCATGTGGCCCGAAAGCCGAGGAATGCGCCGGGTACGCGGCTCGTTCACCGTCGAGCGCGGCTGTATTGTCGGTGCGCTGTCGCTGCTCGCGGGACTGGCCGGCGGGGTCACGGCGACGATGGTCTGGGCACAGGCCGGGTTCGGGCCGCTCGTGACGGGCGAACTAATGCGGCTGACGATCCCGTCGATGCTGCTCGGCTGTCTCGGCGTGCAGATTGCGGCGACGTCGTTCTTCGCCGGGCTGCTCGACCAGCCGCAGGACATCCGCCCCACGGTCTGATCGAGCGAGCGGTTCGCCTTACCGGTCGCGCCGGCCCAGCAGGCGCAGGCGCAGCGCGTTCAGCTTGATGAAGCCCGCCGCGTCGCGCTGGTCATAGGCGCCCTGATCGTCCTCGAACGTCACGACCTTTTCGCTGTAGAGCGAGTTGGGCGACCGGCGGCCGATGACATGGACGCCGCCCTTGTACAGCTTCAGGCGGACTTCGCCCGACACCTTGTGCTGGCTATGGTCGATCGCCGCCTGCAGCATCTCGCGCTCCGGCGAGAACCAGAAGCCGTTATAGACCAGCTCGGCATAGCGCGGGGCGAGTTCGTCCTTGAGGTGCGCGGCACCGCGGTCGAGCGTGATCTGTTCGATCGCACGGTGCGCGGCGTGCAGGATCGTGCCGCCCGGCGTTTCGTACATGCCGCGCGACTTCATGCCGACGAAGCGGTTCTCGACCAGGTCGAGCCGGCCGATGCCGTGCGCGCGGCCCAGTTCGTTCAGCTTCGCGAGTAAGGTCGCGGGCGACATACCCTCACCATCGACCGCCACCGCATCGCCGCGTTCGAAGGCGACGGTGATGACCTGCGGCGTGTCGGGCGCGTCCTCAGGATTGACGGTGCGCGAGAAGACATAGTCCGGCACCTCGTCCCACGGATCCTCCAGCACCTTCCCCTCGGACGAGGTGTGCAGGAGGTTCGCATCGGTCGAGAAAGGCGATTCACCGCGCTTGTCCTTGGGCACCGGAATCTGGTGCTGCTCGGCAAAGGCGATCAGCGCGGTACGGCTGGTCAGGTCCCATTCGCGCCAAGGCGCAATGACCTTGATATCGGGCTGGAGCGCATAATAGCCGAGTTCGAAGCGGACCTGGTCGTTGCCCTTGCCGGTGGCGCCGTGGCTAACCGCGTCGGCATTCACCTGACGCGCGATCTCGATCTGGCGCTTGGCGATCAGCGGGCGCGCGATCGAGGTGCCGAGCAGGTACAGCCCTTCGTACAAGGCGTTCGAGCGCATCATCGGGAACACGAAGTCACGGACGAATTCCTCGCGCAGGTCGTCGATGAAGATATGCTCGGGCTTGATGCCCATCAGCTCGGCCTTCTTGCGCGCCGGCTCCAGCTCCTCGCCCTGGCCGAGATCGGCGGTGAAGGTCACCACCTCGCACTTATATTCCTGCTGCAGCCACTTCAGGATGACGCTGGTGTCGAGACCGCCCGAATAGGCGAGGACGACGCGGTTGATGGATTCGGCCATGGGCAGGCTCCTTGGGGGTCGCGAAAACGGTTGGCCGGGCGACTAGGCGACAAGGGGGCAGGGCGCAAGGATGTGCGGAGGTGTTCCGTCTACCCGCCACCCGTTTGCTTCGAGCGCAGGTTCGAGCCTGTCGAGAACCGAAGTCGAGAAGTGGGTGCCCCAAGCGGGCCGTTCTCGACCGACGCTTCTCGACAAGCTCGAAGCTGCTCGAACCGAACGGGATGGGGTAGGCTGCGAAGGTTACTCTGCCGCGAGCAGGCTGGTCGCGCCGCCCAGGTCGACCGATACCAGCCGGCTGACGCCGCGTTCGATCATCGTCACGCCGAACAGGCGATGCATGCGGCTCATCGTCGCGGCATTGTGGGTGACGATTAGGTAACGGGTGTCGGTGTCGGCGGCCATCCGGTCGAGCAGGTCGCAGAAGCGGTCGATATTGGCGTCGTCCAATGGCGCGTCGACTTCGTCGAGGACGCAGATTGGCGCGGGATTGGTCAGGAACAGCGCGAAGATCAGCGCGACGGCGGTCAGCGCCTGTTCACCCCCCGACAGCAGGGTCAGCGATTGCAGGCGCTTGCCCGGCGGCTGGGCGAGGATTTCGAGACCCGCCTCCAGCGGATCGTCCGAATCGATCAGCTCGAGTTGCGCCTGCCCGCCATCGAACAACGCGCCGAACAGGCGGCGGAAATGGGTGTCGACCGCCTCGAACGCCGCGAGCAGCCGCTGGCGGCCCTCGCGGTTGAGCGTCCCGATCGAACCGCGCAGCCGCTGCACGGCTTCGGCAAGGTCGGCACGCTCGGCCGCCGTTTCGCCCTGCGCCGCTTCGAGTTCGGCGAGTTCGGTCTCGGCGATCAAATTGACCGGGCCGATCCGGTCGCGGGTCGCGAGCAACCCGTCATGCGCTGCCGTCTCGGCCGCGGCGTCGCCGACCTCCGCCGCGACGAAGCCGATGCGCGGCAGCAGCGGCGGCGGACATTGGAAGCGCTCGCCCGACAGCCGGCCGAGTTCGAGACGGCGCTGCTCATGCCCCTCGGCCCGTGCCGCAGCGCCGGCGCGGGTTTCGCGGGCGGCGGCGATCGCTTCGGCGATGTCACCGGCGGCGCGTTCGGCGGCGCGTAGCCTAGCGTCGGCGGCCTGTTCGCCGGTCGCGGCCTCGGCGGCGGCGGTGCGCAATCGGGCGAAGTCCTGCTCGATCGCGACGAGTTCGGTGGCGAGTGCGGCGGGACGGTCGCGCAGCGCGTCGCGATCGGCGGCGATGGTCGCCATGCGGTCGTCGATCTCGGCGATGCGCCCGGCCGCGTCCGTCGCGCGGGCGTGCCACGATGCGATTTCGGCCTCCGCCGTGGCGGCTCGCGCACGATCGCGGACCAGGGCGGTATCCAGCGTCGACCGTGCTGCATGGGCGTCGGCGACACCGGAGCGGGCGGCATTGGCTTGCGCCAGCAAGGCGGCGACGCGGGCACCGGCGAGCGTGCGGTCGGGTAACGCGCGGACGGCGTCGGCGGCGCGATCGGTATCGGCGGCGGCTTCGGCCAGTTCGCCGCGCAGACGCTCCAGTCTTGCCGCGACGTCGTCGGCGCGCGCCTGTGCGCGTTCGATCGCGGCGACGGCGCGGTCTTCGGCACGTGCGGCCTCGCGGGCGGTAGTCTCGGCGCTGTCGAGCGTGCGCCGCGCGGTGGTCAACGTCGTTCGCGCTTCGGCGATGGCGGTATCGGCGGCGGACAATGCGGTGTCGGCAACGGCACGTCGATCGGCCAGTGCCGGGCGGCTCTCCCGCAGCGTACGCAGGCGATTGGTTCGGGCGAGGCGCTCGGCCGCCGCCGCTCCCGATCCAGCACGGCTGCGCAGCCCGTCCCAGCGGCGCAGCGCACCGTCGAGCGTCACCAGCCGCTGTCCGACCGCCAATGGCGTGCCGTCGTCGCGCTCGACGACCAGGATCTGCGCCAGTCGCCGGGCGAGGAGCGGGGCGGTGACATGCGCCGACAGGCGGCCGATGCCGACCGGTACCGCTGGCTGTTCGCCGGCAATCGCGTCGTCCCGCCAATAGCGATCGTCGGCGGGATCGGTGCCGGCGTCGAGATCGTCGCCCAACGCCGCCGCCAGCGCCGCTTCGAACCCCGGTTCGACTACGACCGAATCGATGATTCGCGCCCGCCCGGTCCGCCGTAGCGCGCGGTCGAGCGCGGCGATCTCGCTATCGATCGCGGCGAGTTCGGCGGCGGCGGCGGCGCGGTCGGACTGGGCGCGGCCGCGCGCTTCCTGGGCGGACCGGTCGGCGGCTTCGGCGGCGGCGATCGCCGCGCGGGCGGTGTCGGCATCGTTCAGCGCCGCCGCGCGGCGTTCGGCTGCCGCCGTACGTTCGGCGACGAGCGGCGCGACCGCCGATAACGCACCCTGTTCGGCGAGCAGCCGTGCCTCTTCCCGCCGAGCCCGGTCGAGCCGCGCGCGTGCGGCATCGTGGGCGGCGGTGGCGACGCGCGCCTCGGCCAGTTCGGCGGCCTGTGCGGCCAACGCCTCGGCATGGGCGGCGTCGGCACGGGCGGCAGCACGGGTCGCCGCGTCCAGTGCCGCATCGAGCAGCGGCAGGCGCGCGGTGGCGTCGGCCAGCGCGTCGGCAAGTTGCGCGCGTTCGGCGTCGAGCCGGGCGAGCGCGGTTTCGGCGTCACCGGCCAGCGCCGCTTCGCGCGCGCGATCTTCGGTCAGGCGTGCGGTCTGTGCGGTCAGGTCGGCCAGCCGCCGCGTCGCGGCATTGGCCTGCGCCTGTACCCGCTCGCGGGCATGGCCGACGTCGCTCAACTGCTGGCGCAGGCGTTCGGCATCGGCGCGGGCCGTCGCCAGCGCCTGGGTCGCCGCCGACAGGTCGCCGGCGGTCCGACCCTGCATCCCGGCGTGACTGGCGACCAGCGCCTCGGCGGTCTTGGCTTCGGTAGTGGCGGCTTCGGCCGCGGCGACCGCGTCGCGCCAGCGGGCATAGATTGCCCGCGCCTCCGCCACCCGGATCGCATCGGTCAGTTCGCGATACCGTGTCGCGACGCGCGCCTGCCGCCGGAGCGTCGCGGCGCGCGCATCCTGTTCCTGCACCATCTCGGCCAAGCGTTCGAGATTGGCCTCGGTGGCGCGGAGCTTGCCTTCGGCATCCTTGCGCCGGACGTGCAGCCCGGCGATGCCGGCGGCTTCCTCCAGCATCGCGCGGCGTTCGGCGGGGCGCGCGGCGATGACCGCGCCGATCCGGTTCTGGCTGACCAGCGCGGGCGAATGCGCGCCGGTCGCGGCATCGGCGAACAGCAGCGACACGTCCCTGGCGCGCACATCGCGACCGTTGATGCGATAGGCGGAACCGGCACCGCGCTCGATCCGGCGGACGATCTCGACCTCGTCGCCATTCGCGTCTTCGGCAAGGATCGCGACTTCGGCGAAATCGCGTTGGGGCCGCGTCGCGGTGCCGGCGAAGATGACGTCGTCCATTCCCGCGCCGCGCAGCGACTTGGCGCTGTTCTCGCCCATGGTCCAGCGCAACGCTTCGAGCAGGTTCGACTTGCCGCAGCCATTGGGGCCGACGACGCCGGTCAGCCCCGCCTCGATCACCAGATCGGCAGGGTCGACGAAGCTTTTGAACCCGCTCAGCCGCAGCCGCCGGAGCGTCAGCCCCGGCGCGGGAGGAAGGGCCGCGTCATCCGGCGCGGCCATGGGGTCAGGCGCCGGCCGCCTTCAGCGCCGCTTC
Organism: Sphingomonas sp. SAFR-052; assembly: GCF_051965015.1. Lineage (NCBI taxonomy): Bacteria > Pseudomonadati > Pseudomonadota > Alphaproteobacteria > Sphingomonadales > Sphingomonadaceae > Sphingomonas > Sphingomonas sp. SAFR-052. Next base: position 74,065 of record NZ_JBQCMO010000002.1, on the reverse strand, counting down.
GACCTGCGGCCACGACAGCGCATTCTCGGCCTTCTCGCCGTTGATCAGGAAGGTCGGGGTGCCGGTGACGACCGCGCCGCCCTCTTCGGTGATCTTGACCACCTGTTGCAGCAGATTCTGGTCGGCAAGGCACTGGCGGGCCTTGGCCTCGGGCACGCCGCGCTGCTTGACGAAGTCGACATAGCCCGCCGCATCGGCCCATGCCGAGACCGCCTGGAGCGGCGGGATCGACTGGAGCCGGGCCTGTTCGGCCTGCGGCAGCGCCTGCATCCGGTCGAGCGTCGCGGCCTGGTCCTGATACATCGCCTCGAGCAGCGGGAAGAAGGTGGCGGTGCCGTTGCAGCGGCCCAGCACGGCTGCGGCGAGGTCGGGTGCGCCATGGATCGCGAAATCGCGGAATTCGAAGCTGACCTTGCCGGTCGAGACATAGTTGTTGATGAGCGGCTCGTTGCCTTCGCGGCCGAACGCACCGCAGGTCGGGCAGGTGCGCGAGCCATATTCGACCAGCTTCACCGCTGCATCGGGGTTGCCGATGCGATAGCCGCCCTCGGGCGTGACCGCGACCATGTCGGTCCATTTCTGCCCGGCAGGCGCGGCGACATTGGCGACCGGTGCGGCGGCGCTGCCATTGCCGCCGGCGTCACCGCCGCCGCCACAGGCCGACAGCGAAGCGAGCGCGATCAGGGGAAGTGCGAAACGCATGGGCGATACTCTCTTGGCGACAGGGGTTATTTGGCGGCGAGCAGCAGCGGCTTGAGCGTCGCCCAGTCATGGACGTCGGCCTTCTGCCCGTTGATCTCGAAACTGGGCGTGCCCGCGACCCCGGCGGCCTGCGCCGCTTCGGCGATGGCGATGACGCGCTTCTGCGCCGCTTCGTCGTTCAGGCAGGCGGTGATCTGCGCATCGGCGAGGCCGTGCCCGCGCATCAGCGTGCGCAGCCCGGTGGCATCGGCCAGTTGCAGCAGGCGGATCGCGATCGTCGCGGTGCGGGTCTGGGCAGCGGGCGTCGTGGCAAAGGTATCGGCCCGGTCGAGCATGTCCTTTTGCTGCGCCATGATCGCGTCGTGCGCGGCGAGGAAGCGGTTCGGCCCGCCGCAGCGCACGAGGATCGCGGCGGCGAGGTCGAGCGCGTCGCGCGGCAGCGTGCGATATTCGACCCGCACCCGGCCCGACTTCAGCATGGCGGGCAGCTCGGCCTTCGCCTCCGTGGCGAAGACGGCGCAGTGCGGGCAGGTATAGCTGACCCACTCGACCAGCTGCACCCGCGCCGTCGGGTTGCCGACGGCGATGCCGCCGTTCGGCAGGAAGGCGACGTTGTTCGCCCAATTACGCGACACTTTGGCGCGTGCCGGTGCCTGTGCCTGTGCCTTGGCAGGCGGCAGGCCGAACAGCGCGAGCAGGAACGAACAGACGAGGAGGAGGATACGCATCAGCGGACCTTGCCGAGGATGGGGATGGCGGGGGGCGGCGGGGCGGCGACGGCCCCGGCCAGCGCGGCGAGCACTTCGCGCAGTTCGGGGTCGGCGATGTCGCGGATCGATTCGCCCATATCGGCCGGTACCGGCGGCGGATCGCGCCGCACCGGCACCGCGCGGCGCGGGCGGACCTCGCCATGGCGGAACTGCAGCCGGGCGACGGCGGGATAGCCGAAGAAGCGGTTCACCCGCTCGACGATCTCGGGCGCGATATGCTGCATCATCGTGCCATGCGCGCCCGACACGATCAGCGTCAGCGTACCGTCGGCGCGCTTGCCCGGCGGGAAGCGGATCGATTCGGGCGCGGACACGCGGGCGAAGCGTTCGCCGACGATCTCGCCCCAGCGGCTGACCACCGCCGACTGGACGAAACCGAATTTACGGAACGCCGCGCCACCGATTTCGGGCAGCAATTCGGCCACTGCGCGCGCACCGCCGCGGCGGCGGGGTTCGGGAATCGTCGCATGGGGGCGGGGACGCGTCGTCATTGTCGCCACCCCATGCCATAGAGCCGGCGTGGACGCCAAGCATCTCTCTGTCGCCGAACGATTGCTCGACTGGTACGACCGGCATCATCGCAGCCTGCCATGGCGCAGCCCGCCCGGCACGCCGCCGCCCGATCCGTATCGCGTGTGGCTGTCGGAGGTGATGCTGCAACAGACGCAGGTGGCGAGCGTACGCCCCTATTTCGAAGTATGGACCGCGCGCTGGCCGTCGTTCGCGGCGCTGGCGGCGGCGGACGATGCCGATGTCATGGCGGCATGGGCGGGGCTCGGCTATTATGCGCGGGCGCGCAATCTGCTGGCCTGTGCGCGGGCGGTGGCGGCGCTGGGGGCGCTGCCCGACAGCGAAGCGTCCTTACGCGCGCTGCCGGGGATCGGCGACTATACCGCCGCCGCGATCGCCGCGATCGCCTTTGGCCGGCGGGCGGTGGTGGTCGATGCCAATGTCGAGCGAGTCGTGGCGCGGCTGTTCGCGATTTCGCAGGCGCTGCCCGGCGCCCGTCCGGCGATCCGCGCGGCGACCGACACGATCACCCCCGACGACCGCGCCGGCGATTTCGCGCAGGCGATGATGGATCTGGGGTCGACCGTCTGCACGGTACGCAATCCACGCTGCCTGCTGTGTCCGTTGCGCGCGGATTGCGCGGCATTCGCGGCAGGTACGCCCGAAGCCTTTCCGGTCAAGGCGGCGAAGAAGGCCAAGCCGCAACGTTTCGGCACGCTGTTCTGGGCGGAGCGGGACGGGCGGGTGCTGCTGGTGCGGCGACCCGACAAGGGGTTGCTGGGCGGCATGCGCGCGCTGCCGACCGGGCCATGGGCCGATAGCGATCCGGGGCCGGAGGGCGCGCCGTTCGCCGCCGACTGGCGCGCCATCGGACTGGTTCGCCACGGCTTTACCCATTTCGATCTTGCCTGCACCATCATGGTGGCGGATGCAGGCGACGCCGTCGCGCAGGGCGAATGGTGGCCGGTGGCGGCAATCGCCGATGCCGGGCTGCCGACGCTGTTCGCGCGGGCGATACCGGTGGTGGAGGGAATGCGATGACGATCGGACGTTGGACGCACGGATCGATGGCGCTGGCGGTGCTGCTGGCGCAACCGGTGGCCGCCTTCGCGCAGGCCGCGCCGCCCCGCGCGCCGGCCGCCGCCGCCACCCGGACGCTGCCCGCGACCGAGGCGATGGTCCGGCGCTATGTCGCGGCCAACAAGGTGCCGGGCATGGTCGTGGTCGTGGGCGGTCCAGACTGGACCAGCGCCCATGCCGCCGGGCGGACCGCCACCGATGCCGGCGCGCCAGCCGCCACCGTTGACACGCTATGGCGCGTCTATTCGATGACCAAGCCGATCACCGGCATGGCGGCGATGATGCTGGTCGAGGACGGCAAGCTGAAGCTCGACCAGCCGATCAGCGACTTCATCCCGGCGTTCAAGTCGATGAAGGTGCTGACCGATCCCGACAACAGCCTTGCCAGCCGCCCGGCGACGAAGCCGATCACGGTCCGCAACCTGCTGACCCATACCGCCGGCCTTGGCTATACCATCGTCACCAAGGGGCCGTTGCTCAAGGAATATGAGCGGCTGGGCATCATCCCCGCCGCGGTCAATGCCCAAGCCGAGGCGGCGATGGCGCCGGTCCGCCCGAAATCGCTGGAGGAATTCGCCAACCGCGTCGCGACGCTGCCGCTGATCGCCGAACCGGGGACGAAATGGAGCTATTCGATCGGACTCGACGTGCTCGCCCGCGTGGTTGAGGTCGCGAGCGGGATGTCGTTCGAGCAATTCCTGCAAAGCCGGATGTTCGGTCCGCTCGGCATGACGTCGACCTATTGGCAGGTGCCCGAAAGCCAGAAGGCGCGGCTGGCGACCAACTATGCCTGGGCCGGGGACAATCTGCTGCCGATCGATCCGGCGGCGACCTCGGTCTGGTTGCAGCGGCCGAGCTTTCCCTATGGCGGCGCGGGGCTCGCCATGTCGGCGCGCGATTACGACCGGTTCCTGCACATGCTCCAGAATGGCGGGACACTCGACGGCAAACGGGTGATGAAGGCGGAGACGGTCGCGCTCGCCATGTCGAACCTGCTGCCCGCCGGCGTTACCTTCGGTGGGGTCGACGGCGCGACCGGGGGACAGGCGGGGCCGAAAATGGGCTTCGGTGCAGGCGGTTCGGTCTATCTGGAAACGCTGCCAGGGCGGCCGGGTAAGGGCACCTATGGCTGGGGCGGTGCGGCGGGGACCGTCGCGTTCGTCGATCCGGTGCGGCAGGTGCGCGGAACGGTGATGGTCAATTATTTCCCGGCCGACCGCTTTCCGCTGCGCGACGATCTGGTGAAGGCGCTGGCGAGCGACCTGACGTTCGTCGCGCAATGATCGGCTTTACCGGGGCGCCGCTCGAACGTGTCGATCACGAACGCGACGATCCGGCCGCCTTCGCACGGGCGCTGGCACATCCGGGTGCGCGGCTGCTGGTGCTGCACGGCCTCGAACCGCCGGTCGTGGACGATCGGCTCGCGCTAGTGCCGATGGACCCGGCGCGCGGCGATGCGCTGTTGCTCGGCAATCTCGACGGGGCGCCGCTGTTCGCGACCGGGGACGGGGTGGCGACGGCACCGGCGATGCGGTCGCCGACGCTGATGAGCGCGCTGGCCGCCATGCCGGCGGGCGAGGCGGCGCTGTACGGCATCGCCCGCAGCCTGATCGACTGGCATGTCCGGCACGGCTTCTGTGCCAATTGCGGGCAGGGCACCGCGGTGTCGCGCGCCGGCTGGGCCCGGTCCTGCGGCAACTGTACCGCGCAGCATTTTCCGCGGACCGATCCGGTGGTCATCATGGCGGTGGAACATGGCGACCGGGTGCTGCTGGGGCGGCAGCCGACCTGGCCGCCGGGGCGCTATTCGACGCTCGCCGGCTTCGTCGAGGTCGGCGAATCGATCGAGGAGGCGGTGGCGCGCGAGGTGTTCGAGGAAGCAGGTGTGCGCGTCGGCGCCGTACGCTATGTCGCCAGCCAGCCCTGGCCGTTCCCGTCGCAACTGATGATCGGCTGTGTCGCAGTCGCCGACGACGACCGGTTGCAGGTCGATACCGACGAGCTGGAGGATGCGTTGTGGGCGACGCGCGACGAGGTGCGCGCGGCACTGGCCGGCGAGGGCGGCCGGTTCGTCGCGCCGCCGGCCTATGCGATCGCGCACCATCTGCTGGCAGTCTGGGCGGCGGGCGAGGGCTGAACCGCGCCCGCTGGCACCCGCGGGCGACCGATCACCGGCATAGCGGCCGTCCGCCCATGTCGAAATGGAAGTGGTTGGCGTGCGCGGCGTTATAGTCGGGGCCGAGCGTGGTGACGAAGCGCTTGCACGCCGATCGGTGGACGATGCGCAGGAAGTCGCGGACCTGCGGGTCGGGGCTGTTCCAGTCGCGCTCGATCGAGATGCGCCGCCCGTCGGTCAGCACGAAGCTGCCGATATCGACCGCATTGGCGAGGCCGTGTTCGGACACCCGCCCCGCCGCACGGCTGCCCCCGCCGACGATCCCGCGACAGACATAGGTGCCATAGCTGTCGATCCGGGTCACGTCGCTGCCTAGCAGCTGCCGCGCCGCCGGGCGCACCCCGTGGCGGACCCAGCCGACCAGCGCGCGCGCCGCCGGACAGCGGATCGCCTTCAGCCCATTCACCGGCGTGCCGATGTCGAGCAACTGCACCGCCCCCAGCACGACGCAGCCCGACCCGTAATCGCGGTCGGGGAGCGGGCTGAAACGGACCTCGGCGCGCGACAGGTCGGCGAAACATTGCTGGGTGTCGCGCGGCGTCTGCCCCTGCAACGTCACCGGTCCCGAAGCGCGCGGTGCGATCGGCCGCGTCGGCGGCGGCGGGGCGGGTTCGCGACGGTCGCCGCCGATACAGGCGGACAGCAACAATATTGGCAGTAGCGCGGTGTAACGGGGAAAGGCCATTCCCATCTTGGTTCCACGTCGCCGCGGCCACGACAAGCCGCGATGCGATCGGCCGTGCTGCCCTGTCGTGAACCGGATCAGCCGGTAACCGTTGTCACGAAAAGATTGATTACCGGTCGGTTTTTTGAATATGTACGACTTTTGGATGTCCGGCCGCCGGATATCCGCTTCTTCATCCGGTAACGGACCGCCTTGCAAAGGAATGCAGCGTGACCATCGTCGTCCGAACCCTGTCCGATCGCGTGTTCGAGATCGTCCGCGAACGAATCGTCAGCGGTGCGCTGCCCGAAACCTTTCCGATCCGTCAGGACGCGCTGGCCAGCGAATTGGGCGTCAGCAAGATTCCGCTGCGTGAGGCGCTGGCCCGGCTGGAACAGGAAGGGCTGGTCGCCGGACAGGCCAATCGCGGCTATACCGTGCGGCCGATGTCGGCGTTGCAGGCCGAGGAAATCTACGAACTTCGCCTGTCGATCGAACCGGGCGCGGCCGCCTATGCCGCGATCCATGCCGACGAACAGCGGCGTACGGCGGCGATCGATGCGTTCGAGCGGCTCGACGGCGCGCCGGCGCGCGATCTGCTGGAGGCGGCGGCACGCAATCGCGCCTTCCACGCCGCGCTGGTGGCGGCGAACGGGCGCGACCTGACCATCGAACTGGTGCAGCGGCTGTCGGTGCTGGCCGAACGCTATGTCGTCGCCCATCTGCGCCCGGCCGGACGCGGCGACCGTGCCTATGTCGAGCACCGCGCGCTGCTCGATGCATGGCTGGCGCGCGACGGGGTAGCGGTGCGCGACATGCTGACCCGCCATCTCGAAGCGACGATCGAGGATCTGCGCACTCAGTTCGCCGCGGCGGTCGCCTGACGCACGCGGCTGGGGTAGAAGGCGGCATGATCCGGCTGCTCCTGACCCTGACCGCTCTCGCGCTGACGGCCGCCCCGGCATCGGCGCGCGACATCCTGTTCATCGGCAACAGCTTCACCTTCGGCGCAGGATCGCCGGTCGAGCGCTATCGCCCCGACAGCGTCACCGACCTGAACGGCGAGAAGATCGGCGGCGTGCCCGCGCTGTTCCGCACCTTCGCCGAACAGGCCGGGCTGGACTGGACCGTCTCGCTCGAAACCTCGCCCGGCAAGGACCTTGCCTATCACTATGCCAACCGGCGCGCGGCGATCGACCGGCGCTGGGACGTGGTGATCCTGCAAGGCTATTCGACGCTCGATGCCCGGCATCCCGGCGACGCCACGCGGCACGGTGAGGCGGCGGGCAGGCTCGCCGCGCTGTTCCGTGCGCGCAACCCCAAGGCGCGGATCGAACTGGTCGAGACCTGGTCGCGCGCCGATCTGACCTATCGCCCCGGCAGCCGCTGGTCGGGCAAGCCGATCGCGGCGATGGCGAACGATCTGGCCGCCGCCAACCGACAGGTGGCGCGGACGGTACCGGGCATCGCCGGCACCATCCCGGTCGGCAGCGCGTGGAACGACGCGATCGCCACCGGCATCGCCGACGCCGACCCCTATGACGGCATCGATCCGGGCAAGGTCGGGCTATGGGCCGACGATCATTATCATGGCAGCACCGCCGGCTATTATCTGGAGGCGCTGACCATCTTCGGACGGGTTACCGGCTATGATGTCCGCCGGCTCGGCCCCGATGAGCGCGCCGCCCGCGACCTCGGCCTGACCCCGGCGGTCGCCAAGGCGTTGCAGCGCGTCGCGTGGAAGGCGCTGCGGCAGCGGTGACGCGCTGGTTGTTCCTCGCGCTGCTGCTGGGGGGATGCGGGGGCGGCGATGCCGACCGCGCCGGACGGTTGCGCGCGGCCGGAGCGAACGCCGACCTCACGACGCTGCTCGCCCATGCGAATGTCGATGCCGGCCGCCGCGCCTTTGGCCAGTGCGCCGCTTGCCACACCATCGGCGCGGGGCGGCAGGCGCTGGCCGGCCCCAATCTGCACGGCATTATCGGCCGCGCGGTCGCGAGCGATCCGCGCTTCGGCTATACCCAGGCACTGAAGGACCATGGCGGCCGCTGGGACGCCGCTCGCATGGACGCATGGCTCGCCGCGCCGTCGCGGGTGGTGCCGGGCACGCGCATGGCCTTTGCCGGCGTCCGCGATCCGATGGAGCGCGCCGACCTGATCGCCTATCTCCAGTCGGAGAGCCGCTGACTACAACTGGTGCCCGGTCCGGTCGCGCTTCGTCGCCAGATAGCGTTCGTTATGCGGATTGGGCGGCAGGTGGTGCGGCACGCGCTCGACGACGGTGATCCCCGTCGCCTCCAGCCCTGCGACCTTCGCCGGATTGTTGGTCAGCAACCGGATGTGCCGCTGCCCCAGCAGCGTCAGCATCCGCCCCGCCACTCCGAAGTCGCGCGCATCGATCGCAAAGCCCAGCCGGGTATTGGCGTCGACCGTGTCGAACCCCTGATCCTGCAGCGCATAGGCGCGCAGCTTGTTCACCAGTCCGATGCCGCGCCCCTCCTGCCGCAGATACAGCAGAATGCCCCAGTTCGCGTCGGCAATGGCATGGATCGCGGCGTGCAGCTGTGGCCCGCAATCGCATTTCAGGCTGCCGAGCACGTCCCCGGTCAGGCATTCGCTGTGGAGCCGGACCAGCGGCGGGCGACCATCGGGCCGACCGATGACCAAAGCGACATGCTCGCCCGCAGCATCGGGGGTGCGGAACGCGACGATCTCGCTGTCCTCGGCCCCCGCCACCGGTAGTCGCGCGCGGGTGACGATCGCCAGTCGATTGGCGTCCTCATGTGCGTCGATCGCCGCCGGGGTGATCGTCAGCTCTGCCCCCGTCCCGCCGGTCACGAAAGCGGGCAACAGCCCCGCCACCCGGGCCAGGCGGAGCGCCGCGCCAGCGGCAACGGGCGCCGCCAACTCGACACTGCGAAACGGCCCCTTCATCGGCGTGGCGAGGTCGAGCTGCGGATCGGCCAGCGCGGTCGCGGCGGCGAAGTCGGTCCACGCCTCGCGCCGGATCGCCACCGGGTGATCGGGCTGGGCGGCGGCGCGCTGGTTGACGATGCGCAGCGTCTCGGCCCGGCCGAACGACAACAGGATCTGGCCGCTGCCGTCGGGGTCGAAGCGCGCCAGCCGTTCGGGATCGGCGGTCTCGATCGGCAGCAGCGTCAGCGCCGGCTCGCCCGGCGCGTGAATCGCGATCGGCCAGCCGCGGCGCAGCGCGTCGATCGCGCGCGCGACATCGCGGATCTCGCTCAAAATGCGAACTCGGTGACGATCGGGATATGGTCGCTGGGTTTCAGCCAGCTGCGGCAGGGTTCGTGGACGCGGTGGGAGACCGCCTTGGCCGCGACGTCGCGGCTGGCCCACATATGGTCGAGCCGCCGCCCGCGATCCGACGCCGCCCAATCCTTCGCGCGGTAGCTCCACCAGGTATAGAGCCGCTGCGGCGCGGGGATGAAATGGCGGCCCAGATCGACCCAGTCGTTCGCCGCCTGCAACCGCGCCAGCGTTTCCACTTCGATCGGCGTATGGCTGACCACGTCGAGCAGCTGCTTGTGGCTCCACACATCGCTTTCCAGTGGCGCGACGTTGAAATCGCCGACCAGCAGCGTCGGGATGCCCGACAGCCCCTTCGACCAGTCGATCATGCGTTCGAGGAAATCGAGCTTCTGCCCGAATTTCGGGTTCACCTCGCGGTCGGGCACGTCGCCGCCGGCGGGGATATAGACATTCTCGATGCGCAAACCATTGGCCAGCCGCACGCCCAGATGCCGCGCCTCGCCATTGGCCTGCCAGTCGAGCCGATCGTCCTCCGCCAGCGGCACTTTCGAGATCACCGCGACACCGTGGTGCATCCGCTGCCCGTTGATCGCGATATGGGTATAGCCCAGCCGCCGGAGCGGATCGTGCGGGAAGTCGCGATTCTCGACCTTGGTTTCCTGAAGGCAGAGCACATCGGGCTGCGCCTCGCGCAGGAATTGCTCGACGATGTCCATGCGGAACCGGACCGAGTTGATGTTCCACGAAGCGACCGAAAGCGTGTCCATGGGAAGCCTGTATCGTCGGAAAAGCGCCGGCGCCAGACATGGAAAGGCCCCCGCTCCGGGGGCATGGAGCGAGGGCCGACCTGGCGTTCGTTACGCAGGCGGGCGCTGGAGACCCGGGCAACAGGGGGGAAAATCCCGGACGCGCTCCAACACCGCGAAAACAGCCTTAGGGCCCGGAACCTGTCGCCAAGATGAACGCATTCCGTAATTTTGTAAAAAAGCCGGACGGATGCGATTCTCGGCGGGCGGTCAGCGGCGGGTCCGGCGCGGTTCGTTGAACCGGAATGCGTTGTCGGCGACCGGCACGTTGAACCGCTGGTTGGTCAGGCGCACCGTCGTGCGGTTCGCCTGCGCATCCAGCGCGACCCAGCCCTGCAGCATCAACCCGGCGGGGGCCGAGGGCTGACGCGCGAACACCATCGTGATCCGGCCATATTCGGGGCGCTTGGGATCATACGCCTCGACGCTGACGATGCGCGGATCGTTCGACGGCACGACGCGCGCATATTTCGACGCATCGCGTTCGGGGTTCAGCAGGATGCCGAGCGGCGAATTGCCGATCGGCCAGCGCTGTTTCTGTCCAACTTGGTAATCGAGGAAGTAGAGCGACTTGCCATCCGACACGAGCAGGATCGGCACGCCCTTCTGATATTGGAAGCGGATCTTGCCCGGCTTCTTCAGCGTCAATTGCCCGGTCAGCACCCGGCCGTTGCGGTCGGTCTGGCTGAAATCGGCGGTCATCGTCTGCGTCGCCGACAAATGCCGCTGGACCGATGCCAGGTCGTTCTGCGGTGCCTGCGCATGGAGCGCGACGGGGGCGGCAAGGGCGACGGCGAGGGCGAGCGGGCGGATGGTCAGTCTCCGTTTCATGGGGCCGGGATAGGATCGGCGCATTGAACGCGGCGTGAACCCGGTGGGTTGCGCCGCGTATCATGCCGAGCCCGCGCGCCGGTTACAGCCGGTGCTCGCCCTTCACCCAGCGCACCGTGCCCGAGCTGGCGCGCATCACGACGCTCTCGGTGGTCATCTTGCCCTTCAGCCGTTTGACCCCTTCGAGCAGCGATCCGTCGGTGACGCCGGTCGCGGCGAAGATGCAGTCGCCGCGCGCCAGTTCGGTCAGGTCATACTGTTTGTCGAGGTCGGTGACGCCCCACTTTGCGGCGCGCGCGCGCTCGTCGTCGTTGCGGAACAGCAGTCGGCCCTTGAACTGCCCGCCGACGCAGCGCAGCGCCGCGGCCGCCAGCACGCCCTCCGGCGCGCCGCCCGAACCCATATACAGGTCGATGGTGGTGTCGGGGTCGCTGGTGGCGATCACGCCCGCCACGTCGCCGTCGCCGATCAGCATCACCCCGCACCCGACCGCGCGCAATTCGGCGATCAGCGCTTCGTGGCGTGGGCGGTTGAGGACACAGACGATGATGTCGCGTGGGTCGACACCCTTGGCCGCGGCGACCGCCGTCACATTCTCGGTCGGCGACTTGTCGAGGTCGATGATGCCGTCGGGATAGCCCGGCCCGCAGGCGATCTTGTCCATATACACGTCAGGCGCGTTCAGCAGGCCGCCCTTCTCGGCGATCGCCAGCACCGCGAGGCTGTTCGGTCCGGCGGTGGCGCAGATCGTCGTGCCCTCCAGCGGATCGAGCGCGATGTCGATTTCGGGGCCGGTGCCGGTGCCGACCTTCTCACCGATATACAGCATCGGCGCCTCGTCGCGCTCGCCTTCGCCGATCACCACGGTGCCGTGCATGTCGAGTTCGTTGAGCGCGGCGCGCATCGCTTCGACGGCAGCGGCGTCGGCAGCCTTTTCGTCACCCCGCCCGACCAGCGTCGACGCGGCGATCGCCGCCGCTTCGGTGACGCGCACCATTTCGAGGACGAGGACGCGGTCGAGGGTGTTGCTGACAGGCTGCATTGGACGAAGCTCCTAACCGTTAAACGGGTTAAACGAGCGATAGGCGAGCGAGGCTTGCCGGGCAAGCCGCGTCGTTCGATAAGCGGGGAAGGGGCGTTCGCGAAAGGCACAGGCATGACGGCGTGGATCGCGTTGCTGGCGTTGGTGCAGGACGAGTGGCGGGCGGCGGCGATGATCGCGCGGGCGCGCAGCCTCACCCAGGTCGCGCAAGCCTGTCGCGTCGACGCCGATCCCGACGAAATCCTCGTCTGCGCGGCCCGCAATGCCGACCGGTTCCGCGTCCCGCTGACGACGGCGCCGGCCGATGGCGATCCACGTGCCGTCGATGCGCTGGGCGAGCGCGAACGGTTGCTGGCGGTGCCGCAGCCATCGTGCGGCACCGCGGCGTTCTTGCAAGGGTGCGGCTTCGTCGGTGTAACCGCGTCGACCCGGCGCGGCGGCAGCATCGGCGCGCCGCGGCCGTTAGCAAAATAGGCAACTATCGCGGCAATACCGGGTTGGGATATCGAGCTTTTTGGGGGAGCAAGCCCATGTCGATGACGCTGTTGTTCGCGCTGGTCCTGCAATCGGCGCCGGTCGTGACGAAGCTGAACGTCGCCGAACCGGTCGACTGTGTCGCCACACCACGCGCGCTGGGCTGTCCCGAACGGCGCAGCGAGCGCTATCGGCTGGGCGACGACGACGAACCTGCGTTCGATCGCAAGGCCGATGGATTGAAGCAGGACGGGCGGCAATGCGGACTGCTCGGCTCGCAGCAATATTGCACGCGCAAGCCGCGCACGATCCTGTCGGCGCCGACCAACTGAACGGACGGGGCGGCACGGCGCCGCCCCGCGCGCCTTATGCTTCGGCTAGTTCGGCCTGCGCATTGACCTTGTGTTCGGCCATCGACGTCAGCTTCTCGTCGGTCGCGCGTTCCTCGGCCAGCGTCTCGGACAGCAGCGCCGCGCAGTCCTCGCGACCCAGTTGCTTGGCCCATGCGATCAGCGTGCCGTAGCGGGTCATCTCGTAATGCTCGACCGCCTGCGCCGACGCGATCAGGGCGGCGTCGAGCACCTTTTTGTCGGCGATGTCGCCTGCGACCTCGTTGGCTTCCTTGATGATGCCGTCGATCGCCGGACAGGTCACCGCCTTCTTGGAAGCGCCATGCAGTTCGAAAACCTGCTCGAGACGGCGAATCTGCCCCTCGGTTTCGGCGAGATGGCGTTCGAACCCGGCCTTCAGTTCGGGATCGGTCGCCTTTTCGATCATCTTGGGCAGCGCCTTGGTGATTTGGTTTTCGGCGTAGTAGATGTCCTGAAGCTGGTGGACGAACAAGTCGTCGAGCGTCGCGATATCCTTTGAAAACAGGCCCATGACGGTTTCCTTCGCTGCGGGTGATGCCTCCTCAACGATGCCGGCCGGCCGGGGTTGCGTCACCCGCCGCGACAGGCGAGCAGTTCAACGACGTCCTCCAGCCGCGCGGCGTCGCCCAGCGCGATCACCTCACCGATGCTGCCGGCATGGAGTGGATCGCCCGACCAGTCGCTCATCGTACCGCCCGCGCCCTCGACGACGGGCACGAGGGCGGCGAAATCGTGCAGCTTCAACCCGGCCTCGACCACCACGTCGATATGGCCCGACGCGAGCGTGCCATAGGAATAGCAGTCGCCGCCAAGCACCGTCGAGCGCACCTTCGCCTCGACATGTTCGAAGCCGTGCAACTGTCCGTCGTCGAACAGCGCGGGACTCGTCGTCGCCAGCAGCGCGTCGGCAAGGTCGCGGCAGCGGCGGGTCCGTGCCGGCTGGCCGTTGAAGGTCGTGCCGCGCCCGACCGCACCGATCCAGCGTTCGCCGATGATCGGCTGGTCGATCACGCCCAGCACCGGCCAGCCATCCTCGACCAGCGCGATCAGCGTGCCGAAGATCGGCCGCCCGGCGATGAACGACCGGGTGCCATCGATCGGATCGAGCACCCAGACCCGCCCGCTGGTCCCCTCCGACACGCCATATTCCTCGCCATGGATGCCGTCCGACGGCCGCTCGCGTTCGATCAGCGTGCGCATCGCCGCCTCCGCTTCGCGATCGGCGAGGGTGACGGGGGACGCGTCGTCCTTGATTTCGAGGCCATAGTTGCTGCGGAAACGCGGGCGGATCGCGGCACCGGCGGCATCGGCCAGTTGCGCGGCAAGGGTCAGGTCGGCGGCGGTGACGGGCATGATGGGCCTTTGCATTGCGAACCGCCAGATAGGCGGTCGAGCGGGCAAAGCGCAAACGCTGCTCGCGGTTGTCGCAAATGACTGGCACAGACGGCGCATGATCGCACTCGCCCTGCTGCTCGCCGCCCCGCAAACCCTGCGAATCGTCGCCGAACCGCCGGCATCGGCGAGCGCGGCGGACGCCGGGGTGCAGGTATTCGCGCTGAACGAAGGCAGCGAGCCGGTCGAGGCCGTACCGACCGAAATGACGATCGTTGCCGCCGATGGTGCGCGGCTGCGGATCGTACCGGTGGAAACGACGGCCGCGACCGTTGCACCCGGCGGTTTTCGCGCCCTGCGCTACCGCCTCGCCCCTGCCATGGTCGCTGACGTTGCACCACAGGCGTCCGGCGAGACAGTGGTCGCGACGGCAGCGGGCACCAAATCAGGCTTTCTCGACCGGTTCGAACCGCATGAACCAATCTACGGCGCGTTCGGTCTCGGATCGGACGGCGCCAAGCTGCAGTTCAGCCTTGCCGTCCGGCCGTTCGAGGGCGCCGGACTGCTCGACGGCGTGCGCGTGGCGTGGACGCAGACGATGTTCTGGGCGATCGACCAGTCGTCCGGCCCGTTCCGTAGCACCAATTACAGCCCCGAAGTCTATTATCAGCGGGTGCTGACCGACGATCTGGTCGGTGCGGTCGGCTATGCCCATGATTCGAACGGGCGCGATGCCGGGTCGATCGACGTCAACCGCCTGTTCGCCACCGCCAGCTATGCCCTGCCGATCGGCGATGGCTGGCAGGTCGAGGCGACGCCGAAGCTGTGGACCTATGTCGGCACCGGCTACCGCGATCTAGACCGCTATTGGGGCAACTGGTCGCTGGGCGCGGCGATCGGACAGGCCGACGGGTTGCGGATCGCCGCCACCCTGCGCAATCCGCTGGGCAGCAGGCGGGCCAGCGAATTGTTCGCATCCTATCCGCTGACCCGGATCGGCGGCGGCACCGCATTGTACGTTTTCGGACAGGCATTCAGCGGTTACGGCGAGGCGATCGACGACTATCGTCTGCGCAGTTCCAGCGCGCGGCTTGGCATCGCCTTCACGCGTTAGCATAACCGATTCAAGCCCTGTCCGACCAAGGAACCCGCCCGATGCGTATCGCCCTGCTCGCCGCCGCCCTGACCCTGCCCTTCGCCGCGCCGCTGTCGGCAGCGCTCGCCCCCGGCGCCAAGGCCCCCGATTTCACCACCAAGGCGGCGATCGCGGGCAAGGCGTTCACGCTCAACCTGCGCTCGCAGCTGCGCAAGGGGCCGGTCGTCCTCTATTTCTTCCCGGCGGCGTTCACCGGCGGCTGCAATGCCGAGGCGAAGGCGTTCGCCGACTCGGTCGACCAGTTCAAGGCGGCGGGCGCGACCGTGATCGGCATGTCGGCCGACCCGATCGACAAGTTGCAGGCGTTTTCGAACGAACATTGCGCCGGCCGCTTCGCCGTCGCCAGCGCCGGTCCGCGCGTGATCCAGGGCTTCGACGTCGCACTCAACCGCCCGGCCGGCGCCGATGGCAAGGCGCGGACCATGACCACGCGCACCAGCTATGTCATTGGTCGCGATGGCCGGATCGCCTTCGTCCATTCGGACATGAACCCGGCCGACCATGTCCGTACCACGCTGGCGGCGGTGCGCGGCCTCGCCGCCCCGCGCTGAGCGGGCCGTGCCGCGGATCGTTAATCGTGCATAGATCGTAAATCGCGGCGCAACCCGATCTTAGCACTCGCGGCATAGTCCTTACGCTCACGGTTTCGCGGGGGCGGAGGGAAGACGCGGTGTATTTGGAAAGATTCGGTAGCGGGGCCCCGACCGGCAACGGTCTGGTTCGTGCGATCATCGCTTTCCTCGAAGACCAGCGCCTCGAACCGACCCCAGTCAACTATACCTTCGCCTATCGCGTGATGAGCGACCCGGCGGGCGAACTGGCGCGCGAAGTCGCACGGCGGACCGATGGCGGGTTCCGGTTGAGCGGCAGCGAAGTCGAGGAACTGGGCAACGCCATCGAAGCCGCCGCGCGCGGGCGCATCGGCCCGGCACCGGCGGCCGAGGCGTCCGCCGCGCCGCACGAACCGGATCCGCGCACGGTCGAGACGCAGCGGTTGGTCGCCGGGTTCGAATCGGCGGTCACGGCCATGCATGACGAGACCCGCAATTTCGGACGCGACCTTGCCGCAAGTGCCGATGCACTGGACGCTGTGCCGTGTATCGACGTCGCCGCGGCGATCACCGATCTGGCCCGGATCACCGCGACGATGCGCGCGCGGGTCGAGATCGCCGAGGCGCGGCTGGCGCAGGCGAAACGCGAGGCGAGCGAGCTGCGCGAGGAACTGGCCGCTGCGCATGAGGATGCGCGGCGCGACCCGCTGACCGAACTGCCCAACCGCCGCGCCTTCGAAGCGGCGCTAGCGGACGCGCGCGGCGACCTGCGCCATGTTGCATTGTGCGACGTCGATCATTTCAAATCGATCAACGACCGTTATGGCCATCCGGTCGGCGACCGGGTGCTGAAGGCGATCGCGGCGACGCTGACGCGCGAATGCGACGGGCATCTGGTCGCACGCTATGGCGGCGAGGAATTCGCCGTGCTGCTGAGCGGCATCGATACGGCGAGTGCCGGGGCGCTGCTCGAACGTGCCCGGCGCGCGGTCGGGGCCCGGCGCTACCGGTTGCGCGAAACCGATACGGTGATCGACGGTATCACCCTGTCGGCCGGGCTGGTGACGCTGCGGTCGGGTGAGACGGTCACACAGGGCGTCGCGCGGGCGGATCGCCTGCTCTATGCGGCGAAGCGTGGCGGAAGAAACCAAATGATTGGCGAAACGCACTAACTGCTGGTGGAGATTTCGCCAATATCGCTGCGGCATCAGATTAAATTATTGTAAAACAGTGGGTTAAAAGACTGGCACGACCCCTGCAAAGCTCTTGGCATCGCCGGCGAGATGGTTCGCACGGCCAGACAGGGAGTAGTTACCATGACCCGCCTCGACCTTCGCCAGCAGTTCGCCGCCGCCTTCGCCGCGTTCTTCGTCTCCGCCGTCCTGCTGTCGGCCGCAGCACCGGTGGTGCCGATCGCCTGAGCTATCGGATAAGGGCGCGGCCGACCGCCTCCGCGACCTTGATGCCATCGACCGCCGCCGACAGGATGCCGCCGGCATAGCCGGCCCCTTCACCGGCGGGGAACAGGTTGGCGGTGTTGACGCTCTGGAAATCGTCGCCGCGGGTGATCCGCACCGGCGACGATGTCCGGGTCTCTACCCCGGTCATCACTGCATCGGGATGGTCATAACCGGGAATCGTCCGTCCGAATGCGACCAGCGCCTCGCGCATTGCCGCCACCACGAAATCGGGCAGGCATTCGGCCAGGTCGGTCAGGTGGACGCCTGGGCGGTAGGATGGGATGACGCTGCGCAAGGCCGCCGAGGGGCGGCCGGCAAGGAAGTCGCCGAGCAGCTGCGCTGGGGCGCGATATTCGCCGCCGCCGGCCACGAAGGCGCGTTCTTCCCAATGGCGTTGCAGCGCGATGCCGGCAAGCGGATGGCCGGGATAGTCGCGCGCCGGATCGATGCCGACGACGATGCCGGAATTGGCATTGCGTTCGTTGCGCGAATATTGGCTCATGCCGTTGGTCGCGACCCGGCCCGGTTCGGAGGTCGCCGCGACCACGGTCCCGCCCGGACACATGCAGAAGCTGTAGACGGTGCGCTGGTTGGTGCAATGGTGCGACAGCGTATAGGCCGCTGCGCCGAGATCGGGATGGCCAGCGCACGCCCCGAACCGCGCCTGATCGATCCAGCTTTGCGGGTGTTCGATCCGCACCCCGATCGAGAACGGCTTGGCTTCGAGGAACACGCCACGATCGTACAGCATGTGGAAGGTGTCGCGCGCGCTGTGCCCCAGCGCCAGCACGACCGGACCATCGGCGGCCAGCGTCTCGCCGGTCGACAGCTTCAGCGCCGACAGCCGGCGCGTGCCGTTGGCGCGTTCCTCCAGCTCGATATCGTCGACGCGGTGCGAGAAGCGATATTCGCCGCCCAGTTCCTCGACGCTTGCGCGCATCGATTCGACCATCTGTACGAGGCGGAAGGTGCCGATGTGCGGATGCGCCTCGGTCAAGATTTCCTCAGGCGCCCCCGCCGTCACGAATTCGGTCAGCACCTTTCGGCCAAGATGGCGCGGGTCCTTGATCTGGCTCCACAACTTGCCGTCGGAAAAGGTGCCCGCACCCCCTTCGCCGAACTGCACGTTCGATTCGGGGTTCAGTTCGCTGCGCCGCCACAGGCCCCAGGTATCCTGCGTCCGCTGGCGCACGACCTTGCCGCGTTCGAGGATGATCGGGCGGAATCCCATCTGCGCAAGGATCAGGCCGGCAAACAGCCCGCACGGCCCCGCGCCGACGACGATCGGGCGGGGACCGGCATAGTCGGCAGGGGCCTTCACGACGAAGCGATAGCCGGTATCGGGCGTCGGCCCGACATTGCGATCGCGGCGGGTGCGCGTCAGCACCTGCGCCTCGTTGCGCACGGTCACGTCGACCGAATAGACGAGCTGGATATCGCCCTTGTCGCGCGCGTCATGCGCCCGGCGCGCGATCGTGTAGCGGACCAGATCGCGCGGGGTGATGCGCAGCCGGTCACGGATCGCGGCGGTCAGTGCCTCCTCGGGATGGTTCAGGGGCAGTTTGAGTTCGGTGATGCGAAGCATCCGGCCATCTACAGCCTGTCGGCGCGACGGGAAAGCGTCGCGATTGTCCCCGCGGCGCGATGGCGATAGGCCGGGGCCATGATGGCATTGCTTCGAACCCTGTTGTCGTTGCTGCTGCTGGCGACGGCGATTCCGGCACTAGCACAGGGCGCCGGCGACGTCGCTGCCAGGCTGGACGGTGCGGCCAGCGAATTGGGGCTGGTCGACGGCGCGCTCGACACCCGGCTGGAACAGAGCGACCGGGCGGCGCTCCGCGCACGGGCGCAGGTGGTGCGGACGACGACGCTCGACGCCGCGCAGCAACTGACCGTCGATCTGGCGCAGATCGATGCGCGGCTGGCGCAACTGGGACCTGCGGCGTCGGGCGAGGACGCGGCGATTGCCAGCGAACGCACCCAGCTCGCCCGGCAGCGGACGACGATCGATTCGGCGACGAAGCGCGCGCGGTTGTTGTCGGTGGAGGCCCAGCAGCTTATCGATGAGATTCAAGAGGGGCAGGCCGCCGAGATCAGCCAGAAATGGTTCGGTCGCGGCGCTTCGCCGCTGACGCCGGCCTTCTGGAGCGCGATCCTGCGCGCCATGCCGCGCGACGCGCACCGGATCGAGCGCTTCGTCGCCGCCGAGGTCCGTACCGTCGCCACCGCCGCGGCGGGGCGGATATGGCCGGCGCTGCTCGGCCTCGCCCTCGCCATCCTGTTGCTCGGACCCGCGCGTCTGGCGGCGGGGCGGGCCGGGCAGCGGCTGCTGATCGACGGCGCGCCGGGGCGGCGGGTGCGACGGTCGGCCAATGCGCTGGGCCGGGTGCTGGTGGGCACGCTCGCCCCGCTGCTCGCCGCCGCCGCCGTGCTAGCCGGCGCGCGCTGGGCGGGGCTGGTCGCGCCGACATGGAGCGCGATGCTCGACCAGTGGCTGGTGGCGATCGGCTTCACCGCCTTTACCAGTTCGGTCCTGGGCGCGGTGCTGATGCGCGGCAGCCCCAGCTGGCGGATCGCGCCGATCGGCGATGCACTAGCGGCGCGGCTGCGTCCCTATTCGTTCCTGCTGGCGTTACTGGCCGGCTTCGCGATCGCGATCGATGCCGCGCACGCCGCAATCGGCACCAGCGCCGCCGCCCGCACCGCGACCGCCGCGTTGCTGGCGCTGGCGCATATCCTGCTGATCGCGGCGGCACTGTTCGCGATCGGCCGGTTGCGGGCCGAGGCGAGCGCGGGCGAAGGCGCGAATGCACCGGCGCGCACCGGATTCGCCGCGATCGCGCTGTTCGCGTGGGGGATTGCCGGCGTCGCGCTGCTGGCACTGGCGGCAGGCTATATCGGGTTCGGCCTGTCGGTCGGGCAGCTGGCGGCGTGGACGCTGGTGCTCGGCGCGGCGGTCTATCTCGCGCTGGCAGCGATCGACGACGTCGCGACGACGGTGTTCGAACGGTCGAGCCCATTGGGCCTTGCCGTGACGCGCGGCCTGGGCCTGCGCGGCGGGACGGTCGACCAGTTCGGGGTATTGCTGTCGGGGGTGCTGCGCGTGGTGCTGGCGGTGCTGGCGCTGGCGCTGTGGCTGTTGCCGTTCGGGGGCAGCGGCGTCGCCGACATCTTTACCCGGCTGGGCGATCTGGCGCGCGGCATCGAGGTCGGCGGGGTGACGATCTCCCCGGGCGCGATCCTGCGATCGGTGGTGGTGCTGGCGATCGGCCTCACGCTGGTGCGCGGCTTCATGCGCTGGCTGGAGGGGCGGTATCTGCCCGCCACCGAGCTGGACGGCAGCGGGCGCAATTCGGTCAGCCTCGTCGCGCGCTATGTCGGCATTGCGCTGGCGGTGATCTGGGCGCTGGCGTCGCTCGGCATCGGGGTCGAACGGATCGCGCTGCTGCTGTCCGCGCTGTCGGTCGGCATCGGTTTCGGCCTGCAGGCGATCACCCAGAATTTCGTGTCGGGCCTGATCCTGCTCGCCGAACGGCCGATCAAGATCGGCGATCTGATCCGCGTCGGCACCGATGAAGGCGATGTGAAGCGGATCAGCGTGCGATCGACCGAGATCGAGCTGGCCGATCATTCGACGTTGATCGTTCCCAATTCCGAACTCATCACCAAATCGGTGCTGAACAAGACGCTGGCGAGCCCGCTGGGGCGCATCCAGGTGCAGTTTTCGGTACCGCTCGGCACCGATGCGGCACAGGTCCGCGATCTGGTGCTGGGCGCATTTGCGCGCGAGGAGGCTGTACTTGCCGACCCGGCACCCTCCGCTTTCATCGATGCGATCGCCGATGGCAGGATCGCGTTCAACTGCTTCGCGCATGTCGCGTCGCCGCGCGCGGCCTATAGTGCGCGCAGCAACATCCTGCTCGACCTGCTCACCCGCTTTCGTGCCGACGGGATCGAGATGGGGACCGTACCGCAGCGGCTGGAGCTGGTGACCACGCCCGGCGATCCGGTTCCGCCCTTGCCAGCCACGTCGGACGGGGGCACGGCGCGGCCATGATCCTGCACAGCCACGAGCATCACGACCTGCCCTGCCGCGATGGCGGGGTGATGCGGACCCATGTCTTTCGCCCGGTGGCGGAGGGGCGCTATCCCGGCGTGGTCCTCTATTCCGAAATCTATCAGGTGACCGCGCCGATCCGGCGGCTGGCGGCGTTCATCGCCGGTCATGGCTATGTCGTGGCGGTGCCCGAGGTCTATCATGAGTATGAGGCGCCGGGGACGGTGCTCGCCTATGACAAGCCGGGTACCGATCGCGGCAACGACTTGAAATTCACCAAGCCGGTGGCTGGGTTCGATGCCGACGCGACGCTGGTGATCGACTGGTTGATGGCGCATCCGGC
This sequence comes from Sphingomonas sp. SAFR-052, assembly GCF_051965015.1. Taxonomy (NCBI): domain Bacteria; kingdom Pseudomonadati; phylum Pseudomonadota; class Alphaproteobacteria; order Sphingomonadales; family Sphingomonadaceae; genus Sphingomonas; species Sphingomonas sp. SAFR-052. The sequence goes on along the minus strand of NZ_JBQCMO010000002.1, from coordinate 52,467 downwards.
CTGTTCGGGGCGGATCGGGGTGGTAGGTGTGTGTCTGGGCGGGCATCTCGCCTATCGCGCGGCGCTCGATCTGCGCGTGCTGGCGGCGGCGTGTTTCTATCCGACCGATATTCATTCGGCGACGCTGGGCGAAGGGCGCTGCGACGACAGTCTGGCGCGGATCGGCGAGATCGGGGCGGAGATGCTGTTCGTGTGGGGGCGGCAGGACCCGCATGTGCCCTATGCCGGGCGGCAGGCGATCCGCGACGCGCTGCAGGCGGCGGGGACGGTGTATGAATGGCATGAGGTGAATGCGCAGCACGCGTTTCTGCGTGACGAGGGGCCGAGGTACGATCCGGCGTTGTTCGTGATTGCGACGGGGTGGATGCTAGGGTTGTTTGCGCGGGTTCTGGGCGGGCGCATTTTGTGATTAACTAACCCACCTATCCGTTTGCTTCGAGCGCAGGTTCGAGCCTGTCGAGAACCGTAGTCGAGAAGGGGGTGCCACAAACGACCGCGTTCTCGACGGACGCTTCTCGACAAGCTCGAAGCTGCTCGAACCGAACGGTTTTGGGGGAGGGAGGGGTAGGTTAACCGACCGCCTTCACCCCCAATCGCGGAATCTCGATCGCCGGACAACGGTCCATTACCACCTGCAGGCCCGCAGCCTCGGCGCGTGCCGCGGCGGCTTCGTTGACGACGCCCAGCTGCATCCACACCGCCTTCGCGCCGGCCGCGATCGCCGCGTCGACCGCGTCACCGGCGGCGGCCGAGTTGCGGAAGATGTCGACGATGTCGATGCGCTCGCCGATCTGGCCGAGGTCGCGGAAGACGAATTCGCCGTGGAGATGCTCGCCGGTGATCTGCGGATTGACCGGGATCACCCGGTATCCCTGCCGCTGGAGATACGCCATCACGCCATAGGATGCCCGGTCGGGGCGGTCCGAAGCGCCGACCAGCGCGATGGTGCGGGCTTCGGTAAGAAGTTTACGGATGCCGTCATCGTCGAGCATGTCAGTTTCTCGTCAGCCAGTCGCCGACCTGCCCGGCGATCGACATGAACGGATCGGCTTCCGCGCCGTTCCCGGCGGCGGGCGGGGTGCCTGCGTCCGAGGCGCTGCGGATGGCGAGCGTCAGGGGCACGCGGCCGAGGAACGGGATGCCGAGTGCGGCCGCTTGTGCCTCCGCACCGCCATGCCCGAACGGGTCCGATTCCTGCCCACAATGCGGGCAGACATAGCCGGCCATGTTCTCGACGAGGCCGATGATCGGCACCCCGGCCTTGGTGAACAGGTCGATCGCGCGGATCGCGTCGATCAGCGCAAGATCCTGCGGCGTCGAGACGATGACCGCGCCGGCCGGCTTGTGCTTCTGGATCATGGTCAGCTGCACGTCGCCGGTGCCCGGCGGCATGTCGACGACCAGCGTGTCGGCCATGTCCCAATGTGCGTCGACCAGCTGGGTCAGCGCGCCCGCCGCCATCGGCCCTCGCCAGGCGATCGCCTGTCCGGCCGGGACCAGCTGCCCCATCGACAGCAGCGGCACGCCGAGCTTCGTCGCGACCGGCACCAGTTTCTTGTCATGCGCTTCGGCCCGGGTCCCGTCGACGCCCATCAGGCGCGGTTGCGACGGGCCGTAGATGTCGGCATCGACCATGCCGACCTTGCGACCCGACCGCGCGAGCGCGATGGCGAGATTGGCGGCGAGCGTCGATTTGCCGACCCCGCCCTTGCCGCTGGCGACCGCGATGATGCGCTGTGCCACGCGCTCGCTGGTCTGCGCGACACGGACGCCGGCGATGCCGGGGGCGGTCAGGGCGGCGGCGCGGACATCGGCCTCCAGCGCGCCGCGCGCCGCGGGGGGCAGGCCGGTCACGTCGAGGATGATGCTCGCCTGGTCGCCGGTCACGCGGGACGTAGCGCGGCCGGCGGCAACGGGGGCGAGCAGCGCGTCGAGCGCGGCGGCGGCGGGCGAAGATGCGGTCATGGCGGCGATGTAGCGTCGGGGCAGCGCGTTACCACTGTAAAAGGTAAGGCGGCCCCCTATAAAGGATGGATGCGATGGATCATGGGGCGGCGCGCACGCGCGCAAGTGCTGGGGATGAGCGACAAGGGCCCATGGGGCGGCGGCGGCGATTCGGGGAACGGATCGGGCGGTGGCGGTGAGGACGGCCCGCGCAATCCATGGTCGCTGCCGCCGGCCGGCAAGCGCGGCCGGGTCGGCGGATCGACTTCGCTCGACGAATTCCTGAAGCGCGCGCGCACCGGCGGTCCGGGCGGCGGGCCATCGTTTCCGGCCAATGCCGGACGGCTGTGGCTGGCGGCGGTGGCGGCGCTGGTGCTGGTATGGATCGCCTTCACCAGCTTCCATTCGATCGGGCCGCAGGAACGCGGCGTCGTGACGATGTTCGGCAAATATACCGGCACGCTCAACCCCGGCATCCAGTTCACCTTGCCCGCGCCGATCATGCGCGTGCAGGTCGAGGACGTGCAGAATACCCGCACCGAATCCTTCCCCGAGGGCAGCCAGCCCAATCTGATGCTGACCGGCGACCAGAATATCGTCGACCTCGCCTATTCGGTGCGCTGGAACATCAAGTCGCCCGAGGACTATGTCTTCGAGATCAAGAACCCGAAGGAAACGGTGCGCGCCGTCGCGGAAAGCGCGATGCGCGCGGCGGTGGCGGGCAAGAACCTGACGCAGGCGATCGGTTCGGGCCGCGGCGAGATCGAGGCCGAGGTGCAGACGCGGATGCAGGCGTTGCTCGACGAATATCAGTCGGGCGTGCGCGTGTTGGGCGTCAGCATCCAGAAGGCGGCAGCCCCGGCCGAGGTCGACGATGCGTTCAAGGCGGTGACCGCCGCGCAGCAGGAGGCGCAGTCGAACCTCAACCGTTCGCGCGCCTATGCGCAGCAGGTGATCGCCCGGGCGCAAGGTGACGCGACCGAATTCGACAAGATCTACGAACAATATCGCCTAGCCCCCGACGTGACCCGCCGGCGGCTCTATTACGAGACCATGGAGCAGGTGTTGAACCGCGCCGACAAGACGATCGTGCAGCCGGGCGTGCAGGCCTATCTGCCGCTGCCCGAGGCGCGTCGCCGCCAGCAGGCGACCCCCGAGCCCGAAGCGCCCGCGACGCCGCAGGCGCAGCCGACGGGAGCCGCACGATGAGCCGGTGGCTGCGCAATCCGATGGCGGCGGGCATCGCGCTGCTGGTGCTGGTCATCCTGTTCTTCAGCACGATCGTGATCGTGCCGGAGACGCGGCAGGCCGTGATCCTTCGCTTCCAGCAGCCGGTCGGCATCCTCAACCCCTATCGCGCCGACCAGCCGTTCGGCCGGACGGGCGCAGGGCTGGTCGCGAAGATCCCGTTCCTCGACCGGGTGGTTTGGATCGACAAGCGGGTGCTCGACATCGAGCTGAACAACCAGCCGGTGCTGTCGACCGACCAGTTGCGGCTGGAGGTTGACGCCTTTGCTCGGTTCCGCATCGTCGATCCGTTGCAGGCGGTGATCTCGACCGGATCGGCGTCGAACACCGAGGAGCGGGTCGCGGCCCAGCTCGAACCGCTGCTGTCGTCGGCGCTGCGTGCCGAGCTCGGCCGGCGGCCGTTCGCGACGCTGCTCAGCCCCGAACGCGGCGCGGTGATGGACAATATCCAGAACGCGTTGCAGCGGACCGCGCGCCAATATGGTGCGGAGATCGTCGACGTGCGGATCAAGCATGCCGACCTGCCCGATGGCAGCCCGCTCGAATCGGCGCTGACGCGGATGCGCTCGGCCCGCGAACAGGAAGCAGCGACGATCGCGGCACAAGGCCAGCGCGACGCGCAGGTCGTGCGCGCCAATGCCGAGGCGGAGGCCGCGCGCATCTATGCCGCTAGCTTTGGCAAGGATGCCGATTTCTATGCGTTCTGGCGGGCGATGCAGTCGTATCGCACGACCTTTGCCGGGGCGCCGAACCAGAGCGGCAGCACGTCGATCATCCTTTCGCCCGAGAACGGTTATCTGCGCGAATTCGGCGGGCGGGAACGCTAAGGACCAGCCGAACATTCAAACCGCGTTCAGCAAGGCAATGGCAGGTTCCCACCCGAAGGGGTCGTGAGCCTAATTCGAGAGGACCATATAACTGTGCGTTACGCCTACGCCATTACTTCCGCTCTATTGCTGGGCGGCGCTGCCGCGACCCTGACGCTGAACCCGTCGGGGGCGCAGACGGCGCAGAACGAACCCGGCGCGATCAACGCCATCTCGGCCCCGCGCGCCGGCGCGCCGATGAGCTTTGCCGACATGGTCGCGCGCCTGTCGCCCGCGGTCGTCAACATCTCCACCACGCAGCGCATCACCGTGCAGCAGCAGGCGAATCCGTTCCAGGGCACGCCGCTCGAGCAGTTCTTCGGCGGGCGCGGCGGCGGTGGCGGCGGTGGACGGACGCAGGAGGCGCAGTCGCTGGGGTCAGGGTTCCTGATCTCGAACGACGGCTATATCGTCACCAACAACCATGTCGTCTCGGCAGGCGCGGAGGGCGCAACGGTCGAATCGATCACGGTGACGCTGGCCGACCAGAAGGAATATAAGGCGAAGCTGATCGGGCGCGACGCGCTGTCCGACCTCGCGGTGCTGAAGATCGACGGCGCGAACTTCCCGTTCGTCCGGTTCGGCGATTCGCGGCAGGCGCGGGTCGGCGACTGGGTGGTGACGATCGGCAACCCGCTCGGCCAGTCGGGCACGGTGACCGCGGGCATCATCTCCGCACTGAACCGCGTGGGTCAGGGGCCGTATGACCGCTTCATTCAGACCGACGCGGCGATCAACCGCGGCAATTCGGGCGGTCCGATGTTCGACATGCAGGGCAATGTCATCGGCATCAATTCGCAGATCCTGTCGCCGACCGGCGGCAATATCGGCATCGGCTTCGCGATTCCCGCCGAACAGGCCAAGCCGATCGTCGACAAGCTGATGAAGGGTCAGTCGGTTGCGCGCGGCTATCTGGGCCTCGGGCCGCAGCCGGTGAGCGAGGATATCGCCAACGCGCTGGGTATCCAGAAGGATCGTGGCGAAATCGTGCGTAGTGTGACGCCGGGCGAGCCGGCATCGCGTGCGGGCGTCCGCGTCGGCGACGTGATTCTCGCGATCAACGGCAAGGAAGTCACCGCACAACAGTCGCTGACCTATCTAGTCGGGCTGGAATCGCCGGGCAGTCGCGTCACGCTCGACGTGCTGCGCGACGGTCGCCGCCAGCAGATCCCGGTCACGCTAGGCACGCGTCCCTCCGAAGAGCAGCTGCTGGCACAGGATGAGCGCTTCGATCCGAACGAAGCGCCAAAAAGCCCGCCCGCCAATGACAGTCTGTCGGCGACCGCCGGTATCGCAGTACAGCCGCTCAATCCGTCGATCGCGCGACAACTGGGCCTCGAGGCGACGACGCGCGGCGTCGTGATCCTCGCGGTCGATCCGAACAGCGATGCGGCGGCCAAGCAGCTGCGGCGCGGCTTCGTCATCTTGTCGGCGGATCGCCAGCCGGTGACGTCGTCGGCCGAACTGGCCCGCGCAGTCGCGGCGGCACGTGCCGCCAAGCGCAAGCTGTTGTTGCAGGTGCAACCGATCGGCCCCGGCGGGTCGGTGCCGCCGGCATTCGTCGCGATCGCGGTCGACAACCAGTAAGTTCGACGAAGCTGGCGAGAAAAGGGGGCGGGGACGAAAGTCGCCGCCCCTTCTGCATTCGAAATCACGTAATTTACGCGGGCAGCAAAGCAGGTAATATCCTGCCACGATAAAGGGCAGGGACATGACCGATACGACCGAACTGTTTCTGGGCGCGACCGCCGGGGGCATCCGCCAGTCGTTGGTCCTCAAGCGCGCCAACCGTCACGGGCTGATCGCGGGGGCGACCGGTACCGGCAAGACGGTGACGTTGCAGGGGCTGGCCGAAAACTTCTCCGCCGCCGGGGTGCCGGTGTTCGTCGCCGATGTGAAGGGCGACCTGTCGGGCATCGCCATGGCGGGCAGCGCGACCGCTAAGCCGCATGCCGCCTTTGCCGAACGCGCCGCCGCGATCGGCGACGGCGACTGGCAGTATCGCGACACGCCGGTCGTGTTCTGGGACCTGTTCGGTGAGGCCGGCCATCCGATCCGGGCGACGGTGTCGGAGATGGGGCCGCTGTTGCTCAGCCGGATGCTCAACCTGAACGACGTGCAGGAAGGGGTGCTGACCATCGCCTTCCACGTCGCCGACGAGGACGGGCTGCTGCTGCTCGACCTCGACGATCTTCAGGCGATGCTGGCGCATGTCGCCGAGCGCGCCGACGAGCTGACCACCCGTTATGGCAATGTCAGCAAGCAGTCGGTCGGCGCGATCCAGCGCGCGCTGCTGCAACTCAGGACGCAGGGCGGCGACCGGTTCTTCGGCGAGCCGGCGCTCGACCTCGCCGACTTCCGGTGCCTGAGCGACGACGGACGGGGCATCGTGTCGGTGCTGGCCGCGGACAAGCTGATGGCGTCGCCGCGCCTGTATGCGACGTTCCTGCTGTGGATGCTGTCCGAATTGTTCGAGACGCTGCCCGAGGTCGGCGACCCCGACAAGCCGGTGCTGGTCTTCTTCTTCGACGAGGCGCATCTGCTGTTCGACGATGCCTCAGACGCGCTGGTCGACAAGGTCGAACAGGTCGTGCGGCTGATCCGATCGAAGGGCGTCGGCATCTATTTCGTGACGCAGAATCCGGTCGACATTCCCGATGCGGTCGCGGCGCAGCTGGGCAACCGGGTGCAGCATGCGCTGCGCGCGTTCACGCCCAAGGAAGCGCGCGCCATCCGCGCGGCGGCGGAGACGTTTCGCGCCAATCCCGGCGTCGACGTCGCGCAGGCGATCACCGAGCTGAAGACCGGCGAGGCGCTGGTATCAGTATTGCAGGCCGATGGATCGCCCAGCCCGGTCGAACGCACGCTGATCCGGCCGCCGCGATCGCGGGTCGGACCGGTGACGCCGGTCGAGCGCAGCGTGCTGATCGAGACCGATGCGGTCGGCGACCGGTACGACACTGCGATCGATAGCGAGTCGGCTGCCGAACTGCTGGGAGCGAAGGCCGAAGAAGCCGCTGCCGCTGCGGCCGCTGCAAAGGCGCAGGTCGCGGCCGACAAGCAGGCGGCGTTGCAGGCGAAGGAGGACGCGCGCCTAGCCAAGGAGGCCGAGCGCCAGCGCATCGCCGAACAGCGGGCGGCTGACCGTGCCGCGCGTGAGGAGGATAGGGCGGCCCGCGCTGCCGAGCGCGAGGCGGCGAACAATCCATGGGCGCGCGCGACGCAATCGGCAACGCGATCGGCCGGGTCGGCGGTCGGGCGGATCGTCGTCAACGAAATCGGCAAGCAGGTGTTCGGCACCGGCCGGGGTGGCCCGGGGAACGGCGGTGGCGTCGTCGGCGGATTGCTGCGCGGCGTGCTCGGCGGGCTGTTCCGCGGTTGAGCCGGATGCAACCGGTCATCGGGGGGACCGAGACGCCCGACATTCCGCCCGCGCTGTTCGCGATGCCACCGGGCATGGCGATCCGTTACGAACGGCCCGATCCGGGACTGGCCGATTACACGACCGGCTATCACCTCTATGCCGCCAGCGGGCCGGCATCGATTGGCATGGAGAACTGGTTCCTGCCCGGCACCGCCAATGTCCGGGTCACGCTGAACGCCGGGCCGATCGCGGTATGGATCGGCAACCGCGTGTTCGATCCGATGCCGCAGGCGAGCCTGTGCGGGCCGAGCAGCCATGCGCTGCGCACGATCACCAATGGCGGGATCATGATCGGCTTCGGCGTCAGCGCGCTCGGCTGGTCGCGATTCTTCGCGGGCGGTGCCGACCTGTATGCCGACCGCATCGTGCCGCTGGCCGATGCCGCGCCGCCGGGCTTCACCGAACGGTTGGTGGCGACGCTGTCGGCGGTCGAGAACGAACATGGCGTGAAGGCGGCGCTCGATGCGTTCCTGCTGGCCGAAATGGGTCCGCCCAGCCCCGATGAGGCGCTGATCCGTCGGATCGCGCGGCTGGTGGTCGACGACGCGCCGGGTGGCCTTGCACAGGCGGCGCGCGAATGGGATATTTCGCCCGAGGTACTGCGGCGCATCTGTCGCCGACATTTCGGGTTCCTGCCGAAGACGCTGCTGATCCGCTCGCGCTTTTTGCGGTCGATCATTCCACTGATCGAATCGCGGGGCGAGGTCGATTATTCGACGATCGATCCCGCCTATTTCAGTGCGTCGCACTTCCTGCGCGATGCGCATGCGGTGCTCGGCACCACGCCGCGCCGGTTCCTGCACGAACAGCTCGACTTCCTAGTCGCCAGCCTACGCGCGCGGGCGGCGGTGCTGGGCAGCGCGACGCAGGCGCTGCACCGGTTGTGAGGACGAATGTGATCCCGGCGGTCACCGGGATGACGTCGTCTTTACATCGCGCCGAGCAGCGCCTCAATCGTGACGAACGCGAAGGCGACCGAACTGTCGGCGACGCCATAGGGAATGAAAATCCGGTCGCCATGGCGGATCGCGCCGCACGAATAGACGACGTTGGGGACATAGCCCTCGCGGTCTTCGTTCGCCGCCGCCAGGATCGGTTCGCGGGTGCGGCCGATCACCTTGGACGGATCGTCCTTGTCGAGCAGCACTGCACCGATCGCATATTTGCGCATCGCGCCGACGCCATGGGTCAGCAGCAGCCAACCCTCGTCGATCTCGATCGGCGGACCGCAATTGCCGATCTGGACCAGCTCCCACGGATAGACGGGCTTGAGCAGCATCTCGCCCTCGTCCCAATGGGTCAGCGTGTCCGATTTGATGAGGAACAGGTTTTCGCCGTCCTGCCGGCCGATCATCATATACTGGCCGCCGACCTTGCGCGGGAACAGGCCCATGCCCTTGTTCCGCGCGGCGCTGCCGGTCATCGGGACCAGATCGAACGCACGGAAGTCGCGGGTGCGCAGCAACTCGGACTGGATCATCGACCCGTTATAGGCGGTGTAGGTGCCGAGCCATTCGAAGCTGCCGTCCTCGTGCTGAAAGCGGACGAGGCGCATGTCCTCCAGCCCCTTCGACTGGGCTTCGGTGATCGGGAAGATGACGGTGCCCGACAGCGTCGAGTCGCGGTGGCGAAAGACGGTGACCTCGCCTTCGGGCGCCTCGTCCTCCTCACCGATCGCGTCGGCGGCGGTGGCGAAGGGCGGTTCGGGGGCCAGCGTCAGTTCGTTCTCGTCGGTGATGATCCCTTCGCGGAACGCGACCGACGAGATATGGCCCTCGCCGACCGCGCGCAGCGACATCAGGATGCGGAGCGAACCATCGGGCATGCCCGACTGGTCGAAATGCGGCACCGCGCTCGGGTTCATCAGCGCGGCGGCGGCATAGCTGTATTCGTGGCAAAAATAGGCGCCGATCAGCTGACGCTTCTCGTCACCGATCTCGGCGCCGTTGAGGCCAAGCACCGCCTCGATCTCGTCATAGCGGGTCATGAACACGCGGCGCGTCTGCCAATGACGCGCCTCGAAGTCCTTGAGCACGGTTTCGAGTTGTGCGCGCGTTTCGGCGGGCGACATCGCCAGCACCTCGCCGACCAGCCGCTCGGTGCGGCTGGGGGCAGAGCCGTTGCGCTGCCACGCGATATGGAAGGGGCGCACCACCACGCGCGAAGGATCGGCGTACAGCCGCAGGGGGTGGTTGTAGATGTCCAGCATTCGCGCGTCCAAATAGTCCCGGCCGAAGCCGCGGCCAGTCAGGCCACGGCGCGGCGAGGGTCTGCCACGGATGCGCGGCGCTTTGAAAGGGCTGAAATGGCGCAAGACGCCAATTGCAGTGCCAGAATCGATTCCGCCCCCTGATTACGGTTCAATCCGGTCGGCATCAGCCCGTCGAAACAGCCGCCATCGGCGACGGTCGCGAGCGGCAGGTCGAGGTCGTTGGCGCCGAGATACCAATTATACGCCTTCACTGCCTCCTCACGCCAACGCTGGTCGCCGGTTGCTTCGAACGCGGCGGCGCAGGCTTCGACCGTCGCCTGTGCTTCGAGCGGCTGCTGGTCGAACGGGAGCGGTTCGGCATAGGGGCGGCCGAAGCTTTCGGTGCCGATCGCGCGGAACCGGCCCTCGGGCGAGGTCTGGCGACCGACGATCCAGTCGAGCGTGTCGAGACCGACCTGCAGGAAATCGTCGCGCTTGAGCGCTTTGCCCGCGCGGATCATCGCTTCGGGCAGGCGGGCATTGTCATAGGCGAGCACGATTTCGAACCACTGCCATTCGGGGCGACGGGTCGCGTCGAGCAACGTCACCAGTTCGGCGCCGAAGCGGGTGGCGATCTCCGTCGACAAAGCGTGACCCGGATTGACCTCCAGCATCGCCACCGCCGCCAGCATGGCGAAGGCGCGGGCGCGCGGGGAGCCGAGATCGAGCGCGATCGACGCGGTCTGTTCATAGAGCGCAGTAGCCCAATCACGATGCTTGTGCGAGCGCGCGTCGCGAGCGGTGATCGCCAATGCCCATAGCGTCCGGCCGTTCGAATCCTCCGACCCTTCGTCTTCGCACCAGGTCCGGTCGAAGTTCATGAAGTTGCGGAAGCGACGCTTGTCGGGGTTCCAGGCGTATTGGACGAACGCGGCGTAGATGGTCGTCCACTTGTCGCGCTGGACTTCGTCGAGATCGTCGATCTGCGACATCAAGATCAGCGCGCGGGCATTGTCGTCGATGCAATAGCCATGGCGGCGATCGGGCACCGAATAGATCGAATGTTGCAACATGCCAGTCGCATCGCTCATCCGTTCGACCGCGGCAAAATCGGGGGTTAGCGCGGTCAGGTCGGCAGCGATCCTGACACGACTGGGACGGGCGGCAACGGCACGTTCGATCTCGACCATTGCCGCTTCGGCGAGGCGCGGGAACAACATCGTCCGGCCGCGGGCATAGGCACGTTCGGCCAGCGTATCGCGGCGCACATCGTTGCCGAGCAGGTCGACGATCTCACGCGCGAACGCATCGGCATCGCCGAAATCGACGATCACGCCGTGTCCGTCGGCGAGAATTTCGGTGGCATGGACGTAAGGGGTCGAGACGACAACCTTACCCACGCCGACCGCGTAAGACAACGTGCCCGAGGTGATCTGCGCCGGGTTGCTATAAGGAGTGACGTAGAGGTCAGCGGCCTGGAGATAGTCGAGCAGTTCGTCCTGTTCGACGAAGCCGTCGAGGAAGCAGACATTGTCGGCGACGCCCAGCCGGGCGGCCTGCGCCTTCAGCCGGTCGCGATAGGCCTCACCCTCATGCGCGACCAGATGCGGGTGGGTCGCGCCGAGTACGACGTAGAGCGCGTCGGGGTGGCTGGCGGCGACCTGCGGCATCGCGTCGATCATCGTCTCGATCCCCTTGTTCGGGGCGAGCAGGCCGAAAGTCAGGATGACGGGGCGGCCGGTCCAGCCGAACCGGTCCTTCATCGCATCTGGTACCACGAACGGACGGTCATGGACGCCGTGGGGGATCATCACGATCTTGCGCGCGTCAGTACCGTGAACACGCATCAGGATCTCGCGACCCTTGTCGGCCATCACCACCACCTTGGCCGCGCGGCGTAGCAGCGATTCGAGCACGCGGCGCTCATCGGCGTTGGGATGTTCGAGGATGGTGTGTAGGGTGATCACGACCGGCACGTTCACCCGGTCGAGCAGCGCGACGATGTGTTCGCCGGCCGGACCGCCATAAATGCCATATTCGTGTTGCACCCATACCGCCTGCGCGCCGCTCGCCTCGATCCGGCGGGCCGCGTCGAGATAGGCGATACGATCGTTCTGCACGATCGCATGGGTCACCTCGGGCGGATAGGCGTAGGCGCCGGGGCGGTCGTCCATCGCATAGACGTCGACGGCAAGGTCTGGGTACCGATCGCGCAGTGCATTGAAGGTGTCGGTCGTAAAGGTCGCGAGTCCGCATTTGCGCGGCAGGAAGTTACCGATCAGCGCGATGCGGTCGAGCGGCTCCAAGGCGACCATACGGTCCATCTGCGTTCCTCTTTGCAATGCAGTAATCCGCTCCCAAAGGGCGGTGTCCGCAAACAGAAACATTTCGAAACGCGGAAAGGTTGCATGATTTGTGCATTGCGGCAGGTTTAAGCGTGGCGAACCGTGGCCCCGCCGCGACGGTCACCCCCGCCCGCGATAGCCGGGCACGCCCTGATCCGGAATCCATACGCTCGCCGGTGGTTCCCCCGATTGCCAGAACACGTCGATCGGAATGCCGCCGCGTGGATACCAATAGCCGCCGATGCGCAGCCATAGCGGCGCCATTTCGCCGAACAGCCGCTCGCCGATGCCGACGGTGCAATCCTCGTGAAACGCGGCATGGTTGCGGAACGCGCCCAGGAAGAGTTTGAGCGATTTCGATTCGACGATCGTTGCGCCAGGGACGTAATCAATCACCAGATGCGCGAAATCGGGCTGGCCGGTCACCGGGCACAGCGAGGTGAATTCGGGCGCGGTGAAGCGCACCAGATAGGGCGTGTTCCGCGGGTTCGGAACATAATCGAGTTCGGCGGCTTCCGGATTGGCGGGAAGCGGGCTGGCCTGGCCAAGGAATTTCGGGTCCATGGCCGCCCATGTAGGAAAAGGCGGGCATGAATGGAACGGGTGCTGATCCCGGTACTAGGCGACCAGTTGTCGATGGGCCTGTCGTCGCTGGCCAGTGCCGATCCCGAGGTCACGACCATCCTGATGATGGAGGTGGTCGAGGAAGCGACCTATGTCCGCCATCATCCCAAGAAGATCGCGTTCCTGTTCGCCGCGATGCGGCATCATGCGGCGGCGCTGCGCGAGGCGGGTTGGAGCGTCGATTACGTGACGCTCGACGATCCCGACAATCAAGCCAGCTTCACCGGCGAGATCGCGCGGGCGGTCGAACGGCACGATCCAACCCGCATCGTCGTCACCGAAGCCGGTGAATGGCGGGTGCAGGCAATGCTGGAGGCGTGGGAGACGATCTTCGGCATTCCCGTCGAGATTCGTCCAGATACGCGCTTCGTATGTTCGCACGACCGGTTCGCGGCATGGGCGGAAGGACGCCGCGAGCTGCGCATGGAATATTTCTACCGCGACATGCGGCGCGAAACCGGGCTGTTGATGGACGGGACCAAGCCGGTCGGCGGCAAATGGAATTTCGACCACGACAATCGCAAGCCGGCGCAGCGCGATATGCTGATGCCCAGACCGCTGTCGTTCGCGCCCGACGAAGTGACACAGGACGTGCTCAAACTGGTCGGCGAACGCTTCGGCGATCATGCCGGCACGCTCGACGGGTTCGACTTCGCGGTGACGCGCAAGGATGCGCTCCGCCAGCAACGCGCGTTCCTGACCCATGCGTTGCCGGGGTTCGGCGACAATCAGGACGCGATGCTGACCGACGAGCCCTATCTGTGGCACGCGGTGCTATCCCCCTATATCAACGCCGGGCTGCTCGATCCGCTCGACCTGTGCCGGGCGGTCGAAAAGCAGTTCGTGGCCGGAAAGGTGAAGATCAACGCCGCCGAGGGTTTCATCCGGCAGGTGATCGGGTGGCGCGAATATGTCCGTGGCATCTATTGGCGCGAGGGGCCGGACTATGTGACGCGCAACTTCCTCAACGCGAAGCGCGACCTGCCCGGCTTCTATTGGACCGGCGAGACCGACATGCACTGCCTGTCCCAGGCGATCGGGCAGACGCTGGCCAATGCCTATGCCCATCATATCCAGCGGTTGATGATCACCGGCAATTTCGCGCTGCTGATCGGGGCCGAGCCGCAACAGGTGCATCGCTGGTATCTAGAGGTCTATGCCGACGCCTATGAATGGGTCGAGCTGCCCAACACGCTGGGCATGAGCCAGTTCGGCGATGGCGGGCTGCTGGGGTCGAAACCCTATGCGTCGTCGGGGGCCTATATCGACCGCATGTCCGATTATTGCGGGCACTGCCGCTATGACGTGAAGCAGCGCACCGGGCCCGATGCGTGCCCGTTCAATGCGCTCTATTGGGACTTCATCGTCCGCAACCGCGACAAGTTCGGCAACAACCCGCGCATGGCGATGCCGTATCGCAGCTGGGACAAGATGGCCGGGGAAACGCAGCAGGCGCTGCGCAAGCAGGCGGCGGGGTTTCTCAAGCGCCTCGACGCAATGCCGCGCTACGCGGATTGATCCGGAAGGTTCGCCACTGCCCGTGAAGCGGCACGGGCATGGCGGATCAAGGTCAGACCTGCGGCGTGTTCCGTGCCGCGCGCAGTTCGTCGCGGATCTCGCGGAGCAGGGCGATATCGGCCGGATCGGCGGCGGGCGGGGCTTCGCCGGTCTTCTGTTCCTCGTGCACCACCGCGATCGCGCGGTTCACGAACTTGACCAGCAGGAAGACGATGAAGGCGAGGATCAGGAAGTTGATGACCACGCTGATGAATTCGCCATAGCCGAACAGCGGCACGCCCGCGGCCTTGAGCGCGGCATAGTTGGTCGGCGATCCGGTATAGCTGGCGGGGATCGGCCCCAGTTGCAGGAAATAGCTGGAGAAGTCGAAGCCGCCGAACAGATAGCCGATCACCGGCATGATGATGTCGTCGGTCAGCGATTTGGTGATCGTGCCGAACGCCGCGCCGATGATGACGCCGACCGCGAGGTCGAGGACGTTGCCACGCGCAACGAAGGTGCGGAATTCCTTGAGCATTCCCATGACCATCTCCCCATGGTTGAGGCGGCTGTTGTGCTTCGATACGGTGCGCGCAGGCAAGGGCCATGACAGGATGTGCGATGATCGACAGCGACGCTCCCGAAGAAGTGATGTGGGCGGGGCGCTTCATCACCGCCAAGAAGCGCGGGCGCTGGGAATATGTCGGGCGGGCGAACGGCATCGGCGCGGCAGTGATCGTGGCGATCGACGAGGGCCATGTCCTGCTGGTCGAGCAATATCGCGTGCCGCTGGGGCGGGCGTGCATCGAACTGCCCGCCGGCCTGGTCGGCGACGACATGGCGGGTGAGGCGGCGGCGGTGGCGGCGGTGCGCGAGCTGGAGGAGGAGACCGGCTACCGCGCGGGGCGGATGGTGTCGCTTGGCGAATATCATTCGTCGCCGGGGATGGTGTCGGAGAGTTTCACGCTGTTCCGCGCCGGCGAGCTGACGCGGGTCGGCGCGGGCGGCGGCGTGCCGGGGGAGGAGATCGTCGTTCATCGGGTGGCTTTGGCGGACCTGTCCGGCTTCGTCGCGGATCAGCGGGCGGCGGGAAAGGCGGTCGATGTGAAGCTGTTGCTGCTGCTGGCGCCGGTGTTGCTGGCGGGATAGGCGATGCGGAAGCCGATGTGCGAGGTCGGGAAATCCTGTTCCTGTGCCTGGAACGCGGCGGGGCGGAAATTCGCGCAGTAATTCGTCGCGCACAGGAAGCTGCCGCCCTTGACCAGCCCGACCGGGCCGTCGCCCGCGACCCATTCCCAGACATTGCCGACCATGTCGTACAGGCCGAAATCGTTGGCAGGAAAGCGTGCGACGGGAGCGATGCCGGCATAGCCGTCGTCGGCGGTATCGCGCATCGGGAAGACGCCTTCCCAGACATTGGCGCGCGGCCTGCCATGATCGAACGCCCATGCCATCGCATCGCGTGCGGTCGTCTGACCGCCGCGCGCGGCACGTTCCCACTGCTCGACATCGGGCAGGAACCCGCCGGCCCATGCGGCATAAGCGGCGGCGTCGGTGCGGTCGACATGCACGACCGGGTCCTGCCAATGGCCGTCGAGCGCGCTGCCCGGGCCCTGCGGATGGCGCCAGTCCGCGCCTTTCACGATCCGCCACCAGCGCGCGGCGTTGTCGAGCGGCACCGGTTCGGTAGGTGCTACGAACACGGCCGAGCCGCCCTCGCGTTCGGCACGGGTGCGATGGCCGGTGGCGGCGACGAAGGCGGCGAACTGGCGGTTGGTCACCTCGTGCGCGTCGATGCGGAAGGCGGCGACGGGGGTTGCCCGGCCGGGCCGTCCGGCGCCGTCCTCACCGAGCAGCACCGTACCGGCGGGGATGGCGACGCAAGGATCGGTCGCATCGCAGCGGGCCGCCGGGCGGTGCGCGCCGGTCGAGGCGAGCCCGGCTGCGGCAAGGAGCAGCGCGGTCGTCCGCCTCATGGCTTCGCACCGGTGGCGGTCGATGCCGCCGCGACGGGCAGGGGAACGACGCCCTTGTCCTTCGCATAGGCGTCATAGGCGGCGACCAGTTCGGCAAGCCGGGCGGGTTGGGCCGCGGCGAGATCGCGGGTTTCGCCCGGATCGCGCGCGACGTCGAACAGCTGCCAGCGACCGGTGCTCACCCCCTTGCGGGTATAGCGGTTGGTGCCGGCGGGCAGGTACACCGCCTTCCAGTCGCCCTTGCGCAGTGCCCTGCGGTAGAAGAGTTCGTAGCCGAGCTGCTCGTCGGCGGTGCGGATCGCGGGCGCGGTGGCGGCGAGGACCGGGCGCAGGCTGTGCCCCTGATGCGCGACGATCGGGCGGCCGGCAAAGGTCGCCGGCTGGGTCAGCCCGGCATAGTCGAGCAGCGTCGGCGCGATGTCGCGTACGTCGAGATTGGCGGTGGCGATGCGTCCGCCACCAGCCACGCCCTTGCCCGCGGCAAAGGCGCTGACGCGGATGCCGCCCTCGGTCGGATAGCCCTTCACCAGCCAGGACGGGGTCGAATTGGCCTGTGCCCAGCCGGGACCATAGCCGACATAGCTGGTCGCCTTGCCGATATTCCCGAGGCTGTTGTCGATGCCGAGCGACGGGTCGACGGGGGTCGGTGCGTCGGGATCGACCGGCGGTGCCTTCGGATCGGCGATTTTGAAACGGGGGGAGGGCGCTTCGATCACATTACCCTCCGGGCCGTTGTCGGAGAGGAACAGGATGATCGTGTCGTCATAGCGGCCCTGCGCCTTCAACGCCGCGATGACCCGGCCGACATTCTGGTCGAGCCGGTCGACCATCGCCGCATAGACCTCCATCTTGCGTGCCTCGATCGCGCGTTCCTCGGCCGGGAGCGAGGCCCAGGGGCGGACCTGTTCGGTGCTATGGGCGACGGCGTCGGCGGGGACGAGGCCCAGCTGTTTCTGCCGGGCGAGGCGGGCGTCGCGCAGCGCTTCGTAGCCGGCGTCGTAGCGGCCCTTGTACTTGGCGATCGTGTCGGCCGGTGCCTGGAGCGGCCAGTGTGGGGCGGTGAAGGGGAGGTAGGCGAAGAACGGGCGGGTGTCGCCCGCGCGCTTCGCCTGGTCGAGATAGCCGATCAGCCGGTCGGCGAGATAATCGGTCGAATAGCGGCCGGCGGGGAGGGAGGCGGGCTTGCCGTCGTCGCGGTAGCTGGGGTTCAGCCCGGCCTTCGTCCAGGCGGCATTCTGGTCGGCGCCGAAATGGTTCGACAGGCCCTGCAGCAGTGCAAAACTGTGTTCGAAGCCACGGGCGGCGGGCTCGCGATCGGGGGTGAGGCCGAGATGCCATTTCCCTGACATCAGCGTAGCATAGCCGCCGGCGCGTAGCAGTTCGGCGACCGAGGCGACACGGTCGTTCAGATACCCCTCATAGCCCGGACGGCCGCGGGTCGCGTCGCTCAGCAATTCGGCCATGGTGCCGAGCCCGGCCTGGTGGTTGTCGACGCCGCTCATCAGCATCGAGCGGGTGGGGGAGCAGGTCGGTGCGGTATGGAAGCCGGTGAAGCGCACGCCCGACAATGCCAGTGCGTCGAGGTTCGGGGTCGCGATCTCGCCGCCGAAGGCGCCGAGGTCGGACCAGCCGAGATCGTCGGCGACGATCACGAGGAAATTGGGCGCGTTTTTGGGAGCGACGGCCGGTGCGGGTGCGGCCGGCGGCGCTTCCGGCGCGGCGGCGGCGGGGAGCGCGAGCAGCAGCGCAGGCAAGGCGGCGGCGATCAGGGGCTTGGCCGGCACGGGGTCTCCAAAGGTGGCGAAGGTTACACGCACGGCATAACCAACCCCCTGATTCCAACAATAAAGAATATCTATCAAATCAATGGGAATAAGTGCGTTCGTTTCGGTGGCGTCGCTATCCTAGCCAGTGGCGGTCCGGCGGGTGCCGCCGCCATTCGTGACCGAAGGACCATCAATGCCGATTTCGCCCGCCCGCGCCTGCCGCCTGTCCCTGTTCGCCGGAGCCGCGCTGTTCGCGATGCCCGCATGTGCCGCCGATCCGGTGCCGACGACCGCCGAAGTTGACACCGAGGCACCCAAGGAAGCCACGACCGGCGAGGATATCGTCGTCACCGCGCGCCGCCGCGCCGAACGCAGCCAGGACGTGCCGATCGCGATCAACGCGTTCGGCGCAGGCCAGATCGAGGCGACGCGCACCTACAACCTTCGCGACCTGCAACAGCTGACGCCCAGCCTGGTCGTCACCAACACCAACCCGCGCAACACCAGCATCAACATCCGCGGTCTGGGCAACAATGTCGCGGTCTATAATGACGGGCTGGAGCCGGCAGTCGGGGTCTATGTCGACGGCGTCTATCTGGCGCGCCCGGGGCAGACGGTGTTCGACCTCGCCGATCTGGAGCGGATCGAGGTGCTGCGCGGACCGCAGGGGACGCTGTTCGGCAAGAACACCTCGGCCGGGGCGGTGGTGGTCACGACCAAGGCACCGACGTTCGAACCCGAAGCGGGCGGCGACGTGTCGCTCGGCAATGTCGGCTTCCGTCAGCTCCATGCCTATGTCTCGGGACCGATCACGCAGAGCCTCGCCGCGCGGCTGTTCGTTTCGAAGACCGATCGTGACGGCTTTACCCTGAACCGCTTCGACGGGCGGCTGGGGCAGGATTTCCACGACCTGAATCTGCGCGGGCAACTGCTGTACAAGCCGACCGACACGCTGACGCTGCGGCTGATCGGCGATTGGGGACGGCAGCGTTCGTTCACTGCCGGCACCATTTTGCTGGGTGCGATCCGCACCTATGACAACGGCACCAACTTCGCGAACAACTTCTACGATCGGGCGGCTCGGCTGGGCTACACGCCGGTGCCGGCCGATCCGGAACTGCGCACCACCGATGTCGATGCGAACCCGCGCTATGCGATGAATCAGCATGGGCTGAACCTGACCGCCGATCTCGATCTCGGCGCGGCGACGCTGACCTCGGTCACCGCCTATCGCGCGTGGAACTGGTATCCGCACAATGACGGCGACAGCACCAGCATCGATGCCGGCGCCGATTTCCACCAGAGCAACGAACAGCGCCAGGTCAGCCAGGAACTGCGTATCGCATCGAACGGCGACCGGCCGGTCGATTATGTCGCCGGACTCTATTATCTCTACCAGTCGATCCGGGCCGAGGCGGTCAACCGCTATGGCAGCCGCGCCGCCGACTGGTTCCTGCCGCCCACCACCAATGCCGCGGTCGGCGCGGCGGCGCTCAACGATTACAATGTCGTCAGCCAGTCGCGCCCGGTCACCGACAGCTATGCCGCCTTTGCCCAGACGACCTGGCATGTCGTGCCGGGCGTCGATCTGACCACCGGGCTGCGCTATACCTACGAAACCAAGACCGGTTATTTCGATCAGGTTGCGACCGGGCGGTCGCTGGCCGGGCTGACCGCTGTACAGCAGGCGGCGGCGCAGACGATCCGCTCGCGCTACGGCATCGCCAATCGCTATGAGGCCGAGACCAAGGCCGGGCGACTGTCGGGACAGGCGACGCTGTCGTGGAAGATCGCCGAACCGGTGCTCAGCTATGTCACCTATGCGCGTGGCAACAAGTTCGGCGGGCTGAACCTCGCCAACATCACCACCACCGGGCAGTTCGCCGCCAATCCGGTGATCGCGCCCGAGACGATCGACAGTTACGAAGCGGGCGTCAAGACGACGTGGTTCGGCGGGCGGCTGACCGCCAATGCCGCCGCCTTCTGGACCGACGTCAAGGATTACCAGACGACGATCATCGATATCGAACGTAACGGGGTCAGCTTCTTCACCAACGCCGCCAAGGTTCGCACGCGCGGGTTCGAAGGCGATGTGCGCGCCACGCCGACGCGGTGGCTGACGCTCTACGCATCGGGCACCTATGACGATGCGCGGTACATCTCCTACGCCAATGCGCCGTGCCCGATCGAGATTACGGGCCGCACGCTGTGCGACCTGTCGGGGCAGCGGCTGCCGGGCGTGTCGGAATGGGCGGCATCGGCGGGCGGCGAGGTGCGCCAACCCATCGCCAACATGGCAGGCCGGTCGGGCGAGGTCTATTTCGGCAGCGATTACAGCTATCGATCAAGTACGAACACCACCGCCAGCCTCAGCCGCTATTCGGTGATACCGGCCTATGATCTGGTCAATCTGCGCTTCGGGTTCCGCACCGACGACGGGCTGTTCGACATCCAGTTGTGGGGCCGCAACGTGACCGACGAGACGTACTTCTTGTCGCGCGCCGCCGCCAATACCGGGGCGATCACCGGCACGCTCGGCGATCCGCGGACCTATGGCGTGACGCTACGGACGCGGTTGTAGGGGCTGGTCGCGCCATAGCCATTGCAGCGCGTCGGGCAGCACCGCGCCACCATCGGCATCCGAATGGCCGCCATCGGTCCAGACATGGCGCACATCGTAGCGCGGACCCCCACTTCGCACGTCGTCGGCATGGCGGTTGGCCCATGCGAGTGCGGCGACCATCTGCTGATTGGCGAGAAACCAGTTGCCATGTTCGTTGTCGAGATCGTTACGTCCGTCCTGCAGGAAGATGCGCAGCGGGCGGATCGGCGATTTGCGGATCAGGCCGGGATAGACATCGCCGCCATAGGAGACCGGCGTCCCATCGGGGGCGAGGCGCAGACCGATCGACGTATAGCTGCCGATGAAGCTGAGCACGTTGCCGAACGCCTCGGGATGGCGCCAGGCGACGGTCCATGCCGCGATCGCGCCGCTCGACGTGCCGCCGATCGCGCGGCGTCGCGGGTCGGCGGCGAAGCGCCAGCGCCGCGCGACCGCGGGCAGCAGTTCGTCCAGCGTCATGCGCGCATAGTCGTCGGAGACTGCGTCATATTCCGCGACGCGGTGATCGGGATTGTCCATGCCCAGCGTATCGGGATAGCGCGCTGCATGGTGGCCCGGCGTGACGAACACGCCAAGCGTCGGGGGGATGGCGCCGCGGCGGATCAACGTGTCGAGCACGGCCGGGATGCGTAGCGACCCGTTCGGGTTGACCGCGCGCTGGCCGTCCTGAAACACCAGCAGATTGGGCGGCCGTTCGGGGTCATAGCCGGCGGGGACATAGACCCAGTAGCGGCGCACCGTGCCGGGATAGATGCGCGAGCGGAGTTCGAACGGCCCCTCGATCCGGACCGGCTGGGCGACCGGAGCTTGTGGCGGGCGGGCGAGCGTATCCGCACCGTACGCCAGCCCCGCCGCCATCAATGCTGCCGATACTAGCGCGCGCATCGTTCGCTCCCCTGTTTCCGGACACAGGCTATCATGCTGGCGGCCGGACGGAAGCCGTATCGGCGACGCGATCGATGCAAGTTGTTGCGTTTGCGCCAGATTGCCGGCGTTCGGTCCGCGTGCCGAGTGGCTCGAAGCGATCAAACCTGCCGGAGCCCGACCGCAGCATATTTTGCGCTGCAAGCGATTTGACGCGGGTTCGTCACCGGACTGCAATGCATTGCGGATAGCGGCCCGGCGCAAGGCGGCACGTCGATGCCCGCCATCCAAGGGGAATCACATGTCACCGTTTTCGCGCCTGCTTCGCGCCACGACCGCGCTCGCCTTCGTCACGGCCCTGCCGTTCGCCGCCCATGCCCAGAATGCCGATGGCGCGGACGCGACCGCGGCCGAGAGCGATGGCGAGATCGTCGTCACCGGCAGCTATGCCCAGAGCCTGTCGGCGGCGATCGAGACCAAGCGCCGTGCCGCGTACGGCGTCGATTCGATCAATTCGACCGATATCGGCAAATTCCCGACGCAGAACGTCGCCGAGGCGCTGCAGCTGATCCCCGGCGTCGCGATCACCCGCCCGCGCGGCGAGGGGCTGTATGTCAGCGTCCGGGGCCTGGGGCCGCAGTTTCAGAATACGCAGCTGAACGGGCGCAGCGTCGCGCTGAACGACCTGATCGAGAATGGTGGCGCGCAGGGGCGGCAGTTCCGGTTCGAGATGCTGCCCGCCGAATTCACCGCCAGCATCGACGTCATCAAGACGCCGACCGCCGACATGGCCGAAGGGGCGCTGGGCGGCAATATCGACGTGAAGACGTTCCGCCCGCTCGACGCCGGCAACACGACGACGATCAATATGCGCGGCACCTATACGTCGCAGACGCACGACGTCCGGCCCAACATGACCGCGCTGACCAGTGCGACGACCGACGACGGCCGCTTCGGCGTGCTGGCGGGGGTGCAATATTGGGGCAAGACCGTCCGCAACGATCGCTTCATGAATTTCGGCTGGCTGCTCAACCGCTATACCGCCGCCAGCGCCGGCGGGCTTGCGGCCGGGCTGTATTCGCCGACGCGCACCCGCCCGACCGTCGAGACCGAGGAGCGCAAGCGCGTGTCGGGCATCGTATCGGCGCAGTGGCGGCCGACGCCCGAGCTGGAGACCACGCTCGACGTGCTCGCGACGCAGCTCGACGTCGCCTATGACGAATTCGGGCTCGACATCTATCCCGACGATTCGGGTACCGCGGTCGTGCCGGGGAGCGCAGTGGTCGAGGGCGATACGCTGGTCGCGGCGACGATCAGCCGGGTGCGCTTCATGGCGTCGCGCGAGGACAGTCTGAACCGGCACGACCTGCTGACCATCGGGTTGAAGCAGGCGTGGAACCCCGATCGCTGGCATCTGTCGCTGAACGGCAACTGGTCGAGCGCGCACAGCTATCACCCCGATTATCGCCGGGGCACGGTGCGCAGCCGCGCCTTCTTCAACGGGCCGCTGACCTATGACGCGCGCGGCGGGTACAAGGTGCTGCCGACCTTCACCACCAGCGTCGACGTGACCAATCCGGCGAGCTACGCGCTCTATCCGTTCAACATCGCGCCCAAGGACAGCAAGGACTGGGACAGCTATGTCCGCGGCGACGTGGCGCGCGACTTGGGCGGCTTCCTGTCAAAACTGGCGGCGGGTGGCGAATATCACTGGCGCAAGCGCGACTATTTCCGGCGCGACTATAACGTCACGCCCGCCAGCGGGACGCCGCTGACGTCGCTGGGCAGCGGCGGTTACGAAGCGATGCCCTATGACGATTTCCTGAAGGGCGTCGACGGCAATGCGCCGCGCAACTGGCTGGTCCCGGTGACCGAAGCCTATGTCGCGCGCTTCTTCACCCCCAGCGTCGAGAATGGTCCGCTGACGCTCGGCGACCGGCGGTCGTCGTTCGTGGTGACCGAAAAGATTGCCGCCGCCTATGTCCGGGCGGATTATGATTTCGGCGTGGGCGCGGTGCCGATCACCGGCAATGTCGGCGCGCGCTATGTCCACACCGACCAGGTGTCGAGCGGGACGTTGACCAGCGGATCGACCTTTACCCCCGTCAGTTTCCCCAAGACGTTCAACAATGTGCTGCCGAGCTTCAACCTGCGCGCCGAATTGCAGCCGACGCTGGTCGCGCGGCTGGCGGCCAGCCGGGTGCTGACCCGCCCCAACGTCACCGACACGGCGCCGCGCATCACCGTGTCGACCGATGCCCCGACCGCGAGCGGCGGCAACCCGCAGCTGGTGCCGTTCCTCGCCACCCAGTTCGACGGGTCGCTCGAATGGTATTTCGCTCGGTCGGGCATGTTGTCGGGCGCGGTCTTCTACAAGACGCTCGACGACTATATCACCCAGCAGAATACCGAGATCACCATTCCCGGCCGCGGCATCGTCCGCCTGTCGACGCAGGTGAATGGCGGGCGGGCAAAGGTGTATGGCGCCGAAATGGCCTATACGCAGGTGTTCAACTTCCTCCCCGCGCCGCTCGACGGGCTGGGGGTGCAGGGCTCGTACACCCATACGTCGGTCCAGGCGGAATATACCGCGGGGTCGCGGACGATCCGCGACCAGCTGCTGGGCCTGTCGAAGAACAGCTTCAACCTCGTCGGCTTCTACGACAACGGACCGGTGTCGGCGCGGCTGTCCTATGTCTGGCGCGACAAATATCTGTCGAGCACCGGCAGCACGACGCAGGCACCGACCTATGTCGATGCGTTCGGCTCGCTCGACGGCAATCTGTCGCTGCGCGCGACCGAGCAGGTGACGGTCAGCCTGGAGGGGATCAACCTCGCCGGCGCGCGGCAATACACCTATAACGACAGCGAGCTGCGGTTCGGCGAGATCAACTATTACGGCCGGACGATCCTGTTCGGCGTGCGGGCGGCGTTCTGATGCGGACGATCGGCCTGCTGGCCGCTGCCGTCGCCTGTATGGCGGCGGCGCCACGCCCGCCGCTTCGCATGAACGAGGTGCAGGTCATTGGCTCGCACAACAGCTTCAAGCGGCGCATTCCCGACGCGGTGATGGCCGCGATCCGGGCGCGTGCGCCCAAGGAGGCCGAGGCGCTCGACTACGACCATCTGCCGCTTCGCGAGCAGCTCGATCGCGGGGTTCGCCAGCTCGAACTCGACATCTTCGCCGATCCGGCGGGCGGGCGCTATGCCGATCCGGCGGGCGAGAAGATCGCGAGGGCGGCGGGCGAGACGACCGGCTTCGATCGCGCAGCGATGCTGGAGCCGGGCTTCAAGGTCTTTCACATCCCCGATATCGATTACCTGTCGGGTTGCGTGACGTTTCGCCGCTGCCTGAAGGAGATCGACGACTGGTCGCGGGCGCATCCCGGCCATCTGCCGATCATGATAACGATCAATGCCGCCGACAAACCGGCAGGGCGCCCCGGCATCACCGATCCGCTGCCGCTGACCGCGCCGCTGCTCGATGCGCTCGACGCCGAGATCCGCGCTACGTTGGCACCGGGGCGGATCATCACCCCGGACGAGGTGCGCGGGACGGCGGCGACGCTCAGCGAGGGCGTGCGCCGGCGAGGCTGGCCGACGCTCGATCAGACGCGGGGGCGGCTGTATTTCGTGCTCGACGTGCGGGCGGAGGTCGGCGATCTGTACCGCGCGGGGCATCCGTCGCTGAAAGGGAGGCCGATCTTCGGCTGGTACGATCCGGCGACGCCCGAGGGCGTGGTGCAGATCGTACAGGACCCGCTGGTCGACGGGGCCAAGATCCGCGACTGGGTGCGCAACGGCGTGATCGTGCGGACGCGCAGCGACCTGCCGACGACCGATGCGCGCAGCGGAAGCCATGCCCGCGCCAATGCCGCCGCCGCCAGCGGCGCGCAGGCGGTCAGCACCGATTACTATCCCGGCGCACCGTCGCGACCGGGCATCGATTTCGCGGTGACGCTGCCCGGCGGCGTGATGGAGCGGTGCAATCCGCTGCTGCGACCGGGACACTGCGCACTGCGATGAGCGCGATCACCCGATCGGCACCCGTCAGGCGGGGGCCGGCGGGGCGGATCCATCCGCCAACGATGTCGATACGCTGCTGATTTCTGCTATTTTCCCTTAGCGGGAAAATGGTGCCCAGAAGAGGACTCGAACCTCCACGACCTTGCGATCGCCAGCACCTGAAGCTGGTGCGTCTACCAATTCCGCCATCTGGGCACGGGGTAGGAGGGCGCCTCTACGGGGGGTGCGGCGGGGTGTCAACAACTTGTTTTGCGATTTTTACGTTGTCCTTGCCGTTTTGCTGCGGGAGCGGCATGGGGCTGGCATAGAGGCATGTGGGCCAAGCAAAGGCGGGCACGATGAAGAACCAGTTGGTGACGCTGTTCGGCGGTGGCGGTTTCGTCGGCCGCTATATCGCACAGGAATTGTTGAAGGCGGGCGCGCGCGTCCGCATCGCGCAGCGCGATCCGCGCCAGGCGCTGTACCTGCGCACGCAGGGCGGGCTCGGCCAGACGCAGTTCGTCGCGGCCGACCTGTCGCGCCCGGAAACGCTGGCGCGCGCGGTGGCGGGATCGGATGCGGTCGTGAACCTCGTCGGCATCCTCGAGGGCGATTTCGACAAGGTCCATGTGACCGGCGCGCGCAACGTCGCCGAAGCGGTGGCGGCGGCGGGCGCCAAGGCATTCGTGCAGATTTCGGCGATCGGTGCCGATCCGGCGTCGCCCTCCGCCTATGGCCGGTCGAAGGCGGCGGGCGAGGACGCGGTGCGGACGGCGTTCCCCAACGCCACGATCCTGCGCCCGTCGATCGTGTTCGGGCGCGAGGACGGCTTCGTCAATCGCTTCGCGGGCATGATCGCGGCGGCACCCGCGCTGATCGGGCGACCGATCGTGCCGGTGATGGCGGCGGCGACGAAGTTCCAGCCGATCTATGTCGTCGATCTGGCGCAGGTGGTGGTCAAGGCGCTGGCCGATCCGGAGCGCTTCGGCGGACAGACCTATGCGATCGGTGGCCCCGACGTCATTTCGATGGGCGAGCTCAACCGCTGGATCGCGCAGGCGATCGGCCGTGACGTCCGTTTCGTGGAGATCCCGAACGACCTGGGCGGCGCGATCGCGGCGATGCCGTTCACCCCGATCAGCAAGGATCAGTGGGCGATGCTGTCGCGCGACAATGTCGTCGACGCGAATGTGCCGGGGATCGAGGCGTTCGACCTGCGGCCGGTGCCGCTGGCGACGGTCGCGCCCGACTGGCTGGTCGTCTATCGCAAGAATGGCCGCTTCAACAAGGTCGCCCGCGCGTGAACCCTGCCACCGCGTGGCTAGAAGCCGCGATCCTCGGCATCATCCAGGGGCTGACCGAGTTCCTGCCGGTCTCGTCCAGCGCGCACCTGCGCATCGCCGGCGCGTTCCTGCCGTCGGGGACCGATCCGGGTGCCGCCTTCACCGCGATCATCCAGATCGGGACTGAGGCGGCGGTGCTGCTGTATTTCCGCAAGGATATCTGGCGGATCGCGACGGCGTGGCTCGGCCAGTTCTTCGGGCGTCAGGCAACGCAGGATGCCGACAATGCCCGGATCGGCTGGCTGGTCATCATCGGCACGTTGCCGATCGTCGTGCTGGGCCTGCTGTTCAAGGACGCGATCGAGACGTCGCTGCGCAATTTGTGGTTCACGGCGTTCAGCCTGATCGGCTTCGGCATCCTGCTTGGGATCGCCGACCGGGTCGGGCGGCGCCGCTGGGGCATCGACCGGCTTGGCTGGGGCAGCGGCATCGCCTTCGGCTTTGCGCAGGCGATGGCGCTGCTGCCGGGCGTTTCGCGCTCGGGCGGCACGATCACCGCCGGGCTGTTCATGGGGTTCACCCGCGAAGCGGCGGCGCGCTATTCGTTCCTGCTGGCGATTCCCGCCGTGCTGGCGTCGGGGCTGTACCAGTTGTTCAAGACCTGGGGACAGTTCGGTCCCTATGGGCCGGGGCCGACGCTGCTGGCCACCGCGATTTCGTTCGTCGTGGGATATGCGTCGATCGTCGGTTTCCTGAAGCTCGTGTCGACGCGCGGCTATATGGTGTTCGTCGTCTATCGTGTGCTGCTGGGTAGTGCGTTGATTGCGCTGCTTTCCCAGGGACGTATCGCTCCGCTGGGGTAGGGCCGTTTCGGCCCTTCTTTCGCTAGTTAAGAATGGGTGTCATTACCGACAGCGGTCGGAGCCCTTAACAAGGTCAGTATAGCTTACCTATTGACCTTTTATTGCGTGACTCTGCCGTTAAAATATGCTTTCCGAACGGTCGGAGGGCATCATGGCCGATCAAGCAATGCTGAAGTTCGTTTCGCGTCCGCAGGCCTATCCGGCCAAGCGGGAACCGGAACTGCGCGCCGAGGACTTTCGCGAGATCGCGGAGCGCTACGCACCGCCGACCGCCGAGGATCAGGCGGGACGCTGTTCGCAATGCGGCGTCCCCTATTGCTCGGTCCATTGTCCGCTGCACAATCATATCCCCGACTGGCTGCGCCTGACTGCCGAGGGGCGGTTGCAGGAGGCGTATCAGCTGTCGAACAGCACCTCGACCATGCCCGAAATCTGCGGTCGCATCTGTCCGCAGGACCGGCTGTGCGAGGGCAATTGCGTCATCGAGTTTTCGGGGCACGGTGCGGTCACGATCGGGTCGGTCGAGAAGTTCATCACCGACACCGCATGGGAGAATGGCTGGGTCGAGCCGGTCGCGGTCGGTCCGGCACGGGGTCAGTCGGTCGGGATCGTGGGTGCGGGGCCGGCGGGGCTGTCGGCGGCGGAATGGCTGCGCAACCTCGGCTATGAGGTGCATGTCTACGACCGATACGACCGGGCGGGCGGGCTGCTGACCTATGGCATTCCGGGCTTCAAGCTGGAAAAGCCGGTGGTAATGCGCCGGGTCGAACGACTGAAGGAAGGCGGCATCGTCTTTCACGAAGGGTTCGAGGTCGGCCGCGATGCCAAGCTCGACGAGTTGCGGCAGAAGCATGACGCGATCCTGATCGCGACCGGCGTCTACAAGCCGCGTGCGATCAAGGCGCCGGGCGTCGGCAGCGGCGGGGTGGTCGATGCGCTCGACTATCTGACGACGTCGAACCGGATCGGCTTCGGCGACAGTGTGGCCGCCTATGACGACGGATCGCTGAACGCGGCGGGCAAGAATGTCGTCGTCGTCGGCGGCGGCGATACCGCGATGGACTGTGTCCGCACCGCGATCCGCCAGGGTGCGAAGTCGGTCAAGTGCCTCTATCGCCGCGACCGCGCCAACATGCCCGGATCGCAGCGCGAAGTCGCCAATGCTGAGGAAGAGGGCGTCGAGTTCGTCTGGCTTTCCGCCCCCGCCGCGTTCGACGAGCGCGATGGACAGGTGGTGCAGGTCCGCGCCACGGGGATGCGCCTCGGCGCGCCCGACGCCTCGGGCCGCCGCGCGCCGGAGACCGATCCGGGCAACGAATTCGTGCTCGACGCCGATCTGGTGGTGAAGGCGCTGGGTTTCGATGCCGAAGACCTGCCGACGCTGTTCGATGCACCCGAACTGGGCGTGACCCGCTGGGGCACGGTCCGGGTCGACGGCAAGTCGATGATGACGTCGCTCGACGGCGTGTTCGCGGCGGGCGATATCGTGCGCGGGGCGAGCCTCGTGGTGTGGGCGATCCGCGACGGGCGCGACGTGACCGAGCGGATGCACGCGTACCTCAAGGCGAAGGCCAAGGCGGCGAGGCAGGCAGCGTGAGGCTGAAGCCGAACGAGGTGCAGGCGATCAAGACGGCGGCGCGTGAAGCGTTCGGCGAGGATGTCGTCGTGCGTCTGTTCGGCAGCCGGGTGCGTGACGATCTGCGGGGTGGCGATATCGACCTGCTGGTCGAGGTTGACGCCAGCCTCGCGACCGAAGCCCGGGCCGACCGGTTCCGTGACCGTCTGTTCGAGCGGATCGACGAGCAGAAGGTGGATGTGGTCTTCGCGCCGCGGTCGGGCGACTGGTCCGATTTTGCCCGGATGGTCGCGCCGCAGGCGGTAGCATTGCCATGAGCGGTACCGACACAGTCCTGCGCGCCACGCTGCTGCGGTGCCGGCGGCTGTCGGACGGGATCGACGAACTGCGTCCGCTATTGTCGCCGCATTTGCCGACCGAGGTCAGGGCGCTGGAGGCGCTTCCGCTGATCGAGCGGATCGCATCGATCGCGCTGCTCAAACGCGTCGAACAGTTGCAGGACATGATCGCCCGGCTGGTTCGACTGGTCGCCGTCTGGGAACTGCTCGACACGGCGACGATGACCCGGCGCGATATCGCGAACTGGATGGAAAAGAGCCGGTTCGTCGAGGACGCCGATCACTGGGTCGACCTGACGCTGCTGCGCAACCGACTGGTCCATGAATATCCGATCGACGAGGCGGAGCAGGTCTGCCGGGTCAATCAATGCTGGGATGCCGCGACGCAGT
The DNA here is from genome assembly GCF_051965015.1 of Sphingomonas sp. SAFR-052. NCBI lineage: Bacteria > Pseudomonadati > Pseudomonadota > Alphaproteobacteria > Sphingomonadales > Sphingomonadaceae > Sphingomonas > Sphingomonas sp. SAFR-052. The sequence continues at coordinate 22,644 of NZ_JBQCMO010000002.1, read as the reverse complement.
TGCAGTCGATCGTCACAGCCATCGTAACATATCTTTCCAAGAAAGGGTTTGCGGCATGACCGACATGACCTCCGAACGCCTCCGCCTCGCCACCGAAGGCATGTACCGCCCCGAATATGAGGGCGATGCGTGCGGTGTCGGCATGGTCGCCGCGACCGATGGCAAGCCGTCGCGCCGCGTCGTCCAGTCGGCGATCGATGCGCTGCGCGCGGTGTGGCATCGCGGCGCGGTCGATGCCGACGGCAAGACCGGCGATGGCGCCGGCATCCATGTCGACCTGCCGCACCGCTTCTTCGACGACGCGATCGCCGCATCGGGGCACAAGCCGCTGCACGCTCGGCTTGCGGTCGGCATGGTGTTCATGCCGCGCACCGATCTGGGCGCGCAGGAAACCTGCCGCACCTTAGTCGAATCGGAGATCATCGAGGCGGGCTGGTCGATCTATGGCTGGCGGCAGGTGCCGGTCGACGTGTCGGTCATCGGCATGAAGGCGCAGGCGACGCGCCCCGAGATCGAGCAGATCATGATCGCCGGTCCCGCACCCGAGGAGATGGACGAGGCCGAGTTCGAAAAGAACCTGTATCTGGTCCGCCGCCGGATCGAGAAGCGGATCATCGCCGCGCAGATCACCGGCTTCTATTTCTGTTCGCTGTCGTGCCGCTCGATCATCTACAAGGGGCTGTTCCTCGCGGAGAGCCTGTCGGATTTCTATCCCGACCTGACCGACGAACGCTTCGAATCGCGAGTCGCGATCTTCCACCAGCGGTACTCGACCAACACCTTTCCGCAATGGTGGCTGGCGCAGCCGTTCCGCTGCCTAGCGCATAATGGCGAGGTCAACACGATCCGCGGCAACAAGAACTGGATGCTCAGCCACGAGATCAAGATGGCGAGCATCGCGTTCGGCGAGCGGTCGGAGGATATCAAGCCGGTGATCCCGGCCGGCGCGTCGGACACGGCGGCGCTGGATGCGGTGTTCGAGACGATCTGCCGTTCGGGCCGCGACGCGCCGACCGCCAAGCTGATGCTGGTGCCCGAGGCATGGCAGGGTGCCGCCGACATGCCCGAAGCGCATACCGCGATGTATGATTACCTCGCGAGCGTGATGGAGCCGTGGGACGGTCCCGCCGCGCTGGCGATGACCGATGGCCGCTGGGCGGTCGCAGGGCTCGATCGCAACGCGCTGCGTCCGCTGCGCTATACGATCACCGGCGACGGGCTGCTGATCGTCGGGTCGGAAGCGGGCATGGTGCCGGTCGCCGAAGCGACGGTGGTCGAGAAGGGGCGGCTGGGGCCGGGCGAGATGCTGGCCGTCGACTTGGGCGAGGGCAAACTCTACAAGGACCGCGCGATCAAGGACAAGATCGCGGGTGAGGCCGACTATGCCGCGATGACGGCCAAGTTCCTGACCATCGACGACCTGCCCGCCGCCACCGCCGAACCGCTGCGCTACGACCGCGCCGAACTGGCGCGGCGGCAGGTGTGCGCGGGGCAGACGCTGGAGGATATGGAGCTGATCCTGTCGCCGATGGTCGAAGGGGCCAAGGAAGCGATCGGGTCGATGGGCGACGACACGCCGCTGGCAGTCATCTCCGACAAGCCGCGGCTCATCAGCCATTTCTTCCGCCAGAATTTCTCGCAGGTCACCAACCCGCCGATCGATCCGTTGCGCGAGCGTTACGTCATGTCGCTCAAGACGCGGTTCGGCAATCTCGCCAACATCCTCGACGCCGCCGACCGCGGCAGCGCGGTGCTGGTGCTGGACAGCCCGGTGCTGACCAACACCGACTGGCTGCGGCTTAAAGGCCATTTCGGGGCGCAGGCGGCGGAGATCGACTGCACCTTCCCGGCGGGCGAGGGGCCGGAGGCGCTACGTGCCGCGATCGCCCGCATCCGCGCACAGGCCGAACAGGCGGTGCGGGAGGGACGCAGCGAGCTGTTCCTGACCGACGAACATCTGGACGCGACCAAGGTGCCGATCGCCGGTGTGCTGGCGGCGGCGGCGGTGCATACGCATCTGGTCCGCAAGGGGCTGCGCTCCTATGCGTCGATCAACGTGCGGTCGTCGGAATGCCTCGACACCCATTATTATGCGGTGCTGATCGGGGTCGGCGCGACAACGGTGAACGCCTATCTGGCTGAGGCGGCGATCGCCGATCGCCATGCACGCGGGCTGTTCGGCGAGATCAGCATGGACGAGGCGCTCAAGCGCCACCGGACCGCGATCGACGAGGGGCTACTGAAGATCCTGTCGAAGATGGGGATCGCGGTGATCTCCAGCTATCGCGGCGGGTACAACTTCGAGGCGGTGGGCCTGTCGCGCGCGCTGGTGAACGATTTCTTCCCCGGCATGCCGGCGAAGATTTCGGGCGAGGGCTATCATTCGCTGCACGTCAACGCGACGCAGCGGCACGAAGCGGCGTTCGATACGGCGGTGGCGACGCTGCCGATCGGCGGCTTCTATCGCCAGCGTGGCGGTGGCGAGGCGCATGCCTATTCGGCGCAGCTGATGCACCTGCTGCAGACCGCGGTCGCGACCGACAGCTATTCGACCTACATGCAGTTTTCGCGGGGCGTGCGCGATCTGCCACCGGTCTATCTGCGCGACGTGCTCGAGTTCAATTTCCCCGACACCGGCGTGCCGATCGATCAGGTCGAGGCGATCACCGAGATCCGCAAGCGCTTCGTGACGCCGGGTATGTCGCTGGGCGCGTTGTCGCCGGAAGCGCATGAGACGCTGGCGATCGCGATGAACCGCATCGGTGCGAAGGCGGTGTCGGGCGAGGGCGGCGAGGATTCGATCCGCTATCAGCCGTACGAGAATGGCGACAACGGCAATTCGGTCATCAAGCAGGTGGCGAGCGGAAGGTTCGGCGTCACCGCCGAGTATCTCAACGCCTGCGACGAGATCGAGATCAAGGTCGCACAGGGCGCCAAGCCCGGCGAGGGCGGGCAGCTGCCCGGGTTCAAGGTGACCGAGTTCATCGCCAAGCTGCGCCATGCGACGCCCGGGGTGACGCTGATCAGCCCGCCGCCGCACCACGACATCTATTCGATCGAGGATCTGGCGCAGCTCATCTACGACCTGAAGCAGATCAACCCCAAGGCACGGGTATGCGTGAAGCTGGTCAGCTCGGCCGGCATCGGCACCGTCGCAGCGGGCGTGGCGAAGGCGCATGCCGACGTCATCCTCGTGTCGGGGCATGTCGGCGGGACCGGTGCGTCGCCGCAGACCTCGATCAAATATGCCGGTACCCCGTGGGAAATGGGGCTGTCGGAGGTCAACCAGACGCTGACGCTGAACGGGCTGCGCGGGCGGGTGGTGCTGCGTACCGATGGCGGGCTCAAGACCGGGCGTGACATCGTCGCCGCCGCGATCCTGGGGGCGGAAGAGTTCGGCATCGGCACGTTGTCGCTGGTGGCGATGGGCTGCATCATGGTGCGCCAGTGCCATAGCAACACCTGCCCCGTGGGCGTGTGCGTGCAGGACGAGCGGCTGCGCGCCAAGTTCACCGGCACGCCCGAGAAGGTTATCAACCTGATGACCTTCATCGCCGAGGAAGTGCGCGAGATCCTGTCGCGGCTGGGCGTGCGCAGCCTCGACGAAGTGGTCGGGCGGACCGAGTTCCTGCGGCAGGTCAGCCGCGGGGCGGAGCATCTCGACGATCTCGACCTCAACCCGATCCTGGCCAAGGTCGATGCCGACGAGAGTGAGCGGCGGTTCAGCCTGTCGACCTTCCGCAACGACGTGCCCGACAGCCTCGATGCGCAGATGATCAAGGATGCGGCGGCGGTGTTCTCGCGCGGCGAGAAGATGCAGCTGACCTATTCGGTGCGCAACACCCACCGTGCGGTCGGTACCCGCCTGTCGAGCGAGATCACGCGGACCTTCGGCATGTCGAAGCTGGCCGATGGCCATGTGACGGTGCGGTTGCGTGGGAGTGCGGGGCAGAGCCTCGGCGCGTTCCTGTGCAAGGGCATCAAGCTGGAAGTGTTCGGCGACGCCAACGACTATGTCGGCAAGGGGCTGTCAGGCGGAACGATCGTCGTGCGGCCGATGGTGTCGTCGCCGCTGCGCAGTCACGAGAATACGATCGTCGGCAATACCGTGCTATACGGCGCGACCAGCGGCAAGCTGTTCGCGGCGGGACAGGCGGGCGAGCGCTTCGCGGTGCGCAACTCGGGCGCGACCGTGGTGGTCGAGGGCTGCGGTGCGAATGGCTGCGAATATATGACCGGCGGCGTCGCGGTGGTGCTGGGGCGGACCGGCACGAACTTCGGCGCGGGCATGACCGGCGGCATGGCGTTCATCTATGACCATGACGACAGTTTCGAGCGGAATTACAATCCGGAGAGCATCACGCTGCACCGGTTGGGATCGGCGCATTGGGACGGCGTGCTGAAGGACCTCGTCGCGCAGCATCACGCCGCGACCGACAGCCGCTGGTCGGGGGCGATCCTCGAGGATTGGGAGCGGTGCAAGGGTCGTTTCTGGCAGGTGGTGCCCAAGGAAATGCTGACGCGCCTGCCGCACCAGCTGCTCGACGATGCCGCGGGCGAACCGGGACAGGCGGTGGCGGCCGCCTGAACCCAGGGCGCCGCGACGGTTAGCCGACCGATCGCCGCGGCGCTGCCGCCCCGGCGGAGAGCAGCCACGCCTCCGCCGCGTCGGGCGCATCGAAATAGCGCGCCGGGCGGCTGCTCGCGGCGCGGCGAATCTGCATTGCCGCCAGCGACTTGGTCTCGACGAAGGCGATCAGCGGGGCGGCGGTGGCGGGGTTGGTCAGGATCCGCTGAAACGCAGCGACGCTCTGGCTGGATTGAATATCCATTTCCCGGATATCCACCAACGTCAGATGCCCGTTCGGCGGCGTCTGCAATCGGTGCAGGCCATCGACGACTGCCGCCGCGAAGCGAGCAATATCGGCTGCTTCGAAAAATCCGCCCATGCTGATCCGTAACAGACCGCGGGAGACGTCGGGCGTGATCGTGAAGGTCGCTTGCATGTAGAGCAACGTCGCGCAACCGCGGTTTCCAGATCGTTTAATTCAACACAAAAGTACGATATCGTCCAAAAGGACGATGGTTACTTGCGGATCTCAATGCATGGGGCGGTTCTTGTTGCGTCGGAGCGCCAGCCAGCCAAAGGCGGCATAAACGGACATCGCCCACCAACCGCCATCGGTGACGAACAGATAGGCGATGCCAAGCACCCCCAGGACCAACGCCGTGATGGCGGCCAGCGCGGTCGGCAGTGCGGCGGCGAGCAGCACCGCCCCGGCAAGCGTCGCCACCGCCGCCTGTACGCCGAGCCAAGCGTAGGAACCCGACACGCCGAGCGATCCGATACCGGGCAGCTTGACCGTCGCGAAACCGCGCATCGCGTTAGGAAAGGCATCGGCGGCGAGATGCAGGCCGATGCCGATCGCCAGACCCGCCATCACCGGGCGCCAGCGACGGACGAACAGCGCGAGCACCAGCGGCAGCAGCGAATGGGTCAGCGCGCTGCGATGACCGATCGGCAGCAGCAGGTCGAGATCGGGTAGGGTGGTGCCGGCGATCCCGGCACACACGACCGCGACCGCATGGACGACCGGCCGGTGCGAACGGTCGGCGAGCAGGATCGCGGCGGCCAGCCAGACCAGTGCAATCAGCAATCCCACACGAATCCCCTTCCGCGCCGCCGTCGTGCCGCCTAACACGAAGCCATGTGGCAGCTTCTGCAATTCCCGTTATGTCCGTTCTCGCGCAAGGTCCGTCTGCTGCTGGCGGAAAAGAGCATCGGTTATCAACCGGTTCGCGAATCGCCCTGGACGCGGCGCGACGAGTTTCTGCACCTGAACCCGGCGGGACAGACGCCGGTGATGATCGACGAAGCGGCGGGCATCCGGCTGATCGATTCGATGGCGATCTGCGAATATATCGAGGAGACGGGCGACAAGCCGGCGATGCTGAACGGCAACGCCGCCGACCGCGCCGAACAGCGGCGGCTGGTGACGTGGTTCGACACCCAATTCTATCGCGAGATCACCGGGCCGCTGCTGATGGAGCGGATGGAGAAGCGCATCGTCCATCGCCAGACGCCCGACACGCGGGTGCTGCGCGAGGCGATGAAGGCGGCGGTCGAGCATCTCGACTATATCGACTATCTACTCGACCATCGGCAGTGGATCGGGGGCGCGACGATGAGCCTCGCCGATCTGGCGGCGGCGGCGCAGATTTCGATCGCCGACTATCTGGGCGGGATCGATTTCAAGACGCATGACCTCGCCAAGCGCTGGTATGTGGGCATGAAGAGTCGGCCGAGTTTCCGGCCGCTGCTGGCCGAGCGGATGGAAGGCGTGCCGCCGCCGGCAGATTACGAGAAGCTGGATGTGTAGGGGGCGGTGTTTGCCGCCTGTCTTCTCCTCCGTTCGGTTCGAGTAGCGATCGAGCATGTCGAGAGCGCGTATCGAGAACAGGGTTCCGCAGGCGTGACCTTGGCAGGGTTCGCTTTTGGCGGATGTTCTCGACGGACGCTTCTCGACAAGCTCGAAGCTGTTCGAACCGAACGGATCGTGGGATTTGAAGCACTTAGCTCTTTGGCGAAGGTCAAAGTTCACTAAGTTCACACTCGCACGCGTTTTGCAGCGTGCGTGACCTTGCCCGGTAACGGGGCACGCTGGATGGACGGTTGTGAAAGAGCACCCCCGATCCTGACGCCGCCGCCCGCTGTAGGAAAGCCCTACCCGCCGAGCGCCTTCTGCCGCCGGCGCTGCACCGACGACCCCAGCCCGATCGCCTCGCGATATTTGGCGACCGTGCGCCTGGCGATGTCGAAGCCCTTGGCGTTCAGCAGCTCGACTAGCGTGTCGTCGGACAGGATTTTCTTCGGGTCCTCGGCAGCGATCAGGGTGCGGATCGCTTCCTTGACCGCGAGCGCCGACACCGCCTCGCCACCGTCCGCCGACTGAATGGCGGAGGTGAAGAAGAATTTCAGTTCGAACAGGCCGCGCGGGCAGGAGAGATATTTGTTCGAGGTCACGCGGCTGACGGTCGATTCGTGCATCTCGATCGCCTCGGCGACCTTGGCGAGGGTCAGCGGGCGAAGATGGGCGACGCCGTGCCGGAAGAACGCCTCCTGCTGCTTCACGATCTCGGTCGCGACCTTCAGGATGGTGCGCTGGCGCTGGTCGAGCGCCTTCACCAGCCAGTTGGCGCTGGCGAGGCAGTCGGACAGCCATGCCTTGGAGGACTTGTTCCCGCCGGCGCTCAGTTCAGCGAAATAGCCGCGATTGACCAGCACGCGCGGTAGGGTGGCGCCGTTGATCTCGACCGCCCAGCCATCGCCACGCGGTGCGACGAACAGGTCGGGGACGACCGATTGAGTGCGTTCGCCGCCGAAGCGGCAGCCGGGTTTGGGATCATAGCCGCGCAGTTCGCGGATCATGTCGGCCAGATCTTCCTCATCGACCTCGCAGATGCGGCGCAGTTGCGGCAGTGCCCCGCGCGCGAGCAGGTCGAGATGGTCGAGCAGCCGGGCGATGCACGGATCGTAGCGATCGGCTTCGCGCGCCTGGATCGCGAGACATTCGGCGAGGCTGCGCGCACCGACGCCGCTGGGGTCGAAGGTCTGGACGATGGTCAGCACCGATTCGACGCGGGCGAGCGGCACGCCGAGGCGGTTGGCGATGTCGAGCAGCGAGCCCGACAGATAGCCGCAATCGTCGATCTGATCGATGATCGCGCTGGCGATGAACAGGTCGGCGCCCGCGACACAGGCCCCGGCCTGTTGCAGCAGATGGTCGACCAGCGACACGTCGGCACTGGCCAGCGCATCGAGATCGGGAGCCTCTTCGAACCCGCCGCCGCCGGTCGCGGCGAGGCCGAGGCTGCCGTCGAGCGAACCGACCCCGTCCGACGCGCTGTCGTGGTGAAAGGTGTCGCCGAGATCGAGGTCGAGCGACTCGCCCCTCGCCGCGCCGAGGCCCAGTAGTTCGTCCGATCCGGCGGGTTCGCCGGAAGGAGCGGGTTCGGGCGCTTCGAGCGCGGGGCCGTCATCGTCGCTGCCGCCCGATTCGAGCAGCGGGTTCTTTTCGATTTCCTCGGCGAGGAAGCCTTCGATCTCCAGATTCGACAGCGCGAGCAAGCGGATCGCCTGCTGCAACTGCGGCGTCATCACCAGCGATTGCGACTGGCGCAGGTCGAGGCGCGGCGCGAGGCTCATCTGCGTTAGAGCTCGAAGCCTTCGCCCAGATACAGGCGGCGGACATTGGCATCGGCGACCAGTTCGGACGGCGATCCGGCGAACAGCACGCGGCCGTCATAGATGATATAGGCGCGGTCGACGATTTCGAGCGTCTCGCGGACATTGTGATCGGTGATAAGCACCCCGATACCGCGCGACTTGAGCTGGATCACGAGGTCGCGAATGTCGGCGATCGAGATCGGATCGATGCCGGCAAAGGGTTCGTCGAGCAGGATGATCGTCGGATTGGCGGCGAGCGCGCGGGCGATTTCGGCGCGGCGCCGCTCGCCGCCCGACAGCGCCATCGCCGATGCCGCGCGCAGCCGGGTCAGGCCGAATTCGTCGAGCAACTGTTCGAGTCGCGCCGCCCGCGCCGCCTTGTCCGGTTCGGCGAGCTCGAGCACGGCGAGGATATTCTTTTCGACCGACAGGCCGCGAAAGATCGAGGTTTCCTGCGGCAAGTAACCGAGCCCGAGGATCGCGCGGCGATACATGGGCAACGCGGTGATATCCTCACCATCAAGCAGGATGCGGCCGGCATCGGGCTTCACCAGGCCCATGGCGGAATAGAAGCTGGTCGTCTTGCCCGCGCCATTGGGACCGAGCAGCCCGACGACCTCGCCGCGGCCGACCGACATCGACACGTCGGACAGCACGACCCGCTTGTCATAGGATTTGGCGATCGACACCACCGACAGCCCCGTGTCGGAGGGCAGTTCGTGGACCGGGACAGCGTCGGCGCTGCGGGACAACAGGTTGGTGTCGGTCATCGGCAGCGTCCTGCATGGCAATGGTTACCGTACCGTTAGTACGGTTCGGTTGGCAGGATTATTGCATGAGAATCGGCTTCAGGGAAAGGTGCGATCACCGTTCCGCCGAGAAAGTGCGATCAGTTGCGCTTGGGTACCGAGAAGCGGCCGGTGACACGGCCGCCGCTCTGCTGAACCGTGCCGTCGGGTGCCCGGGTGGTACCGACGCCCGATCCGTCGATCGTCGCGCGGCCGGTGTCGAGGTCGATCGACAGGCGGCCGCCGGTCAGGGTGTTGGCCCCCTGCGTCAGCTGTACGCCACCGATCATCGTCACGACGCGGCGGTTGACGTCATAGACGGCGAAGCGCGACTTGGCGGTCTGGTCCGGGCGGCGGACGGTGACGTTGCCGGTGGCATCCATGCGCGATGCCTGGGGCGAGGCGCCTTCGGTGATCTGTCCGACATAGGCGACCACGACGCGGTCGGCGGTCAGCGTCATGGTCGACTGCCGGATGGTGACCCCGCCGGTCAGCACCGCACGATTGGCGCGATCCTGCAATTCGATGGCGTTGGCCGAGAAATCGATCGGCGCGTTCGAGTCGTGCCGCGTCTGCGCCGGGGCCGATCCCGCAATGGCGAGGAAGCCCAAGGTGGCGGCAAGGCCCGGTAGCGCATGGCGAATCATCGCGGCTATTTCGTGCGTGCCGGGTCGATACGCAAGCGGGCATTGCCGGTCAGCCGCACGGTGCGCGACTCGAGATCGGCGTCGAGCCGGTCGCCGCTGAACGTGCCCATCGATGTCGTGCCGGTGACCGCGCTGTCGCTTTGCAACCGGCGGGTCTTCAGGTCGACGGTCGCGCCATCGGTGTCGAGCGAATAGCCATCGGCCGCACGGAAGCGGATCGGGCCGTTCACATCGACCTGTTCGGAGCGCATGTCGTAGCGGCCGCTGGGCGCGGTGAGACGCGCCGGACCGTCGGGCAGGCGGATGGCGGCGGCCAGTTGCTGCATCTGCACGACCGGTTCGGCCGAGCTTTTCTGCACCGCCGAACCGGCATCGAGGACGAAGGGCTGGCCCTTGGCATCCTGTCCGCGATATTCGGCAGCGCGCAGCCGCATGCGTTCCTGCGCGACATCGACCTTGTTCTTGTCGAGCACGAAGCTGGTGTCGCCGCGCATGAACAGCGGCGCCATCACCAGGAACGCGGCGAGCACGCCGATGCCGATCGGCAGCGCGACCATCAGGAACGCGATCAGCCGGTCGTGCGCGCTGCCGGGCGCGGCGCGGCGTTGCCGGCGCGAGCGTTCCTGGCGAGCGATTTCCGACATCGGCTTACCCTTACATATGTGCGAAGATATCGGTCTCGGGCCAGCCGGCGAGATCGAGCGCGGCGCGGTGCGGCAGGAAATCGAAACAGGCCTGCGCCAGATGGGTGCGTCCTTCGCGCGCCAATCGCCTGGTCAGTTCCTCGCGTAGCGCGTGGAGGAAGCGGACGTCGGAGGCGGCATAGTCGCGCTGCGCATCGGACAGCACCGGACCGCCCCAGTCGGACGATTGCTGCTGCTTCGACAGTTCCTGCCCGAGCAGTTCGCGGACCAGTTCCTTGAGCCCATGGCGATCGGTGTAGGTGCGGACCAGCCGCGACGCGATCTTGGTGCAGAAGACCGGACCGGCGGTGACGCCCAGATAATATTGGATCGCCGCGAGGTCGAACCGGCCGAAATGATAGAGCTTCACCCGTGCCGGATCGGCCAGCACCGCCTTCAGGTTCGGGGCGGCATAGTCGCTGCCGGGGTTGAAGCGGACGAGATGCTGGTCCTCGCCGCCATCGGACAGCTGCACGACGCACAGCCGGTCGCGCGGGGTGATGAGGCCCATCGTCTCGGTATCGACGGCAATGTCGGCGCCCGGCGCGAAGACGTCGCCCGGCAGGTCTTCTTCGTGGAAATAAACGGTCATGGGTAGCGCCTAGCGGTTGGAGGGGGCGCGCTCAATGGCCTCGCGCGCCGCTCGCTTCTTTGCCTTGGAACGGCGCGAGACGATGTTGAGCGTCTCGACCCCGGCGGAAAAGGCCATGGCGGCGTAGATATAGCCCTTGGGCACATGTACCCCGAAGCCGTCGGCGATCAGAACCGCGCCGATCATCAGCAGGAAGCCGAGCGCCAGCATGACGACGGTCGGATTGGCATTGATGAAGCGCGCCAGCGGATCGGCGGCGACCAGCATGATCGCGACGGTGACGATGACCGCCGCCATCATGATCGGCACGTCGTCGGTCATGCCGACGGCGGTCAGGATCGAATCGATCGAGAACACCATGTCGAGCGCGACGATCTGCGCGATCGCCGATCCGAACGACAGCGCGGTCTTGCCCTGCTTGTCGAGCGCCTCGCCGGTCGGTTCGTCGTCCATCGTGTGATGGATTTCCTTGGTCGCCTTCCACACCAGGAACAGCCCGCCGGCGATCAGGATCAGGTCGCGCCACGAAAAGGCGGTTTCGAAGCTCGGCCGGCCATAGCCATCGGGGCGGCCCTGAATGCCCAGATCGAACACCGGGTTGGTCAGCGAAACGATGAAGGCGATCATCGACAGCAACAACAGTCGCATGACCAATGCGAGGCCGATACCGATTCGCCGTGCCAGTTGTTGCTGCTGCACAGGCAACTTGTTCGACAGAATCGAAATGAAGATCAGGTTGTCGATGCCGAGCACGACTTCGAGCACGACCAGCGTGAGAAACGCAGCCCAGGCGGCAGGGTCGGCAAGAAGCGCCAAAATGGTGTCCATAAGGCGAATCTGTGCCGTCTTCGCCACAATATCGCAAGCTTCGCGGCCACAGGAACGATTGCAGCGGCGAAATTCGTTTGGGAGTGTGCACTTTTACGCTATGGCAGGGAGGTGGCACCCGGTTTGGCGGTGCCCGGACACCTGCGTTTTTCGCTCGGCGCTTGGGTTTAGAATGAAGTTGGGCGAACCGGGAAGACGAACAGGGCAATGAGTTTCGATCGAGGACGGCGCGGCGAGCGCGGTGGGCGCGGCAGGGACAAGCGCGACGGTTTTGGTGACGAAGGCGGCAGCTACGGCGGCGGCGGCTTCGGCGGCGACCGCGGCGGATTCGGCGGCGGTGGTTTCGGTGGCGGCGGCTTCGGCGGCGGCGGTGGCGGTTACGGTGATCGCGGCGGCGGCTTCGGCGGCGGCGGCGGTGGTTTCCGTGGCGGCGGTGGCGGCTTCGGCGGCGGCGGTGGCGGCTTTGGTGGTGGCGGCGGCGGTGGCCGCGGCATGCCGCCGCAGGTCGTCGGCGAAGCGACCGGCGTGGTCAAGTTCTTCAACGCGCAGAAGGGCTTCGGCTTCGTGGTCCGTGATGACGGCGGCGAAGACGTGTTCGTGCACATCTCGGCCGTCGAGCAGGCGGGGCTCTCGGCGCTGGCCGAAGGGCAGCCGATGGGCTTCACCCTCGTCGATCGTGGCGGCCGCATCTCGGCGACCGACCTGAAGATCGACGGCGAGCCGATGCCGGTCACCGGCGGCGGCGCCCCGCGCGAACCGCGTGAACCGCGCGCCGGCGGCGGTGGCTTCGGTGCCCCGCAGCGGCAGCTGACCGGCGAACGCGCGAGCGGCGTCGTGAAGTTCTTCAACGCGATGAAGGGCTTCGGCTTCATCCAGCGCGACGACGGCCAGCCGGACGCATTCGTCCACATCTCGGCCGTCGAGCGTGCGGGTCTGCCGACGCTCAACGAAGGCGATCGTCTCGAGTTCGAACTCGAAGTCGACCGTCGCGGCAAGCACGCCGCGGTGAACCTCAACAAGCTCTGAGGTTCGCGCTTCGGCGACAGACAAGGGGCCGGTCATCCGCAAGGGTGGCCGGCCCTCTTCGTTTCGGCGAACCGCGTTCGTTATTGGGGAGGTAGCGGATGGACCTGGCGACACCCAATCTGCCGTCGCGCGACTTTGCCGTAACCTCGGCCTTTTTCGCGGCGCTCGGCTTTGTCGAGACGTGGCGCGATGCGACGTGGATGATTCTCGAGCGCGGATCGCTAAAACTCGAATTCTTCCCGTGGCCCGATTTCGATCCGACGACCAGCGGCTATGGCAGTTGCCTGCGCCTCGACGATCTCGACGCCTTCTACGCGGTGGCGAAGGCGGCGGGGATCGAGGAGAAATCGACCGGCTTTCCCCGACTGCAACCCCCGCGCGAACAGAATGGGCTTCGCATCGGCGCGTTGCTCGACCCGGACTGCTCCTTGCTGCGGCTGATCCAGAATCCTTGATCTGCTCGCGGTCACTGCTGGACCACCGTGGCCGCGAACCCCGATACGCGTTCGCTCGTTGCAGCGCCTCACAGCGAAGGGATTGGCGATGGGCATGTTGCAGGACGGGGTTTGGACCAACGACACGCCGGTCGCACCGACCGACGAATCGGGTAATTTCCAGCGTGCGGAAAGCGGATTTCGCGACTGGCTGACCCGCAATGGTGGGGCCGGACCGGACGGGCAGCGCGGCTCCCCGGCGGAGGCGGGGCGCTATCATCTCTATGTGAGCCTTGCCTGTCCGTGGGCGCATCGCGCGTTGGTGGTGCGAGCGTTGAAGGGGCTGGAGGATCTGTTGCCGGTGACGGTGGTCGGGCCGTTGATGGGGGCGCAGGGGTGGAGTTTCGCCGAGGCGTTTGGCGGGACCGGCGATCCGGTCAACGGCGTCGACCATCTGCACCAGCTCTATACGCTCGCCGATCCGCACATGACCGGCAAGGTCACCGTGCCGGTGCTGTGGGACAAGGTCGAACGGCGGATCGTGAACAACGAATCGTCGGAGATCATCCGGATGCTGAACACCGCATTCGACGATCTGGGCGCGGCGCCGGGCGACTTCTATCCGCCGGACCTGCGCAGCAAGATCGATGCGGTCAACGACCGTGTCTATGCGAGCGTCAACAACGGCGTGTATCGCGCCGGTTTCGCGACGACGCAGGCAGCGTATGACAAGGCGGTCGCGGCGTTGTTCGAGTCGCTCGACTGGCTGGAGGCGCGGCTGACCGACGAGTGGCTCGTCGGCGACCGGCTGACCGAGGCGGATATCCGGTTGTTCACGACGCTGGTGCGCTTCGACCCGGTCTATCACGGCCATTTCAAGTGCAACGTTCGGCGGCTGCTCGATTATCCGCGGCTGCGCGCGCTGACCGAACGGATCGCGGGCCTGCCGGGGGTCGCGGCGACGATCGATCTCGACCAGATCAAGACGCACTATTATCGCAGCCACAAGGATATCAATCCGACCGGGATCGTGCCCGCCGGACCAGCGGTACCGTTCTGAAGGGTCCGACCGTTCAGCGGGCGGCAAGGCAGATGCGAGGATGACGATAACGATGATCCGCTGGTTCCTGCCCGTGAGCCTTGCGCTCGCCACCGTCGCGTCGGCCCAGACCGGCTTACCTCCCGCCGCGCCGGTACAGCCGGTGCCGGTCGAGGGCATTTCGGCGCGGATCGTGGCGCGCTATCCACATGATCGCACCGCCTTTACCCAGGGGCTGGTGTGGCATGACGGCGCGCTGTTCGAGAGCACCGGGCAACCGGGCGTGTCCGACGTGCGGCGGGTCAATCTGAGCGACGGCAAGGTGTTGGCGCGTGCGCGGCTGCCGGGCCAGCAGTTCGGCGAGGGGCTGGCGGTCGACGGGCAGCAACTGGTCAGCCTGACGTGGCAGGACGGCATTGCGCACCGCTGGAACGCGAAGACGCTGAAACCGGTCGGCAGCGCGCGCTATCCGGGCGAGGGCTGGGGGCTGGCGAGCGACGGCCAGTCGCTGATTCTGTCCGACGGGACGCCGACATTGCGCTTTCTCGACCCCAAGACGTTCCGGGAAACGCGGCGGGTGACGGTGACCGCGAATGGCCGGCCGGTGCACAATCTCAACGAGCTGGAGATGATCGACGGCAAGCTGTGGGGCAATATCTGGCACCGCGACTATATCGTGCGGATCGATCCGGCGACGGGGGCAGTCGACGGGCTGGTCGACCTGGCGCCGCTGCGCGCCGAACTGGGCGAGCTGGACCCGGAGGCGGTGCTGAACGGGATCGCGTGGGACGCGGCGGGCAAGCGGTTGTTCGTTACGGGCAAATGGTGGCCGACGCTGTTCGAGATCGCGTTGGAGCCTGTGCCCTGACGTCACCCCAGCGCAGGCTGGGATCTCTTCGAGGCGCTTGTCCCCCGCTGCAACCGGGAGACCCCAGCCTGCGCTGGGGTGACGATTGTGGCGGTGGGGTGGTGTGCTAACTCACCAGCTTCAGCAGCGTCGCGACATGGTCGGCCTCGGCCGCGGGCTTGTCGGTGCGGATGCGGTTGATGCGGGGGAAGCGCATCGCGACGCCCGATTTATGGCGTTTGGAGGCGTGGATCGAATCGAACGCCACCTCCAACACCAGCGTCTTTTCAACTTCGCGCACCGGGCCGAAGCGTTGCACGGTATGTTGGCGGACGAAGCGGTCGAGGTCCTTCAGCTCGGCATCGGTAAATCCCGAATAGGCCTTGCCCACCGGCAGCAGCTCGCCGCCGTCGGCCGGGTCGGCGGTCCAGCAGCCGAAGGTGTAGTCGGAATAGAAGGACGAGCGTTTGCCGCTGCCGCGCTGGGCGTACATCATCACGCAATCGGCGACGAGCGGGTCGCGTTTCCATTTATACCACAGCCCGACGCGGCGCCCGGCGACATAGGGTGAATCGCGCCGCTTGAGCATGACCCCCTCGATCGCGGCGTCGCGCGCGCCACTGCGAATATTGGCGAGCGCGTCGAAATCGGCAGCGTCGATCAGACGGGAAAGGTCGAAGACGGTCGGGTCGAGGCGCGGCACGAACGCTTCGAGCCGGGCGCGGCGCGTGGTCCAAGGCTGGTCACGCAGGTCCTGCGGTCCGTCGAACAAGATGTCGTAGAGGCGGACGAAGGCGGGATAGTCGGCCAGCATCGCCTTCGACACCAGCTTGCGTCCCAGCCGTTGTTGCAGCGCGTTGAAGCTGGCGGCGCCGGCATCTTCATGGACGCTCGCCCCCTGTCCCTCGCCGCGCACGAGCAATTCGCCGTCGAGCACGCCGGGCGTGCGGAAGGCGGCGGCGACTTCGGGAAAGGCGGCGGTGATATCGTCGCCGGCGCGGCTGTAGAGGCGGGTCTCGCCACCGACATGGACCAGCTGTACCCGGATGCCGTCCCATTTCCATTCGGCGGCATAGTCGGCGAGGTCGACCACGCCGTCGTCGAGCGGATGGGCGAGCATGAACGGGCGGAACACGGGGAGGTCGGCGGCATGCGGCTGTTCGCCACGTCCCTCGGCCCAGGCGAAGAGTTCGGCATAGGGCGGGGCGAGACCGTGCCACACCTCCTCGACCGCATCGACGTCGAGCCCGAACGTCTGCGCCAGCGCGGTCTTGGCGAGACGGGCCGACACGCCGACGCGCAACGCGCCAGTGGCGAGCTTCAGCAGGGCATAGCGTTCGTCCGATTCGAGCCGGTCGAGCATGGCGGCGAGTGCGCGCGGTGCGTCGGAGCGCGACAGGCCGGCAAGGCGGGTGACGACGGTGTCGAGCGTCAGCGGATCGCTGTCGCCGATCGCGCCGGGCGGCGGCTCGGGCCACAGCAGCGCGACCGTTTCTGCCGTATCGCCGACGAAATCGCGGCTCATCGCGAACAGGACTGGGTCGGTGCGTTCGGTGATGAGCGCACGGATCGTCGCCGATTTGACCGCCGGCAGGTCGAGATCGCCGGTCAGCGCGGCGATCGCCCAGCCGCGATCGGGATCGGGGGTGTCGCGCAGATAGGCGCCGATCAGCGCCAGCTTGGCATTGCGCGACCGGGTATAGATCAGGCGGTCGAGCAGATCGGCAAAGGCGCGCATCGCATCGTCCGGGACAGGCGGGGCGGCGGCAACCGCCCCGCGCGCCCGATCAGCCCTTGCGCGCCGCTTCGAACAGGAACCAGGCGCGTTCCTCGGCCTCGTCGATCCAGTCGTCGGCAAGGCTGCTTGTCGCGGTGTCGCCGGCGTCCTCGGCCGCCTCACGGGCTTCGCGCAGCCGCTCGACCAGCTTCAGATTGTCGTCGCGCAGCTCGGCGAGCATGTCGTCGGGCTTCACGAAGTCCTTGTCATTGTCCTTGATCGCGGTGCGGCGGGCGATATCGCCGATCGAGCGCAGCGTGGTGTTGCCGGTCTTGCGCACGCGCTCGGCGATGACGTCGGTCACGGCAAGGATCTGCGACGCCTGATCGTCGAGCATCAGGTGATAGTCGCGGAAATGCGGGCCGGACACGTGCCAGTGGAAGTTCTTGGTCTTCAGATACAAGGTGAAGCAGTCTGCGAGCGCGGCGTTCAGCCCGTCGGCGACGGTCACCGTCTTATTGTTGGGCAGGTCGGTCGGCGTGTCGAGCGCGGGGTTGGTCACGGGGAGAGTCTCCGGCTGGATATGGTTCGGTTCAGCAACGATCGCGCTGGCGAATCTTTCCCGGCGGCTCCAGTCAAAAAATCCGGTCGCGGTGATCGTCCGGCTGGATCATAGTAGCCGGAGCGCGCCGAGGCCGAGGACCGCGCCGGTTAGGCCGAGCAGCAGCGTCGCCACGATCCGGATCGGCGTAAACGGCAGCCTCTGCCAGTCGCGCTCGCCGAGCGTCGCCGCGGCCAGCAGCAGCACCGCCCCCGCCAGCGTCGCGCCGATCGCGCCAGTCACCGGATCGGGGGTGCGCGCGACCAGTGCGAAGACGAGGAACTGGCTGCGATCGCCGAGCACCAGCACCGCCATGCCGAGCAGGCCGGTCGGGAACGGCCGCAGCCGCCAGCCATCGAGCCGATCCTTGATCCGTGCCGGAATCGGCACCGCGGTCGCCGCTGCGATCATCGCGATGGCAAGGATCAGGTTGCGAGCGTTGGGGGTCAGGATCGGCGCGACCAGCATCCCGCCAATCGCCGCCAGCATGAAGCCGACGGCCTGTGCGAGGATGGCTCCCCAGACGGCACCGCTGGCGAGTCGGTCGAACAGGATCGCAGCGAGCAGCGGCGGCCGGTCGCTCACCCCCGCCAGCAGGACCGCGACGAACGCGGGGACGAGCGGGTCCATCGCGGTGTGGTTCAGTCGGCGAGTCGCACCGTGCAGGCGGCAGCATAGGCCTGTGCCGTGACGGCGTCGCTGCGCCCGCAATGCACCGCTTCGCGGGCTAGCGCGGTCCATTCGCCGATCGAGCGCCGTTCGCCGCGCGCGAGGGCGGCATCGACGACGGCGAGGACGGTCAGCGCGGGTAGGCTCGATTCGGCGGTGGCGATGGCGCGAATCGCCTCGATCTCGGCAAAGGGGCAGGCGCGGTGCCCGACGCGTAGTGCCCGTTCCGCATCGATATGCACCGACTCGATCCGCATCCTCACCTCCAATGTCCTGATTCATAACCTAGGATCGCTTGGTTACGTTCCGGTGAAGGTCGCTCGCCTTGACTTCGCCGCGCATTTGGCCCATGCGCCCACGTCTTGCAGCAGCCCCCGTGTGGCGGGCCGCTTATTATTGTCAATTCGCGGGCGTCAGGCCCAAGGGGTTTTTGGGTCATGGCAAAGCCGACCACCGTCAAGATCAAGCTCGTCAGCTCGGCCGATACCGGCTTCTTCTATGTCACCAAGAAGAACCCGCGCAACCAGACCGAAAAGCTGACCTTCCGCAAGTACGATCCGGTCGTGCGCAAGCATGTCGAGTTCAAGGAAGCCAAGATCAAGTAAGCCACGCCGGTCCATCGGGACCGGGCGTGCCACTTGCGGCTTTCGCAAACCCGCCGGACGTCGATGGGCGACCGGCGGGTTTTGCTGTGCAGGTCGTGGTCGGCGGAAGGGTTGCCGAAGCCGATCCGTCGCTCGGTACTTGATCCGGGGTACCGCTGTTGCGGGACCTCTGTAAATGTCTGCGGCGCCGTCTCCCCGCGAAGGCGGGGACCCAGGGCCAGAAGCGCAAGCCTTTGTTTGCTTGGCTCTAGACCCCTGCCTGCGCGGGGGTACGGCCTGTATGAGTCGGAGCGCGCGGACGTTCGTAGCGGTCGCAAGCGGCGAATTTCGGGCGCGGCGGGCCGAAAGGAAGCCGGCGACTTGCTACCCCCGCTGATCGCGCCCCGGATCGCGGTCGGCATTGAATGCATCGACCGCCGCATCATGGCCCGAACCGTTGCTGAGGAACACCAGCGCCATCAGCGCGCCGCCTAGCATCACCGACAGCCCGACGCCGGCCAGCGTGGCGGCCGCAATCACCCAGTTCATCGACCCGATCCACCACCAGATGCCGCCCAACGCCAGCAGCGCCGCGACCGTCGAGATCGCCGCCATCACCTTGAGCAACCAGCGGAATCGTCCCCAGGCGAACGCGGCATATTCAGGGTCGTCGAGATCGTTCGCCATGGCTTTTCAATGGTGGCGAAGCGTGGAATTCTCAACCCATGGATGCTCCCGCCGCGTTGGACCGGGGCACCAGTGGGAGGAGAGGGCGATGACCATCGCGAAACTGTTGGGCCGCCGTGCGGTCGTGTCGGTCGGGGCCGATGCGAGTGTCGGCGACGTCGTGGCGTTGCTGGCCGAACATCGTATCGGCGCGGTGCCGGTGCTGGCGGACGGTCGGGTCGCCGGGATCTTTTCCGAACGCGACATGATCCATGCGCTGGTCGAATGCGGCGCGGCGGCGATCGACCTGCCGGTCGCCGAACGGATGACCAGCCCGGCGATCACCGTCGGTCCCGATGCTTCGGTGCTGGGCGCGCTATCGCTGATGACGCAGCGGCGCATCCGGCACCTGCCGGTGCTCGATGGCGATCAGCTGGTCGGGTTCGTATCGATCGGCGACCTCGTCAAATATCGCATCGACGGGATCGAGGCGGAGGCGGAGGCGATGCGAGCCTACATTCAGGGTTAGATTGCGCAGGGTTGGCCGTGCCCGTTGACCGCCGTTTAACCGGCGGTCGATAAGCAGTCGGCATGACGTCGCTCGGCGAACATCTCAACTGGCACTGGAAGCAATGGCGGCACCGCCGGCTGGCGCGCGGCATCCTTGCCACGCCGCCGGCGACGGTGCGCCACGACGGGGTCATCGTCTTCTCGATGATCGGCAGCGCGGTGCTGCTCCCCTATCTGGTCGCGGTAAAGTCGCTGTTGCATCATCTTGGGCGCGGGCGGGTGGTGATCCTCGACGACGGAACGCTGACCGCGGCGGACCGCGCGGTGCTCGCCGCGCAACTGGGCGATCCGCGGATCATTGCGATCGACACGGTCGCGACCGATCCCTGCCCCCGCCGCGACGTTTGGGAACGGCTGCTGACGATTCTCGACCTGCGCGCGCAGGATTATGTGATCCAGCTCGATTCGGACACGGTGACGCTGGGCCCGGTGCCCGAGGTCGCGGCGGCGATCGATGCCGGGCGCAGCTTCACGCTGTTGGGGGAGGGCAACGCGCGGCTGTTGCCGGTCGATGGCTTCGTCGCGACGCGGCGCGCGGTCGATCCGCTGTCCCCGGCCACCCATGTCCAGGATGCCTCGGAAGCGGTGCTCGACCGGGTCGCCGTGCCGGGGCGGGAGGCGCTCCGTTATGTCCGGGGCTGTGCCGGGTTCGCCGGCTTTGCGCGCAGCGACGACGGGCGCGGCGTCGCCGAAACGCTGTCGCTAGCGATGGACCGGATGCTGGGGGAGCGGCAGTGGCGCCGCTGGGGCAGCGAACAGGTCGCGGCCAATTTCGTCGTCGCCAACGATCCCGATCCGGTGCTGCTGCCCTATGACCGTTATTTCAATTTCTGGAATGCCGGCGTGCCGCGTGGCGCGGCGTTCGCGCACTTCATCGGCACCTATCGCTTTCACGGCACCGCCTATCTGCGCGCGACCCGCGCGGCGATCGCGCAGTTGCGGGGTTAACGCCGCCGGATCATCGCGATCGCATCGGTAATTGCCGAGCGGGCGAAGCACCACAACATGCCGGCATAGACGCCGCCGCCGACTACGACCGACAGTGCCAGCGTCGCGACCGGCGAAACCGGCGCGACGACGCTGCGGGCCAGCAAGACCGCGCCGACCATCGCGATTCCGGCGGCAAAGGCCGGGCGGACCGCGGCGATGAAACTGCCGAGCGACAGGCCGATCACCGGCAGAGCGCGGTGGAGCACGATGCCGAGCAGGATCGGATGCGCCACGATCCAGGCCGCCGCCAGCCCGCCGATGCCGAAACGCACGCCGATCAGGAACGCGACCGGCAGCAGCACCGCGCCGATCGCGGTCGTCCGCGCGGTGATCCCCGGCCGGCCCAGCGCCTCAACCACCGGCGGGAACAGTGTCTGCAGCGCCATGAACGGCATCGCGATGCCCAGCAGCGCGACCAGCGGCGCCGCTTCGCGCCATTGCTCGCCGAGCGCAATCGTGACGACCGGCCCGGCGGTCACCGCAAGCCCGAGGAAGAAGGGGACCGCGACCAGCATCACCAGACGCACCGAGCGGACGAAGCCGTCCGCCACCGCCGCGCGGTCGTGCTGCATCCGGGCATAGGCGGAGAACGCGACTTCGTTGAGCGGCGGCACGACCTTGTTGGTGAAGATCTGCGTCAGGAACAGCGCGGTGGTATAGACGCCGACGACATGGGCATCGAACCAGCGCCCGGCGACGAGGATGTCGGCCTGGGACTGTGCGAAACCGAGCAGGCTCGATCCGGCGACGACCCCGCCATAGCGGGCGAGATGGCCGGCGCCGCGAAAGTCGAAACTCGGCCACATCCATGCGCGGGCGGCGATCGTCAGCCCGATCGCGCGCGTGGCGAACAGCACTGCCGGGGCAAGTACCAGCGTCCACACGCCCAGCCCGCCATAGGCACCGCCGATCGCGGCGAGCGCGCCGAGGAAGGAGGACAGCAGATTGACCTGTGCCTGGCGATGGAAATCCATTCGCCGCGCGAGCAGGGCATAGGCGAACGAGCTGAACGGGGTGGTAAGGTAAAGCAGCGCCTGTACCCGCAATAGGTCGGCGACGAACGGCTCGCGATAATAGGCGGCGGCAAGCGGCGCGATCGCGAACTGCACCGCACCCAGCGTCAGGTTGAGCAGCAACAGCATCCCGAACACCTGCCGCTGCTCACGCGGCGACACGTCGCCATGCTGGATCAACGCGTTGGCAAGGCCATGGCCGTTGAGCATGCTGAGCAACAACAGCACGACGCCGGTCATCGCCACCAACCCGTAATCGCCCGGCGTCAGCATCCGGATGACGAGGAAGGTCGACGCCCAAGACACAATCTGCCCGACGATCTGGCTGCCCGATCGCCAGATGACGGCACGCCGCACCTGTCCATGCAGCGATTCGGATGGGGCAGGGGGCGATTCGGCGGAGGCGTCCATGCTGCCCCCTTGTACGCCAAGCGGTTGAAACCGCGTAAACCCGCGGAAATCCGTCAATCTGCAACTTTCTCGAAACAAAATTGCAAAAAGCCGTTGACGGTTTCCGACATCGCCCGTAGAGGGCTGTTCACCGGACGGGGCGAGCCAATCGCTTCCACCGAGACAGCGAAACGCAGGCGACGCGAACCGCCCCTCCTAAAAAAGGGGTAGCGAAGCGACGCCGATTTCTTTGTCCGCTATTTGACATTGTAGTTTAGATGAAGGGACATGTGGGCGGCGGCTTGCGGTCTATGGCATTCAAGGTGCTGTGGG